>NZ_CP082966.1:3051546-3695592 GCF_019968605.1 Polaribacter litorisediminis
ATCATTGTCTTCAAATAAATTGATAGCTTCTGTGTACCAAACATTCGAATTTTCACCAGATTCTCCCATCCAAAGTGGTACGTTGTGTTGGTTTCTCATATCTAAAACCCACTGAATGGAAGCAGTATCATTATAGGTCCAATATTTATGGAAACTATAGACCATATTCGAATCCCAAGGAGGCGTTAAACCTGTAAAATCATTGGCAAACCAGTTTCCTTCAATATAAATAATATGATTGGAGTCATGGGCTCTTATGGCATTGGTTGCTCTTACGTACAAATCTCTCAAAACTCCAGATTCTAAAGGCCAGTTGACTTCATTAAGTAAATCATATCCGCCAATCCATTCTTTGTCTTTGTATCTTTCTGCTAACTTACCCCACAAAGCAACGGTTTTGCTTTTATTCAATTCGCTTTCCCAAAGAGAAGGTTTATCTGAGTCATAATCTGAAATTGCTGCGTCTTGACCTTGTCCTCCAGGAGCTGCATGTAGGTCTAGAATAAGATAAATTTCATTTGCTTCGCACCAAGTTAAGAGTTCATCAACCATTTCAAAACCTGTTTCTAACCAAGTATTTTCGCCTTGTACAGGTTCAGCTTCTATGGGTGGTGTAAACAAATTGTAATGCATAGCTAAACGTACACTGTTATATCCCCATTTTTTAATGGAATCTAAATCTTGTTTGGTAAAAAAATTCTTGCGCCAATTGGTGTAAAACGTTTTGGTTTCTTCTTCTCCAATTAACAGGTCTAATTTTTCTATAAACTCATGTTGAGTGTCTGCGGCTCCAGAAGAATTCATCATATAGCCTTCTTGTAACATCCAACCACCTAAGCCTATTCCTTTTAATAAAACTTCTTCTCCTTTTGAGTTGATGATTTTTTTACCTAAAGTTCTTAATCCTTGGGCATTGAGAGAAATTGCACCTATTAAAAACAGATACATTACATATTTTTTTATCATTTTTTTTTTGTTTTTTATAAATTATCTAAACCATATAAGGTAATTTCTGAGCCAACAGTAATCTGAGTACTACCGTAATTTGAAGTGATCGAAAATTTTAAATATCTAAATTGCTCTGAAGTGTTTGGTAAACTAAATTCGTGACCCTCAATAGCTTCTTGAAAAGCCGCTGTAGTAATATTACCTGCTGCATCTCTTGGGTCTCCAATATCAAATTGACCTAATAAATCCCAAGTTTGGCCGTCATTACTGGAGTATAAATCGAACGTTTTTATGTTTTCTTCTTGATAATGATACGTAACACCTCCACCATTAAACCAAAATGCTCTTTGCCAAACTTTAAATCGCTGAATTTTTACATTTTTATTTAAATCAATCACAATATCTAAAGGAAAATTTAAGCTACCTCCATTATTATCTCTGGTGATGATAAAATAACTATTATCGGCATCTGTTTCTACAGTATCAACTACATCATCCCAAAAATTAACGGTTCTACCTTCAAAAGCATCTCCGTTTATGGATTGATTAGCAATAAGTGTCCAAGTTGATTTATCTATCTTTTCTTCAAATAAAGGAGTATATTTTCCTTTTTCTACAAGTTCTGTAATATTACCATCAAAGTCTTCGACCTTAGTGAAAAACGTTAACTCTTTAGCTGCTAAACCTCTTATAAAAATACTTTCTTGAGGATTATTTGATGACAATATTCTAATGGTTTCTTCGCCATCATCAAGAATATGAACATAGACAAAAACAGTTTTAGAGGCTATGTTTTCCCAAGTGATTTTTACCCCTCCTAAATCTGGAGTAATATTGACACTCTCTTGTACTAAAAAAATAAAAGATTCTAAAGGTGTAAAAGCTACTTCTACAGTATTAGATACATTTTTATTCAAATCAATTACATACAACTTTACGTTTACAGGTGTAGATTGATTTAATCCATTTACTTCAATAGAGGTATTATGTTTGCTTGCCACTTTAAAAACTTCTTCTCCTTGCGAATTTGTATAAATTGCTTTTACATACAAAATATCATCATCTGATGGAAGCGAATAATTAATAATGCCTCCTCCATTAGTAGGAGTAACACTCACATTAGATACAATTCCTGGAGCTGTTCTATCTATATTATCATCTTCTGAACATGCAATAATTGTTATAAAAACAAAGATTGCAAAGAATACGATTTTATTAATTTGTTTTCTCATAATGTCTATTTTTACCAACCTGGATTTTGAACTAGATTAGGATTTCTTGATAATTCTGTAAAGCTTATAGGCTGGAAATAATCTCTAGGGGAGTTAAAAGAACGCTGACCTATTTCTTTAATTTGATAATAATTTGCTTCGGAGTCTTCATTAATAGACCAACCTCTAATTGGCGTTGAAAAATACTCTGTTCCTAATTTCCATCTTCGAACATCGTAATAACGATGAGCTTCAAAAGCCAGTTCTATAGATCTTTCTTGCCGTATAATTTCTCTTAAACCTTCTTGACTTAAATGTTTGTTAATAGAAATTGCGTTATCCGGATTACTCCAAGCATCTTCTACTGAGGGTATTCCTGCTCTTTCACGTATCATATTTAAAGATTCATAAACTAGTGCAGATGGCCCACTAACCTCATTTAGTGCCTCTGCATAATTTAAATACAATTCACTTAATCGAATCATTGGCCAAGGATAAGAAATGGCTTTATTATAAGCGTCTCCTTCGGTATCTTGGTGTACCAACTTTTTTAAAGCATAACCCGTTTCTAGAAAATCGCCTGTATTTGCAACTCTACCGTGTGTTTCTCCGCTTCTCATTTTTAAATTCCAAATACTACCCCAAGTTCTATTGATACCCCTATCAAAACCCAAAGATGCATAAAAACGAGGTTCTCTATCTAAGTTTAATTTTGCAGTTCTATTGGCAAATTGGGCATAAAAACGTTGATTAAAAGCGATAGAAGCAACATCATATCTATTGGTATAATCGAAATTTTTATCCTCATTAATGGGTAATCCGTTTTTTGTGTAATAGGTTTCTGCCATTCTTAAAGTTGGCGATAACCATTGCCAAGCAGCTTCTAGAGCAGATGAATTTGGATCTTTCATTAAAGCAGGAGATTGAATTTGCCAAAACTGCCCATTAGTTACTGGGCTTGAGTTACCCCAAACTAATTCAGAATTCCAAGGATCTGTAATTGCAAAACGATTACTATATTGATCTCTAACAAATTTAAATTGAAAATTATTCGCATCAAAAGTAGGTGGAGTATCTGTATAATAATACATACTTACCCCTTGAGCTATCGCAGCATCTAAAGCCTCTTTTGCTGCATCTGCAGCTAATTGCCACTTAGATTCATCAAAATTTTGATTAAAAAAATGTTCGCCATCTTTATTTACGAAATTTGAGTAAAACTCAGTATTTCCATTAAACAAAGGGCTTGCACTATATAAAAGCACCCTTGCTTTTATTGCCCTTGCAATTACCTTGTCTATTCTGCCTAAATCATTATTACCAACAACTCTTTCGGGTAAATTAGTAATGGCCTCATCAATAGTGTTTGTGATGTATAAAAAGCACTCATCTACTGTTTTTCTCTCTACTCTTACGGCTTCGTCAGACGCATCTATAGGCAAATTAATATCTATTATTGGGATAGGGCCATAATTACTTAATAATAAAAAGTGATAAAATGCCTTTAAAAAACCAACTTCCGCTTTCCATTGATTTTTTTCTGATTCGTTCATATCAACAACCAAATCAATATTTTCTATAAGTATATTACAACTTCTAATTCCTTCCCATAAAGACCCTTGTCCTCGGCCAATAGCACCAAAACCAGACCAATACCCCATTAAGGGGTTAGAAACCGTTTGTTGCCCTTTCATAACTCTAATGGCATCGGGTTCTTTTGGCACTGGTACAGCCAATTCATCACTTAAAAGCGCATAACTTGAGTACGTACCATCATTTTGAGGCAAATAACTGTAGCAATTAGCTAGCGCATTATAAGCTGTTTCTTTTCTATTAAAAAGTAACCTTAATTCTTGTGTACCATCTGGTACGATGTCTAAATATTTTTCACAACTACTAAAAGTGAAGATTGAGAAAAATAATACTAGTATAATTTTATTTTTTATTTTCATTTTTTTCGCTTTAAAAATTAACTTGAACTCCTAGATTAAAAACCCTTTGAGGTGGATAGCCTAAACCATTACCTGCCATCTCGGGATCCCATAAATCAAATTTTGAAAAATGGAGTAAGTTAACACCTGTAAAATAGACTCTGGTTTGGGTTTCAGAAAAAACCTTACCTAAGGATTCTGGTAAAGTATACCCAAGTTCAACATTTTTTAGCCTTAAAAAATCTCCACTTCTTAACCACCAAGTAGACTGCTTTTCATTATTATCTATAGCATAAGTAGCTAAACGTGGCCAAAATGCATTAGGATCTGGATTGTTTTCTGACCAATGATTATCTGCGATAATACTTAACGCATTTCGTTCGTTTACAAAAGGAGAAATATCATTTGGATTAATTAAGAATGATGTTCTTGCAACTCCTTGCATAAAGACAGAAAAGTCGAAATTCTTATATTTAGCTGAAAACCCAAAACCATATACAATTTCTGGCACATTTGGCCTACCAATTGGCACTTGGTCAGATTCATTTACAACACCATCATTATTTACATCTGTATATTTAATGTCTCCCGGTAAATAAGAGTTTGTTGTAGAGAAACCATTAAATTGTTCTGGAGAATTATTGATATCTTCTTGATCTACAAATAATCTTTCAGCGATATAACCCCATTGTTGATTTACTGGATGACCAATTCTACTTAAATTTTGATCTTGAAATTCTGGTTCACCATTTATCAATACTTCATTTGTGGCGTATGTAAAATTACCTCTTGCTGTAATGTAAAAATCTCCACTAAATGCGTGATTGTAATCTACAGATAAATCGATACCATTTGATCTTACTTCACCTATATTACTACTAATTACTGTAGTAAGCCCAGAAGTTTCTGGTATAAATTGACGTTCCATATAGATGTCTCGTCTATTTTCTGTAAAAATATCTGCAATAACATTTAATTTATTAAAAAGACCAAATTCTATACCAATATTAGACTTTGTGGCGATCTCCCAACTCACGCTTTCATTTGCATATCTATTAATAATAAAACCATTGTAATAGTTGTTGTAATTAGAGCCAAAAGAATACCCTGTTCCACCATTATTTAAGTTCACATCAGATAAATAGAAAAAACGATCACTAGCACTTGAAATTCCATCATTACCGACTAATCCATAAGAATATCTTAATTTAAATAAGTTAACAGCTGGTAAGTTTTTTTCAAAAAATTCCTCATTAGATAGTATCCAACCAAATCCTACAGAAGGGAAAAATCCGAAACGATTTTCCTCTGCGAACTTTTCTGATCCATTATATCCAAAATTAAATTCGCTAAAATAACGATCGTCAAAGCTATAGGAAGCTCTACCAGAAATACCGGTATTTCTCGAGGGCAATGTAGAAAAAGCAGTATTACCACCAATAGTATTTAGAGCTTCTTGAAAATAATTAACCAATAAACCACTCACTGCGTGTTTTTCGTTAAAAGTTCTATTGTATTCTAAGACAGCTTCATAGTAAAAATTACTATTCCCGTTATTATTTACAGTTGGGTTGTTTAAAAATTCTGTTCCTTCTTGAATTTGAATTAATGAATTGACAACGCCTGTTGGTGTTTGCACCTCAGATGAACCGTAAAAAAATGGCGTAAAACTTCGTTCATTTTGATTTTCTGTATACGTTCTTACAGAAGCCATTGCACGTAATTTTAAACCTTCGGTAATAAACTTTAAATCTTGATTTACTTGAAATTGAGCTAAGGTTGTATTTGCGAATCGATCTCTAAATCCTCTTACACTTTCAGCATATGGATTTGGAAAACCACCATTCCCTTTATTTCCAAAAAGTGTGTGATTAAAGGACTGAGTGTTTTCATCCGCTTCGTAAACTTTTGGAAAATTAGCAGGATTTGCTTGCGAAACTTGATAAAATATATCTGTTGCACTTACTACAGGACCATTATATCTTTCGAACAAAGAATAGAATTTAGCAGAAACCTTTGTTGTTTTAGTTAAGTTTATATTAATATTCGCTCTTAAATTAGATCTACTGATATCAATATTATTATTAAAATTATTTAAAGGATCTACCCTTAACAAACCGGTTTCTTTTGCGCTTGTAACAGATAAGTAATATTGTGCTACTTCTCCACCTCCATTTATGTTTGCGTTAAATCTTCTATTCATTGTAAAATCTTTAAACAACTCATTATGCCAATTTACATCTGGGTAAAGATTCGGGTTTAATCCATTACGAGTTCCTTCAATTTTCTCTTTAGAGTATAATAATGTAGCAGAAGGATCTCTCATTCTTTGTGCTCTATTATATAGCTCCATGTAGTCTACAGCGCCTAAAAAATTATTTACCTGAGAAGGTGCTGACATTGAATTTTCATAACGTACAGATACTTTTGCTTTTCCTTTTTTACCTTCTTTTGTGGTTACTAAAACAACACCATTTGCCCCTCTAGCTCCATATAAAGAGGTTGCTGTTGCATCTTTCATAATTGAAAAAGAAGCAATATTATCTGGTTCTAAACGCGCTAAATCGTCTGTGGTAATTTGTAAACCATCTAACAAAATTAATGGGCTATTGTTAAAACCAAACGTTGTAACACCACGAATAAAAAATGCTGCATTGTCGGCTCCTGGCTCCCCTGATCTTTGATAAGAAATTAAACCAGAAATTTGTCCAGCTAATGCGTTGGTTATATTGGAAGTAGGTTGTTTTATGTCTCCAACTTTCATAGAAGTTACCGAACCAATAACACTAGTTTTCTTTTGTTTAGAAAAGGCAACAATCTGTATTTCCTCTAATTCATCTAAACTTTGTTTTAAAATTACATTAATTTTCTTTTGATTGGAAACAATTACTTTTTTTGTTTCATACCCTAAATACGCAAATACCAAGACTGCATTGGGTGTCTTTATATTGATTGCATATTTACCATCAAAATCTGTACTTATACCATTTGTTGTACCCTCTACTAATACAGATACTCCAGGAAGCGGATTTCCTATATCATCATAAACTTCACCTGAAACTACAACGGTTTGGGAATATGAAGAAAATGTAAGTAAAAAAATTACAAAAGGTAATAATTTTAACAATAATGTTTTTCCTTTTTTCATTGATTGATTATTTAATAGCACAGCAAAAGCAAAGACTTTTGCTGTGCTATACTTTTTATTCTTTAATTAACTTCTTAAACATTCCGTTAATTTCTAGAAAGTAAAATCCAGGTTTCAAAGTTTCTATAGATAATTCATTTGTTTCTATGGTCTTTTTAAGAACTTGTTTCGAATTGATATCAAAAATTCTAATGTCTTTTTTACCATCTAAATTGCTAAAACGAATCATATCATTTGCAGGATTAGGGAAAAATTGAAAACTTGTTTTGTCAAAATCATTTGCAGATGCAGTACCTTGTAATTGTGGTCCTTTTAGATCATCTATATAAAAATCTCCAGTAACGGCTCCATTTCCTGGCCCAATAAAGATAAAAATATGATCAAAGTTTATGCCGTCGGCTAACTCAGACGCATCAATATAAATCGTTTGCCATTGGTTTGCTTCTAGAATATCTCCCCATACTTCAAGATTTGCGTTTTGATCACCATCTTCTTTTGCATCAGAAAGTTTAAACATAAAGTTAGTGGCAACAGAAGAATATACTCTAAAAGAAAAAATATCGTCTTTCGTTGCATCATAAGGTGCATTTAATTGAAAATGAATTCTTTCCCATCCACCCCAAGTATCTCCTTTGGTCCACTTCGTAACCATATTTGCACCCCCTGCTGGATCTGCAACAGTTTCGTAAGCTCCTGGCACGTCTCCCATAGATTCTGAGACTGCTGTTAAAGAAGCGCCATCAAAGTCGTTATAAGTAACCATACTAATACCTGAAGTATTTGTTGTAAAAGTTGCCCAAACTCCTGTAACATTAGTGTTATTTTCTTTGTACTTAATTACATCGTCTTTAATACCAAACCAATATTGTGTATTAGCTTTTAGTAAATCTGATGGTTTTATTGAAATACTATTCTTAACATCATTTATGGAAGTAATTGATGAAACAAGCGTTCCTGAAGCATCACCCTCTCTTAATTCAACAAAAGGAGAAATATCAGTAATTGTTGAGCCGTCTAAATTTACAAACTGAAAATTTGATGAAATTGTAGGATTGCTAAGTAATGAAACTCCTGTTGCGTCATTTTCTGGACTTAAAGTTGTTTCTACTGCAGGTGGCACATTACTTTTTAAATAATCATCAAAATAATAAACGTCTCCTGCTACTGAACCTCCAGAACGATCTCTGTCAAAATAGATTTGTGCTCTATCATAGTTACTTGCTGTAGTTGCACCATAGTTAAAAATTAACTCTACCCATTTATTGGTTTCGGTCACATCAATTATTTGTTCTTCTCCTTGACCCCAATCTGGATAATTTTGTAATTTAACAGTTACAGCCACGGGTTTACTAACCCAAACTTTTACCTTAATAAAGGGGGTTTCTGCAAAATCTAAAGGAGCTAAAGGAGTTGCCCCATCAACTAAACTGTTTTCTAAACCAGAATCGTTACCTGCATGAGTGTACTCTCCAACATTTGCCGAAGTGTTGATTCCTGAGGGATCTGGATTAGCAATTTTTGCAAAACCTGTACCTGCCCAAGATTCAAAACCTACATTTTCATTGGTTGTATCAAAATCAAATAATATTTCATTAACGTCTCCAGTAACCGCTGCTTTTGTAGTGAAACTTGCAGCAAATCCTGTTACAGCTTCGTCTGTTGAGAATTCGATTGTATTATCTAACACGCCGTACCAGTAGGTTGTTGAGTTGCTTAAATCGCTTGTTGGATCTATAATAATTTTGTTTTTATCACCATTAATACTGGCAGAAAAAGGCACATCCGCACCGTTTACATCATCTACTCTCAAAGCAATTTTTCCAGTTAAATCTGTAATTTCGGAATCATCTAAGTTTCTAAAATTTCCATTGGTTCCAATTTCTAAGTTGGTATTAATAGCAACATCTACAGCACTATCCGCTGGACTATATACTGCAGCTGGTGTAGTGTACATAGCAGGCCCTTTTATATCATCAAAGAAATAGAAATCTCCTTCAGTTGTATTTGCACCCCCTATTATGATAACAATATTATTCATATAGATATTAGAATACGCACTAAAATCAAAAGTTAGTTCTACCCATTTGTTAATGTCAGTAGAAGTTATGGAAGATGTTACTTCTATATTATTACCCCAATCTGGTGCATTTTCTAAATGGAAAGTAACATCAATTTCTTCGGTTGCGAAAACCTTCATTTTAAAGACTGGGTTTGATGCTAAATTAAAAGGCATTGGAAATACAGAATTGGGATCTATAACTCCAATTCCAATTCCGTTGTCACTACCGGCTGTAAATTGACCTACAAAACCTGAAACATTCGTTTCATCGGGAGCAGGGTTTGTAACTTTAGCAAAAGTTGAAGATGTATTCCAACTATTAAAAACAATGTTGGGATTGTTTGTGTCAAAATCTACGTGTGTAACCTCTTGGGCATTTGCTATGCCAAAAGTTAAAAACAGCATTAAAAGTAATCTTAGTTTCATAATAAATTAATAATTAGGTTAAAATAACATACATTTTAGATAATTGCTTAGTTGTTCATATTATGAATAAGTCATAATTTTGTTTCATCTAGGAAACGGGTACAAACAACATCATAATTATATTGGACCCCAAAATTGAGCTAAAACTTGTTATTTAACAATTTATTAACCTCTACAAAAATCATATTACAGATAAAATTACCTCTACAAAACCTTTGTTAAAAATTATAAAATACTGATTTTTAGTTATTTGTAATTTTTTAAAACTTTTGAATGTAGTTTACTAAGTTTTCTTCTTTATCTAAATTAAATTTTTTACGTAATCTATATCTACTTTGTTCTACACTTGTAATGGCAACATTCATTAAGGAAGCAATTTCTTTTGAGGAAAGGTTTAGTTTTAAATAAGCACTTAACTTAATTTCATTAGAAGATAAATTGGAATGTTTTTCTCTTAAATTTTCGAAAAATTGTGAGTGAGAATTGCTAAAATGCAGTTGAAAGGTCAACCAATCTTCCTTATCTACTAAATGATTATTAATTTTTTTTACTACTTTTTTTACGGGGTAATGTAATGAACTGTTCACCAACTCTTCATCTATCTTTTTAATATCATTAATTAAATCGGTTAACAATTCGTTTTTCTTAATGTTATTTAAAGTAGAAGAAGCTAAGGCTGCATTTTTCTTTTTAATTTCTAAGTTTAGGTTTTCTTCTTTTAATAAGAGTAATTTTTTGTCTGCCTCTAATTTTTCTAACTCAAATTTCTCCTTTTGCCGCTCTCTTTTTTGTTTTTCTAACTGCTTTAAACGGTTTACATATTTTATGTTTTTTCTATTTAAATATGCCCAATAGCTAAAAAAGATAACAATAAAAGCTATTACATAAAAAGCGATAGCCCATTTACTGATATACCATGGATATGCTATATAAAAAGGAATTTTAACTATTTTAGAAGCTACTTCATTTTCGCCTTTGGCTTTTATTTCTAATACATATCCCCCAGAAGAAATACCTGGAAAATTTATCTCGCGAGTATTTACCCAATTAGACCAACTGCCGTCTTTAAATCCGTTTAGTTTATATTGTATTAGTTTAGAATTTCCTAAAGGTGTTTTTGGTAAGGCAATTTTTACTTTCAAGTAATTATTGGAATACGGAATTTTTAATTCTTCTATTTCATCTATTGGAGCTTTTATCGTATCTGTTACCCCAATTAATTCTATAGATTTAACAAGGGGCTCAGAATTAAAATTTAGTTTTTTATTTCTTTTAATGTTGTGAAAAACAATACCATCTTCTATACCAATTCCAAAAGTATTTTTATCTATTTTTTTGAATTTGTTAAAATCATTTAAATGCTTATTCCAAAAATTATAAAAAGAAGCTTCGTTAATGTTAAAACGATTTTGATCTCTTAACACATAGCCTAAAGATTTTGGTGTAGAATACCAAAATACATTTTCGTCCTGGTAAATATGATTAATATTCTGTATCCCTTTAAAAATTTCTGTAGGGTATTTGGCTTTTGTGAACACATTATCAATTGTGTCATAAAAAAAGAATCCTTTACGATTGTAAAAAACTAGATTGCCATCAATTTTAGCAAAGTAAGCATAAGGGGCTATATTGGGGTTGTCTGCCCCATAAAACTCAACGTCTTCAAGGTGTAATCCATCAAAAGACAATCTTAACCTGTAATACCCTTTAGAAGGATGTGCTACCCAAATTTGATCATATTGATCGAACTCTATAAAACGAGAAGATTCTCCAAAGTTTTCGAACTTTCTTATAAATTTCCATTGATTATTGTTTTTCTTAAAAACAGCTAATCCAGAATAAAAGCCAACATATAATAGGTCTTTGATTTTAGGGTGTTTTTTAAAAATCCAACCACCACCTTCTATATGAATAGTTTGTAACGATTTATTTTTAATAAAAGAAAGTCCTTTTTGACTTCCTACTAAAATTTCATCATCTACTTCATCAATTTCCCAAATTCTATCTGTACTTGCATCAATCAATTGTGGTTCAGATAACGAATTGTGAATGTTTTTTGCAAACAAACCTTGATTGGTACCTAAATAGAGTATAGAATCTTTTAAAAAACTTGTGTATACCGTTCCAAAATTACTTTTGGTATCTAATAAATATTTAGAATTATTATTTATTTCGATATAACTGACCCCCGATTCTGTACTTAACCAAATATTATTGTTTAAATCATTAAAAATTTTTTTAACAGCATTGTTGTCGATGCCTTTTGCCTTGTTAATATGTGTTATTATTTTTCCTTTATCAGAAATAATGTAAAAACCATTTCTTAGAGTTCCTACAATAAATTGTTGGTTAGTATATTTTGCTACATCTGTAATGATAAACTTTTCAAATTTTGTATTTTCTACCCAGTCTTTTTTTTCTAAAGCATTATTTTTAAGACACCAAAAACCATTATTTTTAGTTGCAATTAATACTGTATTGTCTTTTTCTACAAATACATCAATAATATCCATAGCAATATTTTCTGTACCTTTTACTAGTGTTCTTTCACTATTTATTATTTGGAATAAGCCCACAGAAACGTCTTGAAAAAAAGCACTCTTATTAGATATAAAAAGGTTACTAAACCCTTTATTTGCCTGAAAACTTGTTAATTTTTCTGTTAAAGGATCAAACGCATATATAAACTGAAATGATTGAAAAAAAATCTTTCCCTCAATTTCAATAATATTTGTAAACACTGGCAATAATGGCGCTTCTTTACTTGGGTATTTAAAAAACAAACTTTTATAGGTAAGTTTTCCGTTTTTAGTTTTAGACCAAAATCCAAAACCACCATGACCTCCTGTATAAATATGTTGATCATCTTTATATAAAACCGATCTTAGGTCTGACTGATCTTCAACGGAATAACTCGTCCATCTAAATCCATCAAATTCAATTAATGCACCTGAAGTAGCAAAATAAAGCAATCCATTTGCATCTTGAGAGATATCAAAAACCTTTAAATCTTTTTTTACTTCTTCTTTTGAAAAATTTTTAATGAGTGGTACACCTGGAAGATTTGAAAATTGGCCTAGTAAAGAATTTGAAAAACAGAAAAATATTAGAAAAAAAAATAGTCTATTTATTTTCATAGATAAAGTAATTTATTGTTTTTTAACTTAGTTCTTTGTTTTAGCTAGTTTTTCTATATAGTTTTCTATTAACATACTTCCAAAACCAGCTTTATCATTTCTCAAAAATTCCACACTTTCATTATTACCCATTGTAGGATGTACTTCTCTTAAATGCTTATCACTCCAAATTCCTAACTCAATAATTAAAGGCGTTAACTCTAATGCTTTTTCGGTCAAGTGATAGTAAACCGATTTTTTATTAGTAGGTAGTTTCGATTTTGTAATCAGTACAAATTCTTCTAATTGTTTCAGTTTGGTGGCAAGAATATTGGTCGCAATTCCTTCGTCGCTCTCGGTAAAATCCTTGAAAGTTTCTTTGTTTTCAATTAGCATCTGCTTAATAATTACCAGCATCCATTTATCCCCTAAAATATCAAGAGCCGAAGTAAAAGGGCAATTGCATCTAAATTTTATTTCCATTCGTTGTTGCTTTTATCGATTGCAAAGATAGTAAAATATATTTTTTACTTGCAAAATGAAATTAATCTTAGTTATTACTTGCATATTGAAAGTATTTTAGTACTTTTGCTTGCGAAATACAAGTAATAATTCATATAGAATAGAATGAAAAAAGTAATCACAGTAATGATGTTAGCAGGTATTCTTGCTTCCTGTAAAACAACAAAAACGAATAAAACAAGCGAGAGTAATCATTCAAAAACAACAACAATGAGTAAAAAAGAAACCGTAGGCACTTTTTTAGGTGCTGTAATGCAACAAAATCCTGAAAAAATGAGAGAATTGGCGAATACTAATTACATTCAGCACAACCCATTTATCCCAACAGGACTAGAACCATTCATACAAATGCTTCCTATCCTCAAAGAAAACGGAACAACTGCTGAAAATATTAGAATGTTTCAAGATGGAAATTATGTGTTTATGCACAACATTTGGCGAAATGCAAAGCCTTTTGGGGCAGATGAAATGGTTTCATTTGATATTATCCGATTAGATGAAAAAGGAAAAGTAGCCGAACACTGGGACGCTATGACGCCTTTGATAAAAGAAACAGCAAGTGGCAGAACACAAACCGATGGTTCTACAACCTTGTCAGATTTAGATAAAACCGAAGCAAATAAAGCTTTGGTTACTTCTTTTATTAATGATATACCGATGGGTAAAAATCAACATAAAATTGCAGAATACATCAGTATAGAGCAATATGACCAACATAATCCTCAAATAAAAGATGGTTTGAATGGGTTGGGCGAATTTTTCCAATATCTATCTTCACAAAATATAGTATTTAAATATACCAAACTTCACAAAGTATTGGGCGAAGGCAACTTTGTTCTTACCGTAAGCGAAGGCGAATTGATGGGAAAGAAGCAAGTATTTTATGATTTATTCAGACTGAAAAACGGTAAAATTATAGAACATTGGGATGTAATTCAAGAAATTCCAACCGAAGGTTTAGCGAATGATAACGGAATGTTTAACTTTTAAAATTAGATGATAATGAAAAATATAATAATCACAGGAAGTAGTAGCGGTTTTGGTCTAAAAGCTGTTAAAGATTTTGCAGATAAAGGCTATCAAGTATTTGCGACAATGCGAAACCTAGAAGAAAAAAACGCAAAAGTTAAAACAGAATTGGAAGATTATTCATCTCACATTAAAGTGGTTGATATGGATGTAACTAATGATACTTCTGTAGAAGAGGCTATGGACAGCATTCTTAAACAAGCAGGAAACATAGATATTTTAATTAACAATGCAGGTATTATGTATATTGGCATAACGGAAGCATTTAGTGTTGAACAGGCCCGCTTTCAGATGGAAACCAATTATTTTGGTGCGATCAGAACCATGCAAGCCGTTTTACCTGCAATGAGAAAATCAGGTTCTGGCTTAATTATCAACACCTCTTCGCTCGTTGGTCGTATATCGCCACCATTTTTTGGAACTTATACCGCTACAAAACACGCTTTAGAAGGTTATTCTCAAGCCTTACGTTATGAGGTTTCTCCTTTTGGTGTAGATATCGTAATGGTAGAACCAGGACCTTTTGGAACAGGGTTATTGGCATCAGGACAAGCTCCTACTCATAGCGATACTCTGGAATCTTATGGTGAATTGGCAGGTGTTCCTACCGCAATGGGCGAAAGTTTTGCTAAAATGTTACAAAGTGAAGATGCTCCAGACCCACAATGGGTAGTAGATGCCTATTTAAAATTAGCAGAAAGGCCATTTGGCAAACGTCCTACTCGAACTGTTGTAGGAATTACTTGGGGCGTTGATGAAATTAACGAATTAACACAACCTATTCAAGATAGAGTTCTTAAAGAAATGCAGTTAGAAAATGTACTTGGCGGCATTTCGGCATAACCAGTTAACTTTCAAATAATTTAATAAAATCACAAGGGTTTCGGCTCTTGTGATTTTTTTATCGGAATGTTTGGAGAAATTGGCTACAACTTATTAATAACAGCTATGGTTCAGGAATTGCATATACAACTTCTCAAAAAAATTTAAAAAATGATCATACCGTAATCATGAGTGGAAGAAATTTTTCTAAACTCGAAAAAGTAGCGCAAGAAAACCCGAAAATTTATATATTTCAGAGTGATGTGAAAGATGACACAAAAGTAAGAATTATGGTATTTCAAAAATAGAGGCAGTTCAATTTAGAGATGGATTACTCGATTTGATTAAAAAAGCAAAATTAGAAAATAAAACAAAAAGAAGTGTCTTAACTTTTAAACGACAGTCTATTTCCTAAGTAAACTAACTTATTGGTATGTAAATCAAAATAAGGAATTTGTCCCATTAAGTTTGGTGGTAAATTTTTAATTTGATGATATCGTTTTAAACTAGCCGCTAGTTTTAAAACATCCCCTTTAGTTGCCGGTTTATTTTCTTCTGGAGTAAAAATATTTTTAGCAATTTCAACGATACCTGCTCCAATTGCTGAGTTCGCAACTCCGGCTGTACTTATTTCATCTACTTTTACTTTACTAGTCCCCTGCTCTTTCTCTTTTATTTGAAGTTCAGTAGACTTTATTGCTAGTCCAACATTTTTAAAACGATGAAATGAAACCCTGCAAGAATTGCTACAAAACTTCTGTACCTTCCTTCTTTTTGGTACAAAATCCTTTTTACAGTATCGACAGCAATAGTATTGCTCTTCCATATTTTTTGTGTATTAAGCGTTAATTGTACGTACAATTAACGCTTAATTGCAATAAAGTGCAACTTTTATTCGATTTTTATATCAAAAACGGTTTCTAACAAATACTTTTGAGATTCTTCATCTGTAAGATACTGTTGTTTTTTCTTCTTTACTTTTTGTTTAGTTGAAGCAATTTCTTCTTGCAGTATTTCTGGAATATTTAAGTTAATCATAACGCATTCCCGCATAAAATCCTCTTCAGCTTGGGTTTTTCTAAAACTAGGAAAATCTTTATCAATATCTGATTTATGCAACACATAAGCCGCATTTTGTAGCGTAAAATGACCTAAATACTTTTTATACCTTTCATCTTTACTTGAATGAACATCCATGACTAATAATTCTGCCAAATACTACATTGCAAATAAATGATCTTTGTAATTATTAATTAAAATTGAAAATTGTGCTAGATTTAAGACGGATTCATATTCAGCCAAATCAAATAAATTCTCCTTTAAAGCACGTTGCTTTTTGAATACTTCTTGTGATTCGTCTTTATCATCCATAAAAATAATATCCATTTTTTTCCCCGCCATAATTAAGACATCAAATGCCCAATCAATTTCATTGAGCACTTTTTCTTCCATAAAGACTTCAACATAACTTTTTGGTATATAAAACAAGAATGGATACGAAGCTCGGTCTCTTAATTCTTCAAAAATCGCATGTACTTTTCTAGGTTCCTTGTTCATGTTATTTGAATAATTTTGAGTAATCTTCAGGTAAAAATCAGGTAATTCATCAAATAAAATACTAGGAATAATTTTCGTTTTTAACGGGCTATTTTTTGCCTTAAACTGAACTGTTTTTGTATTTAAATTGATGTCTTTTATTTTCAAACGACAAACCTCAATGGGTCTTATAAAAGTATAAGAAACAAATTTTATAAATAGTAATAAAAGGGGGGCTTGTTTTTCTAAATAGGTAAAGATGTTTTCTTGCTCTTTTCGAGTATAGGTTTTATGTCTTGTGGGTTTCGATTTTAATACAGGAATTGTTGGGATGTAGTCTTCAGTGGCCATTTCATTGTTCTTGAGCACTTGAAAAAGACTTCCTAATTCAGTCCGATAGTTGTTCCTACTTCGTGGGCTTGTTTCTAAAAGGATACTATTCAAAAAGGCTGTGAGATCTTTTCTTGTTATCTCTTTGATGTTTTTCTTATCCGGACAGGTCTTTTGTATCCAAGTAATAAACCGGAGTATTTTACTTCTATAATCTCGAATCGTTCCTTTACTGACTTCTTTTTCCTTGAGGTCTAAAGCAGTATCAAATGCTTTTTGAATGGAAATCCCTTCTTCTTTTGGTTGAATTTGTGAAGTTTTTTCTTTTTCAGAAAACTCTTTTTCTTTTGATTTCTTACTCTTTTGTGTGGTCTCTTTTTTGGTATTGACTGTGAATGACTTTTCGTCTATGGCTTCTTGAATAGCTTTTTTTATAGCATTATTGACCCTTGATGAAATAACTTCTTCTTTTTCCTTCTCAATGGAAGTTTTGGTTGCCGATGATCTTTTTAATTGATCGTACAACTCAGCATTATCTGCAAATGGATTGTAGCCTTGGCGCAATAGATACAGTAAATTTTTACGATACGAAGTTAGAATTGTGAGTCGAGCTTCTTTGGTTTTGTATTTATTTACTTTTCCATAGATGTTTCCCAATCTTTTCATTCTTCCTGTTTTAGGATTCCGAAAGGAAAAATACACATACCAGCGCTTGGAAAGGTCTCCGTCTGCTGTATAGATTTTGGGTAGCGAAAAATGGGTTTTCTTTTTCAAATCGTGTCCCAAATCGTGTTCATTTTTAATCGTAAATGTAAGAAATTCGCGAATTAAAGGCATAAAAAAACAGTTTAGTGACCTAAACTGTTGATTTATATTGATTTAAAATAGTAGCGGGAACTGGACTCGAACCAGTGACCTTTGGGTTATGAGTTCGAGGAAAACACTCATTTCTGCCCTTTTTTAGCTATATTTTGATTAAATTGTGTACGAAAGTGTGTACTCTAATTTATAATAATTTTCTTCTCAAATGTAATAAAAAAACTCAAATAATTCTCAATCTATATCTTTAAATAGTTCATCTACTTTTACAATTAACAGATCATAACAATCAACCATATTTTTACCCCAACTTAACCGATTTTCTAATTCAAAATTCATGCTATTATTATTTATTGCAGTGTGTTCGAGTTCATGTACTTTCCTTTCTACTTTTTTATTAAATTTTATTTTTTGTCAATAATTATTTAAAACTAGAGGAGCCTCATCATCTTTTACATTTTTTTTAAAATGAAGTAGTTATTGCGCAATCTTTTAGTATTTTAGAAAATGGTTTGGAGCGTACTAAGTCATAAAATTGATTCCTTGAAATAGGTTTATTTCTTTTAATATTTGTCATAAGTTTAAGTGCTATATCTTAGATAAAATTTATTGATTTTTAGCAATTTAGCGTTAAGCTTACGTAACATTAACGCTAAATACAGGTTATGACTAATTAACGGATATACAATTAAAAAATAAAAAACTATGAATCCCCTGATTAAAGATAAAATTAAAAGTGTCATTTCTAATAAATGGATTGATGGTCTTGTTGAAAAAAAAATTAGAATATTTGACCGAAATGTTTACGTCTGCAATAGAGTTAAATTATGCTAAAAAATAATATAAATTAACTTTTTCCTTTAGAAATAGGCATTCTTATATCTTGTGCAAATAGACTGCACATCACAGAAGTATATTTGTACTGTAAAAAAATAATTTATACTTTTTATCTTGATAAGAGAATTAAAAAAATCAACTACAATTTGAATATCTATTTATGACACCGCAGGAAATTAAAGAAATACTTATTGACAGTTGTTTGCAACAAAATCCTGATATCTTTTTTAAAACGTTGTTTTTAGAGAATGTAAAAACTAGTTTTCCTTCAAAGATAAATTTTTTTCATTTTTTTTGTCATATAATTGATAATACCAAAGAAAATTCTATTGGACAACTTCATTTAGAATGCATAGAAAAAGACATCCCTGATCAACATATCGTTGCTGCGGATACTTTGGAATTTTACAGTCATTTAAAATTTTATGATGAACGCCATACCTATCCAAGAATTATGATTTATTATTTAATTATCAATAAAGAAATAACATTTGATATTAGTCCTTTTTAAAAACTAAAAAACATTGGAAAACCATGAGTGATTATACATATTACATTGATAATAATGCTATCCAATTAGGAGATCTAGCCTATAGTATTGGTGATTTTAAATGTGCTTTTGACAATTATAACAAAGCATTGAATAGATTACGAAAATATCAAGGTGATAGAATGGCGCCTATGATGATAGCTTCTGGTCTCGTAAAAAAAGTAAATGAAACTTCTAATCTAGTACATGGAGGAACATCCACTTTGAAGTTTGATCCTTGGAAGTTGTCAAAAACTTCCTTTGTAAAGGGAAAGCAATGTTTAAAACATCTTTATTTAGATAAACACAAAAAACAGTATAAAACTCCAATTAGTGAGGAAAAAAAGCAATTATTTAAAAAAGGTCATACTTTTGAAGATACTGTTAGAAACACCGCTTTTCCTAATGGAATTAACATTAAGGAAACAGTAGGCTTCAATTTTGGTTATTTCAACTCGTATACAAAGTTTTTACTTCAAAATTATCAAGAACAAGTGCTTTATGAAGCCACCATTATTGAAGATGAAGTTTTGGTAATGTGTGATGTTTTGGTTCAACATAAAAATGGGAAAATTGATGTCTATGAAATAAAGCTACATACCCAAGTAAATGAAGCTGTTTTGGCAGATTTAGCTTTACAATATGCTATTTGTAAAAAACGCTTTGGTTCTAATTTGAACTCTTTTAATTTGATTTTAAGAGCTCCGGGTAAAACGCCGAATTGGAAAATAGAAAATGTAACTGACAATTTGGAACCTCAAATACCCCATGTTGATGAAAAAATTAAAGAATATAAGACTGTTTTATGGGGTAAAGAGCCTAATGTAGGCATGGGAACTCATTGCCAAACACCTTATGAATGTGATTTTATAGACTATTGTAAAAAAGTAAGGAATCAATGATAGTTTAAACCATATTGAGCAACAATCTCGGTATGTTTATTATGTAACTTTAGATATACTTCTAAGTCATAACTTACATCATAATTTTTATCTTTATAATGTTCTGGTAATGGTTTATATTTCTCTATAAAGTATTCATGAAGATCATATATTTTATTAAAATACTCCAACACATGTTCAAATCCTGTTAGATCAATTTTGATGGTTACTTTTTTTATTTTGGCACTAGCAATTGAATTTTTGGAATATTTTTTAGGAAGTTTAAATCTAACAGCACCATATAAATTATCCTGATTTTTGAAAAACCAAATTAACTTTTCTTCTTCTGTTTTAAGTTCTTCAAAATCTAAAAGTGCTTTTGTAGCTTTCTTATTATTCGCATACACTTTACTTATATCATCTAAATCACTTTTTATTCTTTGAGTTTTTTGAAAAAGTCTGTGTCTATTAAACAGCATCTCATAGGGATGACGATTATTGAAATAATCTTTAAAAAACTTATATTTTTTGTACCACTCAACAAATTGTTTTAGTGTTATGGGTTCTTTAAATTTTGAGACTTCATTCACTATATTTTTATACTGATTTTTAATCTGCGTGTATACTTCAGAAGGTTTGAATTTCACTTTATCTTCTTCATAAAACAATATATTTAAATTATATTTTTTTGCCAAATTTCTATTATTACTTAGTTTACTACAAATACAGAGGCCATCTATAAAAACACCATCTTTACTTTCTATTAGTATGTCCAGATAGTGACCCGAATTACAAACAAATGAAAGACCTTCATATCCTATGTGGCAAACACCTTCACAAGTACCTTTATAGCTTTCATCAAACCTAGAATAACCTTGCTTTTTTAATTCATTAAATTCAGATGATATTTTTTTTAGAAAAGTCTTTTTACTGACTTCCATGTATAGTACATTATCATGCAAATATTCTCCGAATTTAGCAGTATTAAAGTTTTTAAGGGCTTGAATAATATGTTGCATACTAGTTTTATGAAAAAATGGCTAATCTAATTTAAACTAGATACTTTTTTAGTGATTGTTTAAAAATTATTTTATTTAAGATTTACTTTTTTTATTTATCCCAAAACGATTCTTTTTAAACTTAAAGGATCCTTTTAATTCTTAATTTTATTTTCTTAAATCTATTTCTTTAAAAACAATTGAATCCATATGAGGTGTTGGTCTATATTCAATAGCATCATCCATTACAAATTCAGTACTATCAAATTGTAATTTTCCTTGTCTAAATTTAACTTTTGTTTTTAAATAAAGAGAAGGGCAACAATGCGCATCTTTATGATGACACATAGATACTCCTTTTAAAAAACCATCTTCTATTTTTTGATATCTAAACGCATTAGGCCAACCTTCTCTTTTACATCCACAAATTTCGGTTTCATTGGTAACATCCTCTAGCACAAAATTAGTACCCTGATTTATAAACACGTAAAAAAAAGTTACTTCATTATAACCATCCGATCTAAAAACACTAATAATACAATCTCGTTTATGGTCTTCATTTAAATCTCCAAATATGATGGAATTATTTGCATACTCTTGTTCATTTATTTTTATTGGAAGCGGGTAATAACTAATGTTTTCCTCATATTCTTTTCCTCCAAATAATTCAATTGAATTTTTTGTATCGTAGTCTTCTATGACTTTTATATAATTACTCTTTTTCTTAAAATTTAGAAATTCTTCTTCTGTTATTGTTTCAGGTTTAAACTCTACAACAAGATTTTTGTATACAACTTCAAAATTATTTTTTTCCTCCTGTATAATTTCTTTATTTATGTCTGAATTATTCTCTGTAGCTTTTTTAACACATTGAATAAACAAACAAGAAATTAAAATTAACAGCCAAAAGAATACATTTGGAGTTTTCATTTTTTTGTACATTAAATTTGATATTTTATGAAAGCAAACTTATTAAAGATATATGCAAGCTATTTGCATCTTTTAAAAACCTTCCATCCCCACTCATTCTTCTTTTTATTGTAAGATAAAATTATTTTCGCAGCAACTTCATCACCATCTTTTAAATGGTGTTTTTTTATAATATCTGGTGAAACAAAGTTCTTGTTTATAAATCCAAAATCTCTGTTTTCAGGGATTCGTATCTTCCCAGAGATTTCTTTTATACATTCTGAAACCTCATCTGCACTTGGTTTTATGGTTAATACTGTGTAAAAACCTTCATCACCCTTTTGGTTTATTCGTGCTTTGTAAATATCACCAATTTTTGGGTTTATTTTTAAATGTTTGTAACTGAAAAAACCATAAATACTTTTGTCTTTGATAAAGTTTGCTATCTTTTTATTCGTATTTACAAAATCGATGGTGATTACTAATTCCTCATGATTGTTGTACAATAGTTCCTCTGCAAGGATGGATTGCTCTTGGTAAAACTTTTTATTACTTTTAAGATCTGGATTTTTTTCGAACCAATTTTGATGTGTATACTTAATTAATTCGTTATTGATTTTCCAATCATTCTTTTTTCTAATATTCATTGCATTTAAAACTTCTACAGAAGCCTCACTGTACAACTCCTTTTGAACCAGCAATTCCGCTAATTTTTGATGCACGTTTACTAAAAAACTTTCTTTAGTATTTAATGTTAATGCCTTGCATAAGCATGGTATTTGTATATCAATATCATCCGCATGTGCTTCACCTAATAATTCCCATACCCAGAAATCATTTTTCTTCTTTTTCACAAAAGGAATTAATGAATTTTTGGCATCCTCAAATCTATTCAAGGCTAACAACAATTTAGACTTGTAATACAATGAATACTGATATTCAGGATGTTTGTTAATGACCTCATTTAGAAAGGATAAAAAATATTCTGTTTTATTAACATCTATTTTAGTTGACATAAATCTGCCTTCAACCTCAATAATTTCTACCTTTAATAATACTTTTGAATAAGCAATAATCACTTGTTCAACAAAAGACATTGTCTTTTTTCCTTTGATTTCAAATGGCTCAAAATCTTCTTCTAAAAAATTATCAAAACCAGCCCATTGAAATACTTCTAAATATGTGCTTCCAGAATGGATCATATCATTTGGGGCTGAATTTACATTAAACGGGTTTTCTTTGAAAGCTTTGTGTAAGGATTTTAACAAAAAACTATGCCCTTTTGATGGTGCTAGTTTTAGCGATTTTATTGCTTCAAAAATTGATTTTGCCGAGTTGAATTTGTCAGTATTATTCAGTGTGCTTTTTAATATTTGAAAATTATGTCCTCCAATCGCCCAACAAAGCTGTTCGTAAAACATCCCTTCATCTTCTGGTAATTTTAATTCAAAAACTTTTAAAATTATTGGTAAAAAAGCATCTTGATTCCCTTGCTGTTTTTTTAACATTGCATAATATACCCAAGCCAAATTTCTCTTCGCCCAAATATTCTCTGGTGTTGCCTCCAGTTCGCTTTTTGCCATCGCCAAAGCTTCTTCTAATTTACCTGAATCTCTTAGTTCTTTGATTTCTTTAGATGGCATATTGTTCTAATTTTTTGATTAATAGTTGTAATTTTATATCCTCTTTGCAGTTGAATGTTTTTGGGAGTGCCCTAGAAAAACTTCCGTTTTTTTTGAAATAGAATTGTATATTGGAAGTTACACTATCCGTAACTAGAAAATATTGAACAAAATATTTATTTACTTGTTCATCAATATTGGTTATGACTATATCTAATTCTTGACAACACGCTCTCACAACAAAATATAATGATTCCAAAAAATCTACACTTGGCTTGTAAGCTAACATGACACCTGTCAAGTCGTTATGATTGAAAATATCTTCAAGTTCTTTTTCTTCGGCAGTACCTCTTTTATTTAGTACTTCAAATTGATTAACAAAATGACCTGAAGCCTTATGACTTGCTTTTAATATAAACTCTTGAGTTGCATTGTAGCTCACGGTATATCTTTCTAAATAATCTCTGGACGCAACATTAATGATTGCATAATTCGTAGCTTCTAATTTTTCTTTTACCTCCCAATACTTTAAACTTTTTGCTTTGTGATCTGTTGCCTTATGAAAGGGTGATGTATTGACGTTTTCCAGATACAATGCATTGTTTGGTATTCTACCAACATTAGTGATCTCTGCTATTTTTAATTTACTAAACGTAGTTAAATGAGGAGGGTTTATCGCATAAACTGTATTTACACCTCGAGTTGTGGCTGTATACGTCCATCTTAAGGCATCATTACTTAAACCTGCTCTGCCAGAATAGTCTACAAACACCTTATCCCATTCACCACCTTGAGATTTATGGCAAGTAATTGCATAGCCATATTTTACCCTCAAAGCATTGTAAAATGGATCTTTGATTAACGCATCTTTAAATTCTTTTGAACCTACTTTGAACTTAGATAATCCGTTTTGTCTTCTCTTTTCTTGTTCTTGATTAAAACGCATTACAAAATTGATATATAATGCCTTTGTCATGTCTAATGTTAAATCTCTATCAATACTATTTAACAAATCATCAATAATATAACAGCATATATCTTCATCAAAATGAGGCACTCTAAATGCTATTTCTCTAAATTTTAATTTGATAATTTCTTTTATTCTTTTGCCATTACGCAGCACATACACTGGGACAGATTGCTCAACCGTATGTTGTGAAACCTGAACCACTTTTGCCAAATCTCCGTTATACAATTCTGTCTTGTACGAATATTGATTGTTATTATTTATCATGATGATATCTCCTGCTACAATTGCTTTCTGGTCTGGAAATAACACTTCTCTTAATGCAAAATTATAATGGTAGGCTTGTGCATTTGAAAATGATATGATTACACCATCTCCTATTTCTGGATTTGGGTAAAGGTTTGTAAACTGATTAACGATATCATACGAATCTAACTTTACAAAACTTTCTTGATCATATTTTAACTCGATTGTATTTCTTGATGATTCTTTTAAAAGTGCTCTAATACTATTTGCATTTTCTAATATTAAATTATCATCTTGTCTCATAACTTGCGTTAGTTCTGAAAACTCACAAGCATATCCTAATTCCTTAAAATAATCAATTTCTAGTGCTTTGGATTGATTATCGCCAACTGGTGGCAGCTGAGCCGGATCTCCTACAAAAATAATTTTATTGTTTTTATTTGTCGTAAAAGTGTGCATCAGCAAATCATTTAGAAGAAAGTTAGTTCCAAAATCAAACAGTTCGTTCTTAGCTTCTTTAGAAGAAATCATAGACGACTCATCTACAATTAACACCCTTTCATTATTTGACTCTAAATCAATTGGGAAGTAATATTTTACACTATGATCTGCCAATTCTTTAGATTCTGCATTAATTGCTTTTAAATCTTCTAATTTATAAATACTGCTATGTATAGTTCTACCAAAACCTGTCTTATCCTTTAATACTTTAGCAGCTCTTCCTGTAGGTGCTATAATATTAAAAAGTCTTTTATTTTCTTCTAAATATTTTACTATCCCACTAATTAAAGTTGTTTTCCCAGTACCTGCATAACCTTGAAGGATAAATATACTTTTATCACTTTCTAGGAAATCATTTATGTGACCAACTGTATTTTGTTGATCTCCATTTAGTCTGATATTTTGGTAAAAATTTTTTAATTTCATGGTTTTTGCAATTCTTATTATTAAAAAGGTAAACCGTCATCTTCCTCTTCCAATTGACTTTGATCAAAAGTTTCTGGTTGTGGGATATTTCCCATACCTACTTTCTCATTTTGCACACTTTCAATTTTCCAAGCTTTAATATCTGTGTACCATCTGTTATTGTATGGTCTACTTTCAATATCAAAATCAACAACAAGCTCTTTACCTACTTGTAAAATCTCGTTGTTAATTTTATCTCCCCAGATAGATATACATATCTTTTTTGGGTACTGTGCATCGGTCTCCACAATAATATCTTGCTTTTTCCATTCTCCGTTTTTGCTCGTTCCTGTTTGTAACGGTAGACATTCTATTAATTTCGCTTTTAGTTGCATTTTTTATTTCTTTTAATATTATAGTACAAAGATGCGATACATGTGTGCAGTGTATTTGCATTATTATTGATTCTCTATTCTTATTTCACTTTTTTAGCACCCTTGAGTTTTTTCGGCTACTTATTTTTTACAAACTCATTTCTAAATCTAATATTCTTAGCATTCGGGTTTTCATTTTGTTTTTTTTAAACTGCTCTACAGTTCTTCTTCTCTTAACAATATAATCGCCTCTTAGAAATCTATTTTCCCTCCCAAAGCTATATCGTAATTACCTCTAAAATTTCATTTTCACTAGAACTTTTTAAATAGCGTGTATACGCTGCGATATTTTTAATTTTATCATAAATTCTTATAAATCCATCACTAAATTTTACTTGAATAGTGCTTCCGCCTGGTTGATGAGATAATGGGTTTGTTCTATATTGGTCTGCTACTAAAAATGAATTATTTGATTCTTGTCCTAAATTGTTAAAAATTGGATTTATGTTATAGCCTATGGTTTATGGTTTTAGTTGTTTACTTGCTATACGAACAATATAAGCCTCGCATAGAAACCTATTTTAAAACTAACATTTATGAAGGAAGCTTTTTATTAGCATAGATATAAAAGAAACAACAAAATCTTTATACTGTATTCATGAACTTACTTTTTCAAAAAAGCAATGGACAGACAAGAATTGGTAATCAGAATGTGTTAATCCTTGTTTTAATGGAACTTACTTTTTGAGACGGTTACAAATTGATTAGTAAAAACTCTAAAAAATGTCTTAATCCTTGTTTTAATGGAACTTACTTTTTGAGACTTTTACATCTAAGGACTTAGAGAAAATGACAAAAAGGTCTTAATCCTTGTTTTAATGGAACTTACTTTTTGAGAAAATGCACGCAATTGGGATAACAAAAGCAGAAGAGGTCTTAATCCTTGTTTTAATGGAACTTACTTTTTGAGCTGGAGAAAAAACTGGGTGGCTGCGTTATTGGAACTCGTCTTAATCCTTGTTTTAATGGAACTTACTTTTTGAGCATTGATATTCATAACATTAGCAATATTTATTTGCGTGTCTTAATCCTTGTTTTAATGGAACTTACTTTTTGAGTCATCCCTAATAGGTTGGTAGATCTGAATGACGAAAGGTCTTAATCCTTGTTTTAATGGAACTTACTTTTTGAGTAAAACATTATATGGATTGTTATGACAAGTGGGGTAAGGTCTTAATCCTTGTTTTAATGGAACTTACTTTTTGAGATAGTTTCACTACAAGTAAAGCAAGATATGCTATAGTCTTAATCCTTGTTTTAATGGAACTTACTTTTTGAACTAAAAATAAAGTAAATTATGCGCTTATTTGTGTAGGAGTCTTAATCCTTGTTTTAATGGAACTTACTTTTTGAGCTGGTCACAAAGCGCTCATTGCTTTAAGCTTTACGGTCTTAATCCTTGTTTTAATGGAACTTACTTTTTGAGTCTTAACAGACCCTTTTTACGTATAGATTGGAAATAGTCTTAATCCTTGTTTTAATGGAACTTACTTTTTGAGTTACAACTGCTGGGTGTATTATTTGTAGCGTAAAAGTCTTAATCCTTGTTTTAATGGAACTTACTTTTTGAGTTGTATCTGTAATGGATATAGAATCTTGCCCTGAATCGTCTTAATCCTTGTTTTAATGGAACTTACTTTTTGAGTAATTCAACCAAGTGGTAATCCTGCATTTCTTACTGTCTTAATCCTTGTTTTAATGGAACTTACTTTTTGAGCCCGAAGATTATCTGTGTCTCTTCACGAGGATACTCTTGTCTTAATCCTTGTTTTAATGGAACTTACTTTTTGAGTGACCAAATGGACACCAAAGGCGAAGGAGGAGAGAGGTCTTAATCCTTGTTTTAATGGAACTTACTTTTTGAGATTGTTAATGAATTTAGTGAATGTGTGGGACCACTTAGTCTTAATCCTTGTTTTAATGGAACTTACTTTTTGAGTCAGAATTTAGAGGAAACTCTACAGGAAATCTAGTTGGTGTCTTAATCCTTGTTTTAATGGAACTTACTTTTTGAGAAAAAAAGTAAATCATAGTTTGTAACCTCTTCACGGGAGTCTTAATCCTTGTTTTAATGGAACTTACTTTTTGAGCAATTAGTACGCCCTGGGTATGTTCTAACAGACATGAGTCTTAATCCTTGTTTTAATGGAACTTACTTTTTGAGCCGTGTACGACGAGCTATATGCTTCTGGTATACGTGAGTCTTAATCCTTGTTTTAATGGAACTTACTTTTTGAGTTTAAGTAAAAGTCAAAAGTTAGAGCTTTTATACAAGTGTCTTAATCCTTGTTTTAATGGAACTTACTTTTTGAGAGGACAAGAAAAGTCCTACCTTTTATTACAATAGCGATAAGTCTTAATCCTTGTTTTAATGGAACTTACTTTTTGAGCTTTGTGAATCCATGGAGAATAGTAATGAATCTGAAATTGTCTTAATCCTTGTTTTAATGGAACTTACTTTTTGAGTGTTTTACAGATTACTTTTCTAAAAGAATTGGCGAAGTGTCTTAATCCTTGTTTTAATGGAACTTACTTTTTGAGCAATAACGACTTCTTGTTACCCACTGAAGTAGAGGCATGTCTTAATCCTTGTTTTAATGGAACTTACTTTTTGAGCAATTAGTACGCCCTGGGTATGTTCTAACAGACATGAGTCTTAATCCTTGTTTTAATGGAACTTACTTTTTGAGTTTAAGTAAAAGTCAAAAGTTAGAGCTTTTATACAAGTGTCTTAATCCTTGTTTTAATGGAACTTACTTTTTGAGAGGACAAGAAAAGTCCTACCTTTTATTACAATAGCGATAAGTCTTAATCCTTGTTTTAATGGAACTTACTTTTTGAGACTTATTGTTCGTCCGACACGAATAGCTTCCAAAGAAGTCTTAATCCTTGTTTTAATGGAACTTACTTTTTGAGGAATTTAAAGAAGCTGGTTTTGAAGGAACAGAACTTGAGTCTTAATCCTTGTTTTAATGGAACTTACTTTTTGAGGAATTTAAAGAAGCTGGTTTTGAAGGAACAGAACTTGAGTCTTAATCCTTGTTTTAATGGAACTTACTTTTTGAGACTCGTGAAGAGTATACAGATGCCCTAAAAACAGATTGTCTTAATCCTTGTTTTAATGGAACTTACTTTTTGAGTCGAGAGAAAGTTTGTATATCATAGCCCTGTTACTGGTCTTAATCCTTGTTTTAATGGAACTTACTTTTTGAGACTTATTGTTCGTCCGACACGAATAGCTTCCAAAGAAGTCTTAATCCTTGTTTTAATGGAACTTACTTTTTGAGGAATTTAAAGAAGCTGGTTTTGAAGGAACAGAACTTGAGTCTTAATCCTTGTTTTAATGGAACTTACTTTTTGAGACTCGTGAAGAGTATACAGATGCCCTAAAAACAGATTGTCTTAATCCTTGTTTTAATGGAACTTACTTTTTGAGTCAATCGAGCAAACGCTAAAACAGCAAGATATGATTAGTCTTAATCCTTGTTTTAATGGAACTTACTTTTTGAGATTATGCCAGAAAAAGCTGCAGGAAAGATGAAAGACGCGTCTTAATCCTTGTTTTAATGGAACTTACTTTTTGAGAACTATAAATTATGAACTTAAACATTCCTGGTGTAAGTCTTAATCCTTGTTTTAATGGAACTTACTTTTTGAGATAACTTAACTTATTACATGGAATATTTCATAAAAATGTCTTAATCCTTGTTTTAATGGAACTTACTTTTTGAGCTAATCAAGAGCTAACTGAAGCCATTAATGAGCGTATGTCTTAATCCTTGTTTTAATGGAACTTACTTTTTGAGTCTTGGTTCAAGTATGGGCAACAAACAAAGAGTGTGAAAAGTCTTAATCCTTGTTTTAATGGAACTTACTTTTTGAGCCAGTCACTTGAACTTCTAGGAATAGAAGTAATTAAAGTCTTAATCCTTGTTTTAATGGAACTTACTTTTTGAGAACACAGCAAATCAAGGTTCCTTAGAGGTATTAGTGGTCTTAATCCTTGTTTTAATGGAACTTACTTTTTGAGATAAAACAAATTTCGATAAACAAAACAAAATATTTTGTCTTAATCCTTGTTTTAATGGAACTTACTTTTTGAGTTGACTTGAAGGACGGAAAAAAAGGATTGAATGCAAGTCTTAATCCTTGTTTTAATGGAACTTACTTTTTGAGTCCTTGAAAAAAACGGTTACAAATTAATAAGTAAAAAGTCTTAATCCTTGTTTTAATGGAACTTACTTTTTGAGACAAAGATTATTTAAGTAAACCAAACCAAGGACTACCTGTCTTAATCCTTGTTTTAATGGAACTTACTTTTTGAGAATTAGCAGAAGCTATTGATGAAAGAATAGCTGATTGTCTTAATCCTTGTTTTAATGGAACTTACTTTTTGAGTTAAAACTTTATTAGCTAAACCTTATAAGCTTGTGTGTCTTAATCCTTGTTTTAATGGAACTTACTTTTTGAGCTGGAAGTAAAGGAGTCTAATGCTGGAAACCTCGTACTGTCTTAATCCTTGTTTTAATGGAACTTACTTTTTGAGCCCAAAGAATTTGGGATAACTATGAACGGGAACAAGGTCTTAATCCTTGTTTTAATGGAACTTACTTTTTGAGTGGAAAAAGATGTCATTTACCAAAATCAGAAACACTAGTCTTAATCCTTGTTTTAATGGAACTTACTTTTTGAGAAAGAACAAATCTTCGAGAAGTACAAAGAAAACCGTCTTAATCCTTGTTTTAATGGAACTTACTTTTTGAGGACAACTTATTAGTTGAAGTGTGGGCTAATAACAGGTCTTAATCCTTGTTTTAATGGAACTTACTTTTTGAGTCAACGTAGAAAAACTAAACTACTATGGTTCAGGAATGGGTCTTAATCCTTGTTTTAATGGAACTTACTTTTTGAGGCTAAGTACATGCATTGGCTTAGAGTTATGGAAGAAAGGTCTTAATCCTTGTTTTAATGGAACTTACTTTTTGAGAAGAAGTACCATACATCTATAAGTATAAGTTAGCGATTGTCTTAATCCTTGTTTTAATGGAACTTACTTTTTGAGCCTGAAACACATGCGTTACATAATATGCGTGTGTATGTCTTAATCCTTGTTTTAATGGAACTTACTTTTTGAGCAATGCTGACGTTTTTATCATCCCTAACGGATTGGTGTCTTAATCCTTGTTTTAATGGAACTTACTTTTTGAGACAATGTTTTAACTTCTGTGAAAGCAGGTGATAGTTTGTCTTAATCCTTGTTTTAATGGAACTTACTTTTTGAGATTAATTTTAAACCTTTAAAACTTTTACAATGGATAGTCTTAATCCTTGTTTTAATGGAACTTACTTTTTGAGTTTTTTAGAAAGATATTTTAAAGATGGATGCCCTTACAGTCTTAATCCTTGTTTTAATGGAACTTACTTTTTGAGTATCAAGTATAGCAAAGAGGAAACTAAAGTCCTTAAGTCTTAATCCTTGTTTTAATGGAACTTACTTTTTGAGCGTTTTTAACAAAGGACGTAGAAAGTGTTTCCGAATTGTCTTAATCCTTGTTTTAATGGAACTTACTTTTTGAGTTTTTTGTTATAACGGTATTACCGAGTTCAATCGTGTCTTAATCCTTGTTTTAATGGAACTTACTTTTTGAGCGTTTACAAGGATTTATCAGGTGCAGAAGCTGTCTATGGTCTTAATCCTTGTTTTAATGGAACTTACTTTTTGAGACTGTTATTTCTTTATTGGAGGAAAGATTAAATTTATTGTCTTAATCCTTGTTTTAATGGAACTTACTTTTTGAGACCTGAATTTCTAAACCGCTAAAAATCAATTTATTAAGATCAATTTTCTTAATAAAACCTTGATATAAACCATATTTTAGTACCTTTTTTTGCGTTTGCAAAACTATAAATTATTTTTAACTAAAGTACATATAATATTTAATTATTCTTTAAAAACTTTTAATTTTTGAGCAAAACTTTTTGCCCAAAGCTCAATATGGTTGGTACGAGATCTGCTATTGCCTTTAATCGGTATAATTTCATCCATATAATTATTAAAACTATTTACTAATATTCGTTTACCATTTTCATTTAACAACCAAACCTGGTTATTAATATCAAAAAAATCTGGAAACATTATTTTTTGCATGCATAAATCTACTACAACAAAATCTGCCCAAACTCTAAAAATCTCTATAACATCATACACTAAAACAGGTCTGTTATAGGTATCTCTATGAAAAACACCCAAATAAGGGTCTATACCCGCTACTATTAAGGCACGCTCTACATGTATATAAAGTATGCCGTAACAATAATTTAGCATGGCATTAAACATATCAAATGCAGGATGCTGGCTTCTCTTTTTAAACTTATACATATCTGGTAAATTGTTATTTAAAACTTCAAAATACAATTTAGAACTATACCCTTCTATCCCCCTTATTTTATCAGTAATTAATTTAGTATTTTCTTCTTTTAAGTTTATCAATTTTTCTATGGACTTTTGTAACTTTTTATAGCTAATTTCTATATGCTGCTTATTAGAGTAATCATATTTTTGTAACGAAATTATGAGCGTTTGCTGGTTTTCTATCTTTTGTTGCATTAAGTTCTTAATCCATACAATGGCTGCATTAGATTTGCTAAATGCAGCTTGGTTTTTACGTATACTAGAAATACTACCGTATTTAGAACTCCAAATACGCCCTTTTGGCGTACCTGTTTTGCCTATTAAAATAACTTCAATTTCATGCGCTATCGCTAAAAACAAAACGTTAGATGTTAATTGAACAGATTTGTTAAGTAATATAGATTTTACCTTAGAAACCGGCACATTATGGTATTCTTTTTCATACCCTACAACAAACATATCGTTCTTCACCTTTATACTTGCACCGTATTTATTTATCACCAACTGCATTGCTTATATAAATAAGGTTGCTTTGTGATGCACAATAATATCAAAATCAATATTTTCTCCAATTATGGTTGTTTTGTTTAAAATATCTTCTCCAATTGGTATGATAAAAATAGAATCTTTGTTGGTATACATATCATTAATCTCTTTTAATGTTTGTTGAATTTTTTGGTACAATTCTCTTTTAATATTTCCAAAAAAAACAGAAAGTTGCACTCTTACTAATCCGTTTCTTTCTAAATAAGTAGAAACATAAGTTCTTATTTTAGAATCGCTTATATCATAAATTATATAAATATAAACACTATTTAGGTTTTTTTTATTTTTACTAATCAGCTCCATAATTTTCGAAATTCTTACATTTATAGCCTCTAAACCATCTACTAATGGTTTTGCCTCTTCAACAAGTTGATTTAGATTAGTCAACCCCGCCATCCGCCTCTTTTGTGTTAATGCTATCAAATTCAAATGCGGATCTTTCTTCTTCTTCTTCATAATTGTCTGAATTGGTATTGTAGATTAAATTTTCTATTATTAAAACGCTTGCTTCTGCTAATTGCGCTGCCGGTTTTTGCGCTAGGTTTTTTACAACCGTAAACCCTTTTTTACCATAATAAATATTAATAATTGTATTTAAACTTGTATCGCCAATCTTAAGTTTTAAGCCGTAATTAATTTCATCTATACTTATTACATTTACATGATGTTTACTAAAATTAGTTGGTAATAGTTCTTTAAGTTCTTTTAATGGTGCAGGTACCGTGTATTGTTTTTGTTTTTTAAGTGTTTTAGGTTTTAGTGTTTTTAATATCTCTGCATACGTTTGGTTAGAGATGGCTGGTTTACCCGGTTTTATTGCTGCACTATTATCTTTATTAAGAACATCTTCTATCTCATCTATAAAAGGAAACATGGTATCTGAGTAAAAATCTACCTCTAAATTGGTTGCATTATTATTATAATACACATTTTCATCATAAGACAAAAAACATATTCTAGTAGCATCACTTGTACTAAAATCTACATAATTTTCTAGAACATACTGTTTTGCAAAACTTCTAGAAAATATCTGATAAAAATTACTGTATTCTTTTAAAGAAGCAATAGGGTTGCTTAATTTAAAGACAACTTTTAGACCGGTACCACTTGGCGAAATAAACGCTAACTTTACTCTTGCATCTTTACATATTGTTTCTTTTAATGTCGTAATTTTCTCTTCATCTCCGTAAGCATCAATATCTATAATAAGAAAATCTACTTTACAAAAGTTTTCTGAACATCGAAAATTATCTTTAAACTCTGCTCCAATAAAATAAGGTAATTTTCTTTTTAAAAAACCGAAAGATGCTTTATCTATACCCCTTACCTTTCTTAGTTTATCAACGGTATATTTTAAAGATTTGTCTGAGAATTTTTGTATTAAATTACTCATAGATATGGCACTAAGAGGCACTGTGTTAGATTTTGAAATGTCTGTACTGTAATAAACCATTAGATTTTGTTTTTTAAATTGTGAATAATTAACTTAAATATTTATGTTTTCTTTTGATGTTTTTCCAGGCTTTTAAGTTTTTATAAACCGTAATAATTGCTGCTCCACTTGCATCTGTCATGACCACTAAATTCATTAAAGAATCTCTTTTTAAAGATTTTGGTACTTCTTTTTTGCCAGTGTTTTTTAAACTGTAAAAACAAAAGCCTTGTTTATAAATTGGCGTGGCATTTTCTAAGATAAAAACAATACTTTCGTTATTTACTCCGCGTTGTTTAGATCTTTTATTAGAATGATCTGTATGGCTATGCATTTGATTAATAGAAGTACTTATTAAATTTGAATTCATAATTGTAAGTTTTAAATAATTAGTTTAAATTTGAGTTATAATTATAATATAGATCTCACTTAGAAATCTATCTTCCAAGCCAAAAAAATGCCTGTTAGCTACTCTCCACATCTTAGATTAAAAGAATTAGAAAAACTATTACAAAATACCTTGCATTATCCAGAAGGTTGCGAAAAAGAAGAATATCAGGGCGTTTGGACAAAACAAGAGTTAGCCGAAAAAATTTCTGAAATATTTAGTTTAGAGAGAACTCTAACAACTAAAACAATAGAAAATGATCTTAAAAAAATGGAAGAAGACTACCACGCTCCCATCGATAAAAAAAACATTTATTTACAAGGTTTTAAAGTAAAATCTAATGGTACAAATGTAAAAAAAGTAGGTTATTTTTATTACGATACAAAAATCTCTATATTTAATAATAATAATTTATCGCAAGAAGATTTAAAAAACTTAAGAACTGTGGTAGATATGCTCAAGCAGTTTAAAGGTTTTAGTTATTTTGAAGATGTAGATGTATTGATAGATAAATTAGAGTTAAAGGCTTCTAAAAATAACCATGCTTCAATAATTTTTGAAACTATAGATGAGTTTACGGGCTTAGAACATGTAGATCTCATTGCAAGTGCCATTAAAAATAGCAAAGTTTTAAAAATAAAATACCAGCCTTTTTATGAAAGTAAACCGGTAACCTATACAATACACCCATACCAACTTAGAGAATATAACAATCGTTGGTTTGTTTTAGCACATACAGAAGAGTTTAAAGAAAGAAAATTAGGTGTTTATGGTTTATCTAGAATAACAGAAGAACCAAAATTAATAGCTAAAACTTTTATTAAAACCTACACCAATTTAGTAAAAACTTATTTTAAAGATATTATTGGTGTTACCAACTTCTTAGATGATAAAGTAGAACATGTTGTTTTTGAAGCTTATGGTATGCGTGCAAATTACATTAAAACCAAACCTTGGCACCCTAGTCAACAAATTGTTTCCGAAACAGCAGATACCTGCACTTTTTCTTTAGATATTAAAATTAATAATGAGCTTATAGCGTTAATCTTACAATTTGGTCTTGATATTAAAATATTAGAACCTGCATCTTTACAAAATACTATTATCGATACATTAAAAAAAGCGACAGATTTATATGCTTAATAATTAAAACTGAAATGTAATTTTTTTCCAGCGCTGGTTATTACAATATTTTAAGGTTAATCTTGCATTTTTAACGGAATGTTTAAGTTCTTGTAAAAACTCAAGAACAGCTTGTAAATTATTTTCTGGCACAAATAACTCGGCATTTTTAAACTGATCTAATTCGTTAATAAGAGACGCAAAACCATCTTCATGATTATTTTCTTTAAAATAAATAATACTTCCTTCAGAAGTGTATTTTTTAGCAATATATTTAATAGAATCTGTTTCTTTGTAAACGACAGTTTGTTTATCTAAAGCAAATTGAGTTGTATTTTTCATATCATTATTTTTAATTGGGTAATCTCTATTTTTTACTATTCTTACTATTTTTATTATTATTACTATTTTCTAAAATGGCTGCTACTAAAGCTAAAGCCGCGAATGCTATTTTATACATAATTTTACTTTTTTTTTGATGATTTAAATGATTTTTTACTTTTCTAATTCTTGTCTTTATTTATTCATGATTACTTTCTTTAACTGCTTTTTCTTCTTCTTGATCTACATAAATTTTTGCTATCGTTAATGCTGCTCCTAAAACTGTTAATATTAATTTTACGTTCATAATTTTACTTTTTTTAATGATTAAAATGATTTGTTACTTGTCTAATTTATTGCTGTTCTCGTTATCTGAATAATTCTTTACTAAGTCAATTGCCAATTCTAAAATGGTTATTATTGTTTTTGTGTTCATAATTTTTGTCTTTTGTTGATGAATAATAATTTGTTACTTCCCTATTTTTTGTTCTTGTTTTTGTCGTTATTTGAATAATTATCTACCAAGGCGATTGCCAATCCTAAAAAGGCTTTGATTACTGCTGGATTCATAATTCTATTTTTTTGTTGATTAATAATAATTTGTTACTTCTCTAATTTTTGTCTTTGTTTATTGATGATTACTTTCTTTAACTGCTTTTTGTTCTTCCTGATCTACATAAATTTTTGCTATTGTTAGTGCTGCTCCTAAAAGTGCTAATATTGTTTTTGCGTTCATAATTTTTGTCTTTTGTTGATTAATAATAATTTGTTACTTCCCTATTTTTTGTTCTTGTTTTTGTTGTTATTTGAATAATTATCTACTAAGGCGATTGCCAATCCATAAAATGGCTCTGATTACTGCTGGATTCATAATTTTAATTTTTTGTTGATTAATAATAATTTGTTAGTTCTTTAATTTTTGTCTTTGTTTATTGATGATTACTTTCTTTAACTGCTTTTTGTTCTTCCTGATCTACATAAATTTTTGCTATTGTTAGTGCCGCTCCTAAAAGCGCTAGTATTGTTTTTGCGTTCATAATTTTTGTCTTTTGTTGATTAATAATAATTTGTTACTTCCCTATTTTTTGTTCTTGTTTTTGTCGTTATCTGAATAATTATCTACTAAGGCGATTGCCAATCCTAAAATGGCTGTGATTACTGCTGGATTCATAATTCTATTTTTTTGTTGATTAATAATAATTTGTTACTTCTCTAATTTTTGTTCTTGTTTTTGTCGTTATCTGAATAATTATCTACTAAGGCGATTGCCAATCCTAAAATGGCTGTGATTACTGCTGGATTCATAATTCTATTTTTTTGTTGATTAATAATAATTTGTTACTTCTCTAATTTTTGTCTTTGTTTATTGATGATTACTTTCTTTAATTGCTTTTTGTTCTTCCTGATCTACATAAATTTTTGCTATTGCTAGTGCCGCTCCTAAAAGCGCTAGTATTGTTTTTGTGTTCATAATTTTTGTCTTTTGTTGATTAATAATAAGTTGTATACTTAGTAATATAATGTTCGCTTAGAAAATTTGTTTCCAAGTGGTTTTTTTTAGTTATTTACCTTCTATACTAACAATATAACTTTCGCATAGAAATCTATTTACCAACTGAAAAACTATATCGGAATCACTTCCAGAATTTCATTTTCACTAGAACTTCTTAAATAGCGTGTATACGCAGCAATATTTTTAATTTTATCATAAATTCTTATAGATCCATCACTGTATTTTACTTGAATGGTGCTTCCTCCTAGTTGACGTGATAATGGGTTCGTTCTATATTCGTCTGCTACTGAAAATGAATTGTTTGATTCCTGTACTAAATTGTTAATAATTGAAGTTCTGTTATAAGACATGGTTTATGGTTTTAGTTATTTACTTTCTATACTAACAATATAACCGTCGCATAGAAATCTATTTACCAACTGAAAAACTATATCGGAATCACTTCCAGAATTTCATTTTTACTAGAATTTGTTAAATAGCGTGTATACGCAGCAATATTTTTAATTTTATCATAAATTCTTATAGATCCATCGCTGTACTTTACTTGAATGGTGCTTCCTCCTGGTTGACGTGATAATGGGTTCGTTCTATATTCGTCTGCTACGTAAAGTGAATTGTTTGATTCTTGTACTAAATTGTTAAAAATTGAAGTTCTGTTATAAGACATGGTTGATGGTTTTAGTTATTTACTTTCTATACTAACAATATAAGCGTCGCATAGAAATCTATTTACCAACTCAAAAATTATATCGGAATCACTTCCAGAATTTCACTTTTATTAGAATTTCTTAAATAGCGTGTATACGCAGCAATATTTTTAATTTTATCATAAATTCTTATAGATCCATCACTGTACTTTACTTGAATAGTGCTTCCTCCTGGTTGACGTGATAATGGGTTCGTTCTATATTCGTCTGCTACGTAAAGTGAATTGTTTGATTCTTGTACTAAATTGTTAAAAATTGAAGTTCTGTTATAAGACATGGTTGATGGTTTTAGTTATTTACTTTCTATACTAACAATATAAGCGTCGCATAGAAATCTATTTACCAACTCAAAAATTATATCGGAATCACCTCCAGAATTTCACTTTTATTAGAATTTCTTGCATAGCTTGGATGCTTCTCTAGGTTTTTCCCTTTTTCCTTTTCTAAATAAATTTGAGCTACTACTGTTGCGAATCCTAAAATGGCTACTACTACTTTTACATCCATAATTTTTGTTTTTATTGGTTTATGATTATTATTTTTCAGTTATTTACTTTCTATACTAACAATATAACTTTCGCATAGAAATCTATTTTCAATCTGAAAAACTATATCGGAATCACTTCTAAAATTTCTTTTTTATGAGCACTTTTCTATGATTTCTGTATTGCTCATAATTCCACTTTTTAAACTGCTACTACTTCTATTTTAATTCTTGACAAATTTATAAAAATACTATGCAATATAATTGCACAAATAATGTCACATTCATAATTTTTCATTTGTCCGAGTTTTTTTTCAAAGGTTTTTACATTTTTAATTTTATCAGAAATTCTAATAGATTCATTACCGTATTTTACTTTCATGGTATTTCCTCCTAGTTGATGTGATAATGGGTTTGCTCCAGATACGTCTGCTACAAAAAATGAATTGTTTGATTCTTGTCCTAAATTGTTAAAATTTAATTTCTTTTATAAGACATGGTTTATGGTTTTAGTTATTTGCTTCCTATACAAACAATATAACTTTCGCTTAGAAATCTATTTACCTACTGAAATTTATGAAGCATTTCATAGCCATAAATACCATAAAAAAAGGCATAGGTATAAGAAGCAATTCCTAAAATTTTATAAAATATAATGAAGTTTAATAGCTGTAAGCTAATAGGAATACGAATATAATTCTTTGGATGCTCTGGTTACAGCAGTATAATTCCAACGTAAGTCTTTCCAATTCGTATTTTTATGTAGATACACGTTTTCCCATTCTCCTCCCTGAGATTTGTGTACGGTTAAAGCATAACCAAATTTGGCTTGCATTGCACTCATATAAGGATCATCATCAGCATTTTTAGATTTTTTGTAACAGTTATTAACTTTAGACTGCTCAATTGCCAATTTTATAAATATTTCCTTACTCAAGTAATCTGTCTCTATATATAAAAAGTCGGTTAATATTTTTGTAGTTACATATATCGAATCCTGATTTAAGTCTGTAAATTCAACTTTTACCGTGTGAAACAACAAACCACCTTTAACACCATCCTCGTTAACTACTTTCACAATTTTACCTGTTTCACCTTTTGGAATAAGGACAGCTCCGTCTGCGTATTTGGAGTTTAAATAAATGATATCACCAACTTCAATTGCTTTTACTTGAGGCCCAAAAATATTTTTCCGAACATCAAGGTTCATTTGTAAGACACTCTTTCTTGTCCATCCCAGAGCGATGGCTTTTTCTAGTTTTGAAGCATTAAATTTTAAAGAAAAATCTTGAATAAACTGCTGGTAAGACTGAAAATTATTGGGGATATTTAAATGTAGAGTCTTGTTATTTAAATCAATTTTATTTTTTACCTGTTGAGCAAGTTCAAGAATATACGAATCGCTTTCTTGACGTAATATTTTTGTAAGTTCAAATTTCTCAATCTCCTTCAAGTAGTGTTCTTTCATATACGCTATATCTAACGCAGGCGCAATGCCAAAATATCCAATTGGAGGAAGTTGGTAGCTATCCCCAACAAATAATATTTTGTTTTCAGCACCTAAATAGCTTACGTGTCTATGCAAGTCTTTTAATAAAGAGTTTTTTGAAATTAAATTTCCTTCTTCTACTGCCTCGTCAGATATCATTGAAGATTCATCAATGATGTATAAGGTTTTAGTTGCTTGGATTTCTTCTAAATCATCATCAAATAACATACTGTTTATTTTAGGAACAAACATGCTCTGAATTAAAACGCCATCTTTATTTTTAATTTCTTTAATTTTATAGATTTCAGAATGAATAGTATTTGTTTTAACACCCGTTTTTTTTGATAAAACTTTAGCTGCTCTATTCGTTGGAGCTAATAAAACTACTTCATCTACATAATATCTTACGTCATTAATAATACTTTTTATAACCGTTGTTTTTCCTGTACCAGCAGCCCCTGTTAAAATAAAAATATCTTGTTTGGAGTTAACAAACGCTCTAATAATAACAACTGCCTCTTTTTGATTTTTTGTTAAAGTAATTTTTGAATTTTTCATGTGTGTTAGTTTAATTTAAACACAGTATATCCTTTAGTATGGAAATCTATTTTCTAAGTCAATTATTTCTGATATTTTCTAAATTGAACATGCTTAAAATTCTTAGAAATTTTAATAGATCCATCTGGTAAATACTCTTCTTCATGAACTCTTTTAGAGGTTGCATAAATGGGGATAAAATCTTGTTCTAAACACCAGTTAATAATATTAAAAGTTACCCCAAAATCTCCCTGAACAATCACAAAATCACTTATAGATGCTTCTGCTATTAACCATTTTTTAATGGGTGCAATAATTGCTACGATGTCTTTGGGTTCTGGAGGAATATTTCCCCATAAATTTTGCAGTTCTACAGGTAACCTTACAATATCGGTAACTTTATAAGTAGTTTTTAACTCTACTATTTGATCCTCTACTAAGTTATGAGAAAATAATACAAATACTTTTTTTTTCATTTTAATTTTAATTTAGCGAGACTATTATTTCATCAATCTAGTTGCCTTACTTAATTGGTTTTCTAAATTATTAAAATCGTTTAAATAGGTGTCATGTCTTTTATCTAACATATGAGCCACATTGTTACGAATTTTGTTTACAGACTTAAAAAGTTTATATAATTCTTTATCAATTCTAGACAATTCTCTTTTTGCTTGATTTCTTATCTCCTCATTAGAAGATTTGTCAAAATCAATCTTCTCAGCGGCATACGTTATTATAGATTCTGTAAGGGTTAAATAAGAAACGCCAAACATTTTTTTTGAAAAATACCATTTCGCTAGGTCTAATTGAAATAAGGAATTCTTTTTAGAAGTATCAAAACTATTTTTAAAATCTTGAAAAGCTTTTTCTGCAATTAATCGTTCTATTGAATCTAATTCAGAAAAATCGAATTTTAAAATACGTTCGTATTGTTTTTTTATTTCATGTGAATAATTAAGACTTAAAGCTGTAGAAAAATTCTTAATTAATTTAGATAAATCCTTATTTTTAGTTTCAAGTAATTTAGCTAATGCAAAACCATCTGCTTTTTCGGTAAAGGTATTGGCAGCTTTAATATTCTCATGTAATTCAGATATGACATCTAACTGCACTATAGGAGCGATATAATTATTCTCTCTCATAATATCTAGCATTCCATAAGAGATCCCTTTAATTTCAAAATTCTTTTTACTTACATCTTTTAAATAATTTAAAACATTCATTAATAATAGCGGAAGAGATCTAAAACTATGTGTTATATCTAGGTACACTTCATCTCCATCATTTATTAATTCTTCTATTTTTAAGACTTGTTGTATGTTAAAATCCAACTCCTCTTTATTTAACCCGTACTGAATTAAAATTGGGATTAATTTTTTTTGATGTTCAAAATGTTTTAAAATTTTGTCTTCATTCTCTAATACTTTAGAATCTTTATTAAATTGTGGTACAACGTCATGTAATTCTAGATAATTATCTGCAAACTCTCCATCTTCACCAATATAGGTTCTATAGACTTCTTCCCACATAGATCTTAATGTACCTATATAAAGTATCTTATCTACATTATAATGCGTATCTAGAACCTTCGTTACAAACGATTCTTCGTATATCTGTTTATCTATTTCATATTTTACAGTTCTATATTCTCTTTTTTCTTTTTTACTTTTATCATTATCAACGCTCCCCGTTCCTAAAAAACTTATTAAAATTTTTGCCATATCTATACTATTTTTTTTAAACAGTCCTTTGCAATATCAGCATCGTACCACTTGGTAATTCTCTTTTCGTTTCCTTTACCTTCTTGCCAGCCATAAGCTAACTTTTTATTCTGTAATTCTAGTTTACCTATTTTAATAAGTAAGGCTAAATGCTCTTCTTCAAAACCAGAGCCTAAAATCGTTTTGTTTGGCAATTTTTTAACCCAATTATCTGTATTATTCGCAAATTGCTTAAAATTATCTTTATTCTTAATATTTTCGGGAACTCCAGAAACTGCTTTTAATTTACGTAAAGCCGCCTCTACTTTGTCTTTATATATTGAAAATTTATAGGTATTCAAAAAGTTTTCAAACTCAGGTATTGAATTAGAACTCATCGCAGTAGTATACGCTTCTGTTTCTTGTTGTTTTGCTTTTTCAAGTTCAATGGATGCTATAAACTGAGGTAGACTTCCATCTTCTTTTACAAGCATAGCTTCTTTATATATTTTTAAAGCTAATACAAATTTACCATCTTTTTTAGCTTGTTCGGCTTCTCGTATTTTAGTATCAAATTTTAATTTTAAAGCGGCTTCTCTTTTTAACTTTTTCTCATGTAAAATTTCTTGTTTTGCATGCATTTCCTTTTTAAATTCTGAAGTCAATAAAGATTGAGGGCCAGTAAATGAATTTAGACTAGAATACTCTGCTAAATATTTACTCTCTGCTTTGTAATTAATAAAATCATTTTCACCTTTACCCCTTCCCATAACAGGGTTTACTAAAGTGGCTTCTGCTTCTTTGCTAGGAGAAGAGATTAATGCGAATAACTCTCCAATAGCTTTTTGCTCAATCCAGTTACTTCCAAGAAAAGTATTCATTGCATACTCAAAAATCTGCATTTCATTCGTAAACTTCTCTATAGTATTCACTTCTACCTTAATTTTACCAAAGCCCAATGATTTTGCCAATCCTAAATTATGAAAACCGTCTTTTTTTGCATGAAATGAAATTGCAGAGACTAAAGCCCCTAACTCAACAGGTCTTAGGTTATGATACCTAATTTTAGTAGTAAATACACTTCCTTTTTCTAAAGGCCTAAATGTTGTAAATACCTTTTTATTTTTTAATTGATCGCTAGAGTATTTGATATTTTTAACATCATTATGAACAGGATATTTTTTAAATCCTTTTAAATTTCCTTGTTTTTGATACGCATTTTTTCCAATTGATTTATCTAAATAAAATGGAAAAAAAGAAGCTTTTGGCCCTCCTAAAATTTCTTCATATTTTTCATTACTAACGACCGCATTAGCACTTTTAGCATGCCCGAACATGACACGACCTTTTAAAGCCTCACTCTCTTCACCTAAATTAGTATATCCAAAAATCGTTGTTGCTAAATCTTGTGAGATATCTTCTTTATTATAGCCAACTATAGGAAACATTTCGTGAATACTGTTTTCGTAAGGCAACTTATACATAAATGCTAACCCAAAATGTTTAATATCTTTCTCACTCTTATTAAAAAAAACAGGAACAGCCTCTCCTTTAACTAATCTTTCACGCCAAAACTCCCAAGCTTTAGAAATATTTACTTTATCATGGTCTAAATAAATAAATTTAAAATCTTTTTGTTGTTTATCTGTTACCTCATAGGTAGTTTTTGTTTCATGAAAAAGCACAAATTCATGGGCTTTTCCCGAAGGTCTACCTCCTCCTCCTCCTTCTTTACGTTGACTAGATTGCCCTGTAAATACAATCGTACCACTTTTCCCCTCATCATCATGAACTGCCACAGATTTATTTTTCCCTTGAACAGAACTAAAAGAATTAGAAAGTTCTTTTCCTTTTACTTTATTATACTTATCAATAATAGAAGTATCAGAAGGTCTTGTTTTGTAATCAGACCTAAATGTTGTCCCTAAAACGGCATCAACTTCTTTATGATGTATATGCAGAAAATCACATTCTTCAATAAGCCATTTTCCTTCTCCTCCCATTTTCATCCATCCAGCACAAACTTTGTTTGTGTTATAAGATTTCATATATAGAGAATTTTGAGTTAAATCTCTAAATGAATATCGGTCATCATTTACCAAGTTTGGGTTTAACCTCGAAAAACTCATGATTTCTAATACAGAACGAAAAAGTCCTTTTAAAGAAGATCCTGGAATAAAGAAATGTTTCTTGCCTTCCTTATCAAAATAATGAGAGAACTCATTCGTTTCAGCATCTTTGTTATGTCCATTTCTTATAAAAATGGGGGTTTCGGCAGTTATTTTTAGCTCAATTTCTCCACTTTCTCCATCAGAAAAAGGCACATCGTGACTCACTTGGTTTGCCCATTCAGGTGTATATACTTGATCTTCATTTGGAGCAGGAACAAAATTATAAGTTGACTTTATCATAGTTTTTTATTATTTGGCTTTATTAAATCCACAAAATATAAGAGCTTTCATTTTTAAAACAGGCATCTCTTCGCATAAATGATCCTCTTCTTCTATCCAAACCTGCTTAAAGTTTACTTTACTAATGTCTTTTAAGCGATGAGGTAAATAAACTTTATTTTCTAAAACAGCTCCTTTTTCTTTCAATGCATTTAAATCATATTCAGCTATTTGATAGTTTCCGGTATGTTGTATATGTATAGCCGTTTTATTTTCTTTACAAAAAAGTAATGCTTCTATTATAAATGGGTTGATTGAAACAGCATCAAAATCGTATATTTCATTTAATACTACTTCTGGTTCGCTTTCATCAGACTTCCAAACATAACCTTCAAAAGCCATTTTGGGTATTTCTTTTAAATTATGATATATCGCTTTCATTAATTCTCATTTTTAGTGTTATAATTATACATTTCTATACCATTTTTCAGCACTACTCCTGTAAATACACCATGCCCTTTAGTGGTCATTCCTCCTAATGGTAGTAATCCTTTCGCAATATCTTTCAATGCTTCTTCAAAAGACTCCGTAATTATTTTATCATTCAACGCTTCTTTTGATTCTTTTACATACACATCAAAACAAAAACCATTTCCCAATAAATTACTCACCTTTTCACTAAACAAAGCACCATTAAGAGCACCACCCGTAAAACGGTCTATAGCAACGTGATTAAAAATTTTATTGTTAGCGATTTCTTCATCTGAATAATACCAATCATTTATAAATACATTTCCCGCTTGTGGCTCAGTAACGTCTTTACCTGCTTTACCAAATAAAGTTCCAACAGCTCTATTATTAGACCCAATAGCACCATTACCTTCATCTGCATATTGCTCTTGTTTTTTATTACAATGAAATGCAGTTCTATGAGCTATCGCTCCCTTAATAGAGGAGGCTGGTATTACTGTTTGCTTTTCGAATTCTTGTGTATTATTTTTATAAACAACAACCTCTTCTTCTAAAGGTTTATTATCGGCATCCTCGTCTCCAAAACCTTCACTAAAAACAAAAAAGGAATCAGGAGATAAATTCAGTCTATAATGTGTATATCCAGCAGTTGGACTCTTCTTTTCTTCTAAACCTATTTCTTTAAAAGGTAAACTGACATTAAATGAAGGACTAAAGTTTACATATGCTTTAAAATCTTCTTCAATTTCTAAGTTATATGTTTTATTAAATAATCCTATTACTTTTAAACTACCATAACCATTTCTGGTTCCTGAGCCAATTCTAAAGGTTGGACTTTGAACTTTTTCTATTAATGATGCCCAAATTTTATTATCATCTAGAGTGCCTTTTAACTCCATTTCAAACACAAATCGAACACCTTTATAAACAACTTCATTGTCAAAAAGTCCATTTGTTTCTGCAACCCCCTTTTCTGTTATCCGAACATGTTGTCGAGATGGTAAATTGTTAAACCTGGCTGTAACTTTAGGTTCAATATTTTCTAAAATTCCTTCACTAACTTTTGTATCGTTCAACATCATGCATGCAGCACTTAACTTCAATAATGAACCTGCTCCATCTTTTTTACTTTCAGCATCTCCAAATATTCGTGAACACCAGTCTTCATTGTTGAATGCATGCCTTAAAACACCTGTGAGTGAAGTTCCTAAAATCATAGGAAATCCATTGACATCTTTTTGTACAAGCGCATCTTTAAGTAATGAAGATTCTCCTGACCCCACAAACAAAGGGGTTTCCGCTTCTATAATAAATCTTGCGATATAACGTATCTTTTTCATAATTAGCTTCTTTTATTTTCTTTTGCCATTTCTGCTGCAAACTTGGCAATAAATACCGTTCCTAAATCTTTATTTTTATCAAATACGTTTTTGAAATTATTGAGGTTTTTATCCCAATATTTTTCATAAGCTACTCCATGTGTTAAATAACCACTCTCTTTATTAAAAAGTTGGTTATTTAAAGCATCCATATCCTTAGCTTTGGTTGCGTATGCACGGATTCCGCCCCATTGGCTTGATGAAATCTTTTTTAAACTTTGTATTTCACGGCTATTTGAGTAAATCTCATTTTGAATACTTTCAGAAATAGCTAAATCAAACTTTTTCAATGCTTGTTGCTGTTTTAAAAATTTTCCTAAAACTGTTTTAGAATCCTTTACCAACTCTGAGGAGCTCTTTTCGAGAGCATTATTAGCTTCCTGTTTAAATTCAAAACCCGCCATTGGTTTTTCAACACCCTCCTTTAAAAACTCCGGATTATAAAGTATTCTTCCAAAGCCTTCTGCTTGATGCAGCCCTACCTGATTGGATGTATTCTCTAGCACCCTATTCTCCACATAGAAGACTGAACCTTTTAAAATACAATCACGCTGCGAATTCGTAGTATTTCTTTTAAAATTCCAAGAAGAATACGAATACGTTCTCACCTGACTCTTCTCCCAGTTAATCTTACCAGAAGATATGCCCAATTGTTCTTCAGTTGGTTCAAATGTAGACTGACCAAATTCATTGTTAAAACAAAGATTACTTTGTGCATACACCAAAACATAGTTTTCATTTTTAAATGAAGAAATTGTGGCTGGATTCGCAATTCGTTGGATCTGTACTTGTCCAAATTCGGCATTTTTAGATTTACCCAAGCGTTGAATTCCTGTTAAACTATCAGAAACCACTTTCATATATTTGTCATCTTTAAAACAAACAGAAAAAATAAATTCTTGACCCTTCCCCAAAGATTCAAAACCAAACATGGCTCCGTCTTTAGAATTTCTTGTTTTTCTATCTTGAGCAGATTTTATGGCAAAATTCTTTTTAATTGATTTCAAAGTTTTGCCATCAGAAAAGACATAACCAGCCCTTTGCTGTTTCAATTGCAAGCGAGTTTGATCAGTTTCTCTTAAAGGATGATTATTCTTGTTTAATAAGTGATGTAAGTATACTTTAGATGTATCTGTACCTATTTCATTATTTAATTTATCCATAAATAAAGAAGAAGGCATTGCATAACCAATGGATTCGTTACTCGAAATAGTAGCATCTCCAAAGGAAACCAAACCAGAATGGAAAACATCAAAAGCTTCTTCTGGTTTGAGTTTACTGTACATTTTCCCGGCAACAATTCCTAAAAAATTACTACCAGGTATATAATCTAACGTGCTCATATTTCCTTCAGTGGCTAACGAACTGTTCAGTACAACATCCGACAATAAGGTGCATTTATAAAATTCTTCTTTCATAACTTAATTTTTTAATTCAATAGTACATCTTCCTAAACCTCTATTTCTATTCGATCCTAAATGGCGTAACATTTTTAATCCCATTTCTAAAGTTGGTACAGCCGCTTTATCCAGACCTGCCATATAGCCCTCAATAACTAAAGGAATACAAACTTCCATTGTTCTTAATGAAGACTGCTTAGCTACTCCAGCATTATCAATTGATGTGGAAGCTATATTGCGATACAAAAATTGAGATAATGTGCCCATAGCCTCGTTTCTTTCAGCGGCAGGAAGCTCTGCATTTGAAAAAAACAAACAACCAGGCATTGTTTTCAAAACCTTTCCTTCTGTATCTCTAACTTCATAGCCAAAATGCTTATCAATAAAAGATTTAGTAACTACATTAGGTTGAACCTCCATAATATCGATTAAGGCGTCCTTTAATAAGCCTTTCATGGTTTTTCCAGGCAGGTAAGGCAAATTATTAGCATCTTTAATCACCACTGCATCTGAATCTGCTCCAGAACCTAAACCTGACCCTGCGTGCCAATCGCTTAAAAAGGTGATTTTATAATTAATTTTCTCTGTTTCCATAATTAAAGCTGTGTAAGGTGATTAAATCTAATAATTGTGATTTGTTATTTTTCTTTGCATTATTTTTTTCATTTTCTAATTGGAGCTCTTTATAAAAATCACTATTGATTTCTTTCATCCGTTCTAACATAAAAAACGCAGTAGCATCATCTTTATAGTATTCCGAAACAATTTGGCGCAGTTTTCCTACTGCCTTTGATTTATCGGATGCATTAGCTTCTTTAGCAATGATGTCTAGTTTGTTATTTAATTGATCTAGTTCATTCATTAAATAAGGCCCAGCATAAAAATCTAGGCCACTAGATGTTTTTAAAGTTCTTTCTTTTAATTCTTTTAAATCTGCTACAAATGAATCTTGAACCTTATAAAAAGCTACCGATGATTTTGGTATGTTACCATATTTATTTTCACAATCGGATGCTTTGACCTTTTTCTTAGCGTCCCCACAAAGATCTTCTGCTAAATTTAATGCGTAATGCAAAGGATAGGATTCTTTTACATAAGCAATACCCGCACAGGCTGTTATTCCTTTTTCGTAACCAGCCAAACCTAAGGCTTCAAATTCCTCTCTACTTGTAATCTCAAATGCTCGTAAAAATACTTTTGTAAATTCTAAGGCTAAATCAGCACGTATAATAACCGTTAAATCATCTCCACCTAAAACAACGGGTCTTATTGGATACCTATAATCTGGTTTATGTTCTTTTGAAATCACATCGCTTGAGATCACATCTCTAAATGCTTGTTGAACCGCATTTTTAGTAGCAGTTTCAATAGCATTTGAGAAAGCACTAAATTTACTTTCTTTCATTAATAAACCACCTACGTTTTGAATGATAGAACCCAAACCATTACCATCTGCATGAATAACAGCAATCCAAGAGTTTTTTCCTGACTTAGTGATATCAGAGATGTCAAATGCTATCTCTCTATTTTTAACATCTAATCCCGATATTTTTTTAAACAGATTTTCTTTTGATTGATCCTCCCCTTTTTCTTTTTGCGAAGCAATAGCACTCCTTTTCTTCGCTGTAGATTCACAGATGACTTCTTTTTTATTATTTCTATCATTTCTTTGGGTATATGCCACACCGCCTGTTCTTCTAGATCTTTCTACACCCATAAACCCCATTTCAATAGGTCTTTGAGATATATTTCGTTGGGTTTTAAGTTTTTTCTCTAACAAATCAATAGCGCTTGGTAAATCATTTTTTTCTAGATTTACAACAGCTTGACTAACCGTTACTCCGGGAGCGTGCTCCATTGCTGATTTAGGGAAGTTTCTCACTACTTTCTTACAATCATCCATATTATCAAATACATACTTTACATTTCCTGCGGCTCCCATGATTAAATTTTCTTTTTTAAAATCTGTTACAGATTTTTCAAATAAAGAAGTGCATAATTGTTCTATCAACTCACTTGCACCAATAATTTCTGCAAGTTTATTGGTCTTAAAAATAAAACTCTGAATACCTTGAACGGAGGCTCCGTATAAATATTTACTCATATAATAGCATTTTTTAATTATAAATAGATTCCAAGACCCCATACCCTAAACTTGCATTTTTACCGATCCCAATATAATTTGGTAACTTAATGTTACAAGAGAATGTTATATTAAAGGCCATTCTAGGGTTTTGTTTAATTGTTATTTTTTTTATGTTATTTACTTTATTAATACGTACTTTTATTTGACTAGTTAGCAGCCACCCGATACCTTTTGCAAAGGATAATATATTTCCAATTATGATTTTTTCGAGAAATTCTAGTTGTTCAATTTCCGATTTTAATGAAAAGTATACTTTATGATTCTTTTGATTTAAAGGCAACCAGTCTATTAGTGTATAATTAAAACTATCAGTGGTAACATTTAAAGAAGCAGTCGCTAAATTTAATTCATCTACAATTAAATCATATTTACGATTTCCTAGCATTATTCCTTCCTGATGATTAGAGAAAAAATGAAAACTACTTTCTACCCCTTTATCCAAACATAACAATAATGGTTTCCCATTTTTTCTCTTATATTGAATTAATGGGTATGCGTATCTAAAACCTTTATCATTATGATTATGAAATAGCTCATGCTCCAATCCTGATGTTTGAATTATGGCTCCCCTAAAATAAGGGATTTCAACAGAGGATATACTGTTTTCAAAAGTAACAGTCAATATTTTAATCTTTTTCATTTATTTTTTTAAAATTATTTTATGTCCACTATAAATTTAAAGTTTATAAAAAATTACAATGCAAATATAAAATTGAATTACGCAACGTAATCGCACAATTGATTTATGAATACAAGTTTATCATTTTACTTGAATTTTCTTTTAGCTGTTCTCTTAGTTCTGCTGGCTCTAAAACCTCTACATCTTTACCATAAGACAAAATTTGTTGTATCAATTCAGGATTTATAATAGCCATAAACCAAACTTGATCTTGTTTATCTTCTTCAAAAAATTCTTCGAAATCTGGAATAAATGGTTTTGTTTTAAAGTAGTTTTGTCTACCGTTATGAAACCGCAAAATAACTTTTTTAATTTCTGAATCTTTAGGTCTCACGACTCCTATCATTGTTCTAAAGAAGCTATCCCAATCCACTTCTGAAGTTTTATGAATTTCATCTTCTATAATCGAAATTTTAACTAATCTTTCATCTAAGGGCACACTCCATGTTTCATTGTAATTGGTATTATTTAAACCAAAAACAAACCATCTTCTGTTGTACTGCTTCAAAATATGAGGGTGAAATTCGAAAGCAGTTGGTATCTCGTCTTGAAAACCTTTATACGTTATGTGCAACACTTGTTTTTTCTTTATGGCAAAGTATAAAGGCTTTAAATGTTTTATTCCTTTGTATTCTTCATTTTGATCGTAGAATAATATTTTTGAAGTATCTGTTTCCTCATCTTCACCTTCTTGAAATTTTACTAAAGCCTCTGCAAGTTTATTGTACTTTGGATGGTTCTCGAATCTTTCTAAGAGTTGTTGAGAAGCGTTAATTAAATATTGTTCATACTCTAATAAAGGTTTCTGTGCTATTGAAAAATTTGGATTTGTATATCTTAAAATTCGAATATTTGCAGGAAGAGGTGCTCCAAAACCTTTTTCTTTATCTCTAAAGATATTTAAATCAGCTCTTAACGTTCTTTTTTCAATACCTTCTCCAGGATATAATTCAGCTATTTTATCATTTATATACTGTAATAATTGATTAAAAGTAAATGTTCTATTTCTAAAACAGTAATCGAGTAAATTATATCTTACATGTGCATGTTTGCTGTTTGCCATTTTTCTTTTTCTTCTCTCTTTTTTAATACCTCCTCGATATGAAAAAAACTTTCACACCGGGACAAAAACCTTGTCATTGAAGTAATTAAATTTAGTTTTATTTGTGCAATTTTGACCTATAAAAGGTAAAACCTAAAGGTATACATTTTGCAGAAGTAAAGCAAAAGGAAGCAGAAGAAATAATTTCAGAAATAATAAAACGTTTTTGTTGTTTTTTGATGAAAATCTTTTTACTTAAAAAGCAAACAGAAAAAATAGTATTAATGTTTTTTTTAATTAGATTTAAAACCAAAAATGGAGCCGTTTTCATTCTTTTTCCTCATTTCGATGAGCTCATCCATTTTAAAATTTAGTTGACTAAGTTCAAGTTTTAGTTGACTAATATCTTGTTTTGTGGCCTGTTTATTCTCGAATTTGGTCATTAAATCCGTAATAATGTTAACACCAAACATTGCAGCTGCTGCATTTCCAACTCCTGCGAAACTCATTTGTTCAATTTTATTTTTCCCTGTCTTGATGTTGTTTGCTATTGTGATTTCTTCCCCTTTTGGTTTTTTGCTTTTCAATTGATGTGTGCGGACTCTGCAACTATCACTACAAAACTTTTGCACCCCTCTTCTTTTGGGTACATACTCTTTTCTACAGTATTGGCATTCATAGGTTCTTGTTTCCATTTTGCGTTAAGTTTACGTACGATTAACGTTTAATCGTGGTTTGTTAAATTTATTTTTCACCTTTTGTTAAAAACATGATCCAATAAATAGCGAATAGACTCCTCTCTTATAAAAACAGGTTTTCTTGTTTTTGGACTCTTGTCAAGTATTTTGAAATCATTCTTTAGTTTTTCAAACAACAACAATTGCTCTTCTTTTGGAAGGGTTTTTGCTACTTGATAAACGGTTTCTGAATTCATTTCTAATCTTTAACTTAGGTGTATTCTAAATTAAGGATTAGGCTGCCAAAAGTGACTTATGAATGGACGTCGGAAAGATGTCTTTTTATGTCCGTAAAGACGGTTTTATGTCTGCAGTGTAATTTTCTAGTTTTTGAGCGTCAGATTTTTAAGTTCTTCTCTGAATTTTTGCACTCTAAAATCGTGTTTTCTGTTATTTTTCTCTGAATAATTTCTAATTTTAGTCATGTTCATTTCATGCCTGTTATTTACATAATCCATAAACAACTTCTTTGTTCCAGATACTTTCTCAAGATCACGCAAAGACTGATACAAACTTTCTATATGTGATGGTTTTTCTTCTGTAAAATTATCTATCTTATACTCTACCCACACAAATACATCAAAACTTACAAATAGATTTTGATATACCTGATAGGCATCTTTTAACTTCCCAAATTTACTGAAGGCCAAATCTTCTATAAATTGGTAGCGGTCATTTAGACTTATCAGGACTTTTAGCTGCTTTTCAAAATATAGCATATGTAAGAATGTTTCATCTTCTTTGAATTTAGAAGATTTAAAATAGGCTTCATCACCACTTAAATATGGAATTAAATTTTCATAAGTAGCAAGTGTTGAACGGACTCCGTTCCTCATTCCTTTTAGTTTCAGAAATCTATTGAATTCTTTTGCATTTTCTATGCCATTTTTAGAAATTTCCTTGTTTTGAAAATCTAGTTTTACATTTATAAGATCGTAAATTTCTCTAAAAATATCAATGGCTATCAACCTTTGATCTCGGTGCTCCATTCCGAAAATACGATCATTAAACTCTTTAAAAAACACATAGAAATAAGTATCAATATCTACTTGATATATCTCTAGTATGTATTCATAAAATTCATCCTTCAACTCTTGATTTGGTTTCTTTTCTATACCTAAATCTGGTAAGTACAAAAAGCCTTCCTTGACGTTTAGTTCTGATGATGAAGCAACAGTCATAGAAACATATACCCCAGCTTCCACTAAAATCTCTAGCTGTTTTTCCTTTGGAACATCATAAAAATCTGTGTTTTTCTTGATGCAGGACCAATACTTTCTTTTCTTCTCCATAGTATCTTATTTTTTTAACTGAAATCCTCTGAGTAATCTTCAGGTAATTCTGCATCAATATCTCTTAAATATTTTTCCAAGGCATCTATTGTAGCATGACCCGTAATCCCCTTCAATTTATTTTTTACTCCCTGTGCACTCATCGTTTCTCTATACTTTACATATAATTTAGTAACATGGGTGTGTTTAAAACTGTAAATTCCGTAATCAGTTCCCAACTTCAGATGATCTTTTACAGATTTGAAACGTTTCGAAAATTCACTTCGTTTATTGATGGGTTCTGCATCCCAAGGCTCTCCTATTTCATAACGACCAAACAAATTAGCCTTTGAGTCTTTTTCTGATAAATCTGGTAATTTTTCTAATAAGATTTTAGGAATGATTTTTTTCTGAACTGGCTTTGTTTTTGCTTTTATGTACATCCTTTTATTTTCAATATCTATATCTTCTACTTTCAATCGACAAATTTCTATGGGACGTAAAAAATTATAGGATACAAATTGAATGAACAACAATAAAAAAGGATCATTCTTCTCTAAATAGGCATAAATATCTTCCTCTTGTTTGGGTGTATAGGTTTTATTTCTTTTGGGGATGGATTTTAATTTAGGGATTCTTCGTACAAAATTCACTCGTATCCATTCGTTGTCTTCTAATAGTTGAAACATAGAAGCGATATCTGTTCTAGTGTTATTTCGAGTTCTAGCACTTGTTCTTTTTAAGACATCATTTAAGTATTCTGTAACAAACTTCTTTGTAATAAAACTTACAGGATTGTTATAATAATTATTTGCTTTCAACCATTTCTCAAAAAGCCCTATCCTACTCTTATACTGCACAAAAGAGTTTTTATTCATCATACTGACCTTTAGGTCTAAGGTGAACGAAATACTTTCTCCAATACTTTTTCCTGGCTCTTCTTGCGTTGTTTGTGGTATTATTCTTTCTGCTTGTGGAACAACTTCTGTTGGTTGTTCTTTTGTTGAAGTTTCGTCCGTGGTTTTTATTTCTTCTGATGAAAATAGGCTCTCTTCTAATTTACTATTATCTTCATAAGGATTAAACCCATATTCCAACAATTCTAAAAGAGATTGTTGCATGGTCTTTAAAAAAGCATAACGTTCTCTTTTGGTTTTATACTTATTTGCCCCTGCTTTGATGTTCGGTTGCCTTTTTAGTTTTCCTGTAGCTGGATTCCGAAATAAAAAATAAACATACCAGGGCCTCTCTAATGCATCTTTTTTTTCTGTAGTTGATAATTTAGACCACATCGAAATATCTATACCACCAGTGTAGATTCTTGGCTCAGAATAATTCAGTTTCATAGTAAAATTGTGCACGTTTTTGTGTACGTTTCGTAAAAGTAAGGAATTTAAAAGCATAAAAAAACGAATTGTGAGACACAATTCGTTGATTTAATTCATTTTATGCTTGTAGCGGGAACTGGACTCGAACCAGTGACCTTTGGGTTATGAGTTCGACAAAATGTCGAAATAAGCCCTTATTTATAGATTATCAACACAAAAACGTTTACGATAGCGTTTACGGTGATTCATAATTAATTTGAAATCAAAGATACATAATTTTGAATGTGTTTTGACCCCTATAAAAAAAGAATTTAAGAATAAACAAGCTGACTGAAAATGCAATTAATTTTACAATATATCCAGTTTATTATGATTCTAGTTGTGCAGGAATGTAAATGGGAATTAGAGAATATTCAATTCAGAATTTATTAATGATTCAGAATAGAATTGAATTGAATTGAACCTTTTTCGGATGAATTAATAACTGATTTTGGATTTTCAGAATTAGAAAAAACAAGAAATTCCAACTAAATTTCCCAATCGAAAACAATAAAATAAAGTTAGCAACTCCTTCAAAAAAAAATTGCTATCTTTAAAACTTATTGCTTTTTTGCAAACTTCTAAATTTCCTTCGGAAATTCCTCGTTCTCAAAATTGCAACTTTACATACAAAACTACGTTAAATGATATGCCTAAAGACAACATAATTTAAAATAAATATGGGACATAGAATTAAGACATATTCGCTTTCTGAATTAAACAAAATTAGTACTCCGGGTAAGGTTGTTCCTGCCCTATTCTGGTTAATACCTATAGGAGAATGGCGCAGTAACGAATTAGAGAGGCTTTGGCATCAGTTTACCAAATCTAAAAGCACCTGCAATGAAATGGGACTCATGTTAGTTAATGACACTTTTGCGAGTAATTATGATCCAAATCAAACTTCAAATTTATCTGATTTAACGGGCAGATTATCTGACATACTTCCCTCAGGCACTTCTAGAATATATGGTGAAGAATTTCAACCTAACAAAAAGCGTAAGAAACAAGCCCTAATTCTTTCAGGTGCATACCCCCAACCAGGATGGGGTGTTCTTATTTCATTTAATAAAGAACTTGATATTGATAAATTAGTTGAAAACGCTATAGACCCTAATTTAAAAACAATCTTTATTGGCGCTTCAAAATCATATAAAGTATGGAATGATTTAAAAGGGAATAAACCTATCAAAGAAAATGTAGAATATCTAAAAAAGGGAAAAGAGCATTGTCTTCGGTTAAATCAACTCTTGAACTCAATATTGTCGGAGTATAACGAGAAGCATATAAATGATTTTTATTTTCAAGTACTAAAAAACAAGCAAAATGCAACATCGTCTATGTTCTATGAAGAATATTTTGGTATACTAAATCCATTGTTTGAGATAGTAGATGATCGATTTATTTTATCTCTTATGATTTTAAAATCTTTAAAAGATTTAAGTAAAGGTGAAATAAATTCGGTTTTAAAGCGGTTTCTTTCGGAACATCACCATAAAACAAATAATCTATTTAAATCAGAAATAAACAACAAAATAAAAGTAGTAGCAGGAAAGCTATTAAAACTAACAGAGAATGAAAAGCCAACAGAAAAATTTGATTTTTGGGCAAATAGCATCTATAATTCTAAAATAGATGAAATAGCAGAGATAATCAAAAGCTTAAATGAAAAATTTATACGTATCATTGGGGATTTAGTCATTACAATAGATAATCAAGAGGAAGTTTATAATTCAGAGCTTAAAGAATGGAATGAAAAAGAAGAGACTTCCCGTATTTCATTTCATAGAAATTTGCAAAAGGTTCTGAACGCACATTTGACTTATGGCCAGGGTTTCTTACTTAATATTGAAAACCTAACGAAAGAATTAAATTTATATTCTAAATCATTTTCTTGGGACCCTGCGAGAATGATTGGCGGGAAAATTATATCAGCAGGAGTCCAAATTGAAACACTTGATATCATTCAAAGGGTAAAAGAGATAATTCCTGAATTTTCTAGCGAATCTAATAACTCAAACTACGATAAATATACTTTAATCAATGGAAGTCTTTTTACTGATTTTGTTCATTACATTTCTTTAAAAGACCCTAGCCTTTCTCCGAGAGAGGCCACCAAACAACTTCTAGAAAAGACAATTCGTTCTTCCGAAATTATAAAAGTTCTTAAAAAAGAAAATAATAGTGAATTTAAAAATAAAACTAACAATCAAATGGTTGAAACATTGTTAGTAGAATTTGGTTGGCCAGCTGATGAAATTAGTAAACAAGATAAGCTTGCTGATTGTATAATAGAAAATCAAGGAATTAACACAATTAATACATCTTTTACAGGGAATCACATTCGGAAAATATGTGAAAATTATTTCAAAGATTTAGTTGATACATTATCTTCTAGTACAGGATTTTCAGCAGAAGAACTTTTTGGCCTAGTGATGAGAAAAGACCCAGAATTTCGTTCAAAAAATAAGGGTTGGCATTATGAAATTAGTAAATTAACATTTGGGAGTGCAAGTCGTATACTTTCCGTGTTGCTAAGTGAAGTTTATCCAGATAAAATTAAGATTTCAGAACATTTCATTAAAAGCATTACAAACTTAGGAAGTAAATTGAATGGTTTAAGTCACGACCCACCTGTAGGAGAAACTTCCTCCTTAATTGAAGATATACTAGCACTTTTGAAATACACAAAAGAACTTATTTCTGAAATGCCATGGCACTTCTATCCAGTTCAAAGAAATGGTTATCAACCAACAGTATTAACAGGAAGTGCCTGGAGTCATAGTTATAAAGAAAGTAGGCAGTTAAGTATAATTCTTTGGACTAATGATAATTCTGAAAGTTTATTGATTTGGAATCCAACTAAAGTTAACCCTGTAGTACCAGATGGAATAATAATAAATAGGCCACAAAACTAAAATACATTTCATATAATAAAACCTAAACTGCATTAAAACGTAGTTTAGGTTTGATTATTATAAACTAGACGACTACTTAGTAATTTTATGACTAATTTTCTTGGGCCACTTTTTAAATATTTTTTTTAATTCAATTCATGGTAAAGCTCAACAGTCTCAGGGAATTTTAACACATAATTTTCAAACACTATATTGGGCATTTTTTGCGTAATGAATTCGCTTAGTTGTTTCGCCTGTTTTTGCTTTGTTTTACTCAGGAATTCCAAGGTGTATTCGAAATTTAAGGATGTCCTACTGTTTCCATTGAATTTATGAGGTATTTTAAAACGGTAGTTTTTTATAAAATCTAGTGACGATGTCGTAATTGAATATGGTTCTTCAGAGATTTCTATACCCATAAAATTTTCAATGTCCAATAAGTCAAAACATACCTCTTTATTTTTAAAATTACTTGTTAAAACGGATGTCTCAATAATTATTTCATAATTTATGAAATCAAGAGCAATAGCATCAATGTCTTCATCTAAGATTAAAAAGTACCTAAATAAAAATTCCTGTAAAGATGCTTTAGAGTTAATTCTTTGAATTTCTGTTAACTCCATTAAGTACCAAAGTGTATTTCTATAAACGAGATCATAATTTTTAACTAAGTCTCGATCAGCATATTTGAAAAAATTTATTAGTTTGAGCATTAATTAAGAGAGTAAAACATTATTTCTGTTTTCTTTTTATGAAATATAATTTTAATTGTATGCACAAGGCAGGGTTTCATCTTTGCATATATAGCCATAGAGGATGGTTTTTAAATATAGTAGCCTATTCATTTGTGCGAACAGAGTTTTTTTTTGATTTATAACACATGTCAATACAGATATAACCTGTTGAGCTTACTGGTCCACAAGCCATACCTGTTTCTGTTATGGCAAAACAGATATGGTTTTCTGTTTCTTCGATTGTGTTAAGTTTTTCCATAAGGCTGTTAAAATCATCAACATCAACCCACATTTCGTCATCAAACTCTACCCCCTGCTCTGTTAATAGGGTTTTTATCCAATCATTTGCATAAGGAAAAAATCCGTTATCAAAATCAAGATAATGAAATATCGTTGCTGGAGAAGGCTTAAAATCGTCTTCAAATAAAATCTGTTGTCCTGTTACCGGGCAAAAAAATGTATAAACATCTGACCTGTTAATCTCTATTGTTTGCATATTATTTATTTTTTATGTTGTAAGAGTCATTAATATTTATCTATAAACAGGCATACCATTTTCCATACCATCAAATAGACCAATATTATATGTTGGTTCTAAATCTGTCTTTAAATCTATAAATTTGGATAGCAGAACCGTTTTCTTTGTTTTCGAATTATAGGTGATAAATTCTCCTACTTCAAAATTCAATATTTCATCTTGTGATATAGTTATTTCAATCGTTTCAAATTTTGATTCAAAGCCCATTAACTTTTTTGCAGACATGATAATGGTTTTATTTTTAGTTTTAAATGACTGCGGGATTAAAAAATCGATATTCGCCATAGCAATTCTATAAGTATCTATCAATCCTGGTATGTAATGGCTTAGTGTGTCCATAAACGCTTTTGAATCGTAAGGCGGATGTGCAAACCTGTTTCTAATAGATACGATTTCATTAAATATATAATTGACGCTTTTTGAACTTAAATCATCATTAAACGTTCCGAAACATTCTAACAATATATTATTTTTTATTAAAATTTTATTTAATATACTTTGGATTCTAGAAAATGTACCATCACTTGGCTTCTTATTATAAAATTCTTGTTCTATAATTTTAATAAAGTCCTCGTCTATTTTATCTGATAACATATATTCTTCTAAAGGAAAGAATAATCTCGTCTTAATTAAAATATTTAAAAGATGTAATCCTGATGTTGCCATATCCATCTCTGAATCTGACCTAACATAATCTCTATAAGCTTTCTCAATGACAAAAGGCAATGGATTCTCATACATTTCGATAAGCTTATGCTGCTCATCATAATACAAATTAAGGTATTGCAACCTTTTACGTGTTAAAATATTTCTCAATTTAAAATGCTCTACATTATTAAGAAGAGAGTTTAATTGACTTTTCATTCTATTCCTATTTATACAATCTTCAAGAATGAATTGTAATTGAGTATATTTTCCTTGAATAAATTCTATCGAAGTTGGGTGTTTTTTATCAAATAAATTAGCCATAATATTTTTCCCTTCAATTGATTTTGACAAAAACTCTCTAATGAAAAAATATGAATTATTCTTTGCTAATCTAAACACAAGGCTAATTGAAAGATTTCTTTCTTCATCAATACCATTAACATCTGAAAAACTAAAAGTTGAATAATCTAAATTACAACCTATATCCCCTTTATTAAAAGATGTCGTTGGTTTTATTTTATCTAAATTACTTGTGTATACTTTTTTTTGCTCATTAATTTTATCAGAAATCAACTCTAAACACTTAGAATATTGATCTTCAATTGAAATTTCAGACATTTCATCTAAAGAACAATTATTCGGTGCATTATATAATTCGTCAAAGATTTTTTTTAAATCAATAAAACTAAAATTCTGTACAAAATTTTTATATGGGAGGATATTTTTCGAAAAATACGGAACATAAACATAAATATTTTCAAATATATCTGTTAATTTTATCTCCTTAAATTTAAATTCTTCTACTAGTCTAAATTTAGGTTTTTTTGCAATTTCTGAGAAAAAGTCGATGATCTCTTTTAAAGTTTCTAGATTCAATAATTCTAAAGAGAATGAATATAATTCAGGCACATATTCTTCACCATCTCCTTCCCAACCCGTTAATCCTTCATAATAAATTGTTCCATAAAGATAAAAAGAGGCTATTAAGTTTGAATCAATCTCAATATTTAACAACTCATGCATATCAGAAATATTTTTTTCTAGTCTACTAGTTTTAGGGTTTAATTTAGGAAACCACAATTCTTCATAATCTTCGTATAGTATTCCACAACCTAAATCAATCTGTAGCCAAAGTAATTTATCTAACTCCTTTTCTTGAATTTCACTATTAATTACTCTCCCTCCATATTCTCTGGCAACAAACTCTTTTATATCATCATAAAAATTATACTTATTTTCCATTTTATTTTATTTTATTTTTATTGATTGTTAATTAATTTTCAATTCAAGTTACAGTATTCAAGCAAAAAATATTCTCTAATTTATTTACTGTTTCTAAAGGTAATTTTGTTGTAAAAATTCCAGTATTAGAATCTTTACGCACTCCTCTTAAAAATACATATATAACACCTCCAAATTGCTTTTCGTAGTCAAAGTATCTTATTTTACTTTCAAGAAAACGCTTGGCTGCCATAGTATATAAAAAATACTGTAAATGATAGTTACTCTCATTCATTGCGTCGTTTAATTTAGTAGGGGTATAATCCTCTAACGTATCTCCTAAATAATTGGATTTCCAATCTAGCACATAATACTTATTATCGTGCTCAAAAAACAAATCAATAAAACCATTTAACATCCCCTTTAGGTTTACGTTCTTAAATGACAACATTACATTTTCTGTTTGCAAATCGTATAACTTACTTAAATGCATCTCATCTATTTTCAGGTCAAACTCAAGTTCGTTAATTCTTTTCGTATTCAAAATTTCACTTAATTTAAAAGGTGAAGCATTATTAATTTCTATTGTTGTATTAAGAATTTGATTAAGGAAACTAGGTATTTGTGGGCGATATAACTCCTGTTTTTTAGGATTATATTTTTTCAAGTTTATATCGATTGTTTTATCCCACTTCTCATCATTTGTAAAATCGATAAACTCGAATATAGCATGCAACATATTACCAACATGAGCCCCCCGTTCTAATTCTTTAAAAATAAAATAATCGTACCCCTCATTATCATTATCAAAATTCTTTTTAACAGTAGCATGAGGCAAGCTTAAGAATGAGAAACTCATTTTAAGCCAGTCTTTGTCTTTAAGCTCAAATACTTCAGGCTCTGCAAAATTTAAATGCTCCACAAAGGTGTTTTTAGGTTCGTAAGTTATCTCATGACTTTCGTATGGCATAGTTTTTAGATAAGCTGAATTTTGTTTCTCTTTAAGTAGTTCACCAATAGAGCCTTTACCTTGCGTAAAGAGATACAATTGGTATTTAGCTCTTGTTAAGGCCACATATACAAGTCTTCTGTTTTCTTGTTCTGACTGAATAATAAATTCAGGATTATTGGCCTCGGGCTTATTATAATTAGGTTCAAAAAGATAAGTGCCATCTTGATTTCTAAAACTAGAAAACGCTCCTTTAGACTTCACTTCCAAATCTAAAAAAGGCGCTATGACGATATTATATTGTAGACCTTTACTTTTGTGAATAGTTACTATTTGTATAGCTTGCTCGTCAGTTTCTAATCGCCTTTCGTATTCATTGCCCTGTATTTCTTCACCTTCTATCGCTCTTTTAAGAAAAGCTATAATGCCATTTAGCTCATAGCCGCGTTCGTTTTGCAAGCGCTGTAAGGCCTCTGCTAGCTGCATAACATTTGAATAAGACTTAAGACCTGATTTTTCTATAGCATCATAACTCCCTAAAAGATTTTTTCGAGTTTGATAATCTTCATAAAAACTAACTAAAGCGGCATACACCCCTTTATTGTTAAATTGTTTAAAATATTTTTTAGCTCGTTCAATATGAAAATTAAGGTTTAATTTTTCTACATTACTTCTTAAATAGCCTGTTAATTTCGATAATAAAGCTTTATTAATATTTGATGGCGATGGCTCTTGCATGGCTTGCAGTGCATAAAGAATATCTTTCGCTTCGGGCACACTAAATATTTTAGAGTCATCAATTAAAATCGAAGGAATGCCTAAAGCATCTAAATTATTTTTTATTTCCTTCCCATCATAACCAGAACGAACCAAAATAGCAATATCTGAAGCTTGGATAGGCTGTTCTTTATCATCTTTACCTTTAATCACTCCCTTACTTAATAAATGCTGCACATGATTTGCTGTGTCTATATATATATTGGGTTTATTATTATATCCATTAAAAATAACGATAGGCTTTTCATAAGTTCCGTCTATATGACAAGCCCTAGTTTCTGTGGATTTGGAAGCGTCGACGCGGTGATAGATTATCTGTTTATCTTCCGTACTTTCTTTCTCATTAGAGAATACACCAATACCTTTTGAATCATCTTTATGATAATCAGTTTCACTAAAAATTTCATTCAACCCATCTATAAGCCGACTTGTAGACCTAAAATTAGTGTTCATTGTATAACAATTAGCCACAGCACTCCTAGCATTAAAATAAGTATTTATATCGGCTTTTCGCCAACCGTAAATAGATTGTTTAGGGTCGCCTATGTAAAATAAAATATTGAAGTCATTATTAAATACCGTGTTAAAAATCTCGTATTGAAATTTATCGGTATCTTGAAACTCATCCACAAAAACAGCTTGATACCTCACTCTAAGTAGGTTTATTAACTTTTCATTTTTATTAGTTACAATCGACCTGTGTAAATTTTCAATTAAATCATCAAACGAAACTTGATTTAATGAATGTAATAGTTGTACAATTTCTGTTTCTTTACTCTTAAAAAGAGTCTCCATTAGTCTATTAAAAAAATTATACTTTACACTATTTTTTTTCTTTCTAAGTTCCTTAAATAATTTAATTTCTTGCTCAAAAATTGCTCTAGCATGCCGTGCCGATGTTTTTAAAAGAAAATTAACAAATTCTCTTTCATCATCTAACTTAACAATATAATTATTTCTTGTACCATTCGCATAACCTGGAGCTTCATAAGTATTAATCCTATTAACATAACCCTCCTTTTCTCGAATTATAATATTCTTTATTTCTTCTTCAACCTCAGTCTCATTATCTTCGATGCTTTTATTGAAATCAAATTCAAATGTATTCTTATTTAGTTTTTTGTTTTCAAGCTTGTTCTTCAAAGCATCTTTAAAAACCCCTAAGTCAAAATAAGAAAACCAATCTTTAAAAATTTTGTATTTAGGAAAATCTCCAATTAGCTTTATTAAATCACACTTGTCAATTTTTGAAACCTCTTCCCTCCAAAAATCCTTTACCATATCTGCCCTAACTTCTGACAAATCTTCTAATAATTTAAGATTATAACCCTGACCTGTTTCAAAAGCAAATTCTGTTAAAATATTTTGACAAAAACTATGTATCGTAATAATACTCATTTCATCTAATTGTTGAATCGCTTTTTCAAGTAGTACTTTAGAGGCTTCTTTTCCATTAGAATCTACTATATCTTTAATATCGTCATTATCAATATCAATATGATATTTAGCGTATTTATAAGCCTCTCGTACAAACTTTCTAATTCGTATTTGTAATTCTGCAACGGCATCATTAGTAAATGTTACCATTAAAATTTCTTTAAGCTGTAATTGTTTTTCGAGTAATAAGCGTAATGCTAATATTGCTATAGAATAGGTTTTTCCTGTTCCTGCACTTGCTTCAACTAAATTACTACCTTGTAGATTTGCAGTGCTTGCCTTAAACGGTTTAAAATTTATTTCTGCCATCTTTTTAGTTGAATTTATTAAATATTGTTTCATTTAGAAACTTAGAGTTATCGTAAAAACGCTTCTTGTTTTCTAAATCCTCAAAAAACAAAGATTCTTGTTCTTTTTTAACATACTCGCTTAAAAAACCATCCTTCTCAAGAATAGGCCCTATGGGCTCTTCAGCTAACGATTCTGAATCTAATTGTAACAAAGCCTCTGATATATAGTCGTTAATATAAAAAGGATTTAGCCCTTTATTTGAAGCTAAAAAATGGTTTAATAATGTTTTTATAAAACTCTCAGAATCCACCACATTACTTATAACACTTGACTGTAACCTTTTATCGAGCCACAAGAAATACAATTTTATGTCTGGCCACATCTGTTTTAAAAACAATAGATTAATAAAAGCCTCAAATTGATATTTTTGTTTACTCTTACTTACATTTGAAAAAATGTGTAATTGCTCTTGGTTATTAACATAAACAGCATCTATTTCCCCTTTAATAAGGTATAAAACACCTTCAATTTCTACTTTATTATTTATTAATACCTGCTCTTGTGTATACCCTTCTTTTAGTTGCTCTATTTCATTAGTTAATTCACTTAACTCATCTTGCAAATTTTCAATACAAATGTCGCCATAGGTTCCTAATGGTAAATTCCCTTGAGCTTTTAATGTTTTTATATCTTGAGAAGTAGGTTTAGGGTTTTGAGTTACCTGAGTTTTTAAATACCACTTTTCCAAAGTACCTAGAGCAAATAACTCTGAATCTTCAAAAACTTCTGTTTCTTCTCGATAATATATTTTCAGTTTTTTATTGTAATAATGTTTAAATGAATCTTTAAAAAAGTTAATAAACTCGTATAACGGAATTTCAATGATTTTTCGGTTGTCTTTATTGTCGTTTTCTTCTTTTGGATTCGATTTATTAAAAGAAGAATCATCATGCGCACCGCTAGAGGTTTTTGTTTTCCCTAAATAAGAATAATAACCTGGTTTATTATTAAAATATTTTGAATTGAAGCTATGAAGTGGATGTTCTTTTACAAAACCTTCTATATTTAAATAATCTAGCAAACCATCTACAAGCGAAGAAGGCGCCAGTTCTGCATTATTTTTTGAACTTTTACCAAGATAACTAATATACAAGTGCTCTTTTGTAGATAAAATTGTTTTAAGAAAAAAGGACTTATCTTTTTCTCTTATATCTTGTAAAATAGATTCAGGATTAGACTTTATTAAATCGTAACTTAATCGTGTAGTTTGTCTTGGGTAATCTTGTGAATTTAAACCCAACATAGCCACTATTTTATTAGGCAATGGAATTGTATTTGATAAAGGACAAAAACGAATACCCTTGTTTGTTTCTGTTTGTGAGGTTTTATCTAATCCTTCTAGTATAGATAAAATAATAGGGTGAATAATCTCAAAAGATATTGTATCACCTAATGTAAACACAAAATCTACTTCGGCCAACTTTGTTGTTAGATATTCAATTTGATATTCCTTTTCTTTATCAAAGAATAAATCTAGGCCATCATGTAAATACAAAATCCAATCTTTTAGATTTCTTTCTACGTTTAATCCATCAAGAAAATCATATAAATTATGAATTAAATAGTTAAATCTAACTAAATCGTCTGCTCCGCTACCCTCTACCTTATCAATAAGTAAATACTCTTCTTCACCATCGTCAAACCATTCTTCACCAGACATTAACATACCATAACACAAACGTTTTAAACCGTTTGTCCAAGAAACTAAATTTGTTTCATTGAATTTATCACCTTTAAAAGCATTTTTAATGTTAGCTTGTTTAATAAGTTCTCGAAGTAATTCGACATCTTTAAACTCATATTTGACTAAAATAGAAGGAAATTCTAATAACTGCATCACTAAAGAAGGTTGCATATATTTTTTATCTATTTGTAATATAGCTTGCAGAGCATTTACAGAAGAATCGATTATATTTTCCTTCTTACCAACAATATGATAAGGAAATGAATAAGGAGTGTTTTCAAACACGGCGCTTATGGCAGGAGCATGTGTATTAAGGTCTGAACAATATACTACGATATCTCTTGCACCAATACCATTTTTTGAATCATCAACTAATTTTACTAAATAGTTATACAACACTTCTACCTCTCTAATTGGTGAAAAACATGAATTAATTGTTATTGAAGTATCGTTATCGTTAACTTTTGGACTTTCTAAATTTTTATCTTCGACTAAAGACATTTTTATTGTATCAAGTAAACTATTTGGTTTTTCATTATTATAATTATCTAACCAAATTAACTCTATACCTTTACTTTTAAAAGCTTTAAGCATATAAGTTGAAATACCTTTCAGGTTATGAACAAGTTCATTATTATAATGCTCCTTAATTTCTTTTATAGTTGATGAATAAAATATTTTTACATCTATTACCTCGCTTATTTCAATAAAAAGATTGAGCAGATAAGTGTTAAAATCTGAAACATCAAATAGATATAAAACAGGCAGTTTTTCCTTTAAAAGTTCTTGTTGCTTCTTTATTTTTAATGCAGAAGTTATATAACCAAATAGTTGATTATCATCTATACAATCAATAGCGTTTATTTTCTCCTTAAAAGCTCGCCATAAATAGTATTGCCATGCTTCATCTGAATCATCAGTATCAAAATCTTCGACTATCCAAGACTCTAACCTATCCGGCATGTATAAACTATACTGATTGAAAAGGGTTGAAATTTTATCTGCTAATGCAATCTGATATGCAGGCTTACCCCTATAGTAATCAGCAATACTTGAAAAATTATCTTTAAATATTTCATCATCGAGCAATTCAAAAATAATCCAGCGCTGTTGTAAATCATTCAATACGAATTTATTTTCATCTTTACCTCCTAAAATTTTATAGACTATTGATAACAAATCTTTTGCAGAACAAGTTTTCAAATTAGCAGCAATTCCGTTTTCTTCAGCAATTTTAATTTTTAAATACTGCATAACTCCAACATTACTGCAGGCAATAAAATCGGGTAAAAAAACAGAATGGGTTCTAATTTTTATCTGATTCGCTAACTCATTAGCTAGAGGTTCTATTGTAAAGGCGCTATATACTTGAATACTCATAATTAACTAATTTATTCTATCTATAATTCCTGAAGTTCTTTTAACTCGCTTTTGTACTATATTAAATATGACATCTTCTGTAGCCTGAATAATAACTTTAGATTTCGCTCTAGTTACTGCAGTATAAAGCAGTTCTTTAGTAAGCAAGTCATGTTTGTTTTTTTCGGGTAAAACAATCAAAACATTATTAAATTCTGAACCTTGACATTTATGAATGGTCATTGCATACACTGTTTCGTAACCACCTATGAAAGAAGGTAATATTCCGTCACGAAGCTCACCATTCTTATCTAAAAAGTAGGCCATCCTTATACCATCTTTGTCTTTTCTCATTAAACCAATATCACCATTAAACAGATTTAACTCTCGATTATTTTTATTCACCAGAATCGGTCTGTTTATATAATTATCAGCATCAATTTTAATTAGGTTATGTTTCTGCAAATACCATTCTACTTCCCTATTAATTGAATACACCCCGTGTTTCCCTTCTCTAACAGCACACAAAACACGAATATCATTTAACTTGCCAATAGCTTTTACAACATCAGTTTCATCAATGTAATCCTTATATTTTTTTATAAACTCTTTAAATACAGCAACATCATAAGCCTCATCAAATCGTATAATTTCAGAACCTGATTTCAAAGTTGTCTTGACAACTTCTATATCTTCATTCATAATTGCTTTACTAAATTTATCAATAACTATAGATTCTTGATTTACCCTCCTATTTAAAACCAATTCTGTTATATGATTCTTTAAAAGTTTTGAATCGATTGGCTTTGTTTCATTTATCGTATTGTTTGCGTTAAGAAAAGAATTTAAAAACCCTAAACGCTCTTTAGAGAATAGGTTAAGAGTCTTCATACCATCTGTTACAGCAGAATTACACAAGTCGCCAAACATACTCCCTGCTTCAACCGATGCTAATTGATTTTTATCTCCAATTAATATAAGGCGTTTTGAAGAATCAACAGCACTTAAAAGTTTTGCAAATAAAGGCACATCTATCATTGAGGCTTCATCTACAATCACCACATCAAAATCTAATTGATTATTTTTATCATACCTAAAATATGGGGAATTAGGTTTATAGCCCAATAAACGATGAATAGTACTAGAGTTTAATTCATCGATTTTACTTTTTAAAGGTTCTTCTTTAGCTAAAGAGTTCTCTTTAAGCGATTCTAGAACCCTAACAGCAGCCTTACCTGTTGGTGCTGCTAAAGCTATTTTAATAGATGAATTAGAAAAACATAAGGCTACAATTAATTTAGCAATTGTTGTAGTTTTACCCGTACCAGGCCCTCCTGTAATTATTGAAAAATTATTTAAATAGGAATTAATACAACCTGTAAGTTGCCAATCTGTTATGTCTAAGTTCTCATCTTGAAGACCAAATAGTTTATCTTTAATATACTTTAGCTCCTGCTTTCTGTTTGAAAGTTCAGATTGTTCAATACGAATAAAATCTTGGATTTTATCAATGATTTGACTTTCGTAGTTAAAATACCTATAAGTGTAAAATTTATTATTGTAAACCACAAAAGGCTTCTTTTCTTCTGTACTAACTGATAATAAATTTGTTGAATTAGACAATGCCTTCTCTGAAAAAGGCTCAATTCTTTCACGCACTTCTGGTGCCCAAGACTCGTACTCACTCTTTAAATCGGTGCCAGATAAATCTATGCATATATGCCTATCCTGTAGCCTTTTTGACAGTAAATACGCATAAGGTTTTAAGTTCTTATCTGCTACTAATTCTGAAAACTGAAAATGTATATCATTAATAAATGTCATATAAATATACTTAATTTGTTTATTCTTAAATTATAGAAATTGTGCTATAACTAGCCCCTAATTTTTCTAATTTTATTTGTGTTGTAATTCGTTCTTTTAGCGCCTCGACATAAAAAAAAATACCAAATCTTTACTTAAATCGATTTTGTGCAGTTGCTTTCCAATGTGCCAATCTGATGTATGTAATATTCTCATATCGTTTAATCAATAAATGATAAATCTAGTTTTAAGGGTTCTTCAGTAGAAATAGGTCTGATAGTTGTAAGACTTTCAAGACCTCGACCACAATCTACTTTTATTTTAAAGTTTGGTTTATCTGGCGAAAAAACATTTGTACTGCTTAATAAGCCATTTAATTGCTCCTTTTCTTTTATCTCCTTGAAACAATCTCTATAGTCATCATGCATTAAACTACACACGTCTAAAGAATACCGATATGGGCATCGTGAAAATCTCATAAAATAATCACCTTGCCACTGCCATTCTTCCACACTCGATTTATACATAACTGTAGCAGCAAACTTAACTGAAGACCACCTAAAATCTACATAATGCATTGTTGTAATGCTATAGTTGCTATTAAGAGAATCGGTTATAGAAAAAACACCATAAGCTTTTTTTATTTCTAGCTCCTGCTTTTTCTCTGTCAAGTTTTGAATATGCTTTTGTTTCAGTTCGATTAGCTTCTCTTTATTGAGAATTATTTGTTCATTCTGGAATTGTATTCCATTAAAATGAGATGATAAATTATTTTTATTTAATGTCATAAGTTATTTGCTGAAAAGGTTATATTACCAATTACTATAGTCTGTTAAATTTAGTTCCGCCCCGTCATAATCACGTTGTACTATTTTAACAACTCCAAGACCTGTTGGTCGAAACTTAAATGTAAACTGGAAGTCCTTTCCAAAAACATCCAAGAACTCATCTGGAATTTCAGGGAGTGCTTTTTTCCATTGAATAATTTTCATGACTTCATCCTTATTTAGTTCAAATTTCATTTCTTTTTGGATTTTAGTTTTATCTTAGAATTAATTCGCTGCACATTACTTTTCAAATAGATAAATTTCTGAGTACTTTATGAGTTACATATAAAAAAGTTTTACGCTAATGAAATAATCTTTCTTAATACTTGGAGGATATTAAAATTATATACTCTCCTAGCTATAACACCTTAATAATTAACAAATTATTACGTACATTTTTTTATTTTGAACATCATTGAAGAGGAACAAAAAATCAATAAAAGTCGATATGTAAAGAGTTGAATTCAAATAGCAATTTGTTTCGATTTTTAAAGATAATTATTATTTTTAACTATTTTATTGCCAATTATCATTTTTTAGGTATTTTTTTTGATGTATTTAAAAGACAATATCGATAGGTGATCAAGCTATCCGTTTCTTTAGTTGGCAAAATCTCACCTTTATAATTTAACCCTATTAAAAGTTTATGTTCGGTCGTAGAATATTGTATATCAGAAATAATAAATTCAAGGGATTCGATAGTAAACTCTTGATTTTCTATAAAATATTTGCCTATCATACCCACTTCTTTTTCAATTAAAAACAAACTTGCATCCTTTACCATTTTAAAAGAGTTGTAGCTAACATTGAACAGCGGAAACAACGTTTCTTGAACAAGTAGGTCTTTGATCGTAAATTTTTGTAAATATTTTCGTCCTCTTTTGATCTCAATTTTATTCTTATGATTATAAATTAAACCACCAAATACCTCAATTTGTAAATCATAAATAGTTTGGTATTCTGGAATACGCAACAATTTAAAAAACCGAATATCTAAAATAGCATCTTCAATAGTTTGCTTTAATTTTGCTGCAGTTTCAATAAAACGTTGAAAATATGTTGAATCAATTTTTAAACTATAAATTTTGAAAGACTCTCCATAAAGACGAACCTTTATTGGGGGCAATAAAGTATTTGGTTTCATTTTTTTTCAATTAGATTCTTAATCCATTCATCTTTCTAAATAGTAATCACTAATTAATTAATAAAAGTGAAAACTTAATAATAGATATATCCCAAGCATTAGAAATCTTAAGTTGAGCTTCAGCAAATGCTCTAGTCCAATTTTCATCCTCAAGGCTATATTTTAAAAGTATGGGTGATGAATTATCATTAGTTCTCCACCGATATTCATTACTGTTATTTGACATGATTCTATTTTTTTAAAAAAATTGCTAATGCGAATATTATAAAACATGAATGCCAAATAATGGCGCACATCATAAAAAAGATGTAAATTGATCTCCTATAACACCAATCATCAATGAAACAGAAAATCAAAACGTATTTTTTGATACCTTTTGGTATTCAAAATCATAGTTCAATAATTCTAAACTAAAAATAGAGAAATGAGTACACACGTAATTTCTAGAAGAATTCAAGATATTATCCAATTTATATATGATACATATTATCCCTCAAAAAATAAAATTATAAGTTTTTTAGAAACACGAGACTTTAAAGTATCTTCAAGAACTTTTGACAGAGACTTAGAAAGAATAAGAAGTGATTTTGGCTTAGTGATTTCATACAACAAAGCAAAAGAAGGTTACTTTATAAACGAACAAAAAAGTATGAAAGTAACCTCTTTTTTTAAATTTTTAGAAATCGTTACCATCGCTGATATTTTTAGTGAAAGTTTAGCTAATAGTAATACAACGCTAGAATATGTATCTTTTGATGATTCAAAATCGTTTCGCGGAATTGATAGCTTAAAAACAATACTTATTGCTATTAATCAAAATCGAAAAATATGTTTTGAGCATGAAAATTACCTAAAAAAAACGGTTAAAAAACATTGCATTAGTCCAATATTACTAAAAGAATATGAAAATCGTTGGTACGTAATAGGAGTAACAGATCTATTGAAAACGACACGTACTTTCGGACTTGATAGGGTCAAAAATATTAAAATAAAGGAGTTATCAAAGGTGAAAAAAGAAGACTATTCGAAAGATTTAAAAGCTTTTGATAATATTATAGGTTTAGATCATGAAAACAATTCCAATCCAGTAAAAGTACAATTATTAATCAATGAGCTACACCTCAACTACCTAAGAAGTTTGCCTTTACACCATTCTCAGGTAATACATTCTAAAAATGAAAAAGAACAATTTTTAGTAGATTTTTACCTTGTGCCCAATTTCGAATTCAAATCTCAAGTGCTAAAAATGGGAAGTGATGCGCTTGTCATCCATCCCAAAAGTTTGAAGAACGAAATCAGAGAGTTGCTGAGCATTTCATTAGCTAGGTATCAAGAATAGTTCAAGATGGTGAAAGTATAAATTTACGACTTATCGGATATCAATTGATCAATAACTTTTTTAAAAATATTTATGGGTTTCCACAAGAGACTGCAAAAAAACCCATTTAATTTGAAATTAATTTCCAAAAAAATATTTTGTCGCTTAACTTTAGGTATATATCTATGGAATAATTAATCGATCGTGATAGTAACTATCATCATTACAGATACAACAAAACACCCAATTCAACGTCAAAGTAAGGACGTTGTCCATTGAAATTAGGCCGCATATTTTTTATAAGGTGATATCTCTTTAATTTATTTGCAATGCTTTGAATGTCTTTTTTGGTAGCAGGTTTGTTTTCTTCTGCAGTGAGTAATTTTTCTGCTAAATTAACGGCCAGATTCCCAATCGCTGAATTTCCAACGCCCGCTAAACTAATCTTATCAATACTCGTCTTTTCAGTTTTAGTAACCCCTTTTAAGGTGCTTAATGCTTTGCTGACTTTTGTTTTTTGGTGGTGTGATTTTGATCTACAACTGTTACTGCAGAACTTTTGAACCTTTCTTCGAGTGGGCAAAAATTCCTTTTTACAATAATCACAACAATATAACCGTGTTTCCATATGCGTTAGTTGAACGTTCATTTGACGCTTAATCCCTATAAAAGCGTTTTTGTTTGACGTTTTCTATTGTTGAAAACGTTTTCTAACAAATACTTTAGAGCCTTTTCTTTGGTGAATACTTTTACTTTTTTAGGGGAATTGAGTTTTGGAGAGATTTCAGAATCTTTCTTTAATTTATCCCATAATAGCTTTTGCTCTTCGATGGGAAGAGCTTTTACTACTTGATAAACTACGTCTGAATTCATATCTAAATATAAATTTAGATACTTCTTTTTTTATGCTTGTCGGCTACGATCATCTAGAACCAGCTAATGTCACTTAAAGTCACTTAGAGTCACTTAACTTTCCTGAAACTGGCTCACTTAAAATCAAAATAAACCACTATTCTCAATTCAACATCAAAGTAAGGACGTTGTCCATTTGAATTAGGCCAAATGTTTTTTACCAGGTGATATCTCTTTAATTTATTGGTAATGCTTTGAATATCTTTTTTGGTAGCAGGTTTGTTTTCTTCTGCAGTGAGTAATTTTTCCGCTAAATTAATGGCCAGGTTTCCAATCGCTGAATTTCCAACGCCCGCTACACTAATCTTATCAATACTCGTCTTTTCAGTTTTAGCAACCCCTTTTAAGGTGCTTAACGCCTTGCTGACTTTTGTTTTTTGATGGTGTGATTTTGATCTACAACTATTACTACAGAACTTTTGGACCTTTCTTCGGATGGGTAAAAATTCCTTTTTACAATAATCACAACAATATAACCGTGTTTCCATATGCGTTAGTTAAACGTTCGTTTGACGCTTAATCCCTGTAAAAGCGTTTTTGTTTGACGTTTTCTCACAAATACTTGATAGCCTTTTATTTGGTGAATACTTTTACTTTTTTAGGGGAATTGAGTTTTGGAGAGATTTCAGAATCTTTCTTTAATTTATCCCATAATAGTTTTTGCTCTTCGATGGGAAGTGCTTTTACTATTTGATAAACTACGTCTGAATTCATATCTAAATATAAATTTAGATACTTCATTTTTTATGCTTATCGGCTACGATCATCTACAATCGGCTAATGTCAACTAATGTCGAATAATGTCGAATAATGTCGAATAATATCAGGGTTCCGAAACACTTTTAACTGAAATCATTCATTTCAAAACCTGTTTAAAGATTTATTCTTTTGATAAAAGTGGAATAAAATAGAGATCTTAGGCAAGTGAACTATTTTGAAGTTTACAAGTTTATTCGTTGTAAGTTACCTCAAAAAGTTTGAGTAATCTTCTGGCAACTCAGCATCAATATCTCTTAAGTATTTTTCTAATGCCACCATCGTAGAATGACCTGTAATGGGCATTAAATTACTTTTAGCTTCATGCTGAGACATTTTCTCTCGAAACTTTCTGTAAAGTTTGGTAATAGAGGTGTGTCGAAAACTATACAGTCCATACTCTACCCCTAATTCAAAGTGATCTTTAATCACCTTAAAACGTTTAGAAAACTCATTTCGCTTGTTGATAACATCTGCAGCCCACTCTTCCCCGATGTTAAATCTTCCAAACAAATTTGAAGTTGGTTTAAAGTTCGATAAATCAGGTAGCTCCTCCAATAAAATTTCGGGAATAATTTTAATCTTCACAGGCTTATTTTTTGCCTTTACATACAATTTCTTATCCTGAATATCAATATCACCAATTCTTAATCTACATACTTCAATGGGTCTTAAGAAATTGTTAGCAAAAAACTTTACAAACAACCATAAATGAGGATCTACTTCTCGCATATGCTCATAAATCTCTTTTTCTATTTTTGGGGTATATGTTTTGTTTCTCTTAGGAACTGATTTTAAGACAGCTATTTTTTTGACAAAATTGTCCTCTATAATTTCATTGTCCTCTAATAATTGAAATAGCGAGGCAATATCTGTTCTCGCATTATTACGATTTCTAGCACTAGTTCTTTGTAAAACTGAATTTAAGTATTCAATGACCATTTTCTTTGTAATAAAGGTGATGGGATTGTTATAAAGTTCTTTTGATTTTAACCATTTTTCAAATGCTCCTATCCTACTCTTATATTGAACAAAAGAATTTTTATTCATCATGTTAACTTTCAGCGATAAGCCAAATGCAATGGTTTCTGCGATCGTTAAGGAAGGTGCTTCCGTTTTTTGGTTTGTTACTTGTTTGTTTTCTGGAATAGTCTGCTGCTCATTTTTAATCTTGACTTGTTTTGGTTTTTTGGCAACTTTATTGCTCACCTCTGGATTCTCCGAAAAAATCGAGGCTTCTAAGGCACTATTATCCTCATACGGATTGAATCCATATTGCAATAATTGCAATAAAGCCTGTTGCATCGTTTTTAGAAAGGCGTACCGTTCTCGTTTTGTTTTTAATTTATTTACACCTGCTTTGATAAAAGGTTCTTTTTTTAATCTGCCTGTCTCAGGATTTCGAAAAGAAAAATAAACAAACCAATCTTTGGAAAGCACTGTCTTTTTTTGTTCAGAAGAAAAGCTCGACCATTGTGAAATATCCACTCCTCCAGTGTAGATTTTTGGTTCAGAATAATTCAATTTCATAGGTAAAACGTTTACGGTAGCGTTTACGGTACGTAAAAGTAAGAAAGTTAAAGGCATAAAAAAAGCGGATTGTCGTAAACAATCCGCTCTATTATTGAGGATAACCTTGTAGCGGGAACTGGACTCGAACCAGTGACCTTTGGGTTATGAGCCCAACGAGCTACCTACTGCTCTATCCCGCGATTTGGATTGCAAATATACTACATAATTAAAGTAATCACCAAACAATATTTCATTTATTTTTTATTCAATCAAAATTTATACTAAAAAATGAAAAAGAAGCTATCTTTGCAGCATGGTACACAAATCAGGTTTTGTAAATATTATTGGAAATCCAAATGTTGGTAAGTCTACGTTAATGAATGCTTTAGTAGGTGAAAAACTATCTATTATTACCGCCAAAGCACAAACTACAAGGCATCGAATTTTAGGAATTGTAAATGAAGAAAACTATCAAATTGTTTTTTCTGACACCCCAGGAATCTTAAAACCAGCGTACGAATTGCAATCTTCTATGATGGATTTTGTAAAATCTGCACTAGAAGACGCCGATATTCTTATTTATATGGTAGAAATTGGCGAGAAAGAACTGAAAAATGAAGCTTTTTTTAACAAAATAATCAATAGTAAGATTCCGGTAATGTTATTGTTGAATAAAATTGACAAATCCTCTCAAGAGGAAGTTGAAGAAAAGGTTGAATATTGGAAAGAAAAAGTACCAAACGCCGATGTATTTGTTATTTCTGCCTTAGAAGGATTTAACGTTGCTGCCGCTTTAGAAAAAATAAAACAGTTATTACCAGAGGGGCCTCCCTACTACCCAAAAGACCAACTAACAGATAAACCAGAACGCTTTTTTGTGAATGAAAAAATTAGAGAAAAAATACTAATTCATTACAAAAAAGAAATTCCGTATGCAGTAGAAGTTGAAACAGAAGAATTTATTGAAGAAGAAAACATTGTAAGAATCCGATCTATCATCATGGTAGAACGTGAAACTCAAAAAGGCATTATTATAGGTCATAAAGGAAGTGCACTAAAAAGAGTTGGTGCAGAAGCAAGAAAAGATTTAGAGAAATTCTTTGAGAAAAAAGTCTTTATCGAATTATATGTTAAGGTGAATAAAAACTGGCGTAGCGATAAAAACCAATTGAAACGTTTTGGGTATAATCAAGGTTAAACCATCAAATATTTTTCATATTTCTTGTGTTTAAAAAATCTTTATAAACTACATTAATTTTAATCGAAAAGAATTCCTCGATGCTCTGCGTCGGGGTTTCCGTTGAAATTGTCATTCCCGTAAAAACGGGAATCTAAAGGCCGGTAGGCAGGCACATCTATGGCGCTACCTCGAGGATAGTTTGTTTCAAGAAATTCTTTATAAATCCAAAATTAGGCACCAATCACTTTAATCATAAAATCGTGCAAGTCTTTCATTTGTTTTTTACCAGTATCTTTTCCTATTTTCCCTAAAAAATAAAGTAAAATCCATAGTAATGGCAAAGCAATAACCATCGCAAGCGGAAAAAAAATAGATTCATTTAAAGAAAATCGCGTATATAGCAATGCGCCAAAAGCTAAAAATGAAATTCCGATTACAAAATGAACAAACATAAATAAAGTCCAAACTTGCGGTTTGGGCCCAAATAAACCTTTTAACTGTGATGTTTTTTTAGTTTCTTCTAAAATCTCTAAATGCAGCTGTGGCGACCAAAAATGTTCGTCCTTTTTAGCCACAGAAATAAAAATATGATCATCAACAATATTGCCGATAAACAAACATTTTTTATTTGTAAACTCTTTAGAAAATCTTTGTATAATTTCTTGATTATTTTCTTCCAAATCTATTGAAAACCTAGGGCGAAGAAAAATTTCGCTATTTTGTTTCTCTATAATAACATTTAATTGATCATTCATAAAAACCTATTTTATAACAGTTTAAATTTACAATTATTTATCATATAGTAAATTGTATCTTTGCAAAAAATTTCAATTCAAATGAATAGCATTGTTGCCATTGTAGGAAGACCAAATGTAGGGAAGTCAACACTTTTTAATAGACTGGTTCAAAGAAGAGAAGCTATTGTAGATTCTGTAAGCGGAGTTACAAGAGATAGACATTACGGAAAATCTGATTGGAATGGAAAAGAGTTTTCTGTAATCGATACTGGGGGATATGCTATTGGTTCTGACGATATTTTTGAGGAAGAAATTAGAAAGCAAGTAAATTTAGCCATTGAAGAAGCCGATTTAATTGTTTTTGTGGTAAATGTAGAAGATGGCATTACCCCTATGGATGCTGAAGTTGCAAAACTTTTACGTAAAGTAAAAAAACCAATTTTTACGGTAGTGAATAAGGTTGACAATGCGATGAGAGAGCCAGATGCCGTAGAATTTTACAATCTAGGTTTGGGAGATTACTTTACCATCGCATCTATTAACGGAAGTGGCACTGGAGATTTATTGGATGCATTAGCCGAAAAAATGCCAGCCAATGAACCAATAGATTTAGAAGCAGAAGAACTGCCAAGATTCGCTGTTGTGGGTAGACCCAACGCAGGAAAATCTTCTTTTATAAATGCATTAATTGGTCAAGATCGAAACATTGTTACGAATATTGCAGGGACTACAAGAGATTCTATTGATACCAAATACAACCGTTTTGGTTTCGATTTTAATTTAGTGGATACAGCAGGAATCCGTAAAAAATCTAAAGTTAAGGAAGATTTAGAGTTCTATTCTGTAATGCGTGCGGTGCGTTCTATTGAATATTCTGATGTCATTATTTTAGTAGTTGATGCCACTAGAGGGTTTGAAGGACAAGATCAAAGTATTTTTTGGCTAGCAGAAAAAAACCGAAAAGGAATTGTAATCCTTATTAATAAATGGGATTTAATTGAAAAAGAAACCAATACATTACGTGATTTCGAAGCGATGGTTCGAAAACAAATTGAGCCATTTACAGATGTCCCTATTGTATTTATTTCTGCGCTAACAAAGCAACGTTTGTTCAAAGCCATGGAAACGGCTGTTGAGGTTTTTGAAAAGAGAAAAAAGAAAATACCAACTAGCAAGTTAAATGATATCATGTTAGAAATCGTTAAAAACAATCCGCCACCGGCAACGAAAGGGAAATATGTAAAGATTAAATATTGCATGCAATTGCCTACAAAAACGCCTCAATTTGCATTTTTCTGTAACTTACCGCAATATGTTAGAGATTCTTATAAACGTTTTTTAGAGAATAAATTAAGAGAAATTTACGATTTTTCTGGCGTGCCAATTACTATTTATTTCAGACAAAAATAAACACAAATATATTCCTGTTTATCTTTTTTAGGTATTTATTAAATTTACAAAACCATCAGGACAAACATAAATTGTTTTAGTGCGTAACGTTTAGCACCTTTTGACGAGTAACATTGAAATCGTATTTTATCAACTTCATTTAAAGTATATGAAAATCATAAAATCTCATTTAGATTCAGAAAAGGAATTACCCTTGCAATTAAAAATATCTTTTCAAAAGGTTTTTGTGTTATTTAAAAAATATGCGGGTTCAGAATTTTTGCAACACCCTTATCATAGTGCCGCAAAAAAAATGTTACTGCTTTTTGAAAAACACCCTGAATTAAACGAAGGTTTTTCTGATTACTCTTTACTAGAAACCTATAAAGATGAAATTGATTTATTACTCAATCCATTATTTCCTGAACCTTTATTGCTGAATGAAATAAAAGCAGTCACTGTGCCTTTTTCATTTATCTCTTTTAAATTTACAGATCGTTTTGAAAATATCATAAATAATGCTGGTGACGATTATAGGTTAAAAGTAACTAATTTTGAAGATGATAGTATGTACATTGTAGCATGTACCTTTATTTTAGCTAATGTGCATGGTTATCATGTTGATGTAAAAAGACCCTTTTATTTTAATATACCAGACAAAACCACTGGTACTATGAAATATTACAGAGCTACCTATAATGCAGATTTTTCTGAAATTATTGCCACCAAAGATGCTCCTAAAATTACCGAAGAAGATTTTAAAGAACTACTAAACAACTTCGATAATATTGAATTATGGAAAGAAAAAATTCCTCCAAATAGTTATATTTTCAAAGGCTTTGGTCTCATGAGTTTATTTGATGTTACTTCAGAAGAAATGCTTTCTTCTATTAAAGCAAACTTGCTAGCTGGTGGTCCTAATTTAGTAAAAAAGTTACAAAATAATTTAAGAGATTTTTATGCCTTAAAAGATTTAAAACTAGGCTTTTCAATTTTTGATAAAATCAACTCAAAAATTTGTGAAACTGTTACCAAAAAAACAAATAGTCTTATCCTAGAACAGCATACAGAAATCAGTTGCGATAAGCGTTATTTTTGTGACGGAATTATACAGAAAGTTTTTACCAATAATGAAACTTTCATCATTTCTGATGTCGAAGAATATGGTAATAACACTGATAAAAATCCTTTTTATAAAAACCTACATAATTCAGGTATAAAAAGCATCCTTTTAATTCCTATTCAATCTAGTATTAATGGAAATTTAGCATTGCTAGAAATTGCATCTCCAAGAGCTTATGACTTAAACTCGGTAAACATTAATAAATTAAAAGATATTATTCCTGTTTTTGAAGCTGCAGTGAAAAGAACTTCAGAAGAACATCAAAATATTTTAGAAGCCACAATTCAAGAACATTATACAAGCATCCATAATGCCGTAAAATGGCGTTTTTATGATGCTGCAGAGAAATATCACGAAGAGCATAAAACGAATGAAAACGTAAAATTAGAGCAAATTGTGTTTAACGATGTATATCCTTTATACGGCCAGAGTGATATAAAAGGCTCATCGGAAGCAAGAAATAATGCAATTCAAGAAGATTTAAGTACGCAATTATCTTTGGCCATTAATGTTTTAAAAGATGCCTGCAAAAGCGAATCTTTACCAATTTACAATGAATTGATGTTTAGAGTATCTACATACTTAAAGGATGTAAAAAAAGGTTTACATGCTGGCGACGAAATAAATATTTTAGAGTTTTTAAAACAAGATATTTATCCTGTTTTTAATCATATTAAAAAAATAAATAGCACGCTTTCTAAGAAAGTAAGTATTTATATGGAACGTTTAGACAAAGAATTGGGCGTTGTTTATGAGAAAAGAAAAAATTACGAAAACAGTGTAACTATTTTAAATAGTAAGCTTGCCAAATACATTGATAAAAAACAGCAAGAAGCTCAAAAAATGTACCCGCATTACTTTGAAAGATATATAACCGATGGTATTGAATTTAATATGTACATAGGGCAATCTATTACTAGAGAAGATACGTATGATGCTATTTATCTCCATAACTTACGTTTATGGCAATTGCAAACCCTATGTGAAATGGAAAACATTGCTTTTAATGAACTTAAAAACATGGAGCAAGAATTAAGAGTTGCTTCCCTTATTTTGTTGCATAGCACTCCTTTGGCTATAAAATTTAGAATGGATGAAAAGCAATTTGATGTTGATGGTGCCTATAACATTCGTTATGAAATTATTAAAAAAAGAATTGATAAAGCACATATAAAAGGAACGGATGAACGTTTAACTACTCCGGGCAAATTGGCCATTGTGTACTCACAAGATAAAGATGCGTTAGAGTATGTAAAATACATCAACTTTTTGCAATCCAAAAATCAATTGGGTACCATAGAGTTTTTGGAACTAGAAGATTTACAAGGCGTTTCCGGTTTAAAAGCACTGAGGGTTGAAGTTATATATCAAAAAGATTTTGACGAGAAAAACACCATTACTTTTAATGATTTAATCAAAGAAATTGAAGCTTAAATTTATAAAAACGTTCCTGTTTCTTGTATTTTAAAAGCAATTGCAAACGTTAAAACACTTACAATAATACCAATCATAAAGACGGTATAGGTAAGTCTTAATATTTTATATTTTCTATTTAAGACCAAGCCTAAAAAATATAAATCTTTGGTGAGAGATCCATATAAATAATCTCTGTCTTGCATCATTTCTGAAATACCCCACTCAAAATCTGATAATTCCATTTGATGAAAATTACCAAAGAACAATAAGTTTACTTTTTTATTGGCAACATCTTCCTTTGTAAACTTACCTTGTGTTACATTGGGTCTTGTTGCTAAAATTGATAAAATAATAGAGGCAACCGTAAAAATTATAAAGACAACTGTTGGTAATATTAAGTAATTATTTGAAGGATTATCTAGTTTTGGCAACAAATTAGACAATGCCAAAGATACGATAATGGCGTTTACAGAAAGTAAAATATTGGCTTTTGTATCTGCAATATTACTTAGTGTCATATGGTTTTTTAACGCGACTCTAAACATCGTTTCTACACCTCTTTCTGGAACGTTGCTTTTATTTTTTTTAAGGTCTAAAGCTTCTTTTTTCTTCTTATTCTTCTTTAATTCGTCTTCTAATTTCTTTTGATTTATAAGTAATTTAGATAAATTTTTGTCTTTTCCTTTGGTCCAGTTTTTTAAAGCATACTCTGAATGATATTTATGTACATTAATCAAAAAATCAATATTAGTAGCAAGCCATTCAGCATCCGTAAATTTTTTATTTGCTAGTGTTTCCCACTCTCTTCTTAGCAATGCTGATTTATCATCAAAAGTTTTATCTCCTAAATGCGCACAATCTGAGTCTGTAATTATTTTTTCTAAATCATTTGCGGGTTTATGCCCCATTTTAGTAGCCATAATTAAAGCTGAAATTGCTTCAATTCTTTTAACTTCTACCTTTTTTTCTTGTAAAAATTGCGTCAGAATTTTAACACTTTCCTGTTCATGGTTTTCTGCTCCTTTTATAAAACCTGTATCATGAAACCATGCGGCAACTAATAAGTTTTCTGCATCTTGTTCAGAAAGTTTTAGAGAATCAATAAAACCTTGAACTTCTTTAACAACTCTTTGTGTATGAGCTAAATTGTGATACACAAATTTATTACTTAGCTTTTTACTAAATAAATCAAAAATGTATTTTTCTGCTTCTTTAACAAGTATACTCATTCTAATTTCATTTTAAATTCTAAAATAAATACAAAGAGTTGGTCAATAAGTTAAAATATTTTAATTTATCGAGTAGCTATAATCTAAACCGAATATGGTAACATCTCGTGGTAATCTTACGATAATACTTCGTTCATAACGATAATATATTCCAAATTTCCCGAACTTCTTTAAATTATAACTAGTCCCAAAAGTTAATCTATATTTACTATAACGCATGGCTTCACCTTTACGGAACCTGTGAAAAGCTTCGGCTGAAAACTCTGGATCTAAAGGCCATTTTCTAATGTTATATTCTAAACCTGTTTTAAATCGTAAGTTTTCACTAGGAATATCTCCTTCTGCTTCGCCAACACCCAACTGGTTCTTGTTTTGATATCGAAATCTATGGGATACCTCAAACCTGTTGATATCATATTTATAAGATAGATCTAAATTATATCTAAAATGATTCTCATAGCCTTGTATTTTACCTTGATCATCGTTCTCATTTATATGCCTTAGACCAACACCTATTTCAAAGTTATCAAATAGCTCATATTCTATATTAAATTGAGAGAAATACTCTTCTATGGTTGTGGCATTATCTTTTAATCTAATATTTTGCTCTACACCAACTTTTAGTTTTTTTCCAATAGAATAATCTACACCTACTGAACTCCAAAATGCGAAGTCATTCGTGTCTTCTAATTGAGAAAAAGCAGTATTTGTGCATACCAGCAAACAAAATAGTACCTGAAAAAAAGTTAATTTAAAATATTTTGCAATTTTCATATTCTTACTTAGAATTATTTATTGTAATGATAAATTCTTATTTCAGCAGAATCTTTCAAAAAATCAACTTTCCCAATGGTTAATTTATTAATAACCAAACCTGTTCTATTTTCTAAATCTTCTTTCAATAAATCGTAATTTTCTGGCTTAATATTATCTATATTCTCGTAAACGATGTCTTTATAAATCTGATGCTTAGAATGCCAAACTTTTTCTAAAATTGCGATTGCACCAACCACCATCAAGTTTCCGAATAAAACCTCAAAATAGCTCATTTTTTTATTTACAAAAGCATTCATGATAGAAACACCAATGACCACAAATAAATACGTCATTTCTTTGATGGCTATGGAATCTGTTCGATACCGAATGATACCAAAAATAGCAAAAAGACCCAAAGCTAAGCCAATATCCAATTTATATTTTTTTAATGTAAAGCACAGCAGAAAAACCACAATACCAATTAAGTAATATGTAAATACATAACTTTTATCGCCAGTTACAGAATAATATAACCACCTAATAATTAGGGTTAAGAATGCAATATTAACAGTGAATAAAAATGCTAATTTAAAAAAATCATCATCAAATAAAGGGACATTAAGAAACTCCATAGTTAGGCAGAAATTTTATCTATTTTAATTAACTTTTGTTTGAACAAATTATACTTCAATTCTTTATACAAATTAACCATTCCTATACAATACTTACTAATACTATAGGGATTATATCTATATTTTTTTAATACTTTAACAACGGTAGACTTTCGGTCAAATTTGCGCTGTTTTACTTCTATTACAACTAAATTATGATACTTTTTTTCTTGGTCTTTTATGGAATATGATAAATTTAGATCAATCGTAGCTCTCTCATTGTCTTTAACATTAGCGAGTGTTATTCTTTTAAAACTATTCCATAAACTTGGTTGTAAATCAAACTTTTTAGAAGTGGTTTTAAAAATAAAATCTTTTAACTCTTGCGATAAATCTAAATCAAAATCTGGAATTCTTATCCTCGATTTATTTGTTTCTCCCTTTCCATTTTTCTGCTTTATTTCTAAAAAAGTTAGATCAGAATCTACATATTTACGTTGTCTTATTTTGGTTCTATGCACCCTTCCATTATGATGATCGAAATAGAATTTAAATTTAGATGTATCAAAATAAACAGAAGAATAGTTCATAATTCTTCTATCTTTTATCTCTAAAACGCGATAATCTTCCTTTAAATCATTTAAAATTTGATCTAAAGAATGTATATTTATGGTGTATTTAGTATCTGTTCTTTTCATTAAAGAAACAGCATCCATACCTTCTAGAGAAATACTTTCGAAACGATTAATTGTAGCAAAAATTTTTTCTAGTACTGTATCTTCTTTTTTAGTCTCCATGAATTCTATGAATCAAAATTGTAATGCCTACACCCGAGCAATAATATTTTTTTTGTTCCTTATTTTTTTATTATTTTTCTATTCATGGTCTTGTTATTAGACGATATTTTTACTAGGTAAACACCGCTTGAAAAAGTGCTCATGTCAATCAATAAATTTGAAGAATCAGTAGCATCCCTGTAAACTAACTTACCAAAAACATTATAAATTGATACTGCATCAATCACTTGACTTGCATGAATTTTTATCTGATCATTAGTAGGATTAGGAAAAACTTTTAAGTCTTGCATGGCATCAAAGGTCTCTGTAGAAAGCGCAGTTTCTATACCCTCAACAGCTATATTGTTTAACAAAACAACTTTACCATCATCCGCAGTCATATTTGCACCACCAAAACGAATTCTTACCTTAAAATTTGGGTTGTTATTGGCTAAAGCTACATTAGAAAAATCTATTTCTTTCTTTTCATATTGTGCTGTAATAGTGGGTGAATACGAAATATTAGTTGCGATCCAATTGGATCCATTCCAATAATCAACAATTAAGCTTTGCGCTGCTCCATCAGAATTTATGGCAAAAGAAACTTTTATTTCTTTAAAGTTGGTTGTTGCCAAATTTAACTGAATCGTATTTTCTAAACTACCAGACCTAAAAGGTTGCTTTACCTGCAACCCTCTCATTACTATTGAGTTATATGGAGTGTCGTTATTTGCAAAAGCACTGTAATTTATAGATGTCGGTGCATTCTTTCTTTCTAAAGATGCTTTTCTCCAATTTGGATTTGTACTTGTAAAAGGATAACCGCTTAAGGACGAAGTATACACCAATTCTGCCGTTAAATTATTTCTAGAATACGTAGAATTTACTGTTTCTAGTGGAGTATCATTGGGTATATTTCTGTCGAACAACCAAAAATAGGCTAGATGAGAGAAATCATCAATCACATCATAATTAGCTTGAATTTGCATATTACTAGTAGGCGTAACTGTAATCACGCTATTTGTTGAACTAACATCTCCTGACCAATTCGAAAAAGAATATCCTGGTTTTGCTTTTGCTTCTAAAGTTATAGGAACACCATTAAAATAGTCACCCGTCCATGGATACGGATTTTCATCAACACCTACTGTTGAAGCATTAATATCTATGGTATTTATTTTAATATGACCTGCTTGGTCGTCAGAAACGTTCAATTCTAAACCAACTGTATTTGTAAAACCAAATAAAGTATTTATTTGACCTTTTAATTCATCAGGTCTTTTTTCTATCCATTTTAAAAGTGCTTCTTTATCTTCATTTTCATAAAATTCAAGTCTAGGCGCACGGTTTTCGTCTTCCTCTAAAATAGGACTAATTTCATCGAAAGTCTCATTTACAACAGATTTAAAACGTGCTTCTTTAAATGCGGTATTTAAAACATCTGCAAAACGGTTTATAAACTTAAACTTAAACTCCTCATTATCTAGCAAATGCCCCATCAATGAACTGTTTATAGAATTATCTCTACCCTCTTCTTCATCTGCGTGCTTTTCTAACCAATTGGCATCATCACTTTTTAAAGCTGCTTCAAAGTCTTGAGTAGTTAAACGCCACTTACCATCTCCAAAACCGTCATTTACTTTTGTTCTTGCTTTCCAGTATTTTATTTCGTAACTATCATCTTCTGCGAAGATTGATAATAAAACATGGTTTATAAATGAATCAATATCTAAAAGCTTTTCTACTTGTGTATAATTAGCCGGCGTAGCCATGTTATTTTCAATAATAAAATCTCTAAAATCTTCATAACTAGCATAATCTGTGTCATCACCTTCATCAATTTCACATTTACCAACTTTACAATCCACAATGACAATATTGTCTTCATCTAAATCAAAGTTGTTTGCAAAATGAAATCTATCCATACGGTCTCTTAAAGCAGTAATTCCCCAAAATTCGCCATTAAAAAAATGAACGGCAGCTTCAATCCTGGTAACTCCATTAAAAATAGGTTGCATTAAACGGCTAAAAACAACGTCATAGGCTACTTCGCCACCGGCACCATTACCTCTTAAAAGCAAACGCTTAAAATTGTCATTATACACATTGGGCGCTCCTGGTATTTGTTGTTTGAATAAATCATGATCAAAATCATTTTCTCCGTAACTGTCTCTTGCATACAAACGAAGATTCTTTATAATATCTTGTCTAGAATTATTTCCATGAATTCTAAAACCTGCATCCGCATTCATTACTGAACTTAAACTAACATCAAAAAATTGAACGTTTATAGGATATTCCCAAGTAGCTCCGCTTCTCCAATAATTATTAAATTCTGGTCTCCACGATTGATTGTTCGTTGGGTTTTCGGTTCTCCAAGTATCAAAATCAACACCTGCAGTATAAATACCATCATTGTAATCAAATAGATGTTTTTCGTTGGTTTGTAAAGATACAACAGGCAAATTATATGGGTTTCCGCCACTCCAAACAAAAAATGTTTTCGAGGAAGTTTTAGACCCCACACCATTCACAAAGGTTCGTGCTTTTACCACCGTTGCTTTTCTTACTGGATTTGGCGGGGTATGCAAGGGTCTTTGAACTGTATTCTTATTCGCTAGTTTATCTGGATCATTAGAACGATCTACAATACGAATGGGTGCGCTATAAGTTTTAGAGGTAAATGTCTCGCTTAAGAGCGGTCCAAAACTCTCTCCTATTTCAAAAGGATACTCGTTTTTATAATTAAAACTTGTACCCGATAAATTATTGATATCGGGTTCAGAACCGTCTAGTGTATAAATTATAACTGAATTTAAATTTTCACTGGTCAATGTTAAATCGAATGCACTTGCATGCAACCCAGATTTATGAGAGAATGCAGGTGGCTTAATTAACGTATTTGAACCTGCTGTAATGTTCGATGATCCAGGTGTTGGTTCATCAAAATACACCCAAGAACCCGTACCATCTGGTTGTTTACCATATGAAACACCAGGTTCTAAATAGACTACTGGCGTACCACTAACTAAGGCACCATTTTTATTGGTTAAAAAAAGAATATCATTGCCCGAACTAATATTAAAATTAGTATGCAATTGCTGCCCAGGCGCTGCTCGGTTCTTACCTGACGCCCAAACTAATATATATTGGTTAGGCAATAAAATAGTTGCAGGGAATTTCCATTTAAAAAGATCATCTCTATCATTAGACAATCCAAATTCTGCTAAATTTATGGTGGTAGTACCATAATTATAAATTTCTATCCAATCTTCAAAATCTCCGTCATTATCAGCGTTTGTATCCTCATTCGCCGTCATAAATTCATTAATTGAAATTTTTTCTGTTGCTACTGGTATCGTTCCTGTGTTACTTGCGTTTGGAGTAGGAGCGCCAAAAACCTCCAAAGATCCATTACCATCAACGCTACGACCATAAGACGTATCTCTCTCTAAGGCTAATGCTGGCACCTCACTTAATTTAGTACCATTCGCTTTGGTTAATACGAGCTCTTCACCACCAGCACTAATTTTAAAACTAGTATGTAATGGCAGGCTTGCGTTAATTCTATTTTTACCAGAAGCCCAAACTAATAAAAAACTTTTAGGCTGAATTGTTACCGTAGGAAAGACCCATTTAAAAGGTTCAGTTACATCATCGGACAGACCATATCCGAATAAATTTATGGGTGTACTACCATAATTATAGATTTCTATCCAATCATTAAAATCCCCATCTTCATCAGCGACCGTAACGCCGTTTGAAGACATCATTTCATTGATTGAAACATCATTTTGAGCAAAGGAACTGAAAACATTAAAAAATAGGATAAGAAGTAATGTAATATATTTTATTTTAAAATTAGGGTGTATCATTGCAACTGTTATTTAATTTTTTTTAATCACTCAAAACGTCTATTAGCATTCATTAAAACATGCTATTCTAGAAAAATTATTTCTACCGAAATAAAATTAATAGGAAAGAACAAATATATATAAAACTTTTTCGGGATATAAAAAAATAATTGCTAAAAACACTCATTTTCAAAGTCCTGTTTGCTAATTTTGAGTTCTAGAACAAATGCGTCACGAAAATTTTTTATAGCAACGACATTGTAAATTTACTAAATGTCATAGAAGATTGTTAGGTACCGATATTTTATGCGTCTAAACGTACCAATAGAATTATCTGACAATTTCTACTAAAAACTAAAATATGTTAACATGGAAAGAGGTTATTAGCTTCGCAACAAAAGGAAACCCAACTCCAGATAAAAGAGTTGAGAAAACAGCGAAAGAATGGAAGGGATTATTAAATCCAGAACAATTTAGAATTACACGACAAAAAGGAACCGAAAGACCACATACTGGCGCTTTATGTAGCATTTATGATGAAGGGCAATACAATTGTATTTGTTGTGATACACCGTTATTTGATTCTACAATTAAATTCGATTCTAGTTCTGGCTGGCCTAGTTTTACACAACCTATTAAAGAAAATGCTATCAAATACCATAAAGACACTTCTTTTGGCATGATAAGAGTTGAAGTGATGTGCAACACCTGCGATGCTCATTTAGGTCATGTTTTTCCTGATGGACCTGAACCTAGTGGTTTGCGGTATTGCATCAATTCTGAATCTATGAAACTAGAAAAAGAAAATGAATAAAAATTTACAAGTTGCCACTTTAGGAGGTGGTTGTTTTTGGTGCACAGAAGCCGTATTTCAAAAAGTAAAAGGGGTAGAAAAAGTAGTCTCTGGCTATGCTGGCGGAAATGCTCCTGGTAGACCTACTTATAGAGAAATTTGTTCAGGTTTAACAGGTCATGCAGAGGTAATTCGAATCACTTTTGATGATACAATTATTTCTTATGAAGATATTTTAGTCATTTTTATGACCACACACGATCCGACTACTTTAAATAGACAAGGCGCAGATAGAGGGACTCAATATCGTTCTGTAATTTATTATCATGATGAAACACAACAAAAAATTGCCACGGAAGTATTGAAACAAATGCAACCCTATTATTCTGATAAAATCATCACAGAATTAAGTGCTTTGCCTACTTTTTATGAAGCGGAAAAAGAACATCAAAATTATTACAGAGAAAATACACAACAAGGATATTGCAGCTATGTTATTGAACCGAAACTGGCGAAATTACGACAATTACATGCTGACAAATTGAAGTAATGAATTTAAAAAATCAAGAAAAATACTGGTTTTAATTGATGAATAACTGATTTCTACAAAAACCAAGATACATGAAATTACAAATAAAAGACACTTTTACCAAAAATTTACCTGCCGATAAAATACTTGAAAACTCAAGAAGACAAGTTACTGAAGCGGTGTTTTCTTTTGCAAATCCCAAAAAAACCAAAGCGCCAAAAGTTTTACATGTTTCGCAAGAAATGGCTTCTGAATTAGGTATTTCCGAAGAAGAAACAAAATCAGAATTCTTTAAAAAAATTGTTACAGGAAATGAAGTTTATCCTAATACAAAACCTTTTGCAATGTGTTATGGTGGTCATCAATTTGGCAATTGGGCTGGACAATTAGGAGACGGAAGAGCTATTAATTTATTTGAAGTTGAGCATAAACAAAAAAACTGGAAAGTACAATTAAAAGGAGCTGGTGAAACACCCTATTCAAGAACTGCAGATGGTTTGGCTGTTTTGCGTTCTTCGGTAAGAGAATATTTATGCAGTGAAGCGATGTATCATTTAGGCATTCCCACCACACGTGCTTTGTCTTTAAGTTTATCTGGCGATGACGTTTTAAGAGATGTTTTATACGATGGAAATCCGGCATATGAAAAAGGTGCCATTGTTACTAGAGTAGCTACTTCTTTTTTACGCTTTGGAAATTATGAAATTTTTGCTGCAAGAAAAGACATAAAAAATTTAAAAATTTTGGTGGATTATACGATTCATCATCATTTTTCGCATTTAGGAAATCCATCCAAAGAAACCTACATACAATTTTTTAAAGAGGTTTCAGAACGTACTTTAGCCATGATTATTCATTGGCAACGTGTCGGTTTTGTGCACGGAGTCATGAATACCGATAACATGTCTGTTTTGGGTTTAACCATCGATTTTGGTCCTTATGGTTGGTTAGAAGGATTTGATTTTGGTTGGACACCCAATACTACAGACCGACAACACAAACGTTACCGATATGGAAATCAGCCCAATATTGGGTTATGGAATTTATATCAACTCGCAAATGCGTTGTATCCCATTATTCAAGAAGTGGCTCCTTTAGAAGCTGTTTTAAATCAGTATAAAATTGATTTTGAACAACAATCTTTAGAGATGATGAAATCAAAACTAGGGTTATATACTTCGGATGAAAATGATACAAAATTAATGCAAAATTTAGAAGATACTTTGCAATTGGTAGAAACTGATATGACCATTTTTTTTAGAAGCTTAAGTAATTTTACAGATGCCGAATCGGGGTTCCAATTGATTAAAAAATCATTTTATGACTTTGATACTATTTCTGATGAGGTAAAATCTCAATGGGACAGTTGGTTTCAAAAATATGCTGAAAGATTGCAAATTGAGCGTCTTTCATCCGAGGAAAGAAAAGAAAAAATGGATACTGTAAATCCTAAATATGTGTTACGAAATTACATGTCTCAATTGGCTATTGATGCCGCAGATAAAGGCGATTATTCTTTAATTGATGAATTATATCAACTCTTAAAAAAACCTTACAGTGAGCAGCCAAAATATGAAAAATGGTTCGCAAAAAGACCCGAATGGGCAAGAAATAAAGTAGGTTGTTCTATGTTATCTTGTAGTTCATAAAACTATTTACAAATTAAGACCTCACAGGTTTTAAAAACCTGTGAGGTCTCTTAAAATAACACAAAAATGAAATTAGGCTTAGGAACCGCAGCTTTAGGAAGACCTCAATACATTAATGTTCGTACAGAAACTTGTGATAATTCAGACTTAACTGAATTTAAAAAACAAAGTTTTGCTGTTTTGGAAGCTGCTTACAAATCAGGAATCAGATATTTTGATACAGCTCCTGGCTATGGTTTGGCAGAAGAATTGGTGTTAGAATGGCTGCAAACAAAAAACGATAGTACTATTGAAATTGCTACAAAATGGGGCTATACATACACCGCAAATTTTGATGCGAATGCCACCGTGCACGAAGTAAAAGAACATAGCATCCAAAAATTAAACGAGCAATGGAATTTTTCAAAACAGCTCCTACCCTATTTAAAAGTGTATCAAATTCATTCTGCCACTTTAGAAACGGGTGTTTTAGAAAATAAGGCAGTTTTAGAGCAATTAGCAATTTTAAAAAAAACACACAATCTTAACATCGGGTTAACCACAACAGGAACCAATCAGGTTGAAGTGATTAAAAAAGCATTAGAAGTTTTGGTGGATGGCGCATTTCTTTTTGATGTTTTTCAGGTAACTTACAATTTTTTAGAGCAAAGTTTACAAGAAATTACTACGGAACTAAATCGTAAAAACAAAACGATTGTAATTAAAGAAGCTTTGGCAAATGGCAGGATTTTTAGAAATTCTAAATATCCACATTATCATGCGCTATATGCAGTTTTAGAGGAGTTATCAAAAAAATACTTGGTAGGTGTAGATGCAGTTTCTTTAAAATATTGTGAGCAAACCATTCCGAATAGTATGGTTTTAAGCGGCGCAAGCTCAATTCATCAATTACAAGAAAATGTAAAGCTCAATAATTTTTCGCTTGCTAAAGAAGATATTGAAACCTTAAATTCATTTAAAAAATCTCCCGATTTCTATTGGTCTGAACGAAAAAAATTACATTGGAATTAACCAAAATTGCATTTGGTGGTGGTTGCCATTGGTGCACTGAAGCTGTTTTTCAATCGTTACTTGGTGTACAAAAAGTAGCACAGGGTTGGGTTGCATCCACAGAAAAAAATAATACTTTTTCTGAAGCCGTAATAGTTTATTTTGATGACAAAAAAATCGATTTAAAAACATTGATTACCATTCATTTAAGAACACATAAAAGCACCAGTAATCACTCCATGAGAACTAAATATCGTTCTGCAGTTTATTATTTTTCTAATCAACAAAAAGAAGAAAGTCAAAAAATAATCGAGCATTTACAATCAGATTTTGAGGCTATAATCATCACACAAATAGTAGCATTTAAAAACTTTCAACCTTCTAAAAAAGAATTTCAGAATTACTATCAATCGAATCCTAACAAACCTTTTTGTAAAACTTACATTAATCCAAAACTAAAATTCCTAATACAGAACTTCCCAAATCATATTGATAAAAGTAAAGTTTCTCGTTGTTATTAAGACAACCCAAAAAAATAAATATCATTAAAAACATTAAAAATAATTTTAATTTTAAAACTGAAAGAATTTGCACAAATTGCCAAGAAAAACAAAAAAAGGAAAGCGAATTTTACAAACTGAATAAAGGAAGTAAACGCATTGGAAAATGATCAAACCTATACTAGTTTTATCAATAAAATTACAGAAAATAATGTTAGTAGAATTGTTCTCTATAAAGATACTTACGAATGTAAAACTTGTAAAATGAGTTCTCAATAATTGCTATAAAAGTTTTATATTTATCAATTAAATTTTAGTTTTTATACATGCTTTACGAATTCAGAGAAATCATTAACCAAGCAGTAATCAACCAACAAAAAGGATTGAAAAACGTGCTGGCAACTGTGGTTTTTCTAGAAGGTTCTTCTTATCGAAAACCAGGTGTTAGAATGCTAATTTCTAATGATTTAAATTCTGTTGGCGCCGTAAGTGGCGGTTGTGTAGAAAAAGAAATTATTCATAGAGCAAGGACTGTTTTTTCTGACAACAAGCCAAAAGTAATTACTTACGATGGTCGCTATAAATTAGGCTGTGAAGGAATTTTATATGTGCTCATTGAGCCTTTTTTTGTTTCTAATGCCTTTATAACTGCTTTTTCTGAAGCAAATTCAAAAAGACAAACCTTAAAAATTGAAAGTCACTATAAAAAAGAAAATGAGGTTTTTGGTGATTTTGGTTCTACAATAAGTTTTGAAAATAAACAACAGTTTCAGTTCGCAGAAACCTTTAAACCTCAAAATAAAAATGAAGTTGCAGTTTTTACACAAATTTTAGAACCCGCATTTAAACTCCTAATTATTGGTGGTGAACATGATGCCGTAAAACTATGCAAAATGGCCTCTAATTTAGGTTGGGAAATAGAGGTCATTACGTCTATTAAAGACCCAAAACAACTCGTAGATTTTCCGGGTGCAAAAACTGTAATTGGCGCTAGTCCAGAAAGCATCGAATTTAAAGATATTGCAGAAAATTGTGCTATTGTAATTATGAATCATAGTTACGTGCAAGATTTAAAATATGTGATAAAGCTTTCTGAATATCAGCCAAAATATATTGGAATTTTAGGTGCGCCTAATAGAAGAGAGCGCTTATTTAATGAGCTTTTTGAGTTTGTTCCAACTATTTCTGATGAATTTATAGGCAACATTTACACACCCGCAGGCCTGCATATTGGCGCACAAACTCCAGAAGAAATCGCACTCTCTATTGTTGCCGAAATAATAGCTGTCACTAGAAAAAAAGAGCCATTTTCTTTGAGAAATTTAAACGGTAAAATTCATAGTTAATCGATGAAAAATATCGCTGTTTTAGTATTAGCTGCCGGAAAAGCATCAAGAATGAATAGCATTAAACAGCTAGAAATAATTAGCAAAAAAACACTATTAGACATCTCTTTAGAGAAAATTAAATGGATTCTTCCCAACACTATTTTCTGTGTTTTAGGAGCAAATTCTACTCAAATAAAACAAGAAATTGCCACAAAAAATATTCAATTTATTATCAATAAAAACTATGAAAATGGCTTGAGTTCAAGTATTGTTGCCGGAATACACTATTTTAGGAAAAATAAATTAAGTTTCTCTGGAATTTTAATTCTTTTAGGAGATCAACCCGCTATTGAAATTTCCTACTTAAAAAATATGATTGATTTATTTGAGAAAAATAACGATACCATTATTGCCTCAAATTATGGAGATAAATTAGGGGTTCCTGCTATTTTTCCTGAAAAATATTTTGAGGCTTTGCTATTGATCAAAGGAGATCAAGGAGCAAAAGAATTCATCAATCAAAGAAAAAATGAAGTTGTTTGTCCGAAAATAGTTACCAACTTTTTTGATATAGACACTCAAGAAGACTTATTCCTATTTAAAAATTCAATTTTAAAATAGCCAATTTTATTCCTATGAAATTATTCAAATACTTCTTATTTTTTATCCTACTTCTTTGTATTTCTGCTTGTGCTACTTTAAAAATGCAAGTGGCAGAAAATGAAGTTTTTGAAGAGAAACAAGACAGCTCAAAATTGGTACATTCTTTTTATTTAATTGGTGATGCAGGAAATTCTACTTTAACTAAAGATTCGCCCGCTTTAATCTATTTAAGAAAGAAAATGAAAGGCGCTTCTAAAAAATCTACCTTACTTTTTTTAGGTGATAATGTGTATGAAAGCGGAATTCCCAAGAAAAAATCTAAAAAATATCCTTTAGCAAAAAGAAGAATTAAAGCACAAACTAAAGTTGCCGAAAAATTTAAAGGAAAATCAATTTTTATCCCTGGAAATCATGATTGGTATCATGGTTTAGAGGGCCTGCAAAGAGAAGAAGAATTGGTAAAAAAAGAGTTGGGAAAAAATTCTTTTTTTCCAGAAAATGGTTGCCCGTTAGCACAAGTAGACATTTCTAAAAACATCGTTTTAATTATTGTAGATACCCAATGGTATGTAACAAATTGGGACAATCACCCAACGATCAATGATCATTGTGAAATTAAAACAAGAAGCAAATTCTTTGATGAATTTGAAGGAATGATAAAAAAAGCAAGAGGAAAAACAACAATTATTGCCATGCATCACCCCATGTTTACCAGCGGCTCTCATGGTGGTAAATTTTCTTTTCGTAGCCACTTAAGTCCTTTACCAATTTTAGGTACGATGAAAAATATACTTCGTAAAACCTCAGGAATTTCGAATGCAGACATCCAAAATAAAAAATATAATGAGCTCAAAAAACGCATTGTAACTTTGTCTCAAGAAAATGACAAAATTATTTTTGTTTCTGGTCATGACCATAATTTACAGTACATAGTACAAGATAATATTCCGCAAATTGTTAGTGGCTCTGGCTCTAAAACAAAGGCAACCAAATTATCTGGCGGTGCAAAATTTACGTATGGTGCGCAAGGTTTTGCCATATTAGACATTTATGAAAACGGATCTTCAGAGGTTCGCTTTTTTACGGTAAAAGACGACAAAATTGTATACCAAACCCAAGTGTTAAAAGCAGATGAAAAAAAGGTCTTTAAAGCATTTACAAATAAAGAAATAACCGGAAAAAAGGCTTCAATTTACACGCAAGAAGAAGTAACTAAAAGCAAAACATATCGCTATTTATGGGGAGAACGGTATCGCAAATATTTTGGCACAGAAGTACATGCACCTACAGTAAATTTAGACACACTTTTTGGCGGATTAAAACCTGTTAGAAAAGGTGGAGGACATCAATCTAAATCTTTACGATTAAAAGATAAAAAAGGGCGCGAATATGTGATGCGCGCTTTGCGAAAAAATGCCGTGCAATATTTGCAAGCTGTGGCTTTTAAAGATCAATATATAGAAGGGCAATTTGATGATACAACTACAGAAAATTTATTGTCTGATGTTTTTACAGGTTCGCATCCTTATGCTCCTTTTACCATTGGAAAATTATCTGATGCCATTGGCTTATATCACACAAATCCTGTTTTATACTATATTCCCAAACAAAATAGTTTAAGACAATTTAATGATGAATTCGGTGATGAATTATATATGATTGAAGAACGTGCAGCTTCTGGACATGGAGACAAAGCGAGCTTTGGTTTTTCTGATACCGTAATTAGCACCGATGATTTATTGATGAATTTAAATAAAAATGAAGACCATATTTTAGATGAAGAAGCCTACATAAAAGCGCGCTTATTTGATATGTTAATTGGTGATTGGGACCGTCATGAAGATCAATGGAGATGGGCGGTTTTTAAAGAAAAAAAGCAAGTAGTTTATAGACCAATTCCAAGAGATCGAGATCAAGCCTTTTCTATTTTTGGTGATGGTGCTTTGTTAAATACCGCTACAAAATTGATACCTACATTGCGTTTAATGAAATCGTATAGCGAAGAGTTAAAAAGCCCTAAATGGTTTAATTTAGAACCCTATCCTTTAGATATGGTGTTAATTTCTAGATCTGGTAAAAATGTATGGGACCAACAAGTTAAAGGTATTCAAAATAATATTACAGATGCGGTTATTGAGGATGCATTTACCGGTTTTCCTGAGGAAGTAAATGATGAAACGATAGCACAAATAAAAAGAAAATTACAAGGCAGAAGACGTAATTTACAGATAATTTCTGATAACTATTTTAATGTTGTCAATAAGTTTCAGGTAATTAGAGGAACTCAAAAAGATGATTGGTTTGAAATTGAAAGATTGCCAAATGGACAAACAAAAATTACTGCCTACACCATAAAAAAAGGTGATAAAAATAATGTGTTCCTTGAGCGCATTTATCATACATCGGAAACCAAAGAAATTTGGATTTATGGTTTAGATGATGAAGATAAATTTATTGTAAAAGGTGATGGCAACAATCTAATAAAATTAAGACTTATCGGTGGTCAGAATAATGACAAATACACCATTCTAAATGGTAAAAACGTAATTATTTATGATTTTAAATCAAAGAAAAACACTTTTAAAACCAAAAAAGGAAGAAGAAAATTAACAGATGATTACGAAACAAATGTGTACGATTACAAAAAATTAAAAAGCAGTAGAAATGTAATTACGCCAACTATTGGCTATAATCCTGACGATGGCGTTAAAATTGGATTTGCAAACACATATACCGCTTATGGTTTTGAAAGAAATCCTTTTACTTCTCAACATTCGCTTGCTGGCGCCTATTATTTTGCAACGAATGGTTTTGAACTTGATCACTCATCTGAATTCGCGAACATTTTTGGAAACTGGAATTTTGGTGTAAACGCAACTTTTACGAGTCCTAATTTTGCAATAAATTATTTTGGTGTAGGCAATAACTCCCCCAATCCAGAAGCCAATGATATCGAAGAAGAGGATTATAACAGAGTAAGAATAAGTAAACTATTTGCAGGTACTTTTATACAATGGAAGAGTGATTTAGATGCAAAAATAAAGCTCGGTGTAAAATATCAAACCATTAGGGTAGAAAATACACCAAATCGATTTGTAAACAGTCAATTCTCGGCGAGCAATGCTATTTTTGAACATCAAGAATTTATAAATACAGAGGGGAGTTATCAATTTGAAAATATAGATAATCGCGCTTTTCCAACCATGGGTATGAAAACGGAGATCTTTGCGGGTTATACTACAAACATTAACAATACCAACCATTTTGGATATCTAATTCCGTCAATTTCTTTTGATTACAAGTTGGTGGCTAGCGGGCAATTGGTATTCGCCACAAAACTAAAAAGTCATTTTACTTTTGGTGACACTTATGAATTTTATCAAGCCGCCAGTATTGGAGGGAATGACGGCTTAAGAGGATACAGAAATCAGCGTTTTACAGGTAAAAATTCCTTTTACCATAGTTCTGATATTCGTTTAAATTTAAGAAGTTTTAAAACAAGTTTAATCCCTTTGGATGTTGGCCTTTTTGGAGGATTTGATTATGGACGTGTTTGGGGACAAGAAAGCTTAACCCTAAATACCTTATTTATAAACAAAAAACTAAACACCTCTGCTGGAGGTGGCGTTTTCTTTAATGCCGCCAATATGGTTTCTGGAAACATTGCTGTTTTTAATAGTGATGACGGTTTAAGATTAGCCTTTTCATTCGGATTTGAATTTTAATATTTTACAATGACACAAATAGCATTAATTTTTGGTTCTTTATTTGGACTTACAGCCGTTATATTTGGCGCTTTTGGCGCGCACTTACTAAAGAAAAAACTTACTTCAGATCAATTACAAAGTTTTGAAACCGGTGTAAAATATCAAATGTATCATGGCATACTTTTACTTGTTTTAGGTTTTAATTTAAAGACAAGTACCGCCTTTGACAACTCTATGATGTATGCTTTTATAATAGGAACTTTTCTGTTTTCTTTTTCTATTTATGGTTTGGTCATTTCATCTGCAAACCATAAGAAATTAAAGTTTTTAGGCCCCATAACCCCTTTAGGAGGTTTATTTTTGGTTGTAGGCTGGGCACTATTGATTTGGAAATTTTTCTTTCCGTACTAGTTGATGGTAATTTCATACAAATTACCACCTTCTCCACCCGCTTTTTCATCGGTAACAAGCAATTTATTGGATCCTTTAAAACAGATTCCTTCTTTTTGAGTTTTATGCTCTAATTCAATTTCTTCAACAGTTCCTGAAAAGAAGTCATCTTCTTTAAAGTTTGAAAAAATAAGAACATTTCTTTGAGATAATAAAGCCACTTTTGTGCCATCATCAGAAATATCTGCTGAAGTTATCCAACATTTTAAATCTTTACAATTTTTATATTCTCCGATTAATTTTGCAACATGATTTCCTTTCTTAGCAGGAAGTTTATAGAGAAAAGTTCTTCCATATTTTTTCTTAACTCTACTTTTTGTAAAAATATAGATGTAATTTTTAAAGTAAAAAAAGGCTTCTGCATCAAAAAGTAAGCTTTTCTTTTTAGATGAAAATTTTTCTTGATTTTCATACTCAAATTCTATCTTTTCTACTTCAGCACTTTTTTTATTTAAATACTTCTTATCAATTTTTAAGATTTTTAAATTCTTTCTTTTACTTAAGTTGTTCCCAAAATCACCGATATAGATATTGCCTTTTTCATCTGAAGTTAAATCTTCCCAATCACGATTTTTAGTTTTTACATAAATCTCTCTTTTAATCTTACCTTTTTTTGAAACAGCGAATAATTTTGGCTGGTTCCCACCATCATTTATCATCCAAATAAAATCCGACTTCACTTCAAATTCTACTCCAGAAACTTCTTTTAAACTTTTGGGCAAATCTGCTAGAATCTTTAATTGCCCAAAATTTTGACAACTAGCAACTATCATAAAAGTAAAAAAAACGACCATTTTTCTTATCATAAAACTTTAATAAAAATTTTTATTTTATTTATAAAATAGCTGTGTAAAAAATTAAATTACCATCCGCCAGAAGCTCCGCCTCCACCAAAACTTCCACCGCCAAAACCACCTCCAAAGCCTCCTCCGCCTGAAGAACCGCCAAAACCACCTCCAAAACCGCCACTTCTGCCAGAGTTACTTAAAACTATGGCAGTAAAAATAGTATCTGCGAGTGAACCTCTTCTAAAACCTCTTCCGCCTCCTTTATTGTTTTTGTTTCCTCTAGAAATTAAAAGAACGATAATGATAATAATGATGACAAAAACGAGCACTCCAGGATCAAAACCTTTCTCATTTTTTTTAGGGGTTCCTGTAAATTCGCCGTTTAACGTTTTAAAAATATAGTCGACTCCCCTATCTAAACCGCTATAAAAATCGCCTTTTTTAAATTCGGGGATCATAACCCTTTCAATAATTCTTTTCGATTGAAAATCTGTTAATACATACTCAACACCTTTTCCTACTTGGATGGCTATTTTCTTGTCATCTTTAGCCAATACAACTAAAACGCCATTGTCTTTTTTTGCATCGCCAATTCCCCATTTTTCGCCCCAATTGGCGGCTAAATAGCTGATATTCTCCCCTTCGGTAGATGCGATAATAGCAATCACAATTTGTGTCGAAGTGGTATCTGAATAACGGATTAATTTATTTTCTAAACGGTTTTTTTGTGCATCCGAAAGTAAGTTTACATAATCATATATACTCGTTTGAAACTTTGGTTTTTCAGGAATTTTAAATCCTTGAGAACATACATTTAAGGCACTAATAAAGGCAAATAAAAAGATAATCTTTTTACCAATAACGATTAACCGAGAACTATCAATTAAATTTTTCATCCTTTAGAAACCTCATTAGAAAGTTCATTGGTATCATTGGTTTGATACGGAAAATGAGCTTTTAATTCTTTACCAGCTATTAAAATTCCTGCAACAATACCTTGTTTAAAATTCCCTTTTTTAAAATGATGCTGAATCCTATCTTTTGTTGCATTCCAAAAATCTTTAGGCACCACGTTATTGATGCCTTCATCTCCACAAATTACAAATTTTTTATCATGTACGGCTACATAAATTAAAACACCATTTGCATCTTTGGTAGCCTCCATTTTTAAGAGATAAAACACTTCTAACGCACGTTCATAGTGGTCTTTCTCTGAGGAAGCTTCAATATGCACACGAATTTCACCAGAAGTATTTTTCTCTGCAGTTTGAATAGCAGAAACAATCTCTTCTTCATCTTTTTGGGTAAGAAATTCTTCTACTTTAGACATTTATTCTTTTTTATTATTAAAATCAAAATTGATATCCGGTGCATTTTCTGATCCCGCATTTGCTTGATAACGATTCATTTCTTTAAAATTAAAGATCCCTGCTAATAAAGAGTTCGGAAAGATTTTAATATGTTTATTATAATTATTAACACCTTCATTAAAACGATCTCTGGCAACATTAATCCTGTTTTCAGTTCCTTCTAGTTGACTTTGTAATTCTAAAAAATTTTGATTCGCTTTTAAATCGGGATACCGTTCTACAGAAACTAATAATTTAGACAATGCTCCGTTTAATCCAGATTGTGCTTGCTGAAACTGCGCCATTTTTTCAGGTGTTAAATTATCAGCATTAATATTTACAGAAGTTGCTTTTGCTCTTGCATTAATAACATCTGTTAAGGTACTTTTTTCAAAATCTGCAGCACCTTGCACTGTTTTTACCAAATTTCCTATCAAATCATTTCTTCTTTGATAGGCACTTTCTACATTAGACCAAGTTGTTTTTGCATCTTCTTGCAAAATCACAGCATTGTTATTAAATCCTTTTGCCCAACTGTAAAATCCGAAGGCGACTGCCACAATTATTATTACGGGAATTAACCATTTTTTCATAATTTCTAATTTTTATTTTTTTGAATGATATTTTTATTTATACAAATTTACTAAATATTCTCGTCAATTTTTAGAGCGATGTTCCGCCATCTAATGTGATGGTTTGTCCTGTAATAAACTTTGTATTATCAGAAGCTAACCAAACCACCGCATCCGCAATTTCCTCAGTTTTTCCATATCGTTTCATGGGAATGACACTTTTTAAAATGGCATCCATTTCTGGTTTTGCATTGAGTAATTGATTTAACAAAGCAGATTCTGTATAACCAGGACACACCGCATTTATACGTATGTTTTTGGAGGCATACTCCATCGCTGCTGATTTTGTCATCCCAACTACTGCAAATTTACTGGCACTATAGCTAATATTATTGGGTGATGCTTTTAAACCTGCTAAAGAAGCAATATTTACAATATTGCCATAACCTTGTATTAAGAATTGGGTCAAAGCTACTTTCATGCAATAAAAAACGCCAGTTTGATTTACTGAAATTACGCGATTCCAATCTTTTAATAATGATTCGTGTGTCTTTAACAAATTAGGACCGATTCCGGCATTATTGACAATGACATCTAAACGACCAAACTGTTCTACCGTTGTGTGTATTAAATTTTCTACTTCTTCAAACTTTGCAACGTTCGCTTTTATAGGTAGCGATTTCCCTCCATTTGTTACAATTTCTTCAGCCACTTCTTGTGCTTTTTCTAAATTGATGTCAGAAACGACCACCGTTGCTCCCTTTTTTGCAAAATGAATTGCTGTTGCCTTCCCGATACCAGAACCTGCTCCTGTAATAATTACAATCTTGTTTTTAACTTTCATATTTATTAATTTGGGCGTTCCCTAAAAAGGTCGGGCTTTACACTATATCTTTTTGCGAAAAGCAAAAAGGATGCCGCTTCAATCCCTAACGCATATTAGTTTTTATTAATGAAGCTAAGGAATTTTATTAAAAATTATTGAAATTTATAATTCCTTTTTTTAATTTCTTTTGACTTTTATAGAATTCTAATAGTTTTTTAAAACACAATATTCTATTTTAAAAACATAGGATGACTTACTAATCTATCGATTTGGTTTGAATTGCTTTTAAAGCCAATTTACAACACAATTCCGATGCTTTATTTAAGTTTGAAAATCGTTCATCTGTAGTAAAACCTTTGGAAAATCGATAATATATTTGTTGTGCAATTACAGCTATTTTAAACAAACCAAAAACGTAGTAAAACACTAGATGCGCTGTATTTCTACCTGATTTTTGCAGATACATTTTTGCAATTTCACTGCGAATCGGATTTCCTTCGAAAATAGTTGGGGAAGGGATTCCTTGTTTCACAAAATCATGATCTGTTGCCACCGTCCAATATCCCAAAGAAGTTCCTAAATCCATAAAAGGATCTCCTAAAGTTGCCATTTCCCAATCTAAAACAGCCGCAACTTCTTGCCAAGAATCGTCTTTAAAAACTACATTATCATATTTAAAATCATTATGAATTAAACAATGTTCGTATGCTTTTGGTTGATGCGCTTCCATCCATTCCATGACCATTTCGGCTTCCAGATTTTCGGCTGTTTTTGCTTTAATATATTGCTTCCCCCAATTAAAAACTTGTCGCTGCACATATCCTTCAGGTTTCCCTAAATCGGCCAAACCAATCGCGTTATAATCTATGGCATGCAATGCTACTAAAGTATCTAACCAAGAATCAGCAATCGTTTTATAATCTTCTGCCGCTATATTTCGTTGATGTGCTTCTTTATAATTTAAGATGATGCCTTCTACCTTTTCCATGATATAAAAATCACTTCCTAAAATCATTTCATCATCAGAAAAAGTAAACATTTTTGGCACTTTAGAGAATGCTTTGTTTACCCCGCTTTGCACTTTGAATTCTCGATGCATATCATGACCTCGTTTGATTGCGCCCTTAGGTGGTTTTCTTAAAACATATTCTTTTTCTTCAATACTTAAAAGATAGGTTAAATTAGAAAATCCATGTGTAAATTGCTGCACAACTAACTCACTTTCCACAGTGCTGATCAGTCCGTTTTCTTGAAGATATTTCTTTAATAAAACGTCATTTAATTCTTCGCCTTTTCTTACTTTTTGATTGCTCATACGTTATTCCCGTATTTTTTAATACAACTTTTACCGAGTTGATACATGTGCACTTCATCGGGTCCGTCTGCCAAACGCAACATTCTTGCAACCGCAAAATAATGTGGTAAATACGTGTCTTGCCCAACACCTTTTCCGCCTAAAACTTGCATCGCTCTATCGATTACTTTTTGCGCCATATTTGGAGCCACAATTTTAATCATTGCAATAATATCTTTTGCCTCTTTATTTCCTACCGTATCCATTTTATCGGCTGCGGATAGCGTTAACAGTCTTGCTTGTTCAATTTCGCAGGCAGATTTTGCAATTTCTTGACGAATACTACTATACTCATAAAACTTCTTGCCAAAAGTTTCTCTTTCTAAAGTTCTTTGAGACATCAATTCTAGAGCATATTGCGCCATGCCAACCAAACGCATACAGTGATGAATTCTGCCCGGACCTAAACGTCCTTGCGCAATTTCAAAACCCCTACCTTCTCCCAGAATTAAATTTTCTTTTGGCACCCTAACATTCTCTAAAATAATTTCCGCGTGTCCTTCTGGCGAATCATAAAAACCTAAAACAGCAAGTGGTCTTATAATTTTTAATCCTTTTGAATTCATAGGCACTAAAATCATGCTTTGTTGCTGATGCCTATGTGCATCCGGATTTGTTTTACCCATGACAATGGCTATTTCGCAATGCGGATCCATGGCTCCTGAAGACCACCATTTGTGACCATTAATCACATACTCATCACCCTCTAAAACAATCGAAGTTTCGATGTTTGTAGCATCGGAAGAGGCTACTTGTGGCTCTGTCATTAAAAAAGCAGAACGAATTTCTCCGTTTAGTAAAGGTGTTAACCATTGTTGCTTTTGAGCATCACTTCCGTATTTTGCTAAAACCTCCATATTTCCTGTATCAGGGGCAGAACAGTTAAAAATTTCTGAAATCCAGATTTTCTTTCCCATAATTTCTGCTAATGGTGCATATTCTAAATTGGTAAATCCTGGACTTAAATCTCCGTACTCTTTTGGAAGAAATAAGTTCCATAAACCCGCTTCTTTGGCTTTTTGTTTTAGCATTTCTGTTTTAGGGAAACGTTTCCATAGATTCGCTACATCATTTTGAAAAGCAATAAATTCTTCTTCTACAGGAACAATATGTTCTTCTATAAAAGCAGTTAACTTTTGTTGTAATTGAATTGATTTTTCTGAATATTTAAAATTCATAGCTTACCATCTAATTTATCCGGTCTCGCGCAGTCATGACCTTATTCATAATTTAAATAATATTTACCTCTCGAGAGCTGCGTTCTTTAATTTCATCAAAAAATATTTTAATGATTAATACTACTCGATAAAATTTTTATACACGAGTTTGCACTGTATTTTTTAAATACAAAACGGATAGTACAATATAACTCAAAAAATTATGACATTAACACTCTAAAATATAATCTATTGAGAATTTCACTTTTTATATCAGCGCAACTGTACTAATTCCGTTACTTTTTTTTGTGATTTTTATTTGGGTTGGAATCCGTTCTTTTAAATTTTCTACATGTGAAATAATGCCAATTAATTTGCCTTCTGATTGCAAAGTCTCTAAAGTAGCAATAACGGTTTCTAGCGTTTTATTGTCTAAAGTGCCGAATCCTTCATCGATAAATAAAGAATCTATTTTTACATTTTTACTAGCCAAATCAGACAATCCTAATGCCAAAGCCAAACTAATAATAAACTTTTCTCCACCACTTGAAGTATCTACTAACCTTGCTTGATCTGTTTGATAATGATCAATTAAATTAAAATTAAGTTCTTCTTTTGGTTTGTAAACTTCTTCCATTTTTAAAGAATATCGTTTGTTTAACTTCAATAAATGTATGTTCGCCAAATCTAATAAATGCTTTAAAGTAAGTCTTTGCACATAGGTGTTAAACGCATCTTTTGAGTTTCCTATAATTCGAAATAATTCTTTCCAAACATCGCAAATTAATTCTTGATTTGTTATTTTTTTATAGATTTCTTGATTCCTATTTTTAATTTCTTGGTCTTTTCTAAATGCTTCAAATATTTTACCTTTTTCCGTTGATAAGTCTTTGTTTTTACTTTTTAATTTCTCTAAAGTAAGCTTACTTTCTTCTTCTGAAATTTCAAAATTTTTGGAGGCATTTAAATCTGCTGTATCCTTTAAATTTGTTTCCTGTAATGTTTTTAATCGAAGTTGTCGCTTTTTTAAACCTTCTTTATTTTCAGTATATTTTAAGATATCTTCTTTATGCAACAAAGCATTTTCAACATCTTGTTTCGAATTCAAATCACTATGTTCTAGTTGTGAAGCTAGTGAGGTAGACCAAACAATGAACTCTTCTTTTAACTTCTTTTGAGCATTCTCATTTTCAATTTTTAGAGCTTCCTTGTTAGTTTTAACGTCTAATAGGTTTTGCCGCTCCTTTTTACTTTCTTCTAATTTATCCGTCAACTGTTTTTTAACAGCTTGTAAACTTTTTCTTTTTGTTTCAACCGATATATTCATGGGTAAAATAGCAACGCGTTCATTTTTTAAATATCTAGAAGTAACCTCAGATTTTTCGATCGATTCTTTACAATCTTTTTCAGTTTTAAAATGAATTTCTAATTGTTTTTGATTATTCACCAAATTAGTATTGATAACCGCAACGTTCGCTTTTAAGGCATCTAACTTCTTTTGAGCAATCTTATAGCGTCTAATTTCGCTTTCAATTTCATCGATAAACCTATTCGTTTGTTCTATTGAAGGTACTTTGAATTCGAATTTAGATAATTTAACTCGCAAACTATCCTCTAAAATTTCACAAGACTTTAATCCTTCCTCAATCAATTTTTGTTTATCCTGAATATCTAATTCTATGTGTTTTATCTTTTCTATGAAAGCGATATCTTTTATTTTTAAAGCTTCTGTAGATTGTCTTTTACCCGTCAAAATCGTATCGGCTTTATCCTTCTGAATTTGCAATTTTCGAGCACTTGTAATTTGAATATTTAAAAGTTTTATCTTTTCTGTGGATGCATCTAATACAGTTTTAATACGAGGTTTATTTGTTAATTCGCAATCCATATTTAATTTTGACGCCTCTAATTCAATGCTCGTAATTTCTTTAACAATCGATTTAATTCGTTTTGTAATCCCAACAATTTCAGTTTGTAAACTAACCTCCTTTTTATCTAAATCAGCTTTAGATTCTTTTATTTTTTCTAATTCAATTTTACGGTTCTGAAACTCTAATTCCGATTTTGAAACACCAATAGTGTCTAGATGTACTGCAAAAGGATGCTCTGTAGAACCGCATAAACTGCAAGGTTCTCCAACTACTAAATTTTGTCGATCCTCTTCATATTTCGCAATACTTTTTTCTAAATTTAAGATTCTCTCTGCATCCAAAACAGCCGTTTCTTGTTTTTTAATTTGCTTCTCAAAATCGATAATTTCCTTTTGAATACTTTCTAATGATTTAACAAAAGCATGCTGTCTCTTTGTAGAAGCATCTTTTTCTTTAAACTCTTTTTGATATTGTTCTGATAAATTTTGAAATTGCTTCCAATTGGATTCAGTGGCTGATACTTTATCTTTTTCCGCCAATAAATTCGTTAAATTATGTTTCTCTAATGCTAGATTAATTAGGGTAAACTCCTTCTCATCCTTCTCAATTTCACGCAGCTTTTCATCGAGATTTTTCTTGTTTTTTAAAAATTCAGATTGGGTAATTTCTAGCTTTTTTTGCTGGCTATCAACAAACAACAAATTTTGTTTTACAGTTTCCTTATTGTTTTTTAACGTGATTAAATCTGTTGTCCAATTTGATATTTGTGCATCAACTTCCTCTAAAAATTTATGACTAGCTACATACGCTTCCCCCTTTTTTATATAGCCTTTTTTTTCATTCAATTCAGTTGATAATTTTGCTTTAGTAGCTTTCAAAGAACTAATTTGTTGAATTAATTCTTCTAATTTATCTGATGTTTTTTTTCTGTTTTCGGCTTCATTCTTAAGCTTGCTGTCTAGTTCCGTAACCAAGTCAAATTTTGGCAACCAATCACGAAATTCCTTTTCAGAATTTTCTAATGATATCGCTTCTTTTGTAGTTTGCTGCTCTATACTTTCAATTTGTGGTTTTAATTTAGATAATTGATTTTTTAAATCAATACCTTGGTTTATGTTGTCGGTGCGAGATTTCTCATTTCTATTTAAATTTTGAATTAATTCTTGAAACTGTGCTGCTTTTTCGTGGATATCTAATAATTGAAAATCATTTTTATGATATATAAAATCAGCTTTTAATACTTCATCAACTGCTTCTAATTGTACAGAATCAGTTGCCAATTTTTTAAAGTTTACATACCAATTTACAGCAAACTGAATTGCTTCTATCTCTTTTTCTGTCCGTAGAATTTCAGCATCTAATACTTTATCTTTTTGATTTAATTCAATTTTCATTTCTTCAGATATCATATCATCCGAATTAATTTTAGCCTGAATATCTCTTAAAAGACTTTCTTCTTTAGATTTTCTATCTGAAATTCCCTGCCCAATTTTCTTATAGATTTCTTCTCCTGTAATTTGCTCTAGCAGTTTTCCTTTTTCGGGACCTTTCGCTGTTAAAAATGAAGCAAATTCCCCTTGAGCCAGCATTACCGATCTTAAAAATTGATTATAATCTAATTGCGTAACCCTTAAAATTTCTTCTTTTAAACTCGTTTTTTGAGTGGCCAGAGTAACCTTACTTGTCAAGTTTTTTAATCTTACCTCCTCTATAGGCTTGTTTAATTTTTTACCTGCTTTAGAAGCCAAACGCATTCCCCAAAAAGCCTCATAAACCAAATGATCGTTTTCGAAAGTTACTCTACTAAAAGCATCATTGGCACCATGACTTACCACATCTATTAAACTACCTTTAGAATTCTTAAAACGCGGAACACTTTGATACAGAGCTATAGTGATGGCATCTAAAATAGTTGTTTTTCCCGCTCCGGTTGATCCTGTAATTGCAAACAAACCAGCGTCTCTGAATTGCTCGTTTTCAAAATCAATCAGAATAGGTTTCTCTGATTTTAGTGAATTTATATTTTGTAATTCTATTTTTAAAATTTTCATAACAAAATACCTTATTGGTTTTTAACAGTTTGTAAAATTTCATTAAATGCATCAGATACTTTTGGCTTTTCGGATAAATTGACACCCATTTCTTTACATTTTAATTTAAAGACTTCTGTTGGCAACAATTCTTTAATAGATTTTGTATTTTTTAAAAGCTCCTCAATTCCGATATTGGTTTGCTGTTTTTTTAACGATGTTTTTAAAATTTCAAACGAATATTTTTCAGCCTCCTTTTTTAACGCGTTTGTATTTATAGTATGATTTTCGTTTAAGATGATTTCAACCCAAGGTGTTAACTCATGGGCATTAGAAATAAGATCTGGAAACTTTTCTATGCATTCACTCACGGTTCCATTGAGGCAATAAAAATTTCTAAAACAAGGGACTACAACGTCTTTAATCGTTGTTATTTTACTTTCTTCTACCGTTAAAACAAGTATTTTTTTATCATAATTTACCTCACTAAAACTTAAAATATTTGGTGAACCAGAATAGCGTACTTTTTCATTTCCGCCAATAATTTGTGGTCTATGTAGATGCCCTAAAGCAATATAATCAAAATATGTTGGAAAATCTGCTGCGCCAATATGGCCTAAAGTTCCTACATAAATATTTTGTTCACTATCAGAAATGGTACCTCCAACTGCAAATAAATGTCCCATGGCAATAACCGGAACCTTTTTTGTATTGATCAATTTACACTGTTCTGCCGCCAATTGATAATGATTAATTAATGCTGTTTTGTATTTATCAGTTAAATCCTCAAAAGATTCGCCTGCAACGGCACGACGAATATCGCCATCGCGCAAATACGGCACAGCAGCAATAATTACCTTTTCGTTATCGATATCAATCTCAAAAATCTCATCTACTATATTTTCAGTTGCCTTGCCTACAACTTTTATCGAAAGTACTTCTAGCAATTCTTTTGGTGCATTTAAAATGCCTGCAGAATCGTGATTTCCTCCTGTAATCACAATAAATTTACAGGTTGTTGTTTTTAATTTTATTAAAAAGTTATAGTACATTTTCATACTTTGATTCGATGGTGAACCCGAATCAAAAATATCACCAGAAATTAAAAGCACATCAATTTTTTCCTCGTTGATATAGTTTTCAATCCATTTTAAAAACAAAGTTTGCTCTTCAAATTGAGAATTTTCATGCAGTCTGTGTCCTAAATGCCAATCTGCGGTGTGAAGTATTTTCATAAAGTTATTGGGGTTTTTCTAGCTTATTTTTTTATTTGATACGACTGTTTAACAACCATAAATCATCCTTAAATAGGATGATTTTAGATAAAAACAAAGAATTGAAAATTGATGTTTTTACCCGCTATTTTTAGATCTCAAAAATACTTAAAGTTTTAAAAAATTAACTATTATTTTTATGCACATCCAAATACTAACCTTGTTTCTAATGGATAAATTTTATTGATTTTAAGAAAATATATAATTTTTAACCCGCAATCATATAACCTCCATCGGCTGTATACACGCCACCTGTCATATAATTGCCAGCATCCGAAGCCAACAAACAGGCCAAACCTACCATTTCTTCTGGCATTCCCATTCTACCACTCGGAATTGATTTTTCTAACTTATGCAGCATTTTTTCGTTTTGCCATAGCGCTGCGCTAAATTTTGTTTTAATCAATCCTGGGCAAATTGCGTTCGCCTTTACACCATATTGCCCCCATTCTTTTGCTTGATTTTTTGTCAGCATTAAAATTGCAGCTTTACTTGTACTATAAATTCCTAGGCCAAAGCCTGGCGTTAAAGCTTCTACGGATGCTATATTAATAATACTTCCTTTTTTGTTCGTTTTAAAATGTGGTAACACCAAGTTAGACAAAGACCAAGGTGCTTTAACATTAACCTCCATAATTTTATCAAAAATTGCTGGATCTACTTCTTCAATCGGACTATACACCGGGTTAATTGCAGCATTATTTACCAAAATATCAATACGCCCAAAAGCTTCAATTGTTTTCGATATCAGATTTTTACGTTGTTCTTCTTTCCCAATATGACAGGCAATTGAGATTGCTTTCAAACCTTCCGCTTTAAACTCTTTAACCACTTCATCACAGGCTTCTTGGCTTCTGCTAGAAATTACAACTTGTGCGCCATTTTGTGCCAATCCTTTTGCAATGGCCTTTCCGATTCCTTTGCTAGAACCCGTGATAATGGCAACCTTATTTTCTAAATTAAATTGTAGTTTTACATTCATTATAAAATATATTCTTTATCATTTTTAATGGTTAAAACTTCATTATTCATTAAAGATTCTGCTAGTGCATTTGTTTTCGGAACTTCATATTTAAAGTAGAATTTCATGGTATGAATTTTACTTTCATAAAAAATTGCTGAATATTTTCTATCCGTATTAATTAAGTTATCTGAAGCATCGACAGCCATTTCTAACCATAACCAACCTAAAACCACAATACTCATATACTCCATAAACAAATTAGCGTCTGCCAAATAGCGCTCGTAATTTCCCTCTTTAGCAAAAGGCATTAATTTACCCAATATTTTTTGAGAAAGCTGTAATTTATTACCTAAAGTAGTTGCGTATGATTTTAAATCTTCATGATTTGAAGCAGCAATAATTGTTTTCAAAATTTCTGCGGATAGCAATTCTAAACCCATACCATTTTGTAGCGTAACTTTTCTACCCAACAAATCTTGTGATTGAATTCCTGTTGTACCTTCATATAAGGCCATAATTCGAATATCTCTATAATATTGTTGTAAAGAAAAATCGGTACAAAAACCATAACCTCCTAAAACTTGCAAACCATTATCGACTGATTCTGCTCCTGCTTCTGATGGATATGTTTTTACAATAGGAATAATCATTTCTAACAATAAATGATACTTTTCTTTCTCTTCTTTTGAGGTTGCTGTGGTTACAATATCATGATATTTTGCAGCCAACATAACCAAACTTAAAGCCCCTTCTACAATCGATTTTTGCAACAATAACATCCTTCTAACATCTGGATGTTCTATAATTAAACTCTGTTTTTCAGTCGGGTTTTTCTTTCCATCGGCAGATAATTTTCTTCCCTGAGGTCTTTCATTGGCATATTGCAAGGATGTTCTGTAGGCAGCCATTGCAATCGCTGCAGCTCCTCTGCCCACAGCAATTCTAGCACCATTCATCATTAAAAACATTTGATTTAAACCCTTATGTTCTTCACCAACAAGCCAACCTCTGCAATCGTCTTGATCTCCAAAACCTAAATGCGTGGTGCAATACCCTTTTTGCCCCATTTTCTGAAAATCGGCAACCGTCATAACATCATTATATGTTAAAGATCCATCAGGTTTTAGTCTGTTTTTTGGAACAACAAACAAAGATATTCCTTTGGTTCCTTGAGGAGCCCCTTCAATTCTTGCCAAGACCAAATGCACAATATTTTCTGCAAATTGATGATCGCCGCCAGAAATAAATATTTTCTGACCCGTAATTTTATAAAATCCGTCTTCGGTTGGCGTTGCTTTTGTGGTAATATCAGAAAGTGAACTTCCTGCCTGTGGCTCTGTTAAACACATGGTACCTCCCCAAACTCCTGATAACATATTCGGAACATAGGTCTCTTTTAAAGCATCTGCACCAAATTCTATGATTAATTCTGCAGCGCCTAAAGTTAAACTAGGATACCCTGGTAAATGATTATTTGCAGCATCCATAATATATAAAGCCGCATGAAAAACAGATGATGGAATCTGTAAACCTCCATCCTCATAATCAAAAAGGGCGGCAATAATGCCCATTTCTCCCGATTGATGCATCACTTTTTGAACTTGCTTATGAACAATAACAGTTCCATCCTTATGATAAGCCGGAGTTTCATCCATTTCTTTAAAATAGGGATATAACTCTCTGTCAGAAAATTCTTTGACAGAATCTATAAACAAGTCTAAAGACTCCATATCATGTTCTTGAAATCTTTCTCTTGATAGTAAATTTTCTAATTTATGAATATCATAAAGAATATATTTTAGTGTTTCTATGTCGACATACTTTTTTGGCATTTTCTTAAAATTTTAGCGTGAATATTTAGAAATTCTGATTGAACAGCTTCTATATCTTCAAATATACTAAAAATTACTATGCACGCATAACAAAATAGAAAAACTATGCATTCTCAAGTAGATACAATTTACTTGAGAAATTCATGATATGAATTTAAATCTTAAAGTTGATTCTTAATTTTTTGTAGTTCTGCCCTCACTGCTTCTAGTCTACTAATAATTTCGTGAGTATTATACACCCCTTCAGGATTTTTTTTGAGTTTCTGTTTTGCGCCTTCTAAAGTAAAACCGCGCTCTTTGACTAAATTGAAAATTAATTTGAAGTTTTTTATATCCTCTTGCGTAAAAAGTCGATTCCCTTTCGCATTTTTTTTTGGCTTAATAATCGAAAATTCTTTCTCCCAAAAACGCACCAAAGAAGTATTTACCTTAAAGGCTTCGGCAACTTCTCCTATTTTATAATATCGCTTTTCGGGTAGATCTATGTGCATTATTGTGTAATTGTGTAATTGTGTAATTGTGTAATTGTGTAATTGAAAAATACGCTTAAACTATTCAACAATTAACCATTTTCACAAAATTATTAATCGTAAGATTGGCTTTCTTCAGATGCCTGTTGCAGGTTTGCAAATTCCCCTAAAGACAAATCTCCATAATAAAAATTAATAGGATTTAACGCAATATTATTTTTATGAACTTCATAGTGTAAATGAGGGGCAACCGATAAACCTGTATTACCAACATAACCAATTAAATCTCCACGCTTAATATCTTGTCCTCGTTTTACAACCATTTTACTTAAATGCGCATAAATAGTTTTATAACCATAGCCATGGTCTATATAAATTACATTTCCAAAAGTACTGCTTCTTTGGGCTCTGTATATTTCTCCATTTCCAGATGCATAAACTGGGGTTCCTTTGGGTGCCGTAAAATCCATTCCTTTATGAAACTTATTAATTTTTAAAATAGGATGCATTCTCATTTTGTAACCAGAAGCTACATAAAAATCTCCTTTTTTAATAGGTAAAATTGCAGGGATAGAAGCCAACATAGCTTCTTTTTCTTTTGCTAAAGCAACTATTTCATCTAAAGATTTAGATTGCACAACCATTTGTTTTGATAAAATATCTACTTCTTTGGTTAATTTTGTGATCAAATTAGAGTTGTCAAATCCTTCTAAATTTTTATACCTATTTACGCCTCCAAAACCCGCCTTACGTTGCTCTTCTGGTATAGGATTTGCCTCGAAATAACTTCTATAAATATTATTATCTCTTTCTTGTAGCTGTGTTAAAATTTTAGAGCTTTCCTCTAATCTTTTATCAATCAACTTATAATGAAATTGAAGGTTTTCTAGTTCTCTTTTTTGAGCACGTTCAGACGGTGATGTAATAATTTGACTAAAACCAATGAATCCAAAAAAGGCAATTAATATAACACCTAAAAAAATAAAAAGTACTCTTCTGTAATGATCACTCTTTTTTACAGTAATTTTTCTGTAAGAAAGCGTATCCTCATCATAATAATATTTTACTTTTGCCATATTGATAAATGTACTATTTTTGTTGTATTAGCGGTTTAATTTGATAAAACTTAGGTACAATAACATGTAAATTTACAAAATGTTTTACAACTGCTTTTTTTAAGCTCTTTTTTTTAAAAATAAATTAACATAATTCCACTTATTGGAAACTTCTCATATATGAAATCTCAAGATATCCGTGCTACTTTTTTAGACTTTTTTCAAAAAAAATCACATTTAGTTGTTCCTTCTGCACCCATGGTAACCAAAGATGATCCAACATTAATGTTTGTAAATTCTGGGATGGCTCCTTTTAAAGAATATTTTTTAGGTAACGGAATACCAAAAAGTAACAGAATTACAGATTCTCAAAAATGTTTGCGTGTTTCTGGCAAACACAACGATTTAGAAGAAGTGGGCTACGATACTTATCATCATACTTTGTTTGAAATGTTAGGAAATTGGTCTTTTGGTGATTACTTTAAGAAAGAAGCAATTGGTTGGGCCTGGGAATTACTGACCGAAGTTTACAAGATTGATAAAGATATTTTATATGTAACCGTTTTTGAAGGTAGCAATGATGCTGATAATTTAAAAATGGACACAGAAGCATTCGATTTATGGAAAGAATTTATTGCTGAAGATAGAATTCTAAAAGGCAATAAAAAAGATAATTTCTGGGAAATGGGCGAACAAGGGCCTTGCGGACCTTGCTCTGAAATTCATGTAGATATTCGTTCTGCAGAAGAAAAAGCCAAAGTAGATGGCCGAACATTAATCAACGAAGATCATCCTCAAGTAGTAGAAATCTGGAATTTGGTTTTTATGCAATACAATCGCAAAGCAAACGGTTCTTTAGAAGAATTACCGCACAAACATATCGATACCGGAATGGGTTTTGAACGTTTGTGTATGGTTTTACAAGGCGTGCAATCTAATTACGATACCGATGTTTTTACACCCATTATTAGAGAAATAGAAACCATTACAAATACCAAGTATGGCTCTAATAAGGAACAAGATATTGCCACACGTGTAATTGCCGATCATGTTAGAGCTGTTGCTTTTTCTATTGCCGATGGCCAGTTACCTAGCAACACCGGAGCTGGTTATGTAATTCGTAGAATTTTACGACGAGCCGTTCGTTATGGATTTACATTTTTAAATAAAAAAGAACCATTTATTTATAGATTGGTGAATGTTTTAAGCAGCAAAATGGGAACTGCTTTCCCTGAATTAAAGGGTCAAAAACAACTAATTGAAAATGTAATTAAGGAAGAGGAAACTTCTTTTTTAAGAACTTTAGAACAAGGTTTGGTTTTGTTAGATGGTATTATAGCAAGTTCAAAAACCAAAAAAATTGCAGGTCATAAAGTATTTGAATTGTATGATACTTTCGGATTTCCGATAGATTTAACGGCTTTAATTTTATCTGAAAAAAATTATACTTTAGATGAAAAAGGTTTTGAAGAAGAATTACAAAAGCAAAAAAATAGGTCGCGTGCTGCCAGTGAAATGAGTACAGAAGATTGGACAATTTTAGTGGAGGATGCAGTTGAAGAATTTGTAGGATATGATTTACTAGAAGCGAATGTAAAACTAACCAGATACAGAAAAGTAACTTCTAAAAAAGATGGAGAAATGTATCAATTGGTCTTTAATTTAACTCCTTTTTACCCTGAAGGTGGAGGTCAAATTGGCGACAAAGGATATTTAGAAGATACGCATGGAGATATTATTTACATCCTAGACACCAAAAAAGAAAACAACGTAATCATCCATTTCACTAAAAACCTTCCTAATTATTTAGATACTAGTTTTAAAGCTATTGTTGATGCAAAACATCGCTCTAAAACAGAAAGCAACCATACAGCGACGCATTTATTACATCAAGCTTTAAGAGAAGTTTTAGGAACTCATGTAACCCAAAAAGGTTCTGCCGTAAACTCAAAATATGTACGTTTTGATTTTTCTCATTTTTCTAAAATGTCTTCGGATGAAATTCAAGATGTAGAAAATTTTGTAAATGCTCGTATTTCTGGAAAACTACCTTTAGTTGAAAAGAGAAATATACCCATGCAACAAGCAATTGATGATGGTGCAATGGCTTTGTTTGGAGAAAAATATGGAGACACCGTAAGAGCCATTCAATTTGGAAAATCGGTAGAATTGTGCGGTGGAACACATGTAAAAAATACTAGTGATATTTGGCATTTTAAAATAAAATCTGAAAGTGCAGTTGCGGCCGGCATTAGAAGAATTGAAGCGATTACCAAAGACGCTGTTAAAGATTTCTACACCGAAAATAACAGTGTTTTAGTAGCAGTAAAAGAACTTTTAAACAACGCAAAAAATCCATTAAAAGCAGTTCAAAAATTACAGGACGAAAATATAGCTTTGCAAAAACAAGTGGAACAATTATTAAAAGAAAAAGCTCAAAATTTATCCGGAGAAATTAAAAATCAATTACAAGAAATTAATGGGGTTCAATTTTTAGCAACAAAAATAGATTTAGATGCAAACGGAATAAAAAATTTAGCATTTGCCATCGGTAAAGAATATCAAAATTTATTTTTATTATTTGCAACCGCTCCATCAAAAGACAAAGCAATGCTAACATGTTACATTTCTAAAGAGTTGGCAAATGAGCGCGGTTATAATGCCGGAACTGTCGTAAGAGAATTAGGAAAACTAATACATGGTGGCGGAGGTGGTCAAAATTTCTTTGCTACTGCTGGCGGTAAAAATCCTGGCGGAATCCCTAAAGCTTTAGAAAAAGCAAAAGATTATTTGGTGTAATTTTTAAATACGTTCATTTGAAAACAAATCGACAGAAATTGATATTTGCTCTAGTAGTTACCATCGCTATCCTTGTATTAATACTTTCGGGTATCGGAATTTGGAGAACAAGTTTATTTCTATTTGATCATCAGTAATTGTTAAGCATCTATAACAATTCATTGTCTTTACTGATAATAAGGCGCAATAATAGTTATATTCGCAAACTATTATTTGATGCATGAAAAATACTTTACAAGAATTAAGATCAGGAAGCCTAATGGGTTCAAAAAGATTAAAACTGGCTTGTGGCCTAAAGCAATTTCCAGAAGAAATCTTATCGCTTGCAAAAACTTTAGAGATTTTAGATTTATCGAACAACCATTTATCTGAGTTACCTGAAAGTATCTCTCAACTGCAGCGTTTAAAAATTATATTTTTCGAAAACAATAATTTCGAAGAATTTCCAAAAGTGCTCCAAAAATGCCCTGAGTTAACGATGATTGGTTTTAAATCCAATCAAATTCATACCGTGCCAGAAAATGCCTTTCCATCAAAATTAAGATGGTTAATTTTAACCAATAATCGCATTCAAAAAATACCAAAAAGTATTGGGACTTGTTTTTGGTTGCAAAAATGCGCTTTAGCAGGCAACCAAATTGAAGCATTACCTTCTGAAATGGCAAACTGCGTAAATTTAGAACTTTTAAGAATTTCGGCAAACAAACTCCAATCAATTCCGGAGTGGTTATTCCAACTACCAAAATTATCTTGGGTGGCTTTTGCTGGAAATCCTGCTTCGTATCAAGTTCCAAAAAATAATGATTTCGAATCTTTTCATTGGAATAATTTCATTTTGAAAGAGCAACTTGGAGAAGGTGCCTCTGGCATGATTTCAAGAGCACATTGGACATTAAAAAAGGAAGATGTAGCCGTTAAGGTTTTTAAAGGAGCTGTAACCAGTGATGGATTGCCTGAGGATGAGATGGAAGTTTCCATATCAGCAGGATCGCATCAAAATTTAATCGAAGTTTTAGGAAAGATAAAAAGCCATCCTGAACAAAAAAGTGGTCTTATAATGAAACTCATATCTCCTTCATTTGTCAATTTAGGAAACCCGCCTAATTTAGAAACTTGTACAAGAGATGTTTTTGATGAAAAAACTGTTTTTACAGCTAAAGAATCACTCAAAGTTGCGAAAAGTATTGCGTCTGCTGCTGCACAATTGCATAGCCGGGGAATTAATCATGGGGATTTGTATGCGCATAATATATTGGTCAACGCCCAAGGAGAATGTCTTTTGGGAGATTTTGGTGCTGCTATGTTTTATGATATAAATTCAACTTTAGCGCATCTTATTCAACGAGTTGAGATTAGGGCATTTGGATGTTTATTAGAAGATCTTTGGAATTTAATAGATAAAAACAAACTTGAGGAAAATTTATTGACCAAATGGCAACAATTAATTATAGATTGTACAATTCCTGAAGTTAGTTTACGCCCTAGTTTTTCGGAAGTTTTAGGCAAATTGAATCACTTTTAAATTGGTAAACTTTTTGAACAATAATTCATGAAACTTCAAACTCAAATACCTATTGGTAAAGAATCTAGAAACCCTATTGGTTACCATTCAAAATTACTGCTACTGGGTTCTTGTTTTTCAGAGAATATAGGTCATCAATTCAATTATTTTAAATTTCAAGCTAGCCAAAATCCCTTTGGAATCCTTTTTCATCCAAGAGCTATAGAAACTTTTATTACTCATGCTATCAATGAAAAAGTATATTCAGAAAAAGACATCATTTTCCAAAATGAACGATGGCATTGTTTTGATGCCCATTCTAGTGCTAGTTCTGCTGATAAAAATGAGCTTTTAATCAATTTAAACACCGCAATAGTATCTACCAATAAAAAGCTAAAAGAAGCTTCTCATATAATAATTACATTAGGCACTTCTTGGGTTTACAGGTTTATCGAAACCGATATCATTGTGGCGAATTGTCATAAAATTCCGCAGAAAAAATTCTTAAAAGAGTTGCTTTCTGTGGATGAAATTTCGGAATGTTTATCTTCGATAATTGCGATTTTAAAATCTGTCAATACAAATATAAATGTGATCTTTACGGTTTCTCCTGTAAGACATTTAAAAGATGGTTTTATAGAGAACACCCAAAGTAAGGCGCATTTAATTGCTGCCATTCATACTGTTATCGATCTTAGAAAAAACACTTATTATTTTCCTTCTTTTGAAATTATGATGGATGAATTAAGAGATTATCGTTTTTATACAGAAGACATGCTGCATCCCAATAAAACTGCCATCAATTATATTTGGGAAAAATTCGTGGATACTTGGTTTTCTTCTGAAACAGCATCGATTATGAAAGAAGTTGATACAATTCAAAAAGGAATTCTGCATAGACCTTTTAATGAAAAATCTAGCGAGCATCAACAGTTTTTAGCCAATTTAGAAAACAAAAAAAAGAGCTTGCATCAGCAATACTCTTTTATAAACTTTGAAAAATAGACTCTTATTACACCACTTTAATTGTATAATACCGAAATAAATTGTTTCTTTTTAGCTTAGTTTTTATCAAAAAAATTATCTTGATACATACTGTGCTAATTATTTTTAATATGGATATATAATTCAATTTATTTATACCACATTAAAAAATGAAATTGGTATTATTTGTCAATATATTGATCTACATTTTGCCAAGGACCACCATTGATTGCATCGATACCATTTTGCTTTAAAAACTGCGTAGCTTGTCCGCTTCTACCTCCACTTTTACAAACCGCAATGATTGGTTTATTCCAAGACTTTATCTTGTCAATTTCTAGAGGAATTAAATTTAGAACGATGTTTTTAGCCCCTTTTATATGACCACTATTCCACTCCATTAGGGTTCTAACATCTAAAACAATGGCACCTTTTTCTAAATACTCTTTAATTTCAACACTCATATCTTTTCTTTTAAACATGTCAAATAACCCCATGTGATTTTTTTTAATTTTGATGCAAATTTAAGCCATTTTCTATAAGTGCTGTGTAACTTTTATTACTTTTTAAATCTATTAAGATGTTTAAAAGATCATTTTTAATCGAAAAATTGTGATTTAAAGCTAATTCATACAATTCTAAAAGCAACAACCAATCGTTCGGAAATTTTAGTTTTAAATGATTCAATATTGCTATAATTTTTTCTTCCGTTACAGAATTTTCTACTCTCATTTCTCTTACTTTACTGTACAAAAAATAGAGTTCTTTCTCTGATTCAGAATAGGTAATTTTATGAGTTTTTATTTCAGAAACTTTGCTATAATCCTCAAAAGAAGCAACATCTGCGGCGCCAGAGTATGCTGAAATTACTTCTTTACCAATTGCCATATCATATAAACCCCATTCGGGCTGAAATAGTATTTCATTTTGGTAAGTAACCGTGCAATCATCTAAAGTAATAATGAGTATTTTACCTCTTAAATCTCTTGTTCCCGTAATTGCTTTTCCTTTTACAATAACACCACTTTCAAACTCCAAGGTCATGAATTCGCCTTCGTAAATTCCGTATGCTTTTAAATCTCTAGGACTCATATCTTCAATAGGCAAATTAATTCCTTTTAATTTACCCACCGGACTCCCAAAACCAGCTGGATGCCTTGTAACACCGTGACCAATTAATTCCTTATCCCTATTTGCCAAAGCAGTTTTTCCGACTGTTTGAAAATACGCAACCTTGTTATTTTTATATTGAATAACGTTTGTGAAGACCCCCGATATTTGAATACCTGTAGTTAATTCAATAGTTCCTAAGTTTTCAGAATTTATGAGTTTCTGAACACCTTTTAAGCCACCAGTTCTTAAAGCCATTGTATTTGCAAATTCGTCTAATACCAAACTCAAATAAGCAAAATCGGGTGTTACAAACAATTGAGGCTGCGGTTTTGTAATATCAAAATTGATGGTTGCTGCATGGATCGAATACGGAACTTTTTTTACTTGAGGCTGCATACACCATGCACTTTCTCCTATCGAAGAAAGCAAACCAGCTCCGTATATTTTAGGATGTTCTAAACTTCCAATTAATCCGTACTCTACAGTCCACCAATGCAAGTTTCTTATTTGCGCCATTTCAGACAATTCGCCCATATTTTCTTGCAACCATTCTACTTTTTCTTGGGCATCATCAATTTCTTTTTGAGTAGCATTCGGATTCTCTTTTAAGATCGATAACCGTCGAATTGCTTCATACACCTCATAATCTTTGGCAGAGGAAATTGCCTTACTCCCAATTTCACCAAAACGTCTTAAATATTCGGCGTATTCAGGATTTGCAATTATGGGTGCATGCCCTGCAGCTTCATGAATAATATCTGGCGCAGGAGTATATTCTATATGATTTATAGTTCTCATATCAGAAGCAATGACCAAAACATTATACGCTTGAAATTCCATAAAAGCATTCGGCGGAATAAAACCATCGACCGAAACTGCTGCCCAACCAATTTCTTTTAAAATTCTATTCATACCCTCCATATGAGGAATATTTTCTAGAGAAATCCCTGTTTTTTTCAGTCCAGGAATGTACGATTTATGTGCAACTTTGCTTAAATAATCCACATTCATTCTCATAACATAACGCCAAACTGCTTGATTTTGAGCAGTATATTCTTGATAAGGCTGTTTTACAATAAATTTATGCAGATGCTTAGGCAACTTGGCAGTAACACTATTGATTTCAAAATGAGTTTCCATTAAAAATATGATAAATTTTGACGGTAAATTTACGAATTTTGCAATGAATTTATACTTTCATTACAGTTAAAAATTAATTTGAAAATAAAAATAACTTATTATTATTGAAAACACAATTATACTATTTATTAGGTAAACCTTATTTTTCCTAATAAATCAGCAGTAATATTTTATTAAGAATCAAAGCAGTTCACAAATCAACATTGCGGTAATAGATAAAAGTTACTTTATCGCTTTCGTAAAAAAATAAGCATACCTTCAAAATCTTTCTTACTTTTACTACTCAATTTAGACAAATGAACAAGAAAGTTATCTTAATGATTTTAGACGGATGGGGAATTACACAAGACCCTAAAGTATCCGCAATTTATAATGCTAAAACACCTTTCATCAATTCTTTATATGACAAATACCCGAATGCACAATTGAGGACTGATGGAGAATATGTGGGGTTACCTGAAGGTCAAATGGGCAATTCTGAAGTTGGCCACATGAATTTAGGTGCTGGTAGAATTGTGTATCAAAATTTGGCTAGAATTAATAAAGCGGTTAAAGAAAAAACGTTAGGAAAGGAAAAAGTGCTTTTAGATACTTTTAAATATGCTAAAGAAAACAATAAAAACATTCATTTATTAGGATTAGTTTCTAATGGTGGAATTCATGCTCACATAGACCATTTAAAAGGATTGTTAGATGTTGCAAAAGAACAAAACGCTGATAATGTCTATTTACACGCTTTTACTGATGGTAGAGATTGTGACCCAAAATCAGGAGCGTTTTTTCTTAACGAGATCCAAGAATACATGAAAAAAAGTACAGGTGAATTAGCGACCGTTACAGGTCGTTACTATGCCATGGATCGAGATAATAGATGGGAACGTGTTCATGAAGCTTATGATGGAATTGTAAATGCCGTTGGAACAAAAACTACGGATATTATTGCAACCATCAAACAAAATTATGAAAAAGGTTTGACAGATGAATTTCATAAGCCTATTATTATTACCAATGAAGATGGATCTCCAAAAGCGCAAATAAAAGAAGGTGATGCCGTAATTTTCTTCAATTATAGAACCGATCGAGGAAGGGAATTAACCAATGCTTTATGTCAGAATGATTTTCCTGAATTTCAAATGAAAAAATTAGATTTATATTTTACAACCATGACTTTATATGACGCTTCTTTTAAAGGCATTCATGTAATTTATAATAACGATAATATTAAAAATACGCTGGGTGAAGTTTTATCAAAAGCTGGTAAAAAACAAATTAGAATTGCCGAAACTGAGAAATATCCTCATGTAACATTTTTCTTTTCAGGCGGACAAGAAGCACCTTTTGAAGGAGAATCTCGTATTTTAAGAAACTCTCCTAAAGTAGCAACTTATGATCTTAAACCAGAAATGTCTGCCTTCGAATTAAAAGATGCTTTGTGTGCTGATTTAAAAAAGGGTGACGCTGATTTTGTTTGCTTAAATTTTGCAAACGGAGATATGGTTGGGCATACAGGAATAATGGATGCCGCCATTAAAGCCTGTGAAGCTGTTGATATTTGTGCCAAAGAAGTAATAGAAACTGGTTTAGCAAATGGCTATTCCACGCTACTAATTGCAGATCATGGTAACTGCGAAACCATGATGAATCCTGATGGCTCTCCTCATACAGCGCACACCACAAATCCTGTTCCTTTTATTTTAATTGATGACGAAATAAAATCTATTCATAGTGGAATTTTGGGCGATATTGCTCCCACAATTTTAGATCTTATGGGAGTTGCACAACCAAAAGAAATGACTCAAAAATCACTTTTATAATGATAAAAAACACGTTCTTACTTTTATTAATCGTCTTAGGTTTGGCTTGTAATTCAAGTAAAACCACTGCAGAAAAGAAGATTGTAATCGAAAACAAAACTGAAAACATAATTAAAATTAAAGAAATTGTAAGGCAAAAAGCAAAACCTATTACTGCTCAGAAAAATGACAGAGGGTATTTAATTGGCATAGCTAATAAATCATCTTTTGCAGACGCTTCTTTTAAGCCTTGGTTTGACAGCAGATACAACGAATACAAAACAGATCAAGAAATCATTGAAAAACTCAAAAAAGAAATAAATAAATTTACAATTAAAGGATTTATGGGCACTTGGTGCGGAGATAGCAGAAGAGAAACGCCTCGTTTTTATAAGATTTTAGAAGAAACTGGTTTTGATGAAACTTATTTTGAACTTATTACTGTGGGCAGAAACAAAAAAACACCAGATAATTTACAAGAAGGATTCAATATCATTAGAGTGCCTACTTTTATTTTCTTTAAAGATGGAAAAGAAGTTGGACGCTTTGTGGAATATCCGAGAGAAACTCTTGAAAAAGATATTTTAAAAATTGTTACTGGACAGCCTTATAAGCACTCTTACGATAAAAGCGAATAAATTTTCATGCATGCTACACTTCTTTTTTTTAATTAGATATGCGGAGGCATACCGATAAAAATGTCTCAAAATAAATTTAATTTCTGTCGTATCTTAGTTTAATAGTTTCTTTTCGCTTTAGACAATCTCCAAGAACTAAATTCTAATAAATATAGTAACTTTGCAGCTCAATTTTTGAAAATGATTAAAATTAAAACCAAAGAAGAAATAGAAATAATGCGCGAAAGTGCACTTGTTGTTTCTAAAACATTAGGAATGCTTGCAAAAGAAGTAAAACCTGGTGTCACTACTTTATATTTAGACAAACTGGCAGAAGATTTTATTAGAGAACAAGGTGCAATACCTGGTTTTTTAGGTTTGTACGATTTTCCGAATACGCTTTGTATGAGTCCGAATTCTCAAGTGGTTCATGGGTTTCCTACCAGCGAACCTTTAAAAGAAGGTGATATTATCTCTATAGATTGTGGTGCTTTAAAAAATGGTTTTTATGGAGATCACGCCTATACTTTTGCCGTTGGCGAAATTGATGTGGCAACAAAAAAGTTATTAGAAGTTACCAAAGAAAGTTTGTACGTCGGTATCCGAGAATTTAAAGCAGGAAATAGAGTGGGTGATGTTGGTTTTGCTATTCAGAATTTCTCAGAAAAACATGGTTATGGTGTTGTAAGAGAGTTAGTAGGCCATGGTTTAGGGCGCACTATGCATGAAGATCCAGAAATGCCAAATTACGGAAAGAGAGGAAGAGGAAAAAAGTTTGTAGAAGGGATGGTTGTCGCCATTGAACCGATGATCAATATGGGAACTCAAAAAATAAGACAGCATTCTGATGGTTGGACAATTACTACGTTAGACAACAAACCGTCAGCGCATTTTGAGCACGACGTTGCTATTGTAAACGGCAAACCAGAACTACTTTCTACCTTTAAATACGTAAATGAAGCTTTAGGAATTGTTACGAACGAGGAAGACGAGTTTAGACAATAGCAAACGCTAAATTCATAAATTATACGAATACCAAATTTATACTTAAATTAATATGACCTTTTTATTCTGCAAACAAGAAGCTTACAATAGTATAGGAGTTTGTATGGAAGTCCATAAAGAATTAGGGTTATTAGTGAATTTTGGAGAAGATCGTTTAACCTACAAAAGAGTTATTTTGTGAAATTAGTGTAATTCGTGTCTATATTCAAAACTATACTCAACACCATACCAAGACCTTTATTAATTAAAGCAAGTTATTTGGTACGTCCAATAATAGCTTTAGCACTAAAAGGCGATACCTTTACAGACCCAATTGACGGCAAATCGTTTCGTAAATTTTTACCTTATGGATATGGAAAACAGCGAGAAAACGCCCTTTCTCCATCCACCTTATCATTAGAAAGACATCGATTAATGTGGCTTTTTTTAAAAGATGAAACTGATTTTTTTACCTCTACAAAAAAATTCAAAACACTTCATATTGCGCCAGAACAATGTTTTTTAGAGGTCTTCAGAAAACAGAAGAATCTAACATATATTACTTCTGATTTAGAATCTCCTATTGCCGATGTAAAAGCTGATATTTGCAATTTACCATTTGAAGATAATTCGTTTGACGTTGTTTTTTGCAACCATGTTTTAGAACATATTCCGGATGATACAAAAGCCATGCGCGAATTATTTAGAGTCCTAAAAAAAGGCGGGTTTGGTATTTTTCAAATTCCGCAAGACATCACTAGAAAAACAACTTTTGAAGACGCTTCTATTACAGACAGAAAAGAACGTGCAAAAATATTTGGGCAATACGATCATGTAAGAGTCTATGGTTTAGATTATTTTGATAAGCTACGTTCTGTGGGTTTTAAAGTGGATGAAGTTGAGTATACAAAAAAAATCGCTCCAGAAAAACTAGCACGATTTTGTTTGATGAAAGGAGAAATACTTCCGGTTTGTTATAAAAACTAAGCACTACTTATTTTGAGAAATTCCTTAAGAAAACAGACATTTTTTCTAATTTTTCTTCTCCTAAAACAATCATTCCATCTCTAATGATTTGATAGTATCCATTTTCTAGTTTTGCAATCCTAGATTTGCCTGCGTAATTATCAGCGATATCGACTGCTTTTCGAACTTGTCTTCCGTTTCTATTGATCCAAAAAGTCTTACCATCTTTAATGGCTTCAAATTTATCATTATAAAATATACCCAAAAATTGATAATCTGTATTTGTCTTTAAAAAACTACCATCTATCGAGCATAAAAAACCTTTTAGCATCGAATTTTCTTCACTATACATTGGGTGCATACCCCCTCCTAGGTGTCCCCCAAAATTATACCAAACTTTATGAATTTTAGCTTTTCCTTTTTTATTATATCGATCAATAATATCTGCTTTGCTTAATTTTCTTAAAAGTTCAATTTCATTAGCAACTCTCACATATTTTCTTGCATTTAAATCATATACTAAAGGCATACTAGCATTGTTAGGATATGTTACTAATCGCCCGTTACCTCTTGGCAACATCACGGTTCCAAAATGAGTAGAAAGCGGATTAAAATTTGATACTTTAGGGAGTTGAAAACCTATTTTATTTTTTGAATTATACGCATAAATTTTAGAAGGATTTACTTTTTCGTTTTTAAGAATTATAAAACCATCAAAACTTAAAAAATCTTTATACTCAGAAGCTTCTAAAACCACTTCTCCCACATCTGTAATGATTCCGAAAAAACCATTATTTTCATAAACAGCAATTCCATTTTTATTAAAGTTATAAAGATTATCTGCCTTTATAGCTAACGTAAGAGATTTATTTTTCCAAATAGTTTTTAAAGAATCTATTCTTCTTAATTCCTTTTCTTTAATAATTTTCTTTTTTAAAATTTCAATATTCTTTAATGCTAAAGATAGAATCTCTTCATTATTCTTATACATTATAGAATATTTATTGTTAGCTAAATCAAAATATTTTAAAGAATAATATTTTGCCTTTTCTAAAAACTCTAATTGCTCTTTTAAAGTTGCTCTTTTATGATGCACCTCAAAGTAAACCGATGCACCGAGAGCTGCCATGTCTCTATTTAATCGAACATTTTTGTATTGAATTGCTTGCTCAAAATAAAGGAGAGCCTTCTGATAGTCAATACTATTTTCTATTGTTTTGTAGGCTTTTGCTATACTTCGATTTGCGAGGGTTCTATTAGATTGTGCTTGAACTATTGAATAAGTCAGTATAAGAATAATTGTGATTAAAAATTTTCTCATATTTTTATTTAATACCATTTAATTTTCGGGTACAAATGTAAGAAAAATTAAGACTTAAGAACACAGTGAAAAAACCAAACTTAATTAAAATTTGGTTTATCGAATATTTATTTTTTTATAAATAATTATTAAAACTCTGAAAACTAGAGATACTATCTGCTAAGAAAACTAATTATTATTTTTTTGGAAATTTTTGTAAAAAAAGTGACCTATTTTCTAATTTTTCTTCTCCTAAAATAATGACTCCTTCTTTTATGATATGAAAACCGCCGGAATCTAGTTTCTTAATCTCAGAATTACCTGAATAGTCTTTGGCTTCTTCTCTAACCTGATTTAATTTAGTTCCGTTTTGGTTTATCCAAAAAGATTCAGTGTCACTTATTGCTTGAAAATTATTATTATAAAAAGTTCCAATAGCTTTATAACCCGAACTTGCCTGCAACAAACTACCATCTAGGGCACATAGAAAACCAAATAATTTAGGGTTTTCAGTTTCATACAAAGGATAAACACCTCCTCCTATATGACCTCCAAAATTATACCAATTCTTACCAATCTTTATTTGATCATCTTTGTTGTATTTATCAATTTTATCTGCCTTTTTGAGATTTTTAAATAAATCTTGAAGATCTTGCGTGAATTTAACAACGTTTTTAGCATTTAAATCATAGATAAATGGCTCATAAGAGTTGTTAGGATAGGTTACTAATATTCCATTTCCTCTTGGCAACATAACGGCTCCATAATGTGTAGAAAGCGCATTAAAATCAGCTATCCTTGGCAGTAAAAAACCTTCAGAATTATTCGTATTAAAACTATACAATTTCGTGGGTTCTGTAATTCTATTTTTCAGAATGATGTATCCGTCAAAAACTAATGCGTCTTTATATTCATCGGCTTCAAAAAGAACATCTCCTACATCATTTATAATTCCGAAAAAACCATTTTTTGAATATAAAGCAATATTGTTTTTATTGAATTTGTAAATACTATCTGCTTCAAAAACTAAAGAATTGTATTTATTTTGCCAAACCGTTTTTAAAGAATCTATTCTTTTTAATTCTTTTTGTTTTTTGATAAATGCTAGTCTCTTCTTTTCTAATTCCTCTTCTAAAACTTCAGTAGCTTCCATTATTTTAATAGAACGAGGTACGTTTGCATTATACTCTTCGGAAGTTACATCTTCAAACAAACTAAAATATAAATCTGAATATTCTTTCGCTTTTTTTAAAAACTCTAATTTTTCTTCAATCGTCGGTTTTTTTAGGTGCAATTCAAAATAAATTGAAGAACCTAAAGAGGCTATTTTTCGATCTGAAATAGTATCAATATTCTCCAGTGCATTCTCAAAATCAGAAAGTGCAGCCTTATAGTCTAAACTACTTTCTATAGCAGTATTTGCTCGCTTTATATAAAAATTTGCAATCGCAACCTTTTTTTGCGCATTAATTAAAGTAAATGATATCAGAAAAACTATTGAGAGGATTGTTTTTTTCATATTTTAAGGCTTTTCTCTTGCAAGATAATAAAAATATCTAATTATACATATAGTTCGTATATTCGTTGATGTTACCGTCAGCATCAGAGAACAATAGAATTGCTTGTATTTTAGGATTTTTCTCTAAAAATACAATACTCTTTTCTAGGCCCATCGCCATAAATGCAGTTGCGTAGGCATCTACATCAGCACAATCTATACTGGCAATTACAGAGGCACTTAATAAATTGCTTTCTGTAGCGAACCCCGTTTTAGGATTGATAGTATGTACATACTTTTTTCCGTTCTCTGCAACTCTATATTTTCTATAGTTGCCAGAAGTTGCCATCGATTTATCTGAAAGATTTATGACCTTAAACCCTTCATTATCTATTGCGTTTACAGGGTTTACCAATTTAATAATCCATGGTTTATTGTTATCTTTGGTTCCTTTTGCACGTATTTCCCCACCAATTTCAATTAAATAATTATCAATATTTTTATCATTTAAAAAACGGGCAACAATATCAATTGCAAAGCCTTTGGCAATAGAATTAAAATCTAAATATATTTTAGGATGCGCTTTCACAATTTGTCCTTCAATTAACGCTACTTTATCTAAACCAACAAATTGCATATACTCCTTTACTTGATCATCTGTGAGATTCAATTTTTCTGTTTTAGGCCCGAAACCATATGCATTTACCAAATTACCAACGGTTGGGTCAAAATAACCATCTGTTTCTTTATAAATCTTTTTTGATTTTTGAAAGACTTCCTTAAAAATAGTATCAATAAAAACGCCTGTTTCTCCTAGATTCACTTTCGAAATATCCGAAGTTGAAATGTAAGTCGATACGGAATTATTAATCCTAAGAAATAAACTATCTAGTTGCTTTTGGTAATTGTCTTTGGCATTTAAATACGTAATTTTGTAGGTAGTGCCGAATATTCCACCTCTTAAAGTAAAGTTTTGCGTTTTTATATCCTGATTACAAGATACAAAAATTGTTAAAACTGCAAAAATCAGTAACGTTTTAGTTGTTTTCATAAAATTTTTAATGGGATACAAAAATACGACATAAAATTTTCACAAATTATGGATTACACGCACTAATATCTATCTATTTTGTTAACTTTGTACTATAAATTTTATTCTAAATTATGAAAAAAATAACAGTATTACTCCTATTAACAACAATCTTAGTAAGTTCTTGTGTTTCTAAAAAACAATTTGTTGATTTAGAAACAACACACGCCCAAACCAAAGATGAGTTACTAAAAACTGAAACAACTTTACAAAAGTATTTAATTGAAAAAGAGAAACAAGAAACCAAATTAGCGGCTCTTGAAGAACAAATTAAATATTTTAAGGATGACAAAAAAACGGCTTTAAAACAAGTAGAAAATTTAACAGTTTTAACGCAATCTTCTTCTGAAAATATTAAAACTGTAATTTCTCAGTTAAACGAAAAAGATAAGTATATTAATGGTATTAGAACTGCCATGACTCAGAAAGATTCTATTAATCTTGCTTTAAAATATCACTTAACAAAAAACTTAACAGAGGGTATTCGAGATGAAGATATTGAAGTTAACGTTGAAAAAACGGTGGTTTTTATTTCAATTTCTGATAAATTATTATTTAAAAGCGGTAGTTACAATGTAACTGATAAAGCTTATTCTGTTTTAGAGAAAATTGCCAAAGTAGTTAAAGATCAACCTAAAATGGATGTGATGATTGAAGGTCATACAGATAACACACCAATTAAGAGAAATTTAATTCAAGATAATTGGGATTTATCTGCTTTAAGAGCTACTTCAATTACCAGAATTTTACAATACAAATATGGTGTAAAACCACAAAGATTAATTGCGGCAGGTAGAAGTCAATATATTCCATTAGCACCAAATGATACTGCTGAAAACAAATCTAAAAACAGAAGAACAAAAATTATCATCATGCCAGAATTAAATCAATTCTTTAATTTATTAGAGCAAGATGCTTCTAACTAATAATAGCTTTTTATAAATTCTAAAACCATCTGAAATTCAGATGGTTTTTTTTATATAAATTTTTTAAAAATAGTAGCGTTGCTCTTATACCTTGAATTTTAGGTTTTGACAACATTACTTTCTCAGAAAATTTAGGTAAATTCGTTTAACTTCAATGCTAAAAAAAACTTTTCGCATTTTCATCAAGCTCGTTGAATTACCAGAATAAAATACTATTTTTGTTTTTAAATACAAAATAAGGTTTGATAACAGAAAAAAAAATGATTGGTATTGAAGAATTTGATGGAAAAAACTATCAAATAAAACTTGTTGAGCCAGAAGATAAAGCTGTTATTACGCACTATTTACATAATGTACACAATGGCGTTTCTAAACATTACAGAGAAGATGCTTTAAAAATTATCAAAAACTTTGTAGAATACAAACAAGACGAAAATATTTCCATTGCAGAAGAAGATGCTTTACAACAACTACTTTTTGAAGTAGAAAATGTTCCTTTTCCAACTCCCGAAAATTATAAATTTAAATTTATAGATTTATTTGCAGGAATTGGTGGATTTAGGTTGGCTTTGCAAAATGTTGGCGGAAAATGTGTTTATACGAGCGAATGGGAAAATGCAGCAAAAAAAACTTATAGAGAAAATTTTGGAGAAATTCCATTTGGCGATATTACAAAAGAAACTACAAAAAATTACATTCCTAAAGGATTTGAGGTTTTGTGTGCAGGTTTTCCTTGTCAAGCATTTTCAATTGCAGGAAATAGAAAAGGTTTTGCAGATACAAGAGGAACTCTATTTTTTGACGTAGAACAAATTATAAATAAACATAGACCAAAGGTTGTTTTTTTAGAAAATGTTAAAAATTTAGTTTCACACGATAAAGGAAAAACATTTAAAACTATAATTGAAGTTTTAGAAAAGAAATTAGGTTATAAAGTTTTTAGCTCAATTTTAAATTCAGTTACTCACGCAAATATTCCTCAAAATAGAGAAAGAATATTTATTGTTGCTTTCGACCCAAATCAAGTAAAAAATTGGAGTAATTTCAAATTTCCAGAAAAAATTGAATTAACAAAAACTATTCATAATATTTTAGAAAAAGGAAAACAAGAAACTAAATATTATTATCCAAAAGAGCATAAATACTATCCAGAACTTGAGAAAACTATGACTTCTAAAGACACTGTTTATCAATGGAGAAGAGTGTATGTCAGAGAAAATAAAAGTAATGTTTGTCCTACATTAACAGCCAATATGGGAACTGGAGGTCATAATGTTCCTTTAATTAAAGATAATTTTGGAATTAGAAAATTAACACCAAGAGAATGTTTTTCTTTTCAAGGGTATCCCAAAAACTACATTTTACCAAATCTTGCTAATAGTAAATTATATATGCAAGCTGGTAACTCTGTAACAACAACTTTAATAGAAAGAATTGCTAAAGAAATAATAAATGTTTTATGAAAAATATAGATACAAAAATTTTAGATATTAATTTTTCTCTTGATAAAAATTTAATATCACTCCCAGAAAATGTTTATGCTATAAAAGTTCATAATATTGATTCAAATTATTATTTTAAAATAGCTGTAAAGCATGATAGTTTTTGCCCAAATATATCATCAAGTTATGAAGAATCTCAGTTTCTTGATTATTTAAGTAATCTAGAATATAAATTGATTGAAGAATATTACAAGTCAAAAAATAAGCAAAAGCCTGAGAATTATAGTACTGTTTTAGAAATAATTACTAATGAAAAAGGCGAATTATATAGGTTAGCAAAAGCGGTTTAATAATGAAATCATTTGCAGAATTAGATTTAGAGAATGATGGGAATTATTTAAAACTACTTTCTGCTGTTTCTAAAATTTCAGGACTTTTTAGTGAAAGTGCCGTACCTTTTATTAATTATAGAGTTGCCGAAAATATATTTTGTAGAAGTTTTGAAGCAAATAACCTATCACGTTCTGATACTGCTTTTGATGCTGATTACAATTCTATCGGCATTGGTTTAAAAACGTTTATTTCAAAAACAAATAACAGCACAGAAAAAGTAGCGGAATTTAATAGCCTTTCAAGAGATTTAAAAAATTATAAAGGTAAAGACCTTGCTTTAAAACTTGGAGAATACAGAAATGAAAGAATTAATTTAGCGAATAGAGTTTACGATATTGAATCTTCACTTTATCATATTGTAGCAAGAAGAGAAAAAGAGTTACTTCTTTTTGAAACAGATTATAATCAAATAGACATTGCAAATATCAATTCTGTAAATAGTAATAAAGCAAGTTTACAATTTGAAGATGGTCATAATTTTTATTCTTTTAATTATTCAAAAAGCACATTATATAGAAAATTCATAATTCCCGAAAAAGCTTTTAGATTACCAATAGATATTATTGAAGACCCTTATAGTTTATTACTTGATTTATTTTCAAGCCATCAATATAAATCTGCAAAAGATAAACTTATAAAAGGAGAAAATTATATTGTTTTACCACTTTATGGAATTAAGAAAAAAGAAAAATATGTTTTTGAAAAAAGTGGTTTAAATCAATGGAATGCAGGCGGAAGAAAAAGAAACTTAGGAGAAATCTATATTCCTATTCCTAAAAATATTCATAATGAATATCCAAAATTTTTTCCAGAAAGAGATGAAACTTTTAATTTGGAAATTCCAACAGGAGAAGTTTTTGAAGCAAAAGTTTGTCAAGATAATTCAAAGGCATTAATGACAAATCCGAACAAAGCTTTATCTGATTGGCTTTTAAGAAAAGTACTTCAATTAAAAGAAGGAGAATTGGCCACAATTGAAAAATTAGATAAATTAGGTTTCGATAGTGTAATAATAACTAAAAATGAAAATTCAGAATTTAAAATTGACATCATGAAAACGGAAAGTTATGATAAATTTTTGGAATAATTAAAAATCGCATATTAGGCAAGAAACCATGCACAAAACATCAAACAATCCTACTCCAAAACCTTTACAAAATCTTCAAAAGCAACATAATAAGGTTGATTTTTAAACACAGGATTTTCAACACTTTCTGCATTGGCAATTCCTACACCGGCAAACCAAACTTTGGCATTTTGCTTTTTGGCATGTGCTATAAAAGTCTCCATCCAAAAAACATCATAGTCATTAGGATTTTGAAGATTGGCCGTTGCTTTTACCAAAACAAAAATGGTAGGTTCTCCTTTTTTAAACAACACATACTGCGGATGTCTTTTTAACTGACTATTAATTGCTTGAAACTCATAGCCCATTTTCTCTAACTTTTCGCCAACAATGTTCATTGCCAAATTATGCAACTCTTGTTCGGTTAAAATCTGCATTATTTCTTTTTATTATGTTTGTTATAATTTTTATCGCCTCTCGTTTTTGGCTTCTTATATTTCTTAGCAATTTCTCTTCTATAAGAACCTCCTAGGTTTACTTGACTGTTCTTTTCGCTCTTTTCATGAAAAGCAGGTCCTGGAACATATTCTAACGATGTTCTATTTTTAGAAATACCTTGATCTTCTCTAGGGCGCTCATCTTCTGTGAGCATTGTAGAAATTTCGACCTCTTCGGGCAGTTCTAAAACCGGAATTTGATACGCCATTAAAGCCTGAATACGTTCTTTTGACTCCTGCTCCTTTTCTGTTGAAAATAGAATTGTTTTTCCTTCTTTTTCAGCACGACCCGTTCTACCAATTCTGTGCATATAATTTTCCGGGAAATCTGGTGTATCAAAATTAATGACGTGACTTACATCATCAAAATCTAAACCACGTGCCATCACATCTGTAGCAACTAAAATTCTATTTTTACCCTCATCGAACTGTCTAATAGATCGAATTCTATAATTTTGTGTTTTGTTAGAATGAATAACGCAGCTTTCGCTGCCAAAAATTTCTTCTAAATGTTTAAAAAGCAAATCTGCAGTTCTTTTAAAACCTACAAAAATTAATACTTTTTGAAAATTTTCTTTGTCTTTTAAGAAATAATTCAACAAATTAACTTTCGTGAAAAAATTAGGAACGTTGTAAGAAATTTGTTCAATATTATCGAGCGGAGTTCCGCTAACCGCAACCGAAATTTTTTCAGGATTTTTAAAGAAATCATTAATTAACAAATCAACATCTTCAGTCATCGTTGCAGAAAACAACACATTTTGCCGCCTTTCAGGCAGTATATCAAAAATATTCATCAATTGAAATCGAAATCCTAAATCTAGCATCACATCCACCTCATCGATCACCAATTTCTGAATCGATTTTAGTTTTAACGCATTGCTCAATCCTAAATCATACAAACGTCCTGGTGTTGCTACAATAATATCTTGCCCTTGCAAAATAGCTTGCTTTTGTGTGTTGATGTTCGCGCCACCATACACACCTAAAACACGTACATTTATGTATTTTGCTAATTTTTCAACTTCTTCAACTACTTGCAAAACCAATTCACGGGTGGGAACTAACACTAAAATTCTTGGGTGTTTTTGTTTAGAAAACTTTAAATCACGCAAAATTGGCATCATATAAGCAAATGTTTTACCCGTTCCGGTTTGCGCAATTCCCACAACATCTTTACCAGATCTCACCACAGAAAATGCCTGTTCTTGAATGGGTGTTGGGTTCTGAAAACCCAAATCGTCAATACCATATTGAAGTTGATTTGATAAGTCTAAATCTTTGAAAGTCATTGTCTAAATTTTATGCAAAGGTACGTTTTATAAAAAAGTGTATCAATAATGATTTCAGTTTTAATATTGTTAATTTTGCTGATAAATTCAATATAAAAAAATGATTACAGATACCCATACACATTTATATTCTGATCAGTTTAACGAAGACCAAGCTGCCATGATGCAACGCGCAAAAGATGCCGGTGTTTCTCGTTTTTTTATTCCTGCTATAGACTCATCACACACAGATAGCATGATGCAATTAGAAAAAAACTTTCCAGAGGATGTGTTTTTAATGATGGGCCTGCACCCTACCTCCGTAAAAGATAATTATTTAGAAGAATTAGCACACGTAAAAGAATGGATTGATAAAAAAGACTTCTATGCAATTGGCGAAATCGGTATTGATTCGTATTGGGATAAAAGCTTTTTAACACAACAACAAGAAGCTTTTAAAACCCAAATACAATGGGCAAAAGAAAAAAAACTACCGATTGTAATTCATTGTAGAGATGCTTTTGACGAAATTTTTGAAGTTTTAGAAACCGAAAAAAGTGAAGATTTAAGAGGAATTTTTCATTGTTTTACAGGAACTTTAGATCAGGCACAACAAGCCATTTCTTACCATATGAAATTAGGCATCGGCGGTGTAGCTACCTTTAAAAATGGTAAAATTGATACATTTCTCCATAAAATAGACATGAAACATATTGTTTTGGAAACCGATTCGCCATACTTAGCACCTGCTCCTTTTAGAGGAAAAAGAAATGAAAGTGCCTACATTACGAAGGTTGTTGATAAATTAGCAACTATTTATGGTCTATCTTTTAAAGAAATAGCTTCCATTACAACACAAAACTCTAAAGATATTTTTGGAATATAATGGAAAAACCACAAACCACTTATTACAAAACACCCATAGGGATTGCTGAAATCACAGGAGATAAAAACGGAATTCAATCTATTTCTGTTTTAGATGACGGAACCATTTCAGAGGATGTATTAAGAGCAAAAACCCCAGAATGCCTGCAAGAATGTGTCGTGCAATTAGAAGAATATTTTAACGGAAAAAGAGCTAGTTTTAACCTAACGGTAAACCCAAAAGGGACTAAGTTTCAAATAAAAGTTTGGAAATCATTATTGAAAATTAACTACGGAAAAACAAAAAGTTACTTAGAACAAAGCAAAGCTTTAGGAGATGTAAAAGCCATTAGAGCCGTGGCAACAGCCAATGGTAAAAATCCTATTTGGATTGTTATTCCTTGTCATCGTGTTATTGGTTCTGACGGGTCTTTAACGGGTTATGCTGGCGGAATTTGGCGTAAAAAGTGGTTATTAGCGCATGAAAATCCTGTAAAACAACAATCTCTTTTCTAATTTGAGGGTTATTAAATCATAAAAAACATATTTTTACGTTAGTACTGTATCGTTTTATATGCTTCAAAAATATTTTCTTTTTGTTCTTTTTTTTGTTGGATTTTCTCTCCAAGCACAAAAAATATCTTCAGATTTTAGAAAGAAAATTATTGAAGTAAAAACAGATACCATTCAATTAGATTCTGTTCCGATCAATCCCCAAAGATTTAAAGTTTTAAACGCCCAGAAAAAGAGGATTTTAGCATCCGAATATCGTGTTAATTTCAGTGAAGCGCTTTTAATCATCAACTCAAAAAAATATCCAAAAATTACCGTAGAATATTTTAGAATTCCTGAATTTATTACAAAAGTATATCGTCCGTTTGATGAAAACTTAATTCTACAAAACACTCCGAACAACGGAACTTTATACAGTTTAACCACCAACAAAAAAACTTCTGAAATACAACTTTTTGATGGTTTACAAACTAGGGGTTTTATTAGCAGAGGCATTACTACTGGTAATAACCAAAATGCCGTAACCAACTCGGCTTTAGATTTAGAAATTTCGGGGAAACTATCAAAAGATGTAACCTTAAGGGCTAATATTTTTGACACCAATATTCCCATTCAAGATAATGGATATTCTCAAAATTTAACCGATTTTGATCGAATTTTTATTGAAATGTTTAGCGATGAATGGCGCGTTAAAGCAGGTGATATTTCTTTAAAAAACAACACCAGTTTCTTTTTACCTTTTACCAAACAAATTGCAGGGTTAGAAGTTGAAGCCAATCTTACCGAAAAGATAAAGGTAGCTGCTTCTGGAGCTGTAGTTCGGGGTAAATTTAACAACTTTAGGTTTATTGGTACCGAAGGAAACCAAGGACCTTATAAACTTTTTGGAGCCAACAATGAAGCGGCTATCTTAATTATTGAAGGTAGCGAGCAAGTTTTTGTGAATGGGGTGCTACTAAAACAGGGAGAAAATAATGATTATACCGTAAATTATAATTTAGCCGAACTGACGTTTACCACTACTTTTCCGATTACGAATGATATGAGAATTACAGTAGAATTCCAATATTCAGATCGGAATTATACGCGTTTTATTACCTATGAAAAAGCAACCTATGAAAGTGATAAGTTTCAGATTTCGGGCTATTTTTATGCTGAAAATGATGCCAAAAACCAACCTTTACAACAAAGTTTAACCGAGGAGCAAAAACAGATTTTAGCAAATGCGGGCAACAATACGGATGCTATGATTGCTGAAAGTGCTTTTATAGATGCTTTTAACGAAAATAAAGTTTTGTATCAGAAAATCAGTTCGGTCAATGAAACATATTTTGAATACTCTACCAATCCAAATGATGAATTATACAGTGTTAATTTTTCTAATGTGGGTCTTAATCAGGGTGCTTATATTCTAGAAAACACCATAGCTATCGGTAGTATTTTTAAATTCGTTGGAAATAATCAAGGGAATTATGATCCTATTATTCGTTTAGTAGCTCCGACAAAATCGCAGTTTTTTGTTATAAAATCAGGCTACCAGCCTACCCAAAAAACCAATGTAGAAACTGAAATTGCCTTGAGTAATAACGATGCCAATTTATTTTCTACGATTGATGATCATCAAAATAAAGCACTTGCTGCAAAAATAGGTTGGCAACAGGTTTTAATGGATAAAAGATGGCAATTATCAGCCAATATCAATCATGAATATGCCCACAAAAATTTTAGAAGTATTCAGCGTTGGGAATCTGTTGAATTTAATAGAGATTGGAATCTTTTAACGAATAATGCCACTAAAAATTATTTTCAGTCTAAACTGTTACTAAAAAACAAAAAGAACGATTTTATTTCGTATCGGTTTAACAACTTGAATTATACGGATACTTTTAACGGAATTAAACACGAGTTTCAATCGAGAATGAACTTCGAAAAAACAACTTTTTTTGCCGATGCAAGTTTCTTGGCAAATACCTCAACTTTAGAAGATAATTCGTTTTTGGTAGCAAAAGCAAAAGCTGAACACTCTTTGAATACCACTTGGTTTGGCGCATTGATGAACTTTGAAACCAATAGCAGAAAAAATATTGAAACGCAAGATTTCATCCATACAAGTCATCGTTTTAAAGAATATGAAGGATATCTTGGACTTGGAGATTCCGTTAAAGTATTTGCTAAAATTGGTTTTAATTATAGAGATAATGACAGTATAAAATCGAACCAATTTACAGAAATTAATCAAAGAAAAACTTTCTACATCAACAGCAAACTCATCAAAAATAAAAAGACCAATTTAAGTGTATATGCCAATTATAGAATAACCAAAAACAGTTTTACGGAGAATGAAAAAGCATTAAACTCAAGACTTGTTTTTAACCAGAAACTATTAAACAACTTTATCAATTTAAGTACTGTTTATGAAACCTCATCGGGCAATGTTGCGCGACAAGATTTTATTTATGTGCAAACCGAACCTGGTTTGGGCTTTTATACCTGGATTGATTACAATGCTGATGGCATTAAAGATTTTAATGAATTTGAAATTGCCTTATTTCAAGATCAAGCAAATTATTTACGGTTGCCAAAACCTAACGTACGTTTTATTGCTACACAGCGCGCAAAATGGAATCAAACCTTAACCATAAACCCTAGAAATTGGGCAACAAAAACAGGCTTTAAAAAAGTAATTTCTCACTTTTATAATCAGAGTTTTTTATCCGTAGAAAATGAACAAGAAAGAACTGAAAATTCATTTCAATTAAACCCGTTTGATTTTAATGAAAATTCTTTAGTACGCCTAAATTTAAACATTAGAAATAGTTTGTATTTCAACAAAGATTTACAAAAAAACAGCATGACTTTTACCTATGGAAACTCAAAACTAAAACAGCAATATTTTATTGGAAATCAAGAAAACAACATCATTTTACAGCGATTAGATTATGAACATAAATTTGCAGATTTTTGGTTGCTAAACTTTATGGGAAAAAATTCTTTAAACGTTCTTGAAACAGAAAACTTCACCGATAGAAACTTTAAAATACAGGCCTATGAAATAAATCCAAAAATTAATTTTTTATACAATGAAAATAATCGATTCTCTGCTTTTTATCACTTTAAAGACAAAAAAAATCAGCTTCAGAATTTAGAACAATTACAACAGCAGCAATTTGGAATTGAATATTTTTTTATAGGAAAAAAGAAAAATCAAGTTTCGGCAAACCTCAATATTTTTTTAAATGATTTTTCTGGAGATGCTAATTCGCCCGTAGCCTATCAAATGTTAGAAGGCTTGCAAGCTGGTAAAAATTATACATGGAGTTTATTATTTAACCGAAAATTAAACTCATTTTTAAACATAAATCTCAATTATTTAGGTAGAAAAAGTGAAAATTCTAAAGCCATTCATACGGGTAGTGTGCAGTTAAGAGCAACTTTTTAATTTGTTAAAGTTTAATGTTTGTAACAATTATTACAACTTTAGTTAAAAAAAAATCTTTCCTTTGTCTTATTATGTTAAAAACTTTTGCAATATTTTTATCAAGCTTAATTCTTTTACAGAGTTTAGATATTGGTTTAGAAGATATTTCTAAAATCAATGTATTGCTAGAGCATGCCCAATTTCATCAAGAAAAATACGGAGATTCTTTTATTGATTTTTTAACTGAGCATTACGGAAGTAGTGAACATGCATCAGATCAGCACAAAGAACACAAAAACTTACCTTTTAAGAAAGACGGTTTAACACATACCCATTTGCCTTCTGTTTTTACTTTAAACGCGCAAATTTTTGAATTGAAAAAAAGCGTTATCGTTCAAACTCAACAAAATTATTTTTATAAAGATTCTTTTTCCTTCTTTGAGAAACCCTCTGTTTTTCAACCGCCCAAGTACTCATAAATTTATTTTAGATTTTTGTATCCTATTTTTTTAAAATAGGAATTTATTTAATTATCAAAATTTTTATAAATTATGTTAGAAAACATTATAAAGTTCAGCTTAAAAAATAAGCTGCTTATTTTCCTCTTTACAACATTTATTGTTGGGTTTGGTATTTTTTCTTTAACCCAAATACCTATTGGTGCTGTGCCAGACATTACCAATAACCAAGTGCAAGTTATTACCACCTCTCGCAATCTGTCTACGCAAGATGTTGAGCAATTCATCACGTATCCTGTAGAGTTAGAAATGGCAAATTTACCAGGGGTAGATGAAATTAGATCGGTGTCCAAATTTGGTTTATCGGTAGTCACCATCGTTTTCGAAGACGCTATGGGCACCTACTTACCTAGACAATTAATTGCTGAAAAAATTAAGTCGGCATCAGAAAAAATTCCAGCTGGCTTTGGAACACCTACAATGGGACCGATTACCACAGGTTTGGGTGAAATTTATCAATATATTTTAGATGTAAAACCAGGGTATGAAGATCGATATTCTACCACCGATTTACGCACCATTCAAGATTGGATTGTAAAACGTCAACTTTCAGGTATTCCTGGGGTGGTTGAAGTAAATACTTGGGGTGGCTTTTTAAAACAATATGAAGTTGCCATCAACCCAAACAAACTAAATGCCATGCAAATTTCGGTGATAGAAATCTATGATGCTTTAGAAAAAAACAACAGTGTTGCAGGTGGTGGTTATATTGAAAAAGGGAATGAAACCTTTTTCATTCGGGGCGAAGGTTTGGTAAAAAACCTAGAAGATATCGGAAATATTGTCGTTAAAAATGAAGGCACACCTATTTACGTTAAAGACGTTGCCAAAATTGGTTTTGGGAGTGCTACCCGTTTTGGTGCCATTACAGGAAATGGACAAGGAGAAAAAGTTCTTGGTCAAATTATGATGTTGAAAGACGGAAACTCTAAAGCCATTATTGATGCCGTAAAAGAACGCGTTCTAGAAATAGAAAGTAGTTTGCCAGAAGGTGTCTATATAAACGGATTTTTAGAGCGTAGCGAACTGATCGGAAAAACAACTTTTACAGTTTCAGAAAATTTAATTTTAGGTTCTTTAATTGTGATTTTTGTGGTCGTATTATTACTGGGTAATTTGCGTTCTGGTTTGGTTGTAGCTTCTGTAATTCCGTTAAGTTTACTGTTTGCTATATCCTTAATGAACGTCTTTGGGGTCGATGCAAACTTAATGAGTTTGGGGGCCATAGATTTTGGAATTATCATTGATGGCGCTGTGATTATTGTTGAATTTATTGCCTTTAAAATTATCAGCGAAAGCGAAAAAATAAAATCTCTTGGCACTGAGGCAAAACAAGAAGAAATTGATGCAATTACCTTAAAAAGTGCTTCAAAAATGATGAATTCCGCCATTTTTGGACAATTAATCATTTTAATCGTTTTCATTCCGATTTTATCTTTAAGTGGTGTGGAGGGTAAAATGTTTAGACCAATGGCACTCACATTTAGTTTTGCCTTAATTGGTGCCATGTTACTATGTTTAACATACGTTCCTGTGGTATCATCGCTCTTTTTAAAACCTCAAAAACAAAGTGCAAAAAACGTTTCGGTTAGAATTATGAAGGTTTTAAACTCTTGGTATGGCCCTTCTATACATTGGGCATTAGGACATAAAAAAATCGTAATTAGTTTAGCCGGATTGCTGTTAGCGAGCAGTGTATTTTTATTTAGCACCATGGGAGGCGAATTTGTTCCTACGTTAGATGAAGGAGATTTTGTAATTCAACCTGTATTAAAAACAGGAACTTCATTAGGAAAAACGATAGAAATTACGACAAAAATTGAGCAAATATTACTCGAAAAATTTCCTGAAGTAGATCAAGTGGTTAGTAGAATTGGAGCAGCCGAAGTTCCTACAGACCCAATGTCTATGGAAGAAAGTGATGTTATCATCAAATTAAAACCAAAAGATGAATGGGTTTCTGCTAAAAGCAAAGACGAACTAGCAGATAAATTTAAAGAAGCGTTGTCTATTATTCCGGGTATGGAAGTAGAGTTTACACAACCTATAGAAATGCGTTTTAATGAATTGATTACTGGTGTAAGAGCAGACATTGCTATTAAAATTTTCGGAGATGATTTATCGATGCTCGCAAATAAAGCAAATGAAGTAAAAGAACTCATTAAAAATGTAGATGGTGCCTCTGATATCATTATAGAAAAAGTAGAAGGTTTACCACAAATGAGTGTTCATTATGACAGAGCTAAAATTGCCCGTTATGGATTAAATATTGCTGACATTAATCAGATGATTACCATGGGATTTGCAGGAGGAACTGTTGGTAATGTGTTTGAAGGTGAAAAACGTTTCGATTTAGTGATCCGTTTGGATAAAAAAAATAGAAAAAATCTAGAAAGCCTAGAACATTTGTATATCGATACTCCAAACGGAACTAAAGTTCCGCTTGATGAATTGGCAGAAATTAAATACACAACAGGTCCTGCAAAAATTTCTAGGGATGATACTCAGCGCAGAATTGTAATTGGTATTAATGTAAGAAACCGAGATTTACAATCGGTTGTAGATGACATTAGAACAATTATTGATGATCAATTGAAATTGCCAGTAGGTTACAAAATAACATACGGCGGACAATTTGAAAATCTACAAAGTGCCAAAGCACGTTTAATGGTTGCCGTTCCGATAGCTTTAACCTTAATTTTTCTATTATTATATTTTGCATTTGGTTCGGTTAAAGAAGCTTTATTAGTTTATTCTGCAATTCCGCTTTCTGCAGTAGGCGGAGTTTTATTGCTTTGGTTGCGAGACTTACCTTTTAGCATCTCTGCAGGCGTTGGTTTTATTGCGCTGTTTGGTATCGCTGTTTTAAATGGTATTGTACTTATTGAGCATTTTAAAGAACTTAAAGAAGATGGGGTAAATGACATTGAAGAACGCATCAAACGAGGAACATCAGAAAGATTACGTCCTGTGCTCTTAACGGCAGCCGCCGCCGCTTTAGGATTTATTCCAATGGCGCTCTCCACAAATGCAGGAGCAGAAGTACAACGACCATTAGCTACTGTGGTTGTTGGTGGTTTAGTTACTGCCACCATTTTAACGCTCATTGTATTACCTGTTTTATATGCCTGGTTTGAAGAAAAAAAAGAAATCAAAATGAATAAAACTGCACTCGTAACAATCATAGGTTTGTTTTTTATGGCACATACCCAAGCGCAATCAAAATTAACCTTAGAAGAAACGTTGGCTCTGGCCATCGAAAATAATGCAGGTTTAAAAGCTTCTAGTTTAAAGGTAGATGAAAGCAATGCCATGATTGGCAATGCCTTCAATTTTAATAAAACATCTATTTATTATAGCTATGATGAAAATAATCTAGCCACCAACAACCTCCCTATAAAGGTGTTTGGAATTGCCCAAGATTTTAAATTTCCAACCGTTTATTTGGCTGATAAAAAGATAAATAAAGCAAAACTAAATTTAGCGCAAACCAATTATAAGATGCAATTTCAGCAACTTCAAAAAACAGTTTATGCCAAATATTATCAATTGAGTTATACTAAAAACAAGGCAGCAACCTATCGTTTTTTAGACAGCTTATATAAAGATTTTGCTAAAAAAGCAACCCGTAGATTTGAGTTAGGGGAAACCAATTACCTAGAAATGATTACCGCCAGATCTAAACAAAAGCATTTAGAAACGTTATATAAACAAGCTTTACAAGAGGTTTCTATTTCTAAAGAGCAACTTAACGCGGTTGTACAACAAGATGGTTTAGAAATTATAGATCAACCGCTTCAAAAATTAGAAATTAAAGATATTTCGATGAATAATAATGTTGGTCTCCAATATTTTGAAGATGCTAAAAACTATCAGCATACATTATATACAAGAGAGAAGCAAAGTTTGTTGCCAGATATTAGTGTAGAATATTTTCAAGGAACCAATAGCCAATTGAATCGAAATATTATTGGGTATCAAGTAGGTTTAAAAATTCCGTTGCTATTTTCTGGGAATGCTTCGAAAATAAAGGCTTCGAAAATAGCTCAAAACATTGTCATAGAACAACAGCAAGATTACAGGGTACTATTAAATGCAAAACACAATGAACTTTTAGCAACTTTAAATCAATATAAAGAAGCGATCAATTACTATGATACGGAAGGAAAAAATCTAAAAAACGAAATTATTAAAACCGCAAATAGAACCTTTCAAGAAGGTGAAATCGATTTTTTTCAGTACATACAAAGTTTGGAGACTGCCAAAGATATTGAGTTATCTTATTTAGACAATTTAAATGCCTATAACCAAACTATTATCAACATTAATCACCTTATTTTAAATACTTTTTAAAGATGAAAAACATATATATCATTTTATTTTCTTTTGCTTTTTTAGCATGTGGAAATCAAGAAAAAAACACCGAAACCATCGAACTAAGTGCAGTAAATAGCAACCTTATAGAAATTACAAAACAACAATTTGAAAGCGAAAACATGCAATTAGGGGCATTGTCAGAGCAAAATTTTAACACTATTGTAAAAGCCAATGGAATGCTTGATGTTCCGCCAGAAAATAGCGCTAGCGTAAGTACTTTTGTAGGTGGTTATGTTACTAAAATTCCGCTTTTAATTGGTGATCAAGTTCAAAAAGGACAACTCGTAGCTAGTTTGCAAAATACCGAGTTTGTGACCATACAACAGCAATATTTAGAAATTACGGCGCAGCTTCAATTTCTAAAAAGTGAATATGAAAGACAAAAAACATTGTTTGCTGAAAAAATTACCTCACAAAAAAACTTCTTAAAAGCAGAAAGTACTTACAAAAGTAATTTGGCAACCTATAACGGTCTGCGCAAAAAATTACAAATGATGAACATCAATCCGAATGCTGTTGAAAAAGGAGAAATCACTACAACCATCAATTTATATGCGCCCATTAATGGTTATATCACCAGCGTAAATGTAAGTAATGGTACTTTTGTGTCTTCTGCGAGCGAATTGTTAGAAATTGTTAATACAGATCACATTCATCTAGAGTTGAATGTTTTTGAGAAGGATATTTTAAAGGTCAAAAAAGATCAAAAAATAGTATTTAGAGTTCCAGAATCTTCAGATAATAGTTACCTAGCCAAAGTTCATTTAGTAGGAACTTCTATTGATGAAAACAGAATGGTAAAAGTACATGGACATATAGAAAATGAAGAAATCCCTTTTATTACAGGCATGTATATTGAGGCAGACATCTTTACAGATTCTAGAAAAATAGTAGCAATACCAAAAAGTGCCATCAAAGAAAATGAAAATAATTATTTTGTTTTAGCTTTAAACCAAGAAAAAGATGACAAGTATATATTTGATAAAATAAAACTGGATATTGGTGTGCGAGACGAAAACTATTTGGAAGTTTTAAATAGCGAGGATATAAAAAATAAAAAAATTCTTACCAAAGGTATTTTTATGCTATTAAATGATTGATAATAAATTTTCGAAACCCAAAAATTTATTATGTTTGTTACTCTAAAATATACAGATGAAAAGATTTTCTTTATTACTATTGATTATTATGTTTTCTCTTTCAGTAAAAGCGCAAGAAAAATTGCCTCAAGACATCAATAAAAAACATGAATTAAAATTAAATGCTTTTAGTTTAATTGTTTTTTCTTCGTTAGATATTTCTTATGAACGTCTTTTAAATAAAGACTCATCCTTTGGTGTTGGTGTTTTTTATAATTTTAATAGTATCGATAATGATTTATATTATCCAAAAAAATTCTCAATAACACCTTATTACAGATGGTTTTTTACAGATAGCAGATTTGCTAGAGGTTTTTTTGTAGAAGGATTTGGCATGCTGAACACCTATGAAGATCAGGAGTACTTTTGGGGAAGTCCAAAACAAACTGAACAGGAAACAAGTTTTGCCTTAGGTATTTCGGTGGGTGGTAAATTTATTATAAAATCTGGTTTTACAGCCGAAGTTTATGCCGGTGTTGGAAGAAATTTATTTAATAATAATAGCGTTGATGATTCTATAGATTTGGGTAATGATATTATTACAAGAGGCGGAATTTCACTTGGATATCGGTTTTAAATCAGAAAACTAAAATTTAGCGCTTTCATGTAATACCAATAGTTACATGAAAGCGTTGTTGTAAAAAACAAAATATATGAAAAAGATTATTGTACTATTTACATTATTTCTAAGTACTTATACTTTTTCTCAAAAAGAAATAAAGTTAGATATTGTTGATGCCATAGCAATTAAAAGTTTAGAGTTGTCTTATGAAAATTACGTGACAGATGATTCTTCTGTAGGTATTTCTGCATTGTTTAATTTGGAAGCGCAAGATGTTGATTTTCGATACAATGAAAACATGATGATTACGCCATATTATCGTCATTATTTTTCTACAGATAAGCAATGGAATTTCTTTGGAGAAGGTTTTATAGGCATCAATTCTGGTAAAAAAGAAACAGTAAAAAATTCTGGAGAGTACGATGTTAAGTATACCGATGGCGCTTTAGGAATTGCTATAGGTACAAAATATTTAGCTACAAGTGGCTTAGTTATTGACGCTTATGCGGGCATTGGCCGTAATTTATTTGGTTCTGAATCGCCCGTAATAGTTCCTAGAATCGGTTTAAATATTGGCTGGAGACTTTAATAAAATTTACAATATAAAATAAAAAACCTAAAAGTTAATCCTTTAGGTTTTTTTATTAACTTTATTCATTCAAATTTTAAATTGTAGGATTATGAAAAAAAACATGGGTTCTATCGATAAGGTTGTAAGAATTCTTATCGCTGTTGTCATTGGCATTCTATTTTATACAAATGTAATAGTTGGTACTTTAGGCATTATTCTTTTAGTTGTAGCTGGCATATTTGTAGCAACAAGCTTTATAAGTTTCTGCCCTCTTTACGCACCATTCGGAATCAGTACTTGTGCTATTAAGGATAAAAAATAAACAAAAAGTCCTCATCAATTTGATGAGGATTTATTGTTTTAAAAAACCAAGTTGCTACATTTTCTGCAACCAAGTTTTTACAGCAACTTCTGCCTTGATAATATCTTTTAAATCTTCAATAGCAACACGTTTTTGCTCCATGGTATCTCTATGTCTTATGGTAACAGAATTGTCTGTTAAAGAATCATGATCTACCGTAATACAAAAAGGAGTTCCTGCCGCATCTTGTCTTCTATAACGTTTACCAACAGCATCTTTTTCATCGTAAAAAACATTAAAATCCCATTTTAAATCATCCATAATTTTACGCGCAACTTCTGGCAAACCGTCTTTTTTCACCAAAGGAAAAATAGCTGCTTTAAAAGGAGCTAAAACTGCGGGTAATTTTAAAACTGTTCTTGTGGTTCCGTTTTCTAATTCTTCTTCTTGTAAAGAATTAGAAAATACTGCCAAAAACATTCGATCTAAACCAATAGAAGTTTCTACCACATAAGGCACATAACTTTTATTTTCTTCATGATCAAAATATTGTAATTTTTTACCAGAATATGCTTCGTGTGCTTTTAAATCGAAATCGGTTCTAGAATGAATTCCTTCTAATTCCTTAAATCCGAATGGAAAATTAAATTCTATATCTGCTGCAGCATCTGCATAGTGTGCTAGTTTATCATGGTCATGAAAACGGTAATTTTCTGCCCCTAAACCTAAACTTAAATGCCATTTTAAGCGGTTTTCTTTCCATTGTTCATACCATTCTTTTTGCGTTCCTGGTTTTACAAAAAATTGCATTTCCATTTGCTCAAACTCGCGCATTCTAAAAATAAATTGTCTTGCCACAATTTCGTTTCTAAAAGCTTTTCCTGTTTGCGCAATTCCGAAAGGAATTTTCATTCTACCCGTTTTTTGCACATTCAAAAAGTTTACAAAAATTCCCTGTGCCGTTTCTGGGCGCAAATAAACTTGTGTAGAATTTTCTGCGGATGCACCAATTTGCGTTCCAAACATCAGGTTAAATTGTTTTACTTCTGTCCAATTTTTAGAACCAGAAACTGGGCAAACAATCCCTAAATCAATAATCAATTGTTTAAAACCTTCTAAGTCATTTTCTTCTTGAACTCTAGATAATTCCGCCGTAATTTCATCCATTTGTTTTTGACGACGCAACACATTTAGATTTGTTTTTACAAACTCATTTTCATCAAAAGACGCACCAAAACGTTTTTGTGCTTTCGCGATATCTTTCTTAACTTTATCTAGAATTTTTTCTCTAAAATCCTCTACCAACACATCTGCCCGGTATCTTTTTTTAGAATCTTTATTATCAATTAAAGGATCGTTAAATGCATCTACATGCCCAGAAGCTTTCCAGGTAGTTGGGTGCATTAAAATAGCGGCGTCGATACCTACAATGTTTTCGTGCATTTGCACCATTGCTTTCCACCAATAATCTCTAATATTTTTCTTGAGCTCAACTCCGTTTTGAGCATAGTCATACACAGCGCTTAAACCGTCATAAATTTCAGAGGATTGAAATACATAACCGTACTCTTTTGCGTGCGATAAAACTTTTTTAAATTGATCTTCTTGTTTTGCCATAATTACGGCAAATATAAAGGTTTGCTACATTTTTTCAAGCAAAAATTACTCGACTTTTTTACATCGATAAATAAAAGCTGGAGGAATATTTAAAGGCTCGAAACCCAGTGAAATAGACTCTTTAAATACTTCTTTTAATTTTTTAAAATAACTTAAACTATATTGGTATTGAATATAGATTCCGTTTGGATGTAAAGCTTGAAAAGATTTTTCTAAAATTTCATCGGAAACTTCCTCGGGAATAATGGTTAAAGGCAAACTAGAAATAATATAATTTACTTTATCAATTTTTAGTTTTTTTAACTCGTAAAGAATTTTTTCTGCCGATACTTTTAAAACAACTAGCTGCGGATGCCTTAATTCTTTTAATTGGCAGTAAAAATTATCATTAATTTCAAAACAAATTAAGATGGCATTTGGTGCCAAATTATTTAAAATGTATTTGGTAATTGCTCCATTTCCTGGACCTAATTCTACTAAAACTTGTGCTTTCGTAAAATCAATTTCTTTTATCATCCTTTTGGATAAAAAACGAGAACTGGGTGCAACCGTTCCTAATGTTTTGATATTTTTTACAGCTTCTTGAAAAAATTTTATTCTACTATACAATTGATTTCTCTTATTTATTAAGTATCTTTCTAAAAAAAGTTTTGTAAAGATGATACTTTTAAAAGATATATTCGATCTTTTTTATCCAAATTTATGTACAATTTGTAATGAGCACTTAGTTACAAATGAAACCGTGATTTGTACGTTTTGTAGACATGACTTACCGATGACTAATTTTATTGATTTTAAAAATAATAAAGTTACCCAAACTTTTTATGGCAGTGTTTTATTGGAAAAAGCGTTTTCTTTACTTTATTACAGAAAAAAAGGAAGTACACAAAGATTAATTCATGACTTAAAATACAAAGGCAATGAAGAAGTTGGTCTTTTTTTTGGGAATTGGATTGGTGAAATTTTAAAAGAAAATCAAGAATTTAATACTGTAGATTTTATAATTCCTGTGCCCTTGCATCCAAAGAAACTGAGAAAAAGAGGCTATAATCAGGTAACAAAATTCGGGGAACGCCTATGTCATCATCTTAAAATTCCGTTTAAAGAAAATAATTTAATTAGGATCTCCGCTACTAAAACTCAAACTTTTAAAGCTCGTTTTGAACGTTTTAAAAATTTAGAAACTAAATTTTTATTACAAAACCCTTCTTTTTTTAACGATAAACATGTTTTGTTAATTGACGATGTAATTACTACTGGAGCAACTTTAGAGGCTTGTGCCAAAGAATTTGAGAGATCTAAAAATTGTAAAATAAGTATTCTAACAATGGCCTATACAGAATGAATTTTATGATTTTAAATTCAAAAATTAATTGTTAATTTGTATCAAATTTATTTTTTGTGAAAACCTTTTACAGATTTTTCTTTTTTATTATCCTACTCGTTTTTATTTCTAATTGCGCTAGAACTGGCAGACCAGAAGGTGGCCCGAAAGATGAAGACGCACCTGTATTTGTTACTGCAAATCCGCCTTACGAAAGCATCAACTTTAATAAAAAAGAAATTAAACTATTTTTTGATGAATTTATAAAATTAAAAGATCTTAATAAGCAGCTCGTGGTTTCTCCGCCCTTAAAATACCCTCCTTTAATAACACCTCAAGGAACTGCAAGTAAGCAAATTACCATAGAAATTTTAGACACGTTGTTTCTGAACACTACCTATATTTTCAATTTTGGAAACGCAGTTGAAGATAATAATGAAAGTAACAAACTTGAGAATTTTAAATATATTTTTTCTACTGGTACTTATATCGATTCTTTAACAACTTCTGGTTCTATTAAAGATGCTAAACTTCTTGAAACTCCAAAAAGAAATAATATTTTATTGTACAGAATAGATAGTACTTTTAATGACTCAATTGTATACAATAAGAAACCAAATTATATTACAAGTACCTTAGATACCACAATTTTTAAATTTACAAATTTAAGAAAAGGTAACTATTTAATGATTGCTTTAAACGAGTCTATAAACGATTATATTTTTGATCCTAAAAACGATAAAATTGGTTTTGTTTCAGATACCATTCAATTACCAAGAGACAGCATAATTGCCCAACCTATCATCCTATTTAAAGAAGAACAACCTTATGAATTTAGAAGAGGCAAAGAGGTTTTTAGAGGAAAAATAGAATTTGGCTTTGAAGGTGATGGAAAAGACATGAAAATAAATATGCTTTCTGACGTGCCTGATGATTTTAAAAGCATTTCGAAATTTGAGGTTGACAAAGACACTTTAAACTATTGGTTTACACCCTTTGAAGCAGACTCCTTAAATTTTACCGTTGAAAACAAACAAATTATAGATACTTTAACGGTAAGGTTACGCAAGGAAAAGATAGATTCTTTAGTAATGAACGCTACTGTAAAAGGGACTTTTCATTTTAGAGACACTTTCTTTTTAACAAGTAATACTCCTATTATAAAAATAGATACTAGTAAAATTAGTTTCTTTGACAAAGATACTATTGCTGTTAATTACAAGATACTTTCTTCTAAAAAAGAAAATAAAATAGGTTTTATTTTTAAAAAAGACCCTGAACAGAAATACAATTTAAAATTTTTACCGAATTCATTCACAGATATTTATGACGTAAAAAATGATACTTTAACGTATAAGCTAGACACAAAAAAGATTGATGATTATGGCAGGATAACCCTCAATATAGAGAACATAAATTCTCAAAATTTAATCATTGAAATCTTATCTGGAAAAGATCAAGATCAACTTGTAGAGCGTCAATTTACAGCGACCTCTACAAAATTAGTTTTCGATTTATTAGAGCCCCAAAAATATACCATAAGAGCTATTATTGATACCAATAAGAATAATAAATGGGATACTGGAAACTACTTAAAGAAACGGCTTGCAGAAAAAATTATCTATAACGAAGCGATTAATAATTACGATTTAAGAGCTAATTTCTTTTTAGAAGAGATTTTTAAAATTGAATAAATTCACAATTTAAAAACAAAATTCATTCGCATACTTGTGCATTCTTAATGATACTCTCATGACTTTATGCATTTAAAGCTTGTTCTAAATCTGCCAATAAATCTTCGATATCTTCAATACCAACACTTAACCTCACTAGTGAATTCGTAATTCCTATTTTTAAGCGTTCTTTCTCTGGAATCGATCCGTGAGACATAGTTGCAGGATGATTTACCAAGCTCTCCACCCCACCTAAAGATTCTGCCAACGTAAACAGTTTTGTGTTTTCTAAGAATTTAAAAGTTGCCTCTATACTTTCATCCTTTAACTTAAAAGAAACCATGCCTCCAAAATCTTTCATTTGCTTTTTGGCAATTTTATGACCTCGATGATTTTCTAAACCCGGAAAGTAAACCTGCCCTACCTTAGCGTGGTTCTCTAAAAAACTCGCTACTGCACGACCGTTTTCACAATGACGCTGCATTCTAATGTGTAACGTTTTTATACCTCTTAATGCCAAAAAAGAATCCATGGGTGCTGCAATCGCTCCCGCTGCAAACTGAATAAAATGGATTTCTTTTGCCAACGTTTCCTCTTTTACCATTAAAGCTCCCATGATTAAATCTGAATGACCTCCTAAATATTTTGTTGCAGAATGCATCACAATATCTGCTCCTAAAGTTAAAGGTTGCTGCAAATAGGGTGTTGCAAACGTATTATCTACCGCTATTAATATGGCTGAATTTATATCTTTTACAGCCACCGAAATAGCTGCTATATCTGCAATTTTCATCAACGGATTGGTTGGTGTTTCGAGCCAAACTAATTTTGTTTTTTCTGTAATTGCATTGGTAATATTCACTATTTCATCGGTATCTACATAGGTAAATTCCAATCCGTATTTTTGGAATAGTTGCGTAAACATTCTGTAGGTTCCGCCATATAAATCGTTTCCAGCAATGATTTCATCACCGGGTTTTAACAATCTTAAAACACAGTCTATGGCCGCCATTCCGGATGAAAACGCAAAACCATGCGTACCATTTTCTATGGATGCCAAACTGTTTTCTAAGGCAGTTCTTGTTGGGTTAGTTCCTCTTGCATAGGCATATCCTTTATGTTTTCCGGGACTAGATTGTGCAAACGTGGATGTTAAAAAAACAGGAGGCATAACCGCTCCTGTTGCTTCTTCTGGTTTTTGACCTCCGTGAATTGTTTTGGTATTAAACTTCATTTTCACCTTTTTTGATGTTATTACAATTATTTTTTGTATTTCCTAAAAGCTAGAACGGAAAGCTGGAAATAGCTCCTAATACCAACTCTGTTTTGAAATTACTATAAAATAAAATGATGATTTTTTTCATTATAGGAAATTAGTGTTGTCCGATTAAAATTAGCTAAAGTGTTTTAAAGTATTGACAGTCTTGATTTTCAAGAGTTTTTAAAGTAGTACACCTTGCTATTAAAACCGCTTTAGAATTTAAGATGTATGAAAAATTTAAAATCGTAAGAATTTTGTTTTTCAGTTAGTTACATTCAAGTCTTTGTTCTTGATTCTAACAGCGAAAGCGGTCTTTTTATCTTTTATCGGACAACAATGATAGGAAATAGAAAAATAAAACAAAGCATTCGCTAAGATTTCTTTTTAATGTTGAAATAGAAAGGAAAAAAGGGCGTTTTATTGCGGTCATTTTTATGCAGAAATGGCATATTACTACTACAAAAACTTTTTAATAGATCGTATAATTCCGTAATGAATACCTTCATGAAAATTATTAAACGGAATGGCAATTTCCATAGAATTTAAAACAATGCCTGTACTCGTTGCATATTCATTATAACTCTTAAAAATACCTGCATTAAAATCTTCTTCTAGAGTATCGGGTAGACCGATTAATAAGTCTATAACTTCCTCAAATTCTTCTTCTGTAAAAACTTTTGTAGGAGCAGTTCCTTTTTTATGTGCTTCGATTAAATCGTCTGGACATAAGCAATCTAAACCCGCTAATTTATAGTGCAACAATTGTTGTGTAACGACTAAATGCGCTACATTCCAAGCAATATTATTTTTGAATCCATCTGGGATTTTGTGCAACTGTTCTAATGTTAATCCTTCTAATTCTTTTAACAGCAGTGCTCTCGATTTTCTTAAAATATCAAATTGTATGTTCATTTTTTATCTGTAATTTTGATTCTGTAAATATAATCCATAAAAATGAAGAAAGTCTATTTTTTAAAAACTTGTGATACTTGCAAAAGAATTTTAAAGGAAGTAAATACAACTGGTTTTGAGCTTCAAAACATCAAAGAAAACCCTGTTACAGCATCTCAATTAGATGAAATGTATGCACTTTCTAAAAGTTATGAAGGCTTATTTAATAAACGTGCAAGATTGTACAAATCTCTAGGTTTAAAGGATAAAAACTTGACAGAAACGGATTTTAAAAACTATCTTTTAGAGGAATATACTTTTTTAAAACGTCCGGTTTTTGTTGTAGAGGGTGAAATATTTATTGGTAATAGCAAAAAAGTTGTGCAAGAATTAAAAGAGAAGATTGGTTAAAATCTTCTCTTTTAATTCTTCATTTTAGTCTGTTGAAATTTTTATATCTGAAGAAGAAATCATTGCTGCTAATTCATCTTTGGTAATTTTGGTTTCTAAGCCAAACAGCACAAAGTTATCATTCTCGCTGTTTGCTCGGATAATAATTTCTCTGATAAAGTTATTCTTTTCTACAAAAAATAATTCAGCTTTACTGCCTTTATCCTTTACTCTCGCTAAGGTTTTTAATTGATTATTTCTTCTAAATTTTTTAAAATCACTCGCAATTACACCATCTTCATTATCAAAAATCATCAACTTAAAATCACTCGATTTTTTTATGATGTTCATTAAATCGCTATCCTCTTCATCATCTAAAAATGAACCCGCTAAAGAGGCTGATAAATTGATTGAAAAAGTTGATTTCTCTTTATTGCTTGTATAAAATTTTTCGAAAGCTACTTTTTGCGCTGAAATAGTAGTCATAAAAAGCGCAAATAAAATGGTTGTTAATTGTTTCATGATTGTCTGTTTTAATTTAAGACGACCAAGTATAGAATTTGTTACAATGGCTAATTTGTAGGAAATATCTTTTGAGTGATCTATCCTTTTTAAAGAAATTATATGAAGACTACTTTTTAATTTAAAAATTTTTCAGGGAGATCCTTAACAACTAAAACTACAGTTATTGCTTATAAATATTCATTAAACCTTCCGCTTCTTTGCTGGCACTCCAGTTTTTAATGATTTCTTTTCTGGCTTGTTTTCCTAAAAACGGAATTTCGCCTTTTAATTGTTTTGACAACAGAGACTCTAATTCAGCACTATTTCCGGCTTCAAATAAATAACCATTTTTTGTATCAGAAATTAATTCAGAATGCACACCCACATTTTTAGTAGCAATTACTGAACATTCGCAAGACATTGCTTCTGCGGTTACGAGAGAAAATCCTTCAGAAAAACTTGGAGCCACTACAATTTTTGCCGCCTGATAATATGAAATGATATCTCTTGTTTCATTGATAAAATAGACTTGATTTTCTATTTGATGCTTCTTTGCTATCAATTTTAATTCTTCTAAAAAAACTGGTTTATCTACTTTTCCCACAATCACTAGCGCCCAATTTTTGTGTTCTTTTAAAACTTTTGCAGCTTCTAGCAAAACAAGTTGCCCTTTCGCCTTTCTTACTCTACCTACATTTAGAATGATATTTTTTTGCTGAACGTCCTTTAGAATACCCTTATTTTTTGGTAAAAATTCACTTACTTTTACTCCGTGACCTACAACAGTATTTTCAATCCCTAAATTATTGCTCATACTTTTAATGAGCGTAATTACTTTGTCCGCTTTCTTTAAAAGAAATTTAGTTAAGCCGGAAGGAACCGTTTCTGCATGCCTGGTTGCAATTAATGTAAATTTTGCTCCTAAAAAACGAAACCACAACATTCTGATAATTTCATTATTTCTATGACAGTGCACAACTGTTTTTTGATCCGAAAATAAAATGGTTTTTAATTTTGATGTGCTAATTTGTGGTCCGTCAATATTAGAACCATAGACGTAAGTTTCAAAATTATCAACAAAAAAAGGAAGCACATTTTCTACACTTCTAGTAACGCCAGTTTTGCGTTTGTGAAAATGTGTATGGATTAAAACTGGTTTCAAGAATTAAAATTTAGATTTTTAAAGTTGATTTTTAAATTTTATCCGTTAAACTCAAAAATTCGAAACCTTTTAAGCGAATTTACGTTCAATAATTTCTAGAAAACGAATTTCCAATTCCTCATGATTAGACCAATTATAATCTGGTTTTACCATTTTATCAATAAAGTCTTTAGCCTCTTGATCTGATTTTAAAGTGTTTAATTGAGAAATTACCCTGTTAAAATCTTCCTGACTACCTTCAAATAGATTTTTTACAAAGACAATTCTGTCATTTAAACCTATTTGAATATGACCAGACAATTTATCATTTAATGATTTCGGTTTTGCCTTTTCAAATAAATCTGCCATTAAATCCACAGAAAATGTATCTTGTAATTCTTCTTCTAAAGACATTGTTTTACGTTCTTCAACTTTAACTACGTCACTTAATTCCATGGAATTTGTTTCGACCTCGACATCCTTAGAAATCTCTTTTTCAGAAAACATGATTTCTTCTAATTCTGCAAATGGCTGTTCTATAACTTCTTCAACTTTAGGACTTTCTTCTTCTGCAACTGGCAAAATCTCAATTTCTTTTTCAACTATTTTTGGTGTATCAATTGTAGTAGAAATTACTTTTTCTTCTGCTCTATTTTCTTCCTCAATAATTTCTTTTTCTGCAAGATGCTCCTCTTTTTTAACGTAGGCTTCTTCAACTATTTCTAATAATTCTGATTTAGTTTCTTTTAAATTAGGAGTTGAATTGACATATTCCTCTACAAATGCCAAAACAGAAAGTTTTTCATAAATTTCTTTCGATTTTTCTTTTAACAAAAACACATTCTCTTTGTTTTTCATCTGTAAAATACTGTGTGCTAAACTTATTAAATCGCCTTCTATTTTCTTGTACATAAATTGTTTGTTCGTGTTCTGAATCAAGTTCAGAATAAATTATTTTTTAAGCCTAAATATGTATAAATTTGTTGACAATCAACGTAAACAAAATTACAAAAATTATAATGCTTAAAATTACAAAATGTTTCTTGAAAATACAGTAAATCATACAGAACAATTTGGATGGATAGAAGTAATTTGTGGTTCTATGTTTTCTGGAAAAACTGAAGAATTAATCAGACGTTTAAAACGTGCACAATTTGCAAAACAAACCGTAGAGATTTTTAAACCCGCTATAGATACACGTTATGATAATGAAGAAGTAGTTTCTCACAACGATTCTAGAATTCGTTCAACTCCTGTGCCTGTTTCTTCAAATATTAGACTACTGGCAAGTAATGTAGATGTAGTGGGTATTGATGAAGCGCAGTTTTTTGATGATGAAATTGTGGCGGTTTGCAACGATTTGGCAAATAGAGGCGTTCGTGTCATTGTAGCCGGACTAGATATGGATTTTAAAGGAAATCCTTTTGGCCCCATGCCTGCACTAATGGCAACCGCAGAATATGTAACAAAAGTACATGCCGTTTGCACACATACAGGGAATTTAGCACATTATAGTTTTAGAAAAGCTCAAAATGACAAGTTGGTAATGCTAGGTGAAACCCAAGAATACGAGCCATTAAGCAGAGCTGCTTATTATAAAGCTAACAAAAAGAAACAAGAGCAAATTGCCTTAGAAAAACAAACTGAAATCAAAAACCTGCAAAAAGCTGAGCATAAAAAAGATATGGAATCGAATTCATAAAAATTGAAATAGATTTACAAATATTTGAAAAATACAAACTAAAGATCCTGAAACGAGTTCTGCATACCTATGAATAATCATGTTACAGTTTTAGAAATTGATGCCCATGCGCTAGAACACAATCTCAATTATTTCAAAAAAAAATTACGACCTGAAACTAAAATTTTAGCGGTAGTTAAAGCTTTTGGTTATGGAAGTGACGGTGTTAAAGTGGCTACTTTTTTACAAGATAAAGTAGCTTATTTTGCGGTTGCGTATACACATGAAGGTGTTGCTTTAAGAAATGCAGGTATAAAAACCCCTATTCTTGTTTTGCATCCTCAAATACCCAATTTAAGAGAAATCGTAGATTATCGTTTAGAACCAAATTTATATAATTTTAAAATTTTTAATGCTTTTTTAAAATTAGCAGATGACATTCCTTTAATCAATTATCCTATTCATATCAAGTTTAATACGGGTTTAAATCGACTAGGTTTTTGGCATACAGATATTCCTAAAATTATTTCTGAATTAAAAAAATGTACGCATGTTAAAGTGCAATCTCTCTTTTCTCATTTAGCAGCTAGCGAAGATTTAGAAGAACAAGAATTCACAGTAAAACAATTGAATAATTTTGCACACATAGCAAAACAATTCTATACATATTTAGACTATGAGCCGATGTTGCATATTTTAAATACTTCTGGGGTTGTCAATTTTGCAAAAGCACAATTTGATATGGTACGAATTGGCATTGGTTTGTATGGTTTTGGAAATGATGATCAAGAAACTGCTCAACTAAAAAACACCCATAATTTAAAATCTATTATTTCTCAAATTCATTTTATTGAACCCGGTGAAACCGTAGGTTACAACAGAGCTTTTGTTGCAAAAAGTCCTACTAAATCTGCTACAATTCCTGTAGGTCATGCGGATGGTATCTCTAGAAAATTAGGAAATAAAAAAGGCTACGTACTTATCAACAACCAAAAAGCAAAAATTATTGGTAATGTTTGTATGGATATGATCATGGTGGATGTTACTAAAATTGATTGTCATGAAGGTGATGAAGTGCTTATTTTTAATAGCCAAAAAGCCATTAAACATATAGCACATATTTCTGAAACCATAGTTTACGAGACTTTAACGGCTATTTCTCAACGTGTTAAGAAAGTATTAAAGTATTAGTTATTTTTACTACTTTCGCATGATAACTAATTAAATTAAAATTAAAATGGGAATGCTTAAAGAATTTAAAGACTTTGCAATGAAGGGAAACCTAATTGATATTGCAGTAGGTTTTGTTATGGGAGCTGCTTTTAAGCAAGTAGTAACCTCTTTTACTGGCGGAATTGTTTCTCCTTTAATAGGCTTATTATTTAGTGCAGATTTAAAAAAATTAAAATGGATTGTTAAAGAAGGTGTTGCCGATGATACTGGAAAAATTATAGGGGAAGTAGTCGTTTTATATGGCGACTTTTTAACCAACGTTATCGATTTTATTATCGTAGCTTTTGTAATGTTTATGATTGTTAAAGGCGTAAACGCTACTAAAAAGAAAGAGGCACCTGCTCCACCTCCAGCTCCTAAAGGACCAAGTCAAGAAGATTTATTGGCTGAAATTAGAGATTTATTGGCGAAAAAATAAATAAAAATATTTTGAACTCAAATATTTAAAACCGAGCAAATGCTCGGTTTTTTTTATGGGTAAGAATTACGCTATTATCAGTGCACAAGTCCAGAATATTTTATGTCTCGGTCTTTTTATGCTATAAATCCTTTTAACATGGCATAATCTTTTTGTAAATTGACGAACATTATAAACTTTTTTGTGCCCTGAAAACTCATTTTACAATCTTTCTACTTATTTTACTTTACACAAATAATACTTGGATAAAAAAATCATCTAAACCAACCCATAAAAAAATGAACCTTAATAAATTTGAACCTAAAGACGGAGAATGCTTATTTTTTATTGGTCAAGATTTAGAGGCCGTTGGTGGGCTAAAGAATTACAACGAAGGCTATGCAGATACTTTTGAAATTCCGGCAGGTGTTACCGTCTATACAAATTTATCTTCTGGAGGTAACTCTTTTGGATATAATTTTAAAGGTTTAGACGGCATAAAAACTAAAGCAAATTGGGGAGCAGGAGATACTTGTGCGCACTATTATATCGAGGATCCTAAATTTAAAAACAGTATGATATCAATAGGTTTGTCTTTGGTAAATGCTGAAAAAAGTATTGCTAAAGGAAAAAATGATGAACTCATTATTGAATTTGGAAATTGGATTAAAGAAATAAAAAGACCCGTTTTTTTAAGAATTGGCTATGAATTTGATGGTTGGGATTGGAACGATTACGAAAAGAAATATTTTTTAAAAGCTTGGAAACGCATTCATAGAATATTTACAGATATGAATGTTAATAACGTAGCCTATGTTTGGCAATCTAAAGGCACTGGTTCTAACCAAGAAATTTTAGAAGATTGGTATCCTGGAGATGATTTTGTAGATTGGTGCGGCTATTCTTATTTCGGAAATCCTGATGAAGAAATGATCACTTTTGCTAGAAAACATAAAAAACCTGTTTTTATAGCAGAAGCAACTCCCGTTTTTCAAGAAGGAAATCTTTATTTTGATGCAGATATATCCAAAGAAAAAATAGCTAAAAAGGCTTGGAATGAATGGTTTATTCCATTTTTTAGGGTGATCAATGAAAACCAAGATGTTGTAAAAGCGTTCAGTTACATCAACGTAAATTGGCCATCTCAACCCATGTGGATTGATAATTTATCGTTTCAAAAAGTAGATTCTAGAATTCAAAATAGTACATATCTTTCTAAAAAATGGATCGCAGAAATTAGCAAACCTAGATATTTAAAAGCTACTGATCGTTTGTTTTCTAAATTAGGTTATGAATAATTATCTTGTTTCTGAACTTTAAAAAAATCTAGTTATTGTATCTTTGATTTCTATTTAAAGTAGGAATTATGCAAGAAAATAAGATACTAGAGTACGTACAAGAGCTATTAGACAATATGCCTATAGATTGGCTAAACCTAACAACTCATAGATTAGATATTTACGACGAAAATTTGGCGAAAACTCAATTTTTACATCAACTAGAAAGCTTATTCCTGCACAATAATTCCGAGGTATCTGCACTCCATAAATTACCAACTGCGTATGATTATATTCGTTTAGGACATCCTTTATCTTGTATCTTAGAATGGGTAATTGCCAAATTAAATAACCAGAAATCAGAAAATGTCATCAGTTTTTCTTCAAAAACGATTCCTATTTTAGCAATTTTAAGAAAGAATTTAGTAGCCAATAAAAATACCCAAATTATGTATTCTGAAGAAATATCAGACTTTTTTGATGCTGAAATTATCAGAAATATTTATGGGTATCATTTTGAATTGAAAAAGGTTAATGCCTTAACAGATATTTCTAAATTTGATGGAAGTACTATCTTTATTTCACAAAATGGGGAAATTTCTAACTTCGAACTTCATCCAAATATTGATTTTTTCATCCAAATTACACCAGAATTAGGAAGTGTTTTATTGATAAACGGCATAAAAAATGAAAATTATATTTCAGACATTCAACATGTAAGAAGAAGAGAAACGATTGCCATGACGCCTGCCAATTCACTCATAGCTTTAAAATCTATCATAGAAAAATCTTCATTTGAGCATCAAAAAAGTGCTATTGAAACTAATAAAAAAAATGTTTTAAACTCCATTAAAGAAATTACGGGCACTACTTTAAAACCTTTAGTTGCTTCCAGCGGACTATCAATTCAGTATGCCATTATGATGGGATTAATTCATGATGCACAAGAAAATCATACCGGAAAAGCGATTAAATTTATTGTTCCGCCAAACTGTTATGGTGGTACCAATGACCAAGCAAGGCGTGTTGCTAAGTGTCTTAAACATGTTGAAGTGGTAGATTTACCTGTAGATGGTGAAAATGATATGGTACAAAGTATTGATACTATTTTAGCTAAAATTGCGATTGAAGATGCTGTTCCCTATATAATTGCAGAAATACCTACAAATCCAAGAGTTGAAGTTCCGAATCTTATCGATTTAGAAAATGTTTTAAGCAAAAAACGTACAACTGCAAATGGAGCAACTGCGATTGATCCTGTTTTTATTTTAGATCAAACATTTTGTCCTAATGTTCACTTTTTAGGTGAAGGAAAAATTCTATCTAGCATTAGAACCATTTCATATGCTAGTGGCTCAAAATTTCCGAGTGGCGGACAATGCACTGCTGGTTATTGTGTAGGAAATGTAAAAACTGCCGCTTTAATGAACAAAATAGAAATCCATTTAGAACTTTGTGATAATAAAGCAACAGCGCTGCAAATGGACATATTGGCAAAACAATTGCCTTCTATGAATCAAAGAATTTGGGATGCTTATAAAAATACACGAGAATTTGTAAACTTTATTCATGAGACTTTACCAACAGCAAAAATTAATTTTGTTTCAGAGCAATTGGCAAAACAACAGTTTACACCTTCTGTTTTTTCTTTAGATTTACCAACGAAAGGTAACAGTGACGAAGAAAAAGAAACTTATAAACGAGCTTTGAATTTGAAATTAATCAACTTAATGATTACAAAAATTCCTGATGAAAGTAAATTCTGTGTTAGCTACGGACAATTAAAAGGATGTTATTGGACAATTCCTGCAACCTCAACGCAAGGAACCACAAAAGAAGGCGATAAAGATTATATTGTGAGAGCTTCTCTTTCACCTAACATGGATTTAGAACTTCATAAAAAAGTGTTTTTAGAATTTGTAAAGATGATTTGACAAACTTAAAAATTGTTTTCTTTTGATTGAAAAGAATGTTTTTTTTTAGAGATTCTCAACAAAAAAACCTAGACTCAACTTTTCAAAATCTCCAAAAACAAATCTCTTTCAATTTCTTTTGCCCCTAAACTTGCTAAATGTTTGTTATAAATTTGGCAATCTATTAATTTATAGTTGTTGCTTTTTGTTAAATGAATAAAGGCCAATTTAGAAGCATTAGAAACCCTGCTAAACATACTTTCTCCGCAGAAAATACTATTAACTTCTACCCCATATAAACCTCCTACCAATTGGTTGTCTAACCAAACTTCGATCGATTTTGCAATTCCTTTTTTATGCAGGTTGATATAGGCTTGCTCCATCTCATCAGTAATCCAAGTTCCAAAACCATCATTTCTGTTTATGTTTTTACAATTGTAAATTACTTCTTCAAAAGCGGTGTTCTCAGTAATTTTGAACTCGTTTTTATGGATAATTTTTCGCATCGATTTTGATACTTTTAAATCACCAGGAAACAAGACCATTCTATCAAAAGGGCAATACCAAACTATGGGATCACCTTCCGAAAACCATGGGAAAATTCCGTTTTTATAAGCATGCACTAATCTTTCCTCAGATAAATCTCCACCTAAAGCTATAATGCCATCTTTCGTAGTCAAATTGTAATTTGGAAATTCTATGTACTCATTTAACCAGATCATGATTTAGCTTCTTTTAATGCGAATTTAATAAATTCTTTAAAAAAAAGTTAATCTAAACTCATAAAGCCATTTATAAAGAATTTGTTCCTATTTTTGCATTGTTATTAAAAACAACTTATTTCTTGGAAGAAAAGCAAAAAAAAAGAAAAAAAAACACTGCATTTATAGGTAAAAGACTCCATGTTTATTATGGAAGAACTGGTTTTTATTTATTTGTTTGGGAGAGTATAAAAAAAGCTTTTTTACCAATAGTGGGGGTTGTTATTGCCTTATATTTCTTTAACAAATACGTTTACGATATTAATGAAGGTTTAGAAAACATTACAGAAACCTTTTCTACGATAGGCGTATTAATTACGTTTTTTACTTCGGAAACATTGCTAGGGTTAATACCTCCAGAAATATTTATCGCTTGGTCTAAAAAAACAGCGCATCCTGTTATTAATTTATCCATTTTAGCAACACTTTCTTACTCAGGCGGTTTACTTTCCTATTTCCTTGGTAAACTAACGTTAAAAATAGAATCTGTAAAAAATTACCTAGAGGTAAAAATGGCTGCAAATCTTAAAAACACTAAAAAATGGGGCGGTTTTTTAATTTTGGTGGGTGCTCTATTACCACTACCTTTTTCAATTGCATGTTTAGCAGCAGGTATGATTAAATATCCTTTTAGAAATGTGGTTTTCTTTGGTTTATTCCGTTTTTTACGTTTTGCTGCGTATGCTTGGGCTATTTTTCAAGTAGTAGATTAAATCAACCTTAAAAATAAGTACCTTTGCCTTATGGGATTAACAAATAATGACATTTTTAAAAAATTAAGAGTTGCACACAAATTAAGGGACACTGATATTATTGATATTTGTGCTTTGGTTGATTTTAAAGTAACAAAAGGTGAATTAGGTGCCATTTTTAGAGCAGAAGAGCATCCGAAGTATATAGAATGTGGAGACCAATTTCTACGTAATTTTTTAAATGGTTTAATTATTCATTTGCGCGGTCCTATGCCTGCTAAAATGAAATAAACTTCTTTTATTGCACCACATACTTATCTATTTTGATATAAGAGTTAAAACAGTATTCAAAACATTTTTAGAAATAAGGCATTTATATACAAATTATAAGAAACAAAAAAGAGTGTAATTTTAAAAAATTACACTCTTTTTTGTTAGGATCTATCCTAATAAATCTTGCCTTATTTTTTAAAATGGTAAATCGTCTGGCTCTTCATCAGAAACTTGAGATGCAGGCTCAAATTGATCTACAGGTGGTAAATTTTGTGCTTGTGGGGCTTGAGACAAACTCTCTATTCTCCAACCTTGCACAGAGTTAAAATATTTAGCTTCACCTTGTGGATTAATCCATTCTCTACCTCTTAAATTAATCGAAACTTTTACATCTTGCCCCACATTATAATTATTTAATAAATCTGTTTTGTCTTGCACAAATTCAATCATAATCATCTGTGGATATTGCTCATCTGTCGTTACAACCAATTCTCTTTTTCTGAATCCGTTTGCACCGAATGTTTGCACCTCACCAATCAATTTTACTTTACCTATAACTTCCATAATATTTATTTTAATAAAAGTACTTTCCAAGCACTTTCTACATCATTCTTTTTTAAATACTCTTGAGCAAATGTATGTTTTTTTGAAGTTTCTAACCCAATAAATTGTGGATGTTCTTTTCCAAAGTTATTAACAGTGGTTTCAGAAGGCAATTGCTCTACATTCCCTAACATCCCCAAATTATTCCCTGTTAAAATGCTACTATTTCGAATTTCTGACGGAATTACATCGATCCCAATTCCCAATGTAGAAATTGGTTTCGGAATTTCAAAAAAGCCATCTTTAGCCCTTGAATAATAACTTCCGCCTGCTCTTGCAACCAAATCAATTTTATGCTGATCTATTGCTCCATTTTCATCTAAAACATCCTCCGAAATATGAATTTTTACAACTTCACAAACAATTAAATTTCCTGCGCCTCCTTCATCACCTGTAAAAATTACATCATTTACCTTACATTCAAATTGCACAGGAGATTCTGCAACTCTAAAAGGTTTTATGATATCTGATTTTAGCATGGTAAATCCTGCCTTTTCAAACTCATTAACACCCGCAGGATATTCTGTAGAACTCAACGACATTTGCTGAACAATAGCATAATTCACCACATTTATTACTACTTCTTTGGTTGCCAAGGCATTTTCTAACGTATGTTTGGTTGTATTATCTCGCACTCTTCTGGCAGGAGAAAAAATCATAATTGGCGGATTTGAGCCAAACACATTAAAAAAACTAAATGGAGACAAATTAGGATTTCCATCAGCATCCACAGTACTTGCAAAAGCAATTGGTCTGGGCGCTACGGCTCCTAGAAGATAACCATGGAGTTTACCTGTTGATATTTCTTTGGGATCTATAGAAAGCATACTCAATAAATTTAAAATGAATGTCCTCTTATCAGTGCACTAAAAATGACTAATAATTTTTCTACTTGTAAAGATACTATCAAATCTTGAAATGAGTTATATACAGGAAACCTTATCTTTGTTTTGATGAAAAATTTTTCGAATATTCTGCTCTTTAAGCGCGTTACTATCTTTATTTCGTTTGTAATTGTAACCTCAATTCTATGGAATACCTATACCTTCTTTCAAAAATTTAAGCAAGAAGAACGTGTAAAAATGCAAATTTTAGCCACTGCTCAAAAAGAAATAGGGAATAACGAAAATTTAGATGCCAATGTAGATTTATCATTAATGGTCATTGAGAATAACCATAGCATTCCTATGATTTTAGTTAGTGAAAAAGGTGAAATTTTAAATTATCAAAATTTAGATTCTGTAAAATCTTTAGACCCCGCATATCTAGAAAGCGAATTGCTAGATATGAAGTCTGAAAACGCTCCGATTGAAGTAAGTTATAAAGGCAAAAACAAACAATATATTTATTATAAAGATTCTGATTTACTGAACAAACTCACCTACTATCCCTTAGCTTTAATCTTAATTTTAGTACTGTTTGTTTCGGTTGTTTATTTGTTTTACAGCTCTAACAAAGCAGCAGAAACAAATCAACTTTGGACCGGAATGGCGAAAGAAACTGCCCATCAAATAGGCACGCCTTTGTCTTCTTTATTAGGTTGGATTGCCATCTTAAAAATGGAAAAAGTAGATGAAACCTATATCGAAGAAATAGAAAAAGATGTGCATCGATTAAATATTATTGCCGATCGATTTTCTAAAATTGGCTCTAAACCAGAACTGAAAAAAGAAAATATTGTAGTACTCACAAAGCAAGCTTTTGATTACTTCGAATCTAGAAGTTCTAAACAAATTTCATTTTCATTTTTTACTACGGATGATGAACTCTACACAAACCTAAATAAAGAACTATTTGGTTGGGTGATAGAAAACCTCATCAAAAATGCTATTGATGCGATGTTAGGAAAAGGTGAATTAACCTTGAATATCACAGGTAATCAAAAAAAGGTAGAAATTACAATTTCTGACACGGGCAAAGGGATGCCTAAAAAATTATTCAAACGGATTTTTACACCTGGTTTTACGACTAAAAAACGTGGCTGGGGATTAGGTTTATCGCTCTCAAAACGTATAATAGCAGATTATCATAACGGAAAAATATTTGTAAAAAAATCTGAAATTGGCAAAGGAACTACTTTTGAAATTTCTTTGGATAAAGTTTAATTTTCGAAATTTTTCTTCATGAAATACCCAAAAGAAAAATCTCTAAAAACCAAATCAAAAAACTAAATACATACTTTTTAGGGTGATAATTTATTGCCCTACATAAGGAGAGATAAAAATCATCATAACCTACACATGGCAAAACTTCAAGCTAAACCAACTCTTATAACTTTTTCATCATTCAAAATTATCAGCAATACTTGCGGCTATAGCAACAAATTCATCCTTTGATAATTTCACTTTATGCGTAAATTGCATGTCAGACATCACATTGGTAGGCACCAAATGCACATGAACATGTGGTACTTCTAACCCGATAACGCTCATTCCTATTCGTTGGCAAGGCACTGCTTTTTCTAGCGCTTTTGCAACTCTGTATGAAAAATCCATTAAGGAGCTGTACGCTTCTTTTGATAAATCAAAAATCTTATTTTCTTCTTTTTTAGGAACCACTAACGTATGTCCTTTGGCATTTGGATTGATGTCTAAAAAAGCAATAAAATCGTCATCTTCGGCTACTTTGTAACTTGGTATTTCTCCTGTAATTATTTTTGTGAATATGCTCATTTTTAAGCTTTTAGTTATTCGATTTTGGCTGTTTGCTAGTGGCTACTCACCAAAAGCAAAAAACTATTTTTATCTAGAAATCGCTACAACCTCAAATTTCATAATTCCGTTTGGCACTTGAATTTCTGCTATATCTCCCACTTTTTTACCCAATAAACCTTTACCAATTGGCGAGTTTACAGACAATTTTCCATTTCTAACATCCGTTTCTGAATCGGCAACCAAAAGGTAAGAAAACTCCATTCCGTTGGCAATATTTTTTATTTTTACTTTAGAATGAATCAATATTTTTGACGTATCTAATTGGCTTTCATCTAAAATACGCGCATTCGAAATCACATTTTTTAATTTGGCTATTTTAAACTCTAAATGAGATTGTTCTTCTTTTGCTGCATGGTATTCTGCGTTTTCACTCAAATCGCCTTTATCTCTTGCATCGGCAATTTCTTGGGTTACTCTTGGTCGTTCAACTTGCTCTAGTTGTACCAATTCATCTTTCAATTTCTTTAATCCTTCTGGTGAATAATAAGATATATCGCTCATCGTTTTTTAATTTAAAAAATCCCATTACCTTCACAGGAATGAGATTAGATTACAAAGGTACAAAATAATTGTAACTTGCAATCGTTTTAGTAAAAACCCAATGTACTTATGTTTAAAAAAATCTTGCTGTTTATTTCATTTATAACAATTTACAGCTGTACAGAAAATAATCTTCCAGAGAATTGTATTCGACCCATTTCTTTTTCCATTAATAGATCCTTAGAAAACCCTGAGTTTAATTCAATTTTAACTGTTGGTAGTGTAGAAATAGATGGCGGATACAAAGGGATTTTAATCATGAACGCTGGCTTAGATCGGTTTCTTGCTTATGATAAAATATGCCCCGTAAACGATTGCAATTCCCCGATGGTTTATGATGAAATTAACAGACCTAATATTTTGAAATGTACGTGTGATGGAAGCGAATATGGTTTGGGAGTAGGAATTGGTGGACAACCTCAAACGGAAGGATTTGTATGCCCTGCGGTAGAATACAGTGCTGTTAAAATTGGTAACTCAATTCGAATCAGCAATTTTTAGTAGCTTCTTGTCATATAGATGATTATTTTTGTGAATTACAAAACTTTACAACGTGATAAATTATTTTTCTTCAGATTTTAAATTAGGTATTTTAGGTGGTGGTCAATTGGGAAGAATGCTCTTGGCAGAAACTCAAAAATTTGACATTCATACTTCAATTTTAGACAGCAATAAAAATGCTCCTTGTGCAGAAATTTGCAACACTTTTGTGGTGGGCGATTTATTAGATTATGATGCCGTTTACAACTTTGGTAAAACGATGAATCTTTTAACCATAGAAATAGAAAATGTAAACTTAGATGCTTTAGATACCTTGGAGGACGAAGGAATAACGATTTATCCGAAACCCAAAGATTTACGGATTATTCAAAGCAAAGCCAGACAGAAAAATTTTTATGTAGATAACCAAATACCCACGGCAGCGTTTTCTCATTATGCTTATTTAGAAGAATTGAAACATTCGTATGAAAACGATATCATCAATTTTCCTTTTGTATGGAAAGCGGCTCGATTTGGTTATGATGGCAATGGAGTAAAAATTGTGAGAAATATCGCTGATTTAAACAGCTTGCCCAATGTAGAATGCATTACCGAAAAATTAATTCCCTTTAAAAACGAATTAGCTGTTATTGTGGCAAGAAATGCCACTGGTGAAACTACAACCTACCCAGTGGTAGAAATGGAATTTCATCCAGAAGCCAACCAAGTGGAGTATGTAATTTGCCCAGCAAGAATAGATTTTAAAGTTGCTGAGAAAGCAAGAGAATTGGCTTTAAAAGTAGTGAGTACCTTAAATTTTGTAGGTTTATTGGCTGTAGAAATGTTTCAAACTATAGATGATAAAATTTTGGTTAATGAAATAGCTCCAAGACCCCACAATTCAGGTCACTATTCTATTGAAGCAAGCTATACCAATCAATTTGAACAACATTTGCGTTCTATTTTAAATCTCCCACTAGGAAATACAGACAGCAAAGTGGCAGGAATTATGGTAAATTTAGTTGGTGAAGAAGGGTTTTCTGGAGAAGTGGTTTATAAAAATATTGAAGAAATTTTAAGAATTGACGGCGTTACACCTCATATTTATGGAAAAAAAGAAACACGTCCTTTTCGTAAAATGGGTCATGTAACGATTGTAAATGCTGATATTGATACCGCTAGAGCGATTGCGCAAAAAGTGAAAGAAACGATTAGAGTGATTTCTAAATAAATTTGATTTAGTGCAAAAAATGCAATAGTTCAAAATTATAGAAAACTCAGTATATGCAAAATTTACACGTACTTAAAATATAAAAATGAACTACCTAAGTTTACTCGGTAGTTCAAAACAAATTTAAAATTTCTTTTTCAAAAGAAATAAAAAACTAATAGTATGATAGGAATAATAATGGGAAGCGATTCAGATCTTCCAATAATGCAAGAAGCTATTGACATTTTAGAAAGTTTTGACATTCAAATAGAAGTTGATATTGTTTCTGCACACAGAACACCCGAAAAATTAGTTGAATATTCTAAAAATGCTCATTTACGAGGCATCAAAGTAATTATTGCTGGCGCAGGTGGCGCCGCTCATTTACCTGGTATGGTGGCAAGTATGAGTCCGTTACCAGTTATTGGTGTTCCTGTAAAAAGTAGGAATTCTATTGATGGTTGGGATTCTGTTTTATCTATTTTACAAATGCCAGGAGGCGTTCCTGTGGCAACTGTAGCGTTAGATGGTGCAAAAAACGCAGGCATTTTAGCCGCTCAAATTATCGGAACTTCAGACCAATGTGTTTTAGACAAAATTATAACCTACAAAGAAGGCCTAAAACTAAAGGTTGAGCAAGCGTCTAAACGCGTAAGAAAATAAAAATGTTTACTTGAGTATAAAAAACCTTAACTGCACTCGAACAGAAACTATTTAGAAGCAGTCTTTTAAGTAAAATTTATAGATTATAGAAATTATTTTTATGAAATATTTTACACATATTCATGAATTTGTGACATAAATTTGCATAATAAAAACGCTAAGAATTAAAATTCAATAAATAAAATATTGAATTTAAAACTTTAAACTCTGAACTTACTAGAATGAATCCACTTTTAAAAGATTTTAATACGGCTCCGTTTTCAAAAATAAAAACGGAACACTATATAACGGCTATTCAAAAAGGAATTGAAATGGCAAAATTAGAAATTGCTAAAATTGTCCAAAATCCTGATGCACCTAGTTTTGAAAACACCACGGTTGCTTTAGATTTTACAGGCGAAAAACTCAACCGAATTACAAGTATTTTTTTCAATTTAAATGCTGCCGAAACCAATGATGAAATTCAGAAAATTGCCCAAGAAATATCACCTTGGCTAAGTGAATTTAGAAATGACATCACCCTAAATGAAGCCTTATTTAAAAGAGTAAAAGCTGTTTTTGATAGTAAAGAAACGCTAGATTTAACTGCTGAACAAAGCATGTTGTTAGAAAAACAATACAAAGGTTTTACCAGAAATGGTGCAAATTTAAAAGATGATGATAAAAATAAACTACGCGAGATAGATGCTAAACTTTCTAAATTATCATTAAAATTCGGGGAAAATGTCTTAGCAGAAACCAATGCTTTTGAATTACATATAACCGATGAAAAAGAGCTATCCGGATTACCCGAATCTATAAAAGAAGCTGCGGCAGAAGTTGCTAAATCAAAAGAAAAAGAAGGGTATATTTTTACATTAGATTACCCAAGTTATATTCCGTTTTTAACCTATGCAGACAATCGAGAATTGCGCAAAAAAATGGCCATTGCTGGGGGTAAAAAAGCGTTTCAAGACAACGAATTTAACAATGAAAAAATAGTTTTAGAAATTGTAAAACTGCGCCATGAAAGAGCCAATTTATTAGGATATAAAACCCATGCGCATTTTGTTTTAGAAGAAAGAATGGCAGAAAACCCAGAAAAAGTTATTGAATTTTCTAATAATTTACTGAAAAAAGCCAAGCCTGCTGCGCAACGTGAATTTAAAAATTTAGAAAATTACGCAAAAAAATTAGATGCTATAGATCAACTTCAAAAGTGGGATAGCGCATATTATTCAGAAAAATTAAAAAAAGAAATTTTCGATTTAGATCAAGAAATTTTAAAACCTTATTTTAAATTAGAAAATGTTATTGCAGGTGTTTTTGAAATTGCAAATCGTTTGTATGATTTAAAATTTGAAGAAGTTACTACGATTGACAAATATCACGAAGATGTAAAAACTTACCACGTCACAGATTCAGAAGACAATTTTATATCGGTTTTTTATGCTGATTTTCATCCCAGAAAAGGAAAAAGAAATGGCGCTTGGATGACGAGTTATAAATCGCAACAAGTTAAAAATAATATTGATGAAAGACCTCATGTTTCCATTGTTTGCAATTTTACAAAACCTACAGCAACCAAACCTTCTTTGTTAACCTTTAACGAAGTGACTACCTTGTTTCATGAATTTGGTCATGCGCTGCATGGCATGTTGGCAAAGACAACTTATAACAGCTTGTCTGGAACTTCTGTTTCTTGGGATTTTGTTGAATTACCAAGTCAGGTTTTAGAAAACTGGTGTTATGAAAAAGAAGCTTTAGAATTGTTTGCCAAACATTATGAAACAGGTGAAATCATCCCGATGAAATATGTTGAAAAAATTAAGGAATCCGCTAGTTTTCATGAAGGCATGCAAACATTACGTCAATTAAGTTTTGGATTGTTAGACATGAGCTGGCATTCTCAAGATCCATCAAAAGTAACATCTATAAAAGAATTTGAAACCAAAGCTTTTGCTGAGACGAAACTCTATCCAGATGTTTTAGAAAACTGTATGAGCTCATCTTTTTCCCATATTTTTCAAGGAGGCTATTCTGCTGGTTATTATTCTTATAAATGGGCAGAAGTTTTAGATGCTGATGCTTTTGAATACTTCTTAGAGAAAGGAATTTTTAATAAAGAAGTTGCCTCTAAATTTAAAGAACATGTATTATCAAAAGGTGGTACAGAAAAACCAATGGAATTATACAAACGTTTTAGAGGACAAGAACCTAAACCAGATGCGCTCTTAAAAAGAGCTGGTTTAATTTAAGTTCTATATTTTACAATTAGAAAATCGATTGCTTATTTAATTTTTCATATTACCTAAACAATCGATTTTACTTATTTAATTTTTAAGACTTTTTAGTTTTGTGTACTACATACAAATCTAAAAAACATGTCTTTTCCCTTCTAACAATTGATTTTTTTAAAAAAAAAATTTATCAATTGATTTTTTCCTTAATTTAGCTTTCAACAAAGAAAGATGTAGTACAAACCTTTTTTGAACAAGTATTTGTTTTACACTTACCGAAAAGAATCACGGATATATTTTAGAAAAATATTAAATCATAAGAGTTTTTTATGTCATTATACCCTAATTCATAAAAATAATGAAAAAGAATAATTCAGATTTACACGTTGTGGGTATTGGTGCATCAGCTGGTGGGCTAAATGCACTTAAAGAATTATTTGATCATACGCCTAGTAATACCGGAATGGCTTTCGTAATTATTCAACATTTATCTCCAGATTTTGTAAGCCTAATGCCCGAGTTGTTAAGCAAGCATACAAGCATGAAAATCTATATTGCCCAAGATAAACTAACCATTAAGCCGAACTGCATCTACCTAAACGAAAGGAATAGTAATTTACGCATAAAAGGGAGAGAATTATATCTTGTAGACAAAGAGCCAAAATACAACCTTAATTTACCTATAGATATATTTTTTCATACATTAGGAGAAGAATATAAAGAAAAATCAATAGGAATTATACTTTCAGGAACTGGTTCTGATGGTTCTCGAGGTATTAAAACCATAAAAGAAGGTGGCGGTGTTGTAATGGTTCAAGAACCTAATTCGGCCCAATTTAATGGTATGCCAAATGCTGCCTTAGCGACCAAGAATGCAGATTTTATTTTAAAACCAGAAGACATAGGGAAAACTCTCCAAAAGTTACCGATTATTAGCTTATCTTTATCTTCTAAAGAATATACTTCAAAATCATCCGACTTCTTAATTGAATCCATTTTAACTGCAGTTTATAAGCATTCTGGCACAGATTTCAGGGAATATAAAAGAAATACCCTTTTAAGACGTATTAAAAAAAGAATGGGTATTAATAATATCGAGGAACTAAACGACTACTATACATTTCTTTTAAGTAATGAATCAGAAAAAAAAGCATTAAAACAAAGTTTTTTAATTAATGTTACTCGATTTTTTAGAGATGATGAGGCATTTCATCTCATGGAAACCAAGATTATACCCACAATCTGTAATTCTATACATAAAAGTAAACCGTTACGCGTTTGGTGCGCTGGTTGCTCTACAGGCGAGGAAGTATATTCAATTGCCATATTAATTGACCAATATATAAGGGCTAAAAAGCTACATCTTGATTTTAAAATATTTGCTACAGACATCGATGGCATAGCCCTAAATGCCGCTAGTTTAGGCGAATTTCATATCAATACTGTTAACGAGATTCGTAAAGAGCATTTAGAACAATATTTTATAAAATTAGGCTCAAAAATTAAAATATCAAAACGAATACGAGAAAAGATTGTGTTCTCGAATCATAATGTTTGTTTAGATCCACCATTTATTAAAATGGATTTAATTACCTGTCGTAATCTGTTAATTTATTTAAACAATAAGGTGCAATCTAAAATAATGAAACGTTTTCATTTTTCTTTAAATAAATTTGGATACTTATTTTTAGGCAACAGCGAATCACTAGAAGGCATCTCAAAAAAATTTAGAACGATAGACGTTAAATGGAAAATTTTTCAAAATATTAACGAAGAGAAATCTCTGATATCAAAGGCAGATATTTATAATCCTGAGAGTATCCCTAATTTTAAAACTCCAAAACGAACATCTTTCAGTAAAACCTATAACAACCCAGAAAATCCTGAACTTGTATTTCATAGATATTTAAGTACCAAGTTTAGCCCAGATGCTATTTTTATTGATAAAGAATATAATATTATTTTTATTAGCGGCGATGCCGGAAAAAGATTGTCTCATAATGCAGGTTTATTTCAAAGAAACTTATTAAAAAATGTTAGTCCACAAATTGCTACAATTATAAGAAATGGTATCAGGCGCTTAGAAAGTGAACAAAAAGATATTTCTATTAAAGATATTGTTAATCAGTACGAAAATTATACCTATAAATTTGATATCACCATATACAAACCCAAAGATAATAAAGACCTACAAGATACCTATGTATTAGAGTTTAGTAAAAACGTAAAAGCTGATATAAACATTCTAGAAATTAAGGATGTACCCTATGATGAGATTTTTCAAGCAAGACATGAATATTTAGAAAATGAGTTAACAGCAACCAAAACTGAATTACAAAATGTAGTTGAAGAGCTAGAGACTAGTAATGAAGAACTCCAATCTTCTAATGAAGAGTTAATGGCCTCTAATGAAGAATTACAAAGCACAAATGAAGAGTTTCAATCGGTAAATGAAGCATTGTACACTGTAAATTCAGAGTTACAAGAAGCTAACAAAAAATTACAATTATCAACGAATGACATTAATAATGTTTTTAACAGCAGCGAAATAGGCACCTTATTTTTAGATACTCAATTATGTATTAGAAGGTTTACACCCTCCTTAAAAGATCTTTTTAATCTTGAAGAATCAGATTATGGCAGACCCATTACTACTTTTGCTTCTAACTTTAGCCGCACCATCAAAGATACGATTTTGGTTAACTCAAAAAAAGCATTAGACGAGCAACATACCATCGAAGAGGAAGTCATGGATTCGACAGGGAATTATTATTTAGTAAAAATTTCACCCTATATTACACAAGAAAAACAAATAGAGGGTATCGTCATAAATTTTATAGATATCGCTTACATAAAAAAAACTGAAACTGAATTAAAAAGAAGTATTGACATGCTTAATATTTCTCAGGCTAGTGTTAAACTAGGAGGATGGGAATTAGATCTGATAACAAATAATTTATTTTGGACAGATGAAACCTATCGAATTCTTGACACCTCTCCAGAAGAACATACCCCAACCGTAGATGACGGTGTATCGCTTTTTTTACCAAAATCTCAAGAAATCGTTTCAAAAGCCCTAGAAGAAGCGATAAAAACGGGCAAAGGATATGATTTAGATCTTCAAATATATACAAAAAAAGGGCGCGTAATAAATGTACGAACAACTTGTATTGTAACCATGAATAACGGCAAACCCGCGAAGTTAAACGGAGTTTTTCAAGATATAACATCACAAAAAAATATTGAAAGGGCGTTAACAAAAGCAAAAGAAAAGGCTGAAGAATCTGATCAATTAAAATCCGCTTTTTTAGCCAATATGAGTCATGAAATTAGAACGCCTATGAATGGTATTCTTGGTTTTACCTCTTTATTACAACAACCTGAACTAAAAGATGAAGATAAGAAAACCTATGTAAAAATTATTGAAAAGAGTGGAAATCGTATGTTAAATACGGTAAATGATATTATAAATATCTCAAAAATTGAAACAGGTCAAATGGAGGTGACTCTGAAAGCGTTTAATATCTCTAAAGAAATAGAAAATATTTATCTTTTTTTTAAAGCGGAAGCCAGCAAAAAAGGAATCGCTTTAAAACTTCAAAATTTGATACCAAAAAATGAGGGTATAATTACCTCTGATTTTCGGAAAATAAATGGTGTTTTCATAAATTTAATAAAAAATGCCTTAAAATTTACCGACCATGGAAGTATAGAAATTACTATTGATAAAAAAGACAAACTACTTACCTCTTCTATAAAAGACACAGGAATTGGTATTCCGACAAAAAGGCTAAAAGCTATTTTTAACAGATTTACACAAGCAGATATTAGCGACGTTCGTGCTTTTGAAGGCTCTGGTTTGGGTTTAACAATCTCAAAAGCCTACGTAGAACTTTTAGGCGGTAAATTATGGGTAGAATCCGAAGTTGGAATTGGTACTACCTTTTATTTTAACATTCCAATACAAACAAAAAAATAAAACTCTGAAAATATAGAGATATGAATAAAAACGAATTTGAAAATACCTCAGGACACAAAGCTACAACCTCCAATAAACTCAAAATTTTAATTGCTGAAGACGATTATGTTAGCTATTTATACATTTCTACCATTTTAAAAAATATAGCCAAAGAATTAATCCATGCCAAAACAGGTATTGAAACTATTGAATTGTGTAAAAAGCATCCTGATATTGATGTCATATTGATGGATATTAAAATGCCAATTCTTAATGGGTATGAAGCGACCAAAAAAATAAGAGAATTTAATAAAGACGTTACAATCATTGCACAAACTGCCTATGCTTTATCGGGCGATAATGAAAAAGCCATCGATGCAGGGTGTAGTGATTACATTACAAAACCGATCAATAAAGAAATACTATTACAAAAGCTCGATAAACAAAGAAGTTCGTAATTTGATGTTTTACTACTATTTTAGAAATATAAAACTCTAATAAATCCCTTCTTTTTAGCTTACTTTTTATAAAAAATAATAAATGGTAGTAAATCAACCATGCATAAACGACTATTTTAATCAACTAAATATTCAAAAAACAGAACGTTATACTACAGCTTATTTTTAGCTTCAATCCATTTACTCATATACTTTGTAGCTTGTAATGTTTGAAGTTGCAACAAATTCCCTAAAAAATTCTGAGTTCTATGCGCTTCTAAATTACCCTGAATTTCTTCGAGTCGGTCTATAAAAAGTGGACTCAATTTCTCTTTATCATATATTTTATTGATAATTTCAACTCCGTTCTTTTGAGCATTCTTCCAGTATTTTTCATCTTGATATAATTGAACAGCTTTCCTCGAAAATTCCTCAAAATCGTTTGTTATAAATCCATTCCAAGGTATGTTTTTATGCATTCCTTCCGCTCCAATAACCGTTGTAACGCTTGGCGTTCCGCAAATCATAGCTTCCGATAATTTTCCTTTTATACCGGCTCCAAATCGTAAAGGTGCTAAAACTACTTTTGCTTTTTCGATGACTTCTTGAGAGTTTTCTGCAAAACCTTTAATCATAAAACCTTCTTTTTTATTTTCTAGTTGTTGTATTTGTTGATTTAAATACGCGCCGTAAATATGTAGTTCTGCTTTGGGTAGCATTTTTCTAATCGTACTCCAAACTTCTTTTTTTAGAGTAATTACGGCATCAACATTCGGTTTATGAAAGAAATTACCAATAAACACAAAATGGTTCCGATCTTTAAAAGGCTTCCACTTTTTAATATGATTCTGATCGATTTTATGGAATAAAAAAGGCAAATAATAGAGAATATTTTCATCAATCTTAAAAACAGTTTTTAGCAAATCCATTTCATAAGTTGAAATAATTAAAGACAAATCGCACCGCAAAATAGCTGCAATTTCTCTTTTTGCATCCTTAGAATTTAATAAAACTTCGTTTGTGAATTTTGTTCCTTTCTTTAACTGCTGATGACGAACTTTTCTTAAAAAATGCAAATCTTCTGTATCTAAAATTCGGATTGCTTTTGGGCAACTTTCCGTCACTCGCCAACCAAACTGTTCTTCGGTCATAAACCGATCAAAAACAACAATTGTAGGCTTTAAATATTGCACAAACACATCAAAAGAAGACGCATTTAGTGCAATAGAAACCTCATCAATTCCTAAAGCTTTTAAATCTGCCGCATTCTCTGATTTTTGCGATGCTGATGCAAAGGTTACTTTAAATTGTTGTTTTAAAAACAACGCTATTAACTGCAACATTCTACTGCCAGCAGCAGAAGAATTTGGTTCTACCCAAACTGTTCCAATAATTAAAACATGTTGTTCCAATTACTTTGCACCCATTTGCGCTTTGTAATCTGCTTGCACTTTTTTACCCCAAGTAACTACTGCATCAATTTGTTCTTGTGTTAAGTTTGCATCTTCATGAGTCCAAGTGTAAGAGTCTAAAGGCATTTCTTTTTCTGCCACTTCTTCATGCAACTCATCCATTTTATGTTCTTTCTTTTTTAAAGAATAAGAACTCCATTCAGAAAAATTTAAATGTTTTTTTCCATCTTGCACATGCTCATCTAGCCAATAATTAACCGGTGTTATATTATTATACCAAGGATAATTAGTCTTCGAAGAATGACAATCGAAACACGTAGTATTTAAAATTTTTAAAACGTCTTTTGGCGGGTTTGTTTCTGCAATAAATGCATTCACAGTATCTAATTCTCCATCATTTTTTTCAGGACCAAAAAACTGTGCAGTTAGCAATGCAACGATGATAACGATTCCTATTTTTTTAAGAATATTCATTGGATAAATTTTTAGATCATATTAAATGTAAATTTAATAAATATAGAACGTAAATCTACTAACTTCCATCAGTATTCTATAAAAATATGCTTATTTTTGTTTGATTTTCAATTAAAAACATCTCATGAAATACGATATTATTGTTATTGGTTCAGGACCTGGAGGATACATTGCCGCAATTAGAGCATCACAATTAGGAAAAAAAGTAGCACTCGTTGAAAAATATGCAACTTTAGGCGGAACTTGTTTAAATGTAGGCTGCATACCGTCTAAAGCATTACTAGATTCTTCGCATCATTATTATGATGCTGTTCATCATTTTGAAGAGCACGGAATTTCTGTAGAAAAACCAATATTCGACTTTACCAAAATGGTGGCAAGAAAAGCCAATGTTGTAGAAACCACCACTGGCGGAATCAAATATTTAATGGATAAAAATAATATTGATGTTTTTGAAGGCATGGGTTCTTTTGAAGATGCCACTCATGTAAAAATCACAAAAAATGATGCGACTTCAGAAATCATTGAAGGAACTAATATTATTATTGCAACCGGATCAAAACCAGCAAACTTACCCTTTATACAACTCGATAAAGATCGTATAATTACATCTACAGAAGCTTTAAAATTAAAAGAAGTGCCCAAACATTTAATTGTAATTGGTGGCGGTGTCATTGGTTTAGAATTGGGCTCTGTATACAAGCGACTAGGTGCAGATGTTACCGTTATAGAATACATGGATAAGATTGTTCCAGGAATGGATGCCGATGTTTCTAAAGAATTACAAAAAGTATTTAAAAAGCAAGGAATTAAATTTGCAACGAGTCATAAAGTAAATTCTGTTGAAAGAAACGGAGATACTATTGTTGTAAAAGCAACGGATAAAAAAGATAGAGAAATAGAATTTTCTGGTGATTATTGCTTGGTTTCTGTAGGAAGAAAAGCATATACAGAAGGTTTAGGTTTAGACAAAGTTGGCGTGGAGGTAAATGAACGCGGGCAAGTTGCTGTAAACGATCATTTGCAAACTAATGTTAAAAATATTTATGCCATTGGCGATGTTGTAAAAGGTGCCATGCTTGCGCACAAAGCAGAAGAAGAAGGTGTTGTGGTTGCAGAGTATTTAGCCGGTGAAAAACCACATATTGATTATAATTTAATTCCCGGTATTGTATATACGTGGCCAGAAGCTGCTGCGGTTGGTAAAACCGAACAAGAATTAAAAGATGCAAAAATAGAGTATAAAGCGGGTAAATTTTCGATGCGCGCTTTAGGAAGATCTCGGGCAAGTGGAGATATTGATGGTTTTGTAAAAGTTTTGGCTGATAAAAAAACAGATGAAATTTTAGGAGTACATATGGTCGGTGCACGTGTTGCAGATTTAATTATGGAAGCTGCGGTTGCCATGGAATTTAGAGCATCTGCAGAAGATTTAGCCAGAATTTGCCATGGCCACCCAACGTATTCTGAAGCGGTAAAAGAAGCTGCAAAAGCGGCATGGGATGGAAAACCATTAAATGCTTAAAATTAGTAATATTCATCTATAGACCTCACCCGTTTTAAAAACCGGGTGAGGTCTTTTTGCTTACCATATGCAGAGAACCAAAAAAACTTATCCTGTTAAAAATGTTCAAAAATTTAAAGGTCGATTATTGCAGTGGGCCCAACAATTTGAAACGGTTGTATGGTTAGATTCTAATAACTACAAACAACAGTACACTAGTTTTAATTGCGCTTTGGCTGTTGAAGAATTCACTTCTATAAAAACGGATTACCACAATGCTTTTGAAAAATTAAAAGAATATCAATCCATCACAAAAGATTATATTTTTGGCTATATTTCTTATGATGTTAAAAATGATGTGGAGCAACTTTACTCTGCCAATTTTGATGGGTTAGATTTTGCCGATTTATACTTTTTTCAACCACAAAAATTATTTTTTATCAAAGGAAATTCGGTTGAGTTTCATTATTTAAATATGGTGGATGATGAAATGGAAGAAGATTTTAAAACAATCTGTAATACGAACACTATAGAAAGATCCTCTAAAAATTTAGAAAACGATATTAAAATAAAACTGCGAATTCATAAAGATGAATATTACCAGAAAATAAACAAAGTTTTAGATCATATTAAAAGAGGTGATATTTATGAAGCTAACTTTTGTCAAGAATTTTATGCTGAAAATAGCGCCATCAATCCTTTTCATGTGTATCAACATTTAAACAACATCTCAGAACCTCCATTTGCGGCTTTCTTAAAAATGGAACATCAATATGCCTTATGTTCATCGCCAGAAAGATATATAATGAAAAAAGGTTCAAAAATTATTTCTCAACCTATTAAAGGTACTGCAAAACGTTTGCGAAGTGCCATTGATGATCAACAAATTGCATCCGATTTATCGAGAGATATTAAAGAACGTTCTGAAAATGTGATGATTGTAGATTTGGTAAGAAACGATTTATCAAAAACAGCAAAAATAGGTTCCGTAAAAGTTGAAGAGTTGTGCAAAGTCTATTCTTTTAAACAAGTACATCAAATGATTTCTACGGTGGTTTCTGAAATTGAAGAAACAATGCATCCTGTAGAAGTAATCAAAAGCACCTTTCCGATGGGAAGCATGACGGGCGCTCCCAAATTTTCTGCCATGAAAATTATAGAAAATTTAGAAGAAACAAAACGCGGATTGTACTCTGGAACTATTGGTTATTTTACTCCAGATGGTGATTTCGATTTTAATGTAGTGATTAGAAGTATTCTTTATAATGAGGAGAAAAAATATATCTCGTATTCTGTGGGTGGCGCAATTACTGCAAAATCAATTCCTGAAAAAGAATATGAAGAGTGTTTGTTAAAAGCAAAAGCCATGAAGTATGTGTTATTACATTCAGAATCCTTTACAATTAATTAATTATATTTTAAACTCTTTACCTTCTTTATCTTGTAAATTGTAATCAAAAAAAACAATGAACTTTAAACTATCTGATAAAGAATACAAGAAATTAATTATTGAAATTGCCATACAAATTAGCCCTATTGTCATTCAAAGACCTCAAAACAATATTGCTGCAGCTGAGCAGGTTGCATCCCTAGCAAAAGACATAACAGATGCTGTAAATACTGTTTTAGAGAAGCAACTTAAGAAAGACAAAACAAAGCTGTAAAAATAATTTTTATTGATTTCTTAAAATAAGCCCTATACCAAAAGTAGTTTTCTTTTTTTTTCTCTTTATATTTACACGATGCTTTTAAACCAAGGGGAAAAATTTCAACTTATTTTTAATAAACTTCAAGAAAAACAAACTGAACAAAATATGTTCAATGCGTTTTTATCCGTGTATCCTGAGGAATGGAAACAGTTAAAAATTACATTTTCTAAATTTAATCGAAGTAAGCAATTCGGTAAAACAATTCCCCTACCAAAACCAGAGCAATCTTTAAGAAAAGAGATTAGAATTTGGTTAAAAAATAATCGTCAATAAAAATATTTAAAATAATGGATTTTACAAACCCGCTTGTCTACGGCGTTCCCTGTTTTTTAGGGCTCATTTTATTAGAACTTACGTACAGTAAAACAACCGAAAAAAAAGAACTTTATAACTGGAAAGACTTAGCTTCGAGTTTAACCATGGGTATTGGTTCTGCGGTTTTGGCACCACTGATTAAAACTATATCTGCCATTATCATTTTTAATTATGTGTATGAAGTTTTTAATCCTTTAGTAGAAGGTGTTCGCACCAATATTATGGGATGGGAATCTTTTGGATATGCTTGGTATGTTTGGCTTATTTGTCAGTTTTTAGATGATTTTAGCTATTATTGGTTTCACAGACAAAATCATATGGTACGCTTTCTTTGGGCGGCACACATTGTGCATCACTCTTCAGATAATTTTAATTTAGGCACTGCAGTTCGTAATGGTTGGTTTACTATTTTGTACAAACCGTTTTTTTATATGTGGCTTCCGGCTATTGGTTTTCCGCCAGAAATGGTGGTGGTTTGTTTAGGTATTGAAGCATTATGGCAATTTCAATTGCATTCTGTTTACATTCCTAAATTAAAGTTTGTCGATGTCATTTTTAACACCCATACCATGCATCAAGTACATCACGCAAAAAATGTGGAATATATGGATAAAAATCATGGTGGTTTTTTAAATATTTTTGACAGAATTTTCGGAACATGGAAAGAGTTAGACGAAGAAATTGATATTCAATATGGGGTTACAAAAGCACCAAACTCCTACAATCCTTGGGTTATTTTAACTCACGAATACAAAGATATTTGGAACGATACCAAAAAATCTAGCAATTGGTATCATAAAGCAATGTATGTTTTTGGACCTCCAGGATGGAGCCATGACGGAAGTACTGTAAGCGTAAAACAAATGCAAAAGATACTTTTAGAGGAAAGAAAAAGTTAGCCATTCTAAACTTTTTGAATTTATTAGAAAAAGTTGTTTTAAAACAATATCATTAAATAGACTTTTATTGCTTATAGCACTGCGCAAAAACCAATTTTAGTAAAATATAAAGGCTATAATTCTATTGCCAATTTGACGATTTTTGCTACTACTACGCTACTATCGTAAAAATTCTTGAACGATAGATTTTAAAATTTATCCTATTTTTACATACTCTTAAATGAATGAGTAAATTTTAATCGCCTAAAAAAATGATTCTCAACTTAAGAAATCGCTTACTTATTTTATGCAGCATTGTGCTATTTGGCTGTAATTCACTCAATACTGTATTTATGAAAGAAAGGGATTCTTTTAAAGAAAATTTTGATGATTTAGAAAAATTTCAAAAAGATTGGGAAAACAATTCTTGGAAAAGTCCTGCATCTTACTCCCTAGAAAACAAGCACCTTAAAATAACAACAAGAGCAAATACCACCGATCGTGTAAAAGTAAGAACGCAAAAAAAAGGGTTTACTACCGGAACTTATAAATGGCGCATCTTTGTACCTAAATTTACCTTGTATGAAAAAGTTAGTATTGGCGCCTTTTTATATCACAATGAAAAAAAAGAATATGAATTTGATTTTGAGATTGGATCCGGGAATAAGGACGATAGAAAAAAAATCAATCTAAAAGATGATGAGGCCATTGTGTACTGTGTTTCGCAATTTTCACCATCCAATTCTAGTCACTTTTCTGTGAAAATGAATGCTTATGCTGATTTCGAAATGGAGTTGATGGACGTTGATGGTTTCTATTTGGTAAAATGGACGATCAATAATAGTTTGGTAAAAACCTTACAAACCAAAGTAAAAAGCAGCATTGGTTTTAGAGTTCATAATAGTTTAGAGAACTTACATTTTATGGGCGATGTAGCGACAACTAAAGAAAATTATGTACTTTTTGACTCTTTTAGTTATAAAAATGACGCTGAATAAGGGGAGAACTAAATCAAAAAAAAAGATGATCTAAAAATTAAATTTTAGACCACCTTTGATAAGATAGCTTTTTTTTACTTTACTTCTTATAATTCAGCTTCAATCCAAGTCCAGCTAGAAATATCCACTTGAGAACCAGAATTGTAAGTACCCGTTAATACTGCTGCAGCACCATCAATAATTACGTTTGCTAAAGGTCCATCATCAGCCATATCTATATTTGTATCATATCCTGATAAATATAAATTTGTGATTGTTGCTCCAGATTGTTTTTTAAATTGTAGCGCAATTCCACCTGTAGTAGAAATAGCAGTTACATTGGTAAATATAGGATTTGCGTTTTCTTTATCTGCCTCAAATGCAGTAGAAAAGTTTGGTATGGTATGAGAAATATACGTATTTGTTACCGTTCCACTCCAACCTTCTGTCCAGTCAACAGAATCATCTTCGTTATTTTCTAAGTAAAGATTTGTTACAGATACTGCACCACCATAAAACTCAACACCATCATCTGCACCATTTATAACCGCTATGTTTTCTATAATAGTTCCAGAACCAACTGCATAGAAAGAAATTCCATTATATTCAGATTCTGAGTTAATTGCAGCACCTGTACCTTTAATTACTAAGTTTTTGATTGAACCAGAACTATCATCATCAGTAGTTCCTCCATACACAAAACCACCAACCTCAGCTGTTGAATTTGCTCCAGATGTTGTAGTTGCTTTACCACAAATTGTTAAACCACCCCAATCACCAGGCTCTCCGTTAGTTGAAGACATTACTACAGGATTTGAAGTAGTTCCTTGAATGTCTATTTCACCATCGATTAAAACAGCTAAATAAACATCTACACCACCAGATCTAGCACTAATTTTTGTTCCAGCAGGAATAGTTAATTTACCATTAGCTTCAACTATAAAAGAAGAACTTAATCTATATTTTTTAGAACTATCTAAGGTTAGCGAAGTACTTAATGTACCGCTTAAATCTACAACTTCTGTAAGTTCTGCACTAGCCCAAGAAAATAATGCAACATCTACGGTAGCTGGAGCATTATAACTTAATGCAGGATCAGCAGTTGCACCATCAATAATTATGTTTGCTAATGGTCCATCATCTGCCATATCTACAGTAACATCATAACCCACTAAAGATAAACCAGTAATTGTTGCACCAGATTGTTTTTTAAATTGCAAAGCTGTACCACCAACAGAAGAAACTGCCGTTAAGTTTATTAATTTAGGATTTCCGTTTTCTTTATCAGCTTCAACCACTGTAGAGAAATTTGCTTTTGTATTTACAATGTATGAGTTTGTTACGGTTCCGTTCCAACCTTCTGTCCAGTCTATTGAATCATCTTCGTTATTTTCTAAATAAAGATTTGTTACAGATACGGTACCACCAAAAAACTCAACACCATCATCTGCACCATCAATAACCGCTAAATTTTCTACTACTGTTCCTGAACCAACCGCATAAAAAGAGACACCATTATACTCTGACTCTGCATTAATAGCTGCACCAGTTCCTCTAATAATTAAGTTTCTAATAATACCTGAACTGTCGTTATCTGTTGAACCTCCATAAACAAAACCACCAACTTCTGCTGATGCATTGGCACCAGCTGTTGTAGTAGCTTTACCACATAAAGTTAAACCTCCCCAATCTCCAGGAGCACTATTTGTTGACGACATAATTACAGGGCTTCCTATGGTACCATTAACATTAATTTTACCACCTTGTAAAACAGCAATATAAGTATCTACACCCCCAGCTACAGCATTAATTTGAGTTCCTGCAGGCACATTAAGCGTTACATCATCTTGAATTAAAAAAGAACCAGATAAAGTATAAGTAATAGAAGCATCTAAGGTATAGTTTTCATCTAATGCCCCGTTCATAATTCCGTTTTTAAGATTCTCTATTACTTGAGAATCTACAGTAATAATTGGATCTGGATCGCTGCTACAACTTGTAAATGTCAATCCTAAGATTGTAGCGAAAAGAAATAAAAATTTTAAATTTTTCATCGTTTAATTTTATTAATTGTTTTGTTTTAATTTTCTACAAAAATGATACTAATTGTTTGCTTGTACTTTAAGTAAATATTAAGTGATTGTTAATGTTAAAAAGAAAAAATTGATTTTTGTTAACTTATTGTTATGCCAAAAAAAATCGATTTTTAACCATTAGGTCAAAAATCGATTTTTTTGAATTTAGAAAAGATATAGTTCTTATCTTTTAAAAAGTGTATTTTAAATTCAATGATAATTGACTACCCTTTTTATATTGTAAAACAGTTTCGGTATTCGTTATGCCTGTATTTATGTTTCTAATATCTTGGGTTTGCTCTATTGAAGGATTTAAAAGGTTTCTTCCAATAACTCTTGCTGTTAATTTTTCTGTAATTTCTTTACTTAGCACCAAGTCTAAAGTCACAAAGCCTTTTTCTATAATTTCATCATTAAATAATGTATCGCTACTTGCAAAACTTTCTGGGCTACCCAAAGCAAATATTTTATCAGAAGAATAATTACCAGATAACGTTGCTATAAACTCTCTTTCTTTTTTGTTGCTATACGATAATGTACTATTTATAATAAAGTCTGATGCTCCTTGTAATGATGATTCTGTTTTATTATTATATTGAAAGTTGGTTAACAAGTCTTGTGTTAGCCACATTTGAGTTACGTTACCTGTTAAGTTTAGTAAATTCTCTTCATCTTCATTTTTTAAAAAGCCTACTCTACCTTCTACCTCTATTCCAAAAATATTAGCCTCATCTCCCGTATTGTTAAATTGGAAAATACCTGCAGAACCTCTAGCTTGTGCTAGGTTGATAGGGTCTTCAATTTTCTTATAAAATGCTGTTGCAGAAATTAATTCTTCACTAGTTGGGTAAAATTCCCATTTTAAATCTACGTTATACACATTAGATCTTTCTATATCTGGGTTTCCTTTTGTGACCCTTCCTGTTGGAGACACATATTCGAAAGGTGCAAATTCTTTAAATTCTGGTAGCGTTTGCGAAATACTTGTTGCAAAACGAACAAAATTTCTATCATCTAACTCGTATTTTAGGTTTATACTTGGGTTTAAGTTATTGTAATCTCTATTTAAAGAACCTGTTCTTCCTTGAAAGTTAGCAACATCCCATTCTACAAAAATTTCATCTCTTTCATATCGAACACCAACATTACCTGTAAACTTATTAAACTTAAAATCAAAATCTACAAAACCTGCTAAAGCATCAAAAGTACCATTATATCTATCTATTGTTCTTTCTACCAATCTTAAACCATTATTAAAACCTGTTGATGTAAAAGTTAAAGAAAAATCATCTACACTAGGCACTTGAAAACCTTCTGCATCCACTCCAATAAAAAGAGAGCTAAATGTTCTCTCTTTATGTCTGTAGTTTGCCCCAAAGTTTAATTTAAATGGCAAGTCATCATCTTCATCTTTTTCACCTAAAGACCAACCATCTTTTATGTATGCGTTGATTTCATTATCCTCGATTTTTTGGCTAGACTTTCTTTGTTGAAAAGCACTATTATTTGCGTATTGAACCGATGTAGGATTTAAAATAGTTACTTCGTTTCTAATTCTATTTGGTTCTTCTGCTAAAATAAAGTTGAACCCAACAGCCCATTTTAAGGTATTATTTTCAAATAAACTATGTTCTCCTAGAATTTGATTTACAAACATCAATGTTTGTTTAAAGTTTTGGTCTCTTACAAAAGCACCATCTTCTTCTGGTTCTTGTTCAAATACAAAACCTAAACCATTTCTACCTTGCTCGTATAAATAATCTACACTTTTTGCAACAAACAAAGAGTTGAACTTAATTTTATGATCTTCATTTAATTTTAAGCCAACATTAGCATACGCAGTAGTATTTACATTTGAACTAAATATTTCTACATCATTAAAAATTTGTTCAACAATATTTGCCCTTGCTATTTTAAAAGTACCTGTTTGATAATTAAATGTTTTTGAATGGGAAGCAGTTGCAAAAACCGACAATTCTTTACCAAATACATCAAACTTTGTACCTCCAGAAAGTGAAACACTAAAGTTCATAGGTGCACTTTGACTTCTAGTATCCCAACCTTGTCTTGTGATTAAATCTTGCACAGCAAATTGCTTTTGATGGAAGCCCATGGTTACATCATCTGTAATAATTGTTCTTCTAAAATCACCAAATTGCCCCATTACGTTTGTATTAGAACCGCCAGAAACTCCTATAGAAAACTCTTTTCTTCTGTAACCTTTGGTCTCAACATTTACATTTCCAGATGCTTGATCTAAATAATTTGAGGTCGTATAAGTTTTGCTAACACCAACATTCTCTATAATATTTGTTGAAAATAGACTTAAGTTAATGTTTTTATTATCAACATTATCAGAAGGAATCGGTAAACCATTCATTGTAGTTGATAAATATCTATCACCTAAACCCCTTACATAAATATCTCCTGATCCTTCACTTTTGGTTACACCAGATATTTTGGTTGTGGCATTAGATGCATTAGATACGCCTGTTTTAGCTAGTCTTTCTGCTCCAATACTTTCAACAATTACTGTTGCCTTTTTTTGCTTTAATAATAAAGCAGATTCTTTTTCTCTACTTGTCGTTGTTTTTATAACCACATCATCTAACGCAACACCTTCCTCTGCAGACATTATTTGATTTAGGGTAATCGTTTCTCCCGCTTTTATTGTGAATGCTTTTTGAACACTTTTATATCCTAAAAAACTAAAAACTACAATATGGTTTCCTACGGGCACTTTTAAAGTATAGTTACCATCAAAATCTGTTGTAGTACCTATTGTAGTGCCTTTTATTTGAACGTTCGCAAATGGCAAAGGTTCGTTATTTGTTTCTTTATCGGTTAATAAACCTTTTAATGTACCTTTATCTTGGGCAGTGAATAACTGACTCAATGTTAACAAAGTAATCAATAGAATTTTCTTCATTTTTAAAATATAAATTTTACGGTACAAAAGTAGGCCCACATCTGTAAATTGAATGTTAGCTATAAATTATGCTTGGGTTAAAAACATGTTAACTAAATGTTATTAGAATTAACCACAAACACTTCTTAATTCTCTTATTTAGTTAGTGTCTCTTATGAATTAAAATGATAAATTTACCAGCGAATTTGGCAAAAATTTCATAACATTAAGATAACACTATCAATTTCTTGTGTATTTAACTTTGCTTTTTTAAAAATGAAAACTAAAAATGGGAGATCCTTATATTTTAATGCTGATTGCTTTAGCTGTTTTAGCTATTGTTGATTTAGTTGTAGGCGTCAGTAATGATGCTGTTAATTTCTTAAATTCAGCCATTGGTTCTAAAGCTATTTCTGTAAGAAATATTATGATTATTGCTAGTGTTGGAGTCTTTTTTGGCGCAATTTCTTCTAGCGGCATGATGGAAGTTGCAAGAAAAGGCATCTTTAACCCTAACATGTTTATGTTTCAAGACGTCATGTATATTTTTATGGCGGTTATGATTACTGATATTTTACTGTTAGATGTTTTTAATTCCCTTGGCATGCCAACATCTACAACAGTTTCTATTGTTTTTGAATTATTGGGTTCTGCGGTAGTTATTGCTATTATAAAGATTACTCAAAGTGATACTGAAAACCTTTCTGCAATTTGGAATTATATTAATTACAATACAGCATCAGAAATTATAGTAGGCATTTTACTCTCTGTCATTGTCGCTTTTACTGTTGGTGCTATTGTACAATATTTCTCTAGGGTTATTTATTCCTTTAATTTTGAAAGTAGACCCGCTTATATAAATTCCTTATTTGGGGGATTTGCCATTACGGCAATTACCTATTTTATTATTATAAAAGGATTAAAAGGAACTCAATTTTATGGCAGTTTAAAAGGATATTTAGAAGGAAATACACTAGAAATTATTTGTATCAGTTTTGTACTATGGACAGCTGTTTCTCATTTAATCACCAAAGTTTTTAAGCTCAATATTTTAGTTTTAATTATTGGTATTGGTACATTTTCTTTGGCAATGGCTTTTGCTGGTAACGATTTGGTAAATTTTATTGGTGTACCTATTGCTGCATTAAATTCTTATGAAGCTTGGAGTATTTCTGGTATTGATCCTGAGTTGTACCCAATGAGTAGCTTAGCAAAAAAAGTACCTTCTAATATTTGGCTTTTACTTTTGGCTGGTACCATAATGGTTATTACCTTATGGACATCTTCTAAAGCAAAATCTGTTATTGAAACTGGTATTAATTTATCTAGACAAGGAGAAGGTCATGAAAAATTTCAACCCAATACTGTTTCTCGCCTTGTAGTTCGTTTTTCTATGTTTATGAATACAGGTATTAATTATATTATTCCTAACAAAACTCAAAATTACATTAACAATAAATTCGAAAAACCTGTTATAAAGTTACCAAAATCTAAAACCTTTGAAATGCCTGCTTTTGATTTAGTAAGAGCATCTGTAAATCTTATTATGGCAAGTGTGTTAATTTCTATAGCTACTTCTATGAAATTACCTTTATCTACAACCTATGTAACTTTTATGGTTGCTATGGGAACTTCTTTAGCGGATAGAGCTTGGGGACGTGAAAGCGCAGTTTATAGAGTTGCCGGAGTTTTAAATGTTATTGGAGGTTGGTTTTTAACAGCTATTTTGGCTTTTGTAGCCGCTGGTATTGTGGCTTATTTAATTAGTTTACATATTGCTTTTATTCCTATTTTGTTAATTCTTGTTACTTTCTTAATCACAAAAAATTCAATAGCGCACAGAAAAAAATCACAAGAAACAAAAAGAAAAACGCATATTGAAAGAACCGAGTTAATTACGATTAATGGAGTTATTGAAGAAAGTGCAGATCATATTTCTGGAGTTGCAGACAGAATTAACAAATTATATACAAATGTTGTAAATGACTTGGCAAATCATGATTTAAATAAACTACGAAAAACAGATAAACACGTAGAAAAACTGAATGATGAAATTGATGAATTGAAAGACAATGTTTTCTATTTTATTAAATCTTTAGATGAAACCTCGGTACAAGCAAGTAGATTTTACATTATAGTATTAGGCTATTTACAAGACTCAGCACAATCTATTAGTTACATTTCTAGAGCTAGTTATAAGCACGTAAACAACAACCATAAAAATTTAAAAAAGGTACAAATAAAAGATTTAAAAGAAATAAATAATCAACTTTCTAATATTTTAAATAACGTTAGTCATGTCTTTAAAACTAGAGATTTTGATGATTTAAATCCTCTTTTAATTGAAAAAAGAGAATTACTAAAAGGTGTTTCTGTCTCTGTAGAAAAACAAGTTGCTCGCATTAGAACAGACGAAACAAGTCCCAAAAACACTACTTTATATTTTAGTGTTTTACTAGAAACTAAAGATTTAATAAAGGCTTTAATGAATTTATTAGAAACGTATGAAGAGTTTTATTATAGCACAAAACAAGTACAATAAAAAAACATCATTACCTGAGTAAACAAAACCATAAATTAAACTTTATGGTTTTTTTTTATTAAAACCAAAATCCTAAATTGAATAACCAATAATTTTGTTTCGTATCTGGAGACCAACTGTATTTTAACTCAATAGGACCAATTATAGAATCATAACTATAGCCCAGCGCATACCCAGAATAAATATTTTTAAAAACATCAATATTTTCAAAAACATTATCTTCTAACCGAGCATAATTAGCAATAACAGTAATATAATTTTTTTCATAAAATCGATATCTTAGGTTAAATTCTGACTTTACAAAAGAATTGTTAGACAAATCTGCAAAATCATAACCATAAAAAGAAACAAAAGTATTTATGTAATTTTGATTGTAGCCACCTAGATAAAAATCAAAAACATTAGAAGTAGGATTATTTAATGTAAACCCTGCTTCATGGGTATTTTGGAACGTGAGTCTATCACCAAAACTAGTAGCAAAACCCAAAGTTCCTTTTGCTTGCCCAAAAGATTTAAAATCTTGATTGTAGTTAGAGGAGGCCATGTACCACTTAAAGTTTAAATCAGCAAAATATCCTTTTGTTACAAAATACTTTTTATCATAGGTGTCTAATGTTAGGTAGCCAAAAGAACTATGATAAGTACTATTGTCTAATATAGTTTCGTTATTATTTGTTGTAATCGTTGCTGTTTTTGCCTTTAAATATTTGTGTTCTATACCTAAACCCAATGCAAATTTTCTATTAAATGTAGTTTGCACAAATAATTGATTGGTAAAATCTGTATAATTTACGTTAATCTTACTAACATTAGGTAAAATTCCTGTAATTAAATTATATTTTGCATTGTCTCTAAAATGGTCATATCGAGATCTAAAACCATAACTTATGTAAAAACCATTATCTACAAAATAGTTTAAATTATATCTTAAATTATCCCCCAACATCACATCTAAAGAAAACAAATCGTTTTTATTTAATAAATGTTTTTGACGATAATTTGCCAATACACCAGATTTATACAAGAAATCGTAATGTGCACCTAAACTAATTGTTGCATTGTCTTTAGTTTCTTTTAAAATAAAGTTTAACAGGTAAGAAGCATCCTCTTTTCTTTTTAAGCTATAAAGTATTCTATCATAATTTTTAGTACCCGATAATAATTGAATTCTCTCTGAAATTTCTTCTCTAGAAAGGCTATCACCTTCTCTAATCTTCAACTTACCTAAAACATAGGCTCTTGTATAATCTTCTATACCCATAATATTGATACTTGAAATACGCCTTCTAGCCCTATTAACCTTAATTGGTTTTCTCTTCTTTTTAATTGTCTGTTTAGCTGCTATTTCTTTAAATATTTTGGTAAATTTTTCTACTTCTTCTTCCCCTTTTTTTATAATTTCATTTTTTTTATCAAAATCAACAACTTTATATTTAAAAATATCTGGGTGAATATACACGTCTAACTTAACTTTTTCATTCTTGCTTTTGTCATACATTTGATAGCCCACAATCTGATTTAAAATAGCAATTAATGATGTTAATTTTTCTTTTTCATACAATCTTCCTTGAACATCAGCACCAATGATAATATCCATCCCTTTAGCTTCCATTATTCCTACGGGAAAATTATTTGCAAGACCTCCATCTATTAAAAGTTTATCTTTTATCGTCACCGGATTTAATAAGGTAGGGAAAGAGCCACTTGCCCGCAATGCCAGTGGCAAAGAACCTTCTTCTAGCAGTACTGCTCCGCCGTTTTCTACGTCGGTTGCAATGCAGAAAAAGGGAATGGGTAGTTTAGAAAAATCTGTGATATCTTCTGTTGTATCTAACAATTCAAAAAGAAAATTCAAAATATTTTGCCCTTTAGAAACTGCCTTTGGTAAACCTACTGAACCCGCTGTGACAGGCAGCGTAATTTTTGTTTTTTCTCCATATTCTTTTTCAAAAAAAGTAGAAGCCTTTCTTGGTAACTCATCTCTTAGCAAAGAAATAAAATCGGTCTTTTTTACAATTTCTTCTATCTCTATAGCAGAATAACCCGCAGCATACAAACCACCAATAATAGCGCCCATACTAGTACCCCCAATATAATCTAACTGAATCCCTGCCTTATCAATTGCTATTAAAGTGGCAATATGTGCAAAACCTTTTGCGCCCCCACCACTTAAAACCAAGCCCACTTTGGGTTGCTTTTGCTGTGCAAAAAAAATAATAGGAATAATAAAAAATAAAAAAAATAATTTATGGTTCATTTGCTTTTTTAGAATGATAAAACTGATAGACTTTCATAGCCCTAGCATTTCCAATTGCTTCTTTAATATCTTCAAAAGAAGCTTCTTTTACGCGCTTTGCCGACTTAAATTTACGCAATAAAGTTGTAATAGTCTGCTGACCTACGTCAGGAATTTGTTCTAATTCCGATTTTATAGCACTTTTACTACGTTTATTTCGATGAAAAGTAATGCCAAATCTATGTGCTTCGTTTCTTAAATACTGGGTAATTTTTAAAGTTTCAGATTTTTTGTCTAAATATAAAGGAATAGGATCGTCTGGATAATAAATTTCTTCTAATCGCTTTGCAATGCCTATGATTGCAATTTTACCTCGCAAACCTAAAATATCTAAACTTTTTAATCCTGAAGATAACTGTCCTTTTCCTCCATCAACAATAATTAATTGCGGCAAAGAGGCGCCTTCTTCTAACAAACGTTTGTATCTTCTATACACAACTTCTTCCATAGAGGCAAAGTCGTCTGGACCTTCTACTGTTTTTATATTATAATGTCGATATTCTTTTTTACTAGGTTTTCCATCTCTAAAAACTACACAAGCCGCAACAGGGTTTGTACCCTGAATGTTAGAGTTATCGAAACATTCTATATGCCTTGGCTCTTCATGTAAACGCAAATCTTTTTTCATTTGCGCCATAATCCTTTTTACATGCCTGTCTGGGTCTACAATTTTAATTTGCTTAAATTGTTCTTGTCTGTAATACTTTGCATTTCTTTCTGATAATTCTACAATACGTTTTTTATCGCCTAATTTAGGAATCGTTACTTTTACACTTTCGCCCAAATCTACCTTAAAGGGTGTGTAAATTTCTGGTGATTGCGAGTGAAAACGTTGTCTAATTTCAACAATAAATAATTCTAATAATTCTTTATCGGTTTCATCTAATTTTTTCTTAATTTCTGTGGTATTCGATTGAATGATTGAGCCGTTAGAAATCTTTAAAAAGTTTGCGTATCCGTGAGTTTCATCAGAAATAATAGAAAACACATCTACATTATTTATCGAAGGATTTATAATGGTACTTTTCGATTGATAATTACCTAATAAAACTAATTTCTCTTTAATTTTTTGCGCTTCTTCAAACTCCATATTTTCGGCAAAGCTCAACATCATCTTTTGAAATTTATCTAAACTTTCTTTAAAATTTCCTTTTACGATGTTTCTAATTTCTTTTATAGACTCGTTGTATTGCGTCTCTGTTTCTAAACCTTCACAGGCACCTTTGCAATTTTTTAAATGATATTCTAAACAAACTTTGTACTTCCCTTCACTAATATTTTGATGACTTAAATCGTAACTACACGTTCTTATCGGATACAATTCTTTTATAAGATCTAATAAAACTCTTACCGTTTTTATAGACGTATAAGGACCATAATATTCAGACCCATCTTTAATGACTCTGCGGGTACTAAAAATTCTAGGAAAACGTTCTTTTTTTATACAAATCCAAGGATAACTTTTATCATCTTTTAAAAGAACATTGTATTTAGGTTTGTACTTTTTTATAAGATTATTTTCTAATAAAAGTGCATCTGTTTCTGTATTAACAACAATGTGTTTTATATTTACAATCTTTTTTACAAGAACTCTAGTCTTTCCGTTTTCGTGGGTTTTAGTAAAGTAAGAAAGAACTCTTTTTTTTAAATTTTTTGCCTTACCGATATAAATAATAACATCGTCTTTATCAAAATATTGATAAACTCCTGGTTCATTCGGTAGTGTTTTTATTTGAAGTTCTAAAGGTACAGACATATTCAAAAGTACTTCTTTTAGAGAAATAAATTAATCAATTATGGCATCAAATTCTGATAAAAAATTTGAGTTTGTGCGGTCTACAATCTGCCAGCCATATACTGCGGATAATTGATACACCTTAGAAATCTCTTCAAAAAATCTTGTTTTTGCTTCCTTCTTTAAATTTGTCAGCACAACAGTTTGTTTAATTTTTTCAATACTTTTTTTATTAATTTGATTCAAATCTTCTTTAGAAAAAGCATTAAACTGACTTTGTTGTAAATCGAAATATTGCACATCGGGCGCAATCGTAATTTCTTCCTCAGGAATTTTATGAATGTAAATTTTCTTTGCTAAAGAATCTATTTGAATCTCTAGTTTAGATAAATCGTAACCCACCTCAACCTTTGCATTTACAGTAACAATGGCTTGTTTATCAAAAGAAACATAATCGTAAAAGTATTTTTTAGAATCAGAAAAGTTGTAAATTTCAGAAAAGTTTCCGCTAGAAACCACGAGTTTACTCATGTTTTTAACAGCGTTTAAAACTACTTTAATTTCTTCTTTAGACTGATGATTTTCTTCTTTTTGATACCAAAATTTGGCAATAAAAAATCCGAAAATAAAAACTAGAATATACCGTGAAATGCGCATAATAAAGAGGTTAGATTTTTAAAATGTAGAGCTCGCGCATGTTCATAAAAAAATGAGATGCTTATTTATACTAAGCGTTCGCTAAACTTTAACTTTATGGGTATCAGCTTTCTTTTCTTCCTTTGGAAAGGCGTGTTTGCTAAAAATAAAAAGTAAAGCGACGCCGATTGTTATAAAAGAATCTGCAGGATTAAAAATATATTGAAAAAAAGTAAAAGAATCTCCACCAACAAACGGAATCCAATTGGGTAAATCGCCACTCCATATCGGGAAATAAAACATATCTACCACTTTTCCAAAAAATAAAGTTCCGTCAGTAACTTCAGGAAATAATGTTGCTACGCTATGTGTAGGATGATCAAAAATAACTCCGTAAAAAACCGAATCTATAATATTACCTACGGCTCCAGAAAAAATAAGTGAAATACCAATAATCACTGCGTTATGAACTTTACGCTTTATATTACCAATTAACCAAAACATAAGCACTGTTACCGCAACCAACCTGAATAATGTTAGAAAAAGCTTGCCTGCTTTACCGCCGAGCTCAAAGCCCATTGCCATGCCGTTATTTTCTGTAAAATGAATTCTGAACCAATCAAAAATAACGACTTCTTCACCTAAAACAAAATTTGTTTTTACGTAAATTTTTATAACCTGATCTAAAATTATTGCGATTACAATCGTAAGAATTGCAAGACTCTTCTTTGACATTTAATTGGAATTTGAACTCACAAAAATAACAATATTATTGTGTTTATTGAGCTGTTAAGAAAATATTAGCTTTTAAAGAGGTTATTGTAAGTTTATTGATTGCATTGGGCTCTTTTTTTTGATATTTTTTTTGATAAAAAACGGTGTCAACTTTAATCTTACCATTGTTAGAAATTACATAAACATTGACATCTTTTGTAGAGGCATATACAAGTCCGGCATATAATTTTAATAGTGTGTTTGCTTTAATTTCGTTCAATTTTACAATACCATTTTCTATATATATTTTCAAATCATTTTTAAAATCTTTGGATTCAATATCAACATTATTTCCAAAAACAATTACTTTTTTACCTTTTGGTACTTTTATAATTGCATTTGCTCGTTGCAGCCTTTCCGTGATAAATTTTCTGAAAATAATTTCTTTTTCTTGAATTTTATCTAGCTTAAATTCTATTTGAATTTCATTATTTTTTTCTTGTACCCCAATATGCTGCTCATCCGAGTTTTTTGCGAACAACGTAATTTCTATAAAATTGGTATCTGAGTTTTCTAGTACAAAATCGTCTAAACCTTCTGTAAGAATTGTTATTTCTTTGAGGTTGGATGTAAACTTTTTTAGAACTTTTTTCTGCGAAAAGCTACTCCATGTCATTGTTAAAAAAACAAATACGAAGCATTTCCTCAAAAATTTAAAAATTACTTTGCTATTTTTATATTTAAAGAGCACAATCTTATTTTAAGAGGTTCGTATAATGACAAAAATTTCAAATTTATTTTGAATTGCAATTTATTTTTTTTCAAAAATTAGTGTTTTCCAAAATAAAAAACCGAAGCTCGTCTTACTCTTTTTAAACTAACCTTTAATACTTTTCATAATTATTTAGAGACTGTTCATTTTAAAAAGCATAAAATTCTTTAACGCTGCCCTTTCAATAAAGTCAGTGTCAAAGAATTTTATAAGCAAGCAATAAATTACTGCTTTCTTTTCGCCTCTATACTCAAGGTAGCGTGTGGCACTATTCTTAAGCGCTCTTTTTGAATTAATTTTTTAGTAACTCTGCAAATTCCGTACGTTTTATTTTCTATACGCAAAAGGGCATTTTTAAGATCTCTGATAAACTTTTCTTGTCTAATGGCCAATTGCACGTTTGCTTCTTTATTCATTACTTCAGAACCTTCATCAAAAGATTTAAAGGATGGTGAAGTATCATCTGTACCGTTATTTGCATCATTCTTGTATGCTGCTTCTAACAAGGCCAAATCCTCTTCTGCTCTTGCTATTTTTTTATGAATAATTTCTTTAAACTCTTTTAAATCTTCTTCTGAGTATCTTACTTTAACATCTGACATTATGCTACAATTTTTCTATTAATATTCTACTTTTAATGGTATCAAATTCAATATCTGTTCCATTATTTAACACATCCACAAAAACCAATTCTTTGGTTAAGGTTTCACTCATAATGTAGTCCTTATTATCCAAGATAGATTGCTGTAAGTCTTGATAGTTTAAGACCGTTAACTTAATTTTATCTGTTACCTCTAAACCGTTATCTTTACGAGCATTCTGAATTCTATTAACCAACTCTCTGGCAACCCCTTCTTTTCGTAATTCTTCTGTTAAAGTAACATCTAAAGCTACTGTTAATGCGCCTTCATTTGCTACTAACCAACCCTCTATATCTTTGGATGATATCTCTACATCTTCGACACCTAAAGTAATATTTTTTCCATTAACGTCTATAGAAATGTTTTTATCTTTTTCTATTTTGTTAATATCTTCTTGTGAAAATTTTTGAACCTCTGCCGCAACAAATCGCATTTCCTTTCCAAACTTTGGACCTAAAGCTTTAAAATTAGGTTTTATTTGTTTGATTAAAATATCTGAAGCATCTTCTAATATCTGAATTTCCTTAATATTTACTTCATGTTTTATTAAATCTGCAACAGCTAAAATTTCCTCTTTTTGCTGCTCATTATCAACAGGAACCATAATTTTTTGTAAAGGCTGGCGTACTTTTATTTTCTCTTTTGCTCTTAGTGAAAGTACTAGAGAAGAGATAGTTTGTGCGTTTTCCATTTTACGTTCCAAGCTTTTATCAACAAAATTGGCATCATATTTAGGAAAATCTGCTAAATGAATACTTTCTGATGTTTCTTTATGCGTAACAGCATTTAAATCTTGATACAATTTATCCATAAAAAAAGGAGCAATCGGCGCACCTAATTTGGCAATTGTAACCATACAGGTGTACAATGTTTGGTATGCAGAAATTTTATCAGTTTGATAATCACCTTTCCAAAAACGTCTTCTACTTAAACGCACGTACCAATTACTTAGATAATCTTGTGTAAAATCTGATATCACTCTCGCGGCTCTTGTAGGCTCATACTCAGCATAAAATGTATCAACTTTATGAATTAAAGTATGTAATTCTGATAAAATCCAGCGATCTAATTCTGGTCTTTCGTTTAGAGTGATGTCTGGTTCGTTATAAGAAAAACCATCAATATTGGTGTATAAACTAAAGAAAGAATACGTGTTATATAAGGTTCCGAAAAACTTGCGTTTCACCTCTTCAATTCCGGCTAAATCAAATTTTAAATTATCCCACGGATTTGCATTAGAGATCATATACCAGCGCGTTGCATCTGCACCATAGGTGGATAAAGTAGTAAAAGGATCGGTTGCATTTCCGAGTCTTTTTGACATTTTATGTCCGTTTTTATCCAAAACCAACCCATTTGAAACCACGTTTTTATACGCAACAGAATCAAAAACCATGGTGGCAATAGCATGTAATGTATAAAACCAACCACGAGTTTGATCTACACCTTCTGCAATAAAATCTGCTGGAAAGGATTCATTTTCATCAATTTTTTGTTTATTTTCAAATGGATAATGCCATTGTGCATAAGGCATAGAGCCAGAATCAAACCAAACATCTATCAAATCGTTTTCGCGTTTCATAGGTTGTCCTGATGCTGAAACCAACACAATTTCATCGACAATATTTTTATGCAAATCTATTTTTGCATAGTTTTCTTCAGACATGTTATCAACTTCAAAATCTTCAAAAATGTCTAATGGGATAAATCCCATTGCTACTGATTTTTTCATCTCAGCTTTTAATTCTTTTACAGAACCAATGCAGATTTCTTCTTTACCGTCTTCTGTTCTCCAGATTGGCAAAGGAATCCCCCAGTAACGAGAACGCGATAAATTCCAATCGTTTGCGTTTGCCAACCAGTTACCAAAACGTCCAGTTCCGGTAGATTCTGGTTTCCAGTTGATGGTTTTGTTTAACTCATACATTCTATCCTTTACATCGGTTACCTTAATAAACCATGAATCTAATGGATAATATAAAATTGGCTTATCTGTTCGCCAACAATTAGGATAACTGTGTTTATATTTTTCTACCTTAAAAGCCTTGTTTTCATTTTTTAGTTTTAAACCCAGTCTTTCATCAACGGATAAATATGTATCTTGATTTTTTAAAACATCTTTTAAACTCTTTTGCTGAATTTTTAATTCAACCTCAAAATCAGCTTCACTCAAATATTCTGATTTTACATATTCTCCGGCAAAACCATAAATAGGATCTTTTATTTCTGATCTGAATTTTCCTTGTAAATCAACTAGAGGCACTAAATTATCATTTTCGTCTTTTACCAATAGAGGCGGAATTTCTGGACTAGCCTGTTTTGCAACCAGAGCATCATCTGCTCCAAATGTTGGCGCTGTATGCACGATTCCTGTTCCATCTTCTGTAGTAACAAAATCGCCAGAAATTATTCTAAAAGCATTTTCTGAATTCTCGAAATTAAGATTATAGTCTAATAATTGTTCGTATTTTATTCCGACTAAATCTTTACCTGTAAATTCTTTAATTATGTAAAAAGGAATTTTCTTATCACCCGAATTGTATTCTTTTAAAGCGGCCGCATCTTGAACCTGAAAATTATTTTTGCCTCCGAATTGTTTTCCAACTAACTTTTTAGCTAGAATTACTTTTATTGGTTTAAAAGTATATTGATTAAAAGTATCAACTAAAACATATTCAATTTTAGGCCCAACAGTTAATGCCGTGTTACTTGGCAAGGTCCACGGAGTTGTGGTCCAAGCAATAAAATGAATATCTCCTAAATTTTGTAAAAAATCTGGAAGTGTTTCGTTTACCGCTTTAAATTGTGCCACCACAGTAGTATCTGTAACATCTTGATACGTTCCTGGTTGATTTAACTCATGAGAACTTAAACCCGTTCCTGCTTTTGGCGAATATGGCTGAATGGTATAGCCTTTGTAAATTAATTTTTTTGCATAAATCTGTTTTAGCAACCACCAAACCGACTCCATATATTTCGGTTCGTAGGTAATATATGGATCTTCCATATCTACCCAATAGCCCATTTTTTGAGTTAAATCGTTCCAAATATCGGTATAACGCATTACTGCTTTTCTACAGGCAGCATTATAATCTTCTACAGAAATTTTTTTACCAATATCCTCTTTGGTAATTCCCAACTCTTTTTCAACCCCTAATTCTATTGGTAATCCATGTGTATCCCAACCAGCTTTTCGCTTTACTTGGTAGCCTTTCATGGTTTTATATCTCGGAAAAATATCTTTGATGGCACGTGCTAAAACATGATGAACTCCTGGAAGTCCATTTGCTGAAGGAGGTCCTTCAAAAAAAACAAAAGGCTCTGCACCTTCTCTTGTAGAAACACTTTTCTCAAAAATGTTATTTTCTTGCCAATAATTAAGTATTTCTTCTGCTACTTTGGGTAAGTCAAGTCCTTTATATTCAGGAAATTTCGCTTTCATTCTGTCTCTTTTCTAATCAGGATGCGAAATTAAGAATTTTCTTGTAATGTTTGTCTTTTGAATGTTTAAAAGTTTCCTTAGATAGTAAACATAAAGGATTTGCAGTTTGCTGAAGGTTCTTAATAAAATGAAATTTTAAACTTTTCTTTAAAGTCCTCTTTCAGCTTTTATTTTTTCATACGCATCTTGAATGCTTTGAAATTTATCTTTGGCTCCTTTTAAATGCTCTTCGCCTAAGTCTTGCAATTTATCTGGATGGTATTTTTTCACCATTTTTCTGTAAGCCGTTTTAATTTGGCTATTGGTAGCTCCTTTTTCGGTCTCTAAAATTTTATAAGCGTTATCTGAATCATCATAAAACATCGCTTTTATAGACTCAAAATCATGAGAATTGATGTATAAATACCCCGCAATCTTTTTAATCTCTTCTACTTCTTTTTCAGTAACAAACTCATCTGCTTTCGCAACACCAAACAGAAAATGTAAAAGCTGTAAACGAGATGCATGTGGCATATGTGCTCTTATTTGAATACAAACTTGACGCGAAGAAATTTCTTTTTTAACAATTCCTTTAAAAAGTTTAAAAGCATTGTTTGCTCTTTCCTTACCATACATTCCTAAAAATTGAGAACGCACAAATTCTAACTCACGCTTGTCTATTTTGCCATCCGCCTTAATAACAATAGACGCTAAAACAAGTAAACTTATTTCAAAATCTCCAGATTGCGTGTTTACATTTCGATTACCTCCTTGTACCCTTCTATCGTAATCTACCCTTTCTTGTGTAAAATCTTCTTTATCAAAACCATCTACAAAACTACCCACTGCAAACCCTATGGCTGCACCGATTGGCCCGCCTAAAGTAAAACCTAAACCAGCTCCTAACCATTTAGAAAAACTTCCCATAAAACATTCATATTTAAGGTCAAATATACAGAAACATCTCAATTTTTAGGATGTTTTATAAAAATCAATTTTATTGATATATCTATCAATACAAGAATTAATTTTCAGTTTGAATGCTACTTTTTTTATTTTTATATTTGCAACTTAAATTATAGACAATTATGTATCCAGAAGAATTAGTAAAACCAATGCGCGATGAGTTAATAAACGCTGGTTTTGAAGCATTATATACCAGTGAAGACGTACAAAATGCAATGGCCAAAGAAGGAACAACTTTAGTCGTTGTAAATTCTGTTTGTGGTTGTGCAGCAGGAACTGCAAGACCTGGAGCTATAGCTTCTTTACAAGCCTCTAAAACTCCTTTAAATTTAACCACTGTTTTTGCTGGGGTTGAAAAAGAATCTACGCAAAAAGCGAGAGAATTTATGATTCCTTTCCCTCCATCATCACCGGCAATTGCCTTATTTAAAGATGGTAATTTAGTGCACATGTTAGAGCGTCATCATATTGAAGGAAGATCTGCACAAATGATTGCGCAGAATTTAGCAGGAGCTTACGAAGAATTTTGCTAGAACTTTATCTTAAATCCTTTAAAAAAGGAATTTAAAATCCACTTTCTTAGTGGATTTTTTGTTTGCTATCAAATCTTTAAAAAACCAATACATTAAAGAGCGCTTGTGAAGTTTACCTCATAAATTTCTAATCTATTACATAAAAATATGGCATCTCCATTTTCTACATATTCAAAAGAAGAACTCTTAAAGAAGTTTAAAAACCAGAAAATATTTATAAGTATTCAAAGTATTGTAGTGCTCTTGATGATTATTTTTGGTGTTTTTTCTACCCTAGAAAAAGGGGTTTCTTTTCATACTTTTTTGCCTTTATTCTTTATTCCGATGTTATTTGTGATGATTTATGAAATGAAAAAAATCAAAAAAGAACTACTTTCAAGAACATAAGATGAATCAAGATACCATTATTCCGAATACAATTGCTTTTGTAAAAGAAGAATTAAAAAATGCTGAAGGCGGGCACGATTGGTTTCATATAGAACGGGTTTTTAGAAACGCTCTGTTGATAGCCAAAGAAGAAAAAGTTGATGTTCTTGTCGTTTCATTAGCTGCTTTACTGCATGATATTGCAGATCCTAAATTTCATCAGGGTGATGAAACTATAGGCCCTAAAAAGGCTACAAAATTTTTAATCGCTCAAAAAGTACCTAAAGAAATTGGGCAACATGTTGTAAAAATCATTAAGCATGTTTCGTTTAAAAATTCTTTAAGTAACGATAAAAGAAAATTCACATCTAAAGAATTAGAAGTAGTGCAGGATGCCGACAGATTAGATGCCATTGGGGCCATTGGAATTGCACGTTGTTTTAATTATGGCGGTTTTAAAAACAGGGAACTGTATAACCCTGAAATTCTACCCAACTTAACCCTAACCAAAGAGGAATATAAAAACTCTAACGCGCCAACAATCAATCATTTTTATGAAAAATTGTTATTGCTAAAGGATCAAATGAATACTTCTACCGGCAAACAAATTGCATTAAAAAGGCATCAATTCATGGAAGAATATTTAAATCAATTTTATAGCGAATGGAATGGAAAACTATAATTTTAGCTTTCTTTTGCCACCTCTAACGCTGTAATCTTATATTCTAAGATTCCTAGTTCTTCGCCAAATTCTACAATTTGTTCTACTGTTAAATCTTTGCTCGAATTTACAAAATCTTTTAATTCTTTACTTTTAAAAGTGTAATATTCTAATGCTTTTTCAATTTTGTCTTCTAAAATAATTTCCATAACTTATTGTATTAAATCTTTCATTTCGCTTCGATATGTAGAAGCCGTTTTTCCTGTAAACTCTTTGAATAATTTATTAAAATGAGAAAAGTTATTAAAACCGCACTCAAAACTAATTGCAGTAATACTCATAGCACTCTCTGCCAACAACTTAGTTGCATGTACTACTCTATATTCATTTACTAATTTTGTAAATGTTTTTCCTGTAGATTTTTTAAAGTACCTACAAAAAGCTGGTTCTGTCATACTAACAATACCGGCTACTTCATCTAAACTCATGTGTTCTTTAAAATTATCATTAATATGTTTATAAATAATTTCAATTTTATTACTGTCTTGACGTGTAGCCTCAAAAGCAAAACCATTTGCATTTAGCAACGTATAATCATCTGTAGTCGCTAAATCATTTAAAATTTCTATAAATGAAGTAATTCTAGAAGGTCCTTGTAACTCAACCAACTGCTCTATTTTTGCACCAATTCTTTGCTTAATTTCTATATTAAACCGAATTCCTTTTTTTGCACGCTCAAATAGCGCATCAATAGCCATCATTTCTGGAATTTTAAAAAAATCCTTTCCTAAAAAATCTGGCATAAACTGTATTAAAGTTTCAGAACCGTTTGTTGTTAAGCGATCTAAATACCCAATATGCGGCAAATTAGATCCTATTAATACTAACTGACTATTATTAAAGTAGCTTATATGATTGCCAATATGTCTTTTTCCTTTTCCTTTATTTACATATACCAATTCTATTTCTGGATGAAAATGCCAGAAGGGTGTATTGGTTTTTAAGAACTCTAGGTGCTTCTTTACTAATAAAGAACTACCAAAATTTGGTGTAATTTTCTCTAGAGTTGGTTTTCTCTGTATCATATGTACAAAAATACAATGAAGAAAAAGAACTATCTATATAAAATTATCAAATTTATATACTAAATTAACTTAACAATAAATTAACACTGTGTATATTGTTAATTTAGAACACAAACTTACCAATTCTATTGTTTTTACATACGTATTTCAACCATAACTTTGCAGTATAAAAATAAAAATTATGTTAAACAAAGAAAGTTTTTTATTTATCACAGTAATGGTAGTTTTTATAATTCTTTTTGCAACACAATTGGTAGCAATAGGATATTTAATTTTAGAGACTAAAAATAACAAAGAAGAGCGTATTAATTAAAAATAATTAAAATGAAAATAATGAAAAGAAAAGTATTGATTATAGTTTTTATGTTGGTAACATTTATAAACTATGCAAACAACTCAGATTTTGAAAACGGGTTCGACGCGAGCAAGGTAAAAGTAGAATTTAATCATGTTAAAAAAGGCCATCAATTAAGTATTAAAGATGAAAAAGGGGTTACGCTTCATTCAGAAAACATCAAAAAACAAGGTAAACTTGTAAAAACTTTTGATTTTTCTGAACTAGAAAACGGGAACTACACTTTAGAATTGGATAAAGATTTTCAAATCGTTATTCAATCTGTTACCATAAAAAACAACAAGGTAACTTTTAATGAAGCGGCTGACAAAATTATCTTTAAACCTTTTATTAGAAACAAGGAAAATAAGTTAATGATTACTAGAAATAATTTTGATAAAAAGCCTTTGGAAATTGATATATACTATAATGGCGAAATTATCTATTCTGAAACTGCCAATAGTGATGTTATTTTAAATAGAGTTTATCGTTTAAATAAAGAGATTAAAGGAGATTATTCAGTTATTGTGCGCAATAATGGAAGAAATTATGTAAATAAATTTAAATATTAGTTTAGTTAGCTGTTGAATTTAAAATGTAAATTCAAAAATAAAACGAGCCTTTATTGGCTCGTTTTTTTTTGTTTATATTAATTTCCAGGAAAATTTGGCTTTCTTTTTTCTAAAAAAGCGGTGGTTCCTTCTTTAAAATCTTGCGTACCAAAGCATTTACCAAATTCTTCAATTTCTACATCAAAACCATTTACGCCATCTTCAAAATTAGCATTTACAGCCTTGATAGCTCCAGAAATTGCCACAGAGGAATTGCGCATTATTTTACCAGCTAATTTTTCTGCCAAGGGCAATAATTCTTCAGGCGTTGTCACATGATTTACCAAAGAACAGTTTTTAGCATCTTCTGCAGAAATCATACTTGCGGTTAAAATTAGTTCCATGGCTTTGCCTTTACCAACCAATTGTGCTAAACGTTGCGTGCCTCCATACCCAGGAATTACCCCCAAAGAAACTTCTGGCAACCCCATTTTAGCATTGTCTGATGCAATTCTAAAATGACATGACATTGCCAACTCTAATCCGCCTCCTAAAGCAAAACCATTGATCGCCGCAATGACTGGTTTCGATAAGTTTTCAATTAAATTAAACAAGATTTCTTGTCCTTTTCTTGCCAAATTAGCACCTTCATCCACAGAAAAATGTGCAAATTCAGAAATATCTGCACCCGCTACAAAAGCCTTATCACCAGCACCTGTAAGAACAACTACTTTAATATTGTCATCTTCTTCTAAAGCCTCAAAAGCTTCACTTAATTCATGGATCGTTTCACTATTTAAAGCATTTAACTTTTTGGGTCTGTTAATGGTTACTTGTGCTAAAGCATTATTTTTTTTTACTAAAATATTGTTGAATTTCATCCTTTATATTTTTTAAAATTTTTCTTGATACGTGTATTATGAATTATTCCTTTGGTAAAATTACGGTAAAAACAGTACCAACTCCAAGTTTTGATGTAAAAGAAATAGAACCATCATATGCCTCAATAATATTTTTAATCATTGGCAAACCTAGCCCCATGCCGCTTGATTTAGTTGTAAATTTAGGCTCAAAAATTAAATCTTTTACGTCTTCAGAAATTCCTTTTCCGTTATCAGAAACCGAAATTTTTATAGTAGTTTTATCCGAGATTACTTTTACTTCTATAATAGGTTTTTCTTCTTTTTCTGAAGCTTGCATTGCATTTTTAACTAAGTTGGTTACAATTCTAATTAATTGTGTTTTATCTAAATTCGCATATATTTCTTCTTCACTTGGTAGGTAAGAAATAAAATCTTCGTTAAAAATATCTAACGCTAATTTTACAACACTTACTACATTAATTTTTTCTTTTTTTTGTGTAGGCATTTTTGCGAAATCAGAGAAAGCCGAAGCTATAGAAGTCATTACATCGATTTGCTGAATGAGTGTTTGGCTATATTCTCTCAGTTTTGCCTTTATATTCTTATCCGTAGGATCAAATTTTCGTTCAAAACTTTGCACTGTTAAGCGCATTGGGGTTAGCGGATTTTTAATTTCATGCGCCACTTGTTTTGCCATTTCTCGCCAAGCTTGTTCACGTTCACTCTTTGCTAATTTCACCGCACTTTCCTCTAACTGATCAATCATATTATTATAAGCATCTACCAACACTTCAATTTCTGAACTGGCAGAGCCCAGCATTATTTTTTCGTTACGTTCATTGATTCGCGTACTTTGCATTCTATCAGAGATTATTTGAATAGAGCGGGTTATATAGGTAGATAAAAAATACGCCAAAGCAATGGCAATCATCAACATTAACAAATACACCAAACTTAACCTTGCTATAAATTCTTTGAGTTCTTTTTCAATTTCTGAATTGTCTTGTGTAAACTGTAGTTCTAGAATTCCGATTCTTTTAAACTTCGGATCATTTATATACGTATAAGATGATTGGTAACTAACGCCCTCTTCTCTTCTCGTTTTTAATATTCTATGATTTGAGTTTTGAGACAACTCGTTTAAACGATTATAAGGTAAAGGTTCAATTGAATTTTCTTCGAAAGCATTTATTTTTGATGACACCAATAAATTACCATGAAGATCAAAAATTGATATATTTAATTTATTAATAGATGAAATTTCATAAATACGTTCTTGAAATATTTTTGCTATATTTTGTGTATTTACAGGATAACTCGTTTTATTTCTTAACTCAAGGTCTATAGTTTCTTGAGTAGTAGCCTCTTTTCTTTCAAAACGCTGAATATTATAGTCTTGTGTTTGTTCATCATACTGAAAAACAGTAACTACCAAAATTAAGATTGATGCTAATAACACCAATAAAATCATGGATAAAAAGATTCTTATTTTTAAGGATACGTTTTTAAAGTTTAGCACTATTCTTCATATTTTAAAGATTTTATAATTCTAAATAACATTTAAATAAATTTAAGGATACCAGTAAAGAAACTTAAATTTTTAACGGATATAAATTCGGATTTTTAAACCTACATCTAGCAAGAAGTATTCCAAAATAGTATTTCTGCAAAAAATTAAAATGTATTCATTTAAAAAGTCCAAGATAGCTAAAATAAAGATTTTAGGTTCCCTGCTAAAGCTAGAAAGAAAATATTAACAAAAACCCTAAAGTACAGTAGCTAGCAACTCTATTTAATTAAAAAAGTGACTCTTTTTAAGAACTAAAAATCCAGTAGCTCAATCTAGATTTATAATGTCCTGTAAATAATAGGAATTACTTTTTAATGGATACAATTAGGAGAAAAAGAAACAATTTTACGCTGTAAATATCAGCTTAAAATGATGTAACCGGTAAAAATTTCTTTCTAAATTTTAAAATTAGCGGAATTCCTCTTGCCAGAATCCAGCAGGTAAAAGCAATCCAAATGGCAACTAATTTATAATCTAACCAATCAAAAAAGAATAATGTAGGAATAAATATAAATCCTGTAGAAAGCAGTAAAACGTTTCTTAAGTATTTCATTTCTCCCATTCCTTTAAACATTCCATCATAAATAAAAGTAATCGCATTAAGTGGTTGCATAAGAATAACAATCCAAAAAACATCATAGAATTGTTCTAAAACGAAAGGATCTTTTGTAAAAATACGACCAATGGAATTATAAAAAGCAAATCCAAAAATGACCATGATAATTCCTGTAAAAAAACCATACTTAACCAGTTTATTGCTCAACAGAATTAAAGACTTATCATCTTTTGCTCCTAATAATTTACCTGCTAAAATATTCCCAGCACTCGAGTATCCATCGACTATAAATGCTCCCAACAACCAAATATTTAAGCCAATTGTGTAGGCAGCAATATATTCTTTACCATATTCTGTGGCAAAAGCAGTCGCTAAGTATAATGCAGTATTTAGGGCGATGGTTCTGATAAACAGATTGCCAATCATTTGTAATAAATTCGGAACTTCTTTATGAAAAGGTAATTTTATTTGTAAAGAAATCGTTGTTTTTTTAAGCAACAATACAACTGAAATTATTGCCATAGTAATTTGTGCAATTACACTAGCATACGCAGCACCCTCTATATTCATTGCAGGTATAAAACCTTCAACTCCGTAGACAAAAATAATATCTAACGCAATATTTAATAAGGCACCAATAATGGCAATTATCATTGGATAAGAAGTATTTTGTAATCCTCTAAAGGTTCCGAAAATAGCAAATACTAAAAGTGAAAAAGGAAAACCAAAAATCCTAATTTTAAAATAAATGACACAATATTCTAAGATGCTACTAGACGCATTGTAAAATTGAAAAATTTGTTTTGCAAACGGATAAGAAATTGACAAAACCAGAAGACTACCTGCAACAATAATAGCAATAGCTTGTGCGGGTAAACTTTTAATTTCATCTAATTTATTGGCACCTACGTACTGTGAAATGATCGAAGAAATTGCACTTCGAACTTGCCCAAAAACCCAAACAAGCATCGAAATAAAAGCACCTACAATGCCTACCGCTGCTAAACTTTCTGTAGCATTTTCTTGAATATTACCAATAATGGCGGTATCTGTAATCGATAATAATGGCTCTGCAATACCCGCAATTAAAGCAGGAATTGCCAATTTATTAATACGTCTAAAACTTAGATCTACTTTCAAAAAAAGAATATTTTTACAAAGGTACAGATCTAAAAAATGAGAAAACACATTACTTACTGAAAAATGAGTAACTTTGTTGCTTTAAAAATTTCTACCATGCAAAACATTTTAGTACCTATCGGATTTACAGAAAACGCTCAAAACACTTTGCAGTATGCCATTGATTTTGCTGCCGACATCAATGCAAAAATATTTGTTTTTAGAGCGTACAGTTCACAATCTAAAGCAGGAACTATTATAAATATTGATGCTATTATTGCTCGTGAAACCAATTTGTATTTGCGAACGATGGTCAATTCTGTTGATAAAAAAAATGTAGATATTAAACTTATCTCAGCCAAAGGGTCTGTGGTAGATAGTGTTTTATCTATTGATGATGAATTGGGAATTGATCTCATTATTGTTGGCGCCAAAAGTAATTCAATAAAAGAAGAAATATTTTTAGGAAAAACGGCTGGTAGTATCGTAAAACAGACTGAACTACCCATATTAACAATTCCTGAAGGTTATCAATATACCCCTGTAAAAAGCATTTTAATGGCTTTTAAATCTGGCATTATAAAAAGTAAAACAGCTTTATCTCCTTTACAATATATAGTAAAGAAATTTAGCGCTCAAGTAAACCTATTATTGGTAAAAACACCAAGTTATACCCAAGAAGATTTAATTTTACATCCAGATTTAGAAAAACTACAAACTACTTTAACCGTTACTGAAAATGCAACAACTTTTCAAGGGGTTTTAGAACATATTAAAACGTATAATCCTGATATGATTTGTGTTATTACACGTAAAAGAGGATTCTTTCAAAAGCTTTGGGAAAAAAATACAATCCTTAAAGAAGAATTTTTTACCAATCTTCCTTTGTTGATTTTGAAAGGCAAGTAAGATTTTAGTAACCCTTAAAAAATAAACGATTTATAGAACCGATTTCATTTTAAGTTGATCTTCAGAAATTATCAAGACTTGTTTGTATATTAATATTTCAAATCAGCTGGTTCAATAAAAGCAATTTCCGAGTTGTAAATTTCTTGGATATAACCTTTTAATTCTGTCATAAATTCTTCTAATTTTTCTTGGGTAATAGCAGTATCTGGTTTTCTATAATTAGACGAAAAATTAATAGCTAAAAATCCTTGGTTCAGATTTTTAAATGAAAATATCCCAGCTTTTAAAGTTTTAGAAAAATCAAAATTTTTGCTTTTTGAATATAAAAACGCATACAATAAAACTTGAATACCTTTATACTGTTGTTTCTCTCTCAATTTTTCAAAATCTAAAACTTTTAATTCCGAACCTTTTACCATTCCAGATTTATAATCTATAATTCTAACTACACCATTAAGCTCATCAACTCGATCTACATTTCCATGAATTTTTATCGGAAAATCAATACCTTCAATTTCTATTTCTGTGGATAAATTTTCTTCTGTAGCAATAATTTTTAGTTGATTACGCTCGTCTTTTAATAATTCTTTTTCTTTAGATAAAAAGTTAGATACAAATCGATTTGCTACTTCAAAAATTAAGCGATTTTTTCCTGTGGATAGATCTCCATTTTTAAAATGTATTTCAAAATGTTTGATAACCAAACCTTTTGCTATTTTTTCCATCTCTAAAATATGATTTACTTTTAAAAACTGCCCCATAAAAGGTTGGTACATTTCATCTAAAGTTTCATGCACAACTGTTCCTAAAGTATTGTATGCCACGGTTTCCTCAACATCATCGAACTCCTTTATTCTTAAAACTTTTTGCTTATAAAAAGCAAAAGGATTGTATAAATAACTCGTTAAAGATGATGGAGAGAAGCCGGCTTTTGCAATTTCTTTTAATCGCTCAAAAACCAACTCATTTTTTTTAATTTCTTTTAATTCAGAATTTTGAGCCACTACTTTAGGAGAGACAATTTTCTGAACAATATCAGTTCTCATCGCTTCTAATTGTGTTATAAATCTACTTTTTTCTCCACTTCCAAAAATATCATGTTCTGTATTATATACGATAAAAATATTTTTTGGCCTTTGCAGTAATCTAAAAAAATGATAGGAAAAAATAGCATCTTTTTCTCTGTAAGTTGGCAACCCATACTCAACTTTTACATCAAAAGGAATAAAAGAATTTTGCTGACTGCTTGCTGGCAAAACCCCTTCATTTGCAGAAGCCAAAATGATGTTTTCAAAATCCAAAACCCGTGTTTCTAGCATCCCCATTAATTGCAATCCTTTTAAAGGTTCTCCTTGAAAAGATATGTTTTCTGATGAAATTAATTGTTTAAAAAACAATGACAATGTTTTTAAATCTGTGAAATAGTGAAACTCATTTTGCAAGGTTTGCAATTGTATAAAAACCGTATAAAAACGAAAAAGGTATTCTTTTTCTAAAGGATTTACAGCTTCTTTTAAAAGGTTGATGAGTCCTAAAATTCTTTCAATAAAATCTTCTACCGAAGTAAACGTTTTAAAAATTCTTAAAATAATATTTTTAACTTCTGTAGTTTCATTTTTTAGAAAATCAGCTAGATGACTTTCTTTAATAAAAGTTTGATTTTCTTTTGCTATTGCTGCCGTTAAATCATCTATAGAATCCAATAAACTATAAATAGCTTGATGTTTAAAAAAACGAATGACCTCTTTGTAATAAAACTCATTTACAATGCTTTTTTGTAATTTTTCTTGTGAAATAAACAACTGAAATATTGAAAACAATAAACCCGTTGTAGGGATGTCTTTTAAAGGATATCCCATCGTAATATTAATTGCACTGATATTTTTTGGTAAAGAATTTAGTGCTACGGGCAAAAGTGTTTCATCTGCTAAGACTAGGGCTGTATTCTTAAAATTGGGAATATTTTCTAATATTTCACCAATATATTTTATTTGTGTATTGTTTTTTGCTGCTCCAATAACTTGAATGTTTTTGGGTGCTGAAAATGAATTTCCTAACGATTTTAATGGATTTTTTTCATAATATCTCCAGCTAGCTTTATACTTTCTAATAAATTTTCCGGCTTGATGATTTGCATTAAAAAAAGCTTCATCTATATCCCAATAAATTTCTGAATTTCCTATTTGTAAAACTCTTTGAAATAATAGTTCTTCTGCTTTATTCAAAGCATTGAAACCAATAAAAAAGAATTTCTTATTCTTGTTTTTTTCTAAAAAATCATCAATTTTACCACAAGCTTCTCTATACATTAAACCCTGATAACCAATATTTTTATGAATCAAAAATTGATAAAAAGCATTATAATACGTATTTAATTTTTCTAAAAAAGAATAATGATCTTTTATAAGATCTGTTTCTTTAAAAGTGCCATGAACCGACCATTTTTTTAGTCGCTCAATATCTCTTAAATACATAAAAATATCGTTTGTATTAATTAAATGCTGATCAATCTCATTGAAATCTTGCAATACCGTTAACGCCCAAGAAGAAAATGTATCAAATGAGTCTGGATTTTTTTCAACACGCTTATAAATCGTGTAAAAATGAAATAATAGCTGAATACTATCTGACTTATGAATACCAGAAACTCTTTGGATAAATTGCTCTATATTCAACATTTCTGGCAAGAAACCTACAGAAATTTTATCTTTAAAGGTTTGTTTTGCAAAAATTTTTGCTCTTTGTGATGGCAAGATAAAAACAGCATCCTCAAAAGAATTTATCGTTTTTAAAATATCATCTATCGTTTCAGAAATAAAAGAATGCATAGGATTTATAGCTTTTTTTAGAGTTTGTAAATTACAAAAACTTACTTTTATACTTCTCTAATCTTTAAATTTATTTTTATGTCTAATGAACTACATGTAGTCGGAATTCAAGCTGATCTGTTTTGGGAAAATCCGTCTAAAAACCGTTCCTTTTTTGAAGAAAAAATAAACAGTTTACCAAAAAACATCGATTTAGTGGTGCTTCCAGAGATGTTTACAACAGGTTTTACCATGAATCCTGAAAAGGTTGCAGAAAAAATGGATGGAAAAACTATTTCTTGGATACAAAAAATTGCATCAGAAAAGCAATTGGCTATTGTAGCTAGTTTCGTAATTGAAGAAAATAACAAGTATTATAATCGATTGGTTTTTGGGCATCCTTCAGGAAAAATAGAAACCTACGATAAAAGACATTCTTTTACTTTGGCAGGAGAAGATAAGGTTTATACCTCTGGAAATGAAAAATTAATAGTTGACTATAAAGGTTGGAAAATTTGCCCGTTAATTTGTTATGATTTACGATTCCCTGTTTGGGCAAGAAATACTGAGAATTATGATCTTTTGATTTTTATGGCAAATTGGCCTACAACAAGAATTAAAGCTTGGGAAACACTTTTAAAAGCGCGTGCTATTGAAAATATGAGCTATGTGATTGGCGTAAATAGAACTGGTAAAGATGCCAATGAATACGAATATTCTGGAAATTCTTTAATCATCGATTATTTAGGCACTACGCTTGCTAGTTTAGAAAAAAATGAAATTGGATGTATACAAACAATTGTAAGCAAACCAAATCAGCAAAAAACAAGAGAGAAACTAGGTTTTTTAAAGGATATGGATTCTTTTGTTATTTCAAAATGACCTATTTTATAGGCAGATCCCCTTCAAATTTTGAAAATCTGAAGGGGATTTGTATTTTGCTCAAGATCAATTATAAACAGAAAAAGCTACTGTTTCTTTACAAGGAAATTATTTTATGCTGGTAACATCCACTTAAATTGAAATTTAGTATCTGGAACTACGATTCTATCTGTAATTCGATACATTCTAGCGGGCAGTTTCATTAAATAATCTCTTGCTTTTTCTGCTTCTGGGGTAAGACCCGTAATCTTATCTATTTCCCAAGTTTCATTTAATTTCTGTAAAATATCTACATAATCAAATCCGGTATAGACACCAACGCGTTGGGCTACCGTAGAAAAATCGTCAAAAAGACTTCCTTTTTCCCCAAACGATTCTCTTAAATGCATTGCTGGCATCACAATTTTATGTTTCATCATGTGCTGGAATGCTAGCATCATTTCACTAGGATCTATCTTAAAAATTTCTTTCACAAAATGTGCGTATGCTTGGTGATGACGCATTTCATCACCTGCAATAATTTTAGACATTTTTGCCAATGCTTTATGTCCTTTTTTTCTTGCAATTTTAGCTACATTATTATGCGAAACATAGGTTGCTAATTCCTGAAAAGAGGTATATATAAAGTTCTTATAGGGATCTGTAGAAGTACCAATATCAAAACCATCTGCAATTAAATGCTGTGTAGAAATTTCTACTTCACGCATGTTTACGCGACCTGATAAATACAAGTATTTATTTAAAACATCACCATGTCTGTTTTCTTCTGCTGTCCAAGTTCTTACCCATTTTGCCCATCCGTTGTCTGGATCTTGATTTACACCATCTAAATCTAGCAACCAAGACTCATAGGTTGGTAAGGCTTCTTCTGTAATGGTATCTCCTACTAAAACGACCCAGAAATCATCATGCAGTTCTTTTGATAACTCACGAATTTCCTCTACTTCTGTGATAAAAGAATCCTTTTGTGAGTTGGGCAGGAAATCTGTAGGTTGCCAAATTTTTTCAGCCGGAATTAAATAAGTATCCACAAAGCTTTGCATACTTTTCTCTAAAGTTAGCATTACTTCTTTTCTAATATTTTTAATAGACATATTTTTTATTTTATGTGTTCTTTAATTGCTATTTCGGTACGTTCCAATAAGGCATCAAAACGCAAAGAATCTATTTTAATGGGTTGGTGTGTAGTAATGGTAATTGGACTCCCGATTCCTAATGGAAATTTACCGTATTTGAATACTTTCCATGAATTATTAATCGTTACCGGAACAATATACCCTTCTTTATTATATTTAGCAAGCATTTTTAATCCATTTGGTGCAAATTTTTTTGGTTCACCAGTTCTACTTCTGGTTCCTTCCGGAAAAATTACTGCCCCCCATTTATTGGTATTGATATTTTTAGAAAACTTAATCAATTCTCCAATTGCTTGTTTTGAATCTTTTCTATTGATGAGTGCTGCGCCACCTTTTCTTAAGTTATAAGAAACACTTGGAATCCCTTTACTTAACTCTATTTTTGACACAAACTTTGGATGATGTTTTCTAAAATACCACCCTAAAGGCGGAATATCAAAGGTAGATTGATGATTTGACACAAAAATAATAGAGGTATTTTTGGGCAATTCAAAATTATTCTTCAGTTTCACCGTAATGCCTAAAAGAAGTAGCGATTTCATCAAACTATAATTCATAATAGCAACTACTTTTGAGTGTCCCTTAGATCCGAAGAGATTAAATGCCAACCACTGAAACGGATGAAAAATAATGAGTAGTGCAAAAAACACTACAGCAAAAATGGAAGAAAGTATATAGCTTATAAACTTCATAATTTAAAACCAGTTACTCCAAGGTATTCTAGACAAGATGAGTAGCAATCCTATTCCATAAAAAATAACAAAAGTTTTAAATTTTGCAACATCTGTAGTTTTCTTTTTATGTTTAGACCAACCTATCGTGATAAAAACAAGGGCTAAAATCATTGTAATTGGGTGTTCTATAGCTAACAAACGAACTTCTTTTGTTTTCATAACGGTACTTGCATCCGTTGTTAACAACTCGAACCAAGGTGACATAAAATACCACACAAAACCGATTAATAATTGAATATGTGATACAATTAAAGCAAACAAACCAATACGTAAATCTTTGTCTGTAAATTGTTTTTTTTGAGTGAAACCAATAATTGCGTTTATCACGGCAACTATTAAAATTAAGAGCACTAAATATGCCCAGTAGGAATGTATGTTTTTCATCATTATGGTTGATTTTTCTAATCAAAACAAAGTTACTAATTTTTATGCATAAAAAAACCACCTACGATGAGGTGGTTTTTAAAGTATTCTAAAAATTTAGAAATTGTACTGATTTACTATTATTGTAAAACGTATTCTGTACCGTTATTAATAACGTTCATAATATACACTGCATCTCCTGGCTCCCAAACATTGTAAGAAACAGAGAATTTTTGATCCAATCCATATTGAGGAAAGTTATTTAATAAAATAGTATTTATTTTTTCAAGTCTTACTTCAATAGTTTCTTCATCTCTACCCGATCTTACATCAAAGTTTTGGAAATTACCATTACCTACTAGTTCGTAATCTGCTGCGGTTAAGGTATACTTAATAGTATTATCTGGCACCCAAGTTACGCCATCATGACCAAACTGTAATACAATTTCAGTACTTTCAGAGATTGTATTCCATTCATTACCATCAAACATGAAATTAACATTTATAGTTGATACACCTCCACTAAAGTTATTATATTGTACTGCAACGAAAGCATCAGCAGCTGCGAAAGGGAATAAAGTTGATTTTAAATAAATTTTAATTCTGCGTTCTGCATCTTCCGTTGTACCACTAAAATTAGCAAAACGACTACTACCTCCCATTATACCATATTCTTCTGGAGTAAAAGTAATTGGCGCATCCCATTCATCCGTTAGAACAAATCTATTTGTAGTTGATTCTAAAGTAAATTCATATATAGCATATATTTTAACATCGAAAATATTGAAATTAGCACCATCATATTGAAGGATCATTGTTAAAATAGGTCTACCTGCTCCATCAAAGGTATCATAAGTAATTACATAAAAATCTCCTGCAACTGCATCTGGGTAATTATTTTGTAAAATTCTTTCAATTTTTTCTCTTCTAACTTCTACATCTGCCTCTGGGCTAGAATCTCTAATATCAAAATTATTAAATTGTCCATTTCCTATAAAAGCATAATCATCATTATTTAATGTGTACGTTGTAGTTTTTGCAGGATCTGTAGGATTTTCCTCTAACTGAACTAACAATTCTAAATCTTTAGAACTACCATCAAAAACTTCATAAGTAACCCTAAATTTTGTTCCAAATTCTGTATCTGGAAAGTTATTTAATAAAATGGTTTGAATTTTAGTTCTTCGAACCTCAAGGTCTTCTTCGGCTCTACCTTCTCTAATATCAAAATTATCAAAACGTCCGTTGCCTACTAGATCATAATCTTCATCTGTTAATGTATATTCTTCTATTGTAGGATCTGTAAGGTATGTTAAGTCATACACTGTTCCTTTTACTTCATTAGGAAATTTAGCACTAAAAAAAGTATTAACATCTCCTAAATCATTAAGAGCAGAAAGTCCGATATCTGAATAATCTGCGTCTGATAAAGTGTATACTTTCTTAGCAATAGCACTTACAGGATTAAAAAGATTATAGGTTACGATTGCAGATGATGCGGCAACAATTTCTCCATTACCATCAAAATCAACCCCTAAATTAGGGTAATTGGCTGTTAAAAATCCTGGTAGCATCGTTTTTGCTTCATCTTCAGTATCAAAGTAAAAATTACTTAAACTTAAAGATGTATAATCATCTTCTGTTAATGTAAAGACAAGATCTTCTACATCACCGTCATTTGCTGTTTCTGCTTCTATAATAGCATCTACTTCCGCATTTACATCCTCTAAAGGATTACATGAAGTAAATAAGAACGCTGTAATTGCGAATAAATAAAATATTTTTTTCATTTTTAAATATGTTTAAAAGTTAATTTTTGCTCCTACACTAAATGTTCTTCCAAAACCGTAATAAACTCTTGCGGTATTAGCTACAGAGCCTGCACCGTCTTGCGAGTCTGAAATATATGTGGTATCAAAAACATTGTTAACTCTGGCGATAATTGAAGTATCAAAATTACCGAATTTAAATTTATGTCTTATAGAAGCGTCAAACAAATCGAATGAAGGAACTTTCCATGCATCTGGTCCTGGCTCTCCTCTGTCGCTTGGGTCAAAATCAGAATATAAATCTGCAAAATGGTTGTAGTCAATTGAAAGCGTAGTTTCTGGTGTTAACTCGTAGCTTGTACCCAAAGCAAATGTAGTTTGGGCTGCATCACCAACGTGTACATCTTTTATGTATAAATCTACAGTTTCTACTACTTCATTATTTTCATTAAAAATTTGAACGTCTAATACATCATTAGCCCATCTCCAATCTCCTAAAGAAGCCATACCAGTAAATTTTAATTTATCTGTAGCTCTGTATATAAAATCTACTTCTATTCCTTGGTGAATCGCATTTACTCCTAAAATGTTAGCAAAAGCTAAAGTACGATCAGGTTGCTGAAAACTTTGAGTTTCTGTTCTATCATTCCAAGTCGTTCTATATAAGTTTACATTACCTGTTAGTTTTGCACTTCTAAAAGTATATCCTAACTCATAACTTGTAATTTTTTGATTTGGCGCATCTTCGTTGGTATCTATGTTGTTTCTATTAGCAAAAACTGCATTAAAGAAAGGTGCTCTTTCAAAATATCCTAAGTTAGCAAATACCCCATGCTTTTCATCTAAATTGTAGTTTAAACCACCTTTAGCACCAAATCCAATAAAAGAAAATTTTTCTGAAGTTTGATTTGGATCTGAGTCTAAATATATAAAACGATCTACTCTTTGATAAGATGTGTTCGATACGTTCAACGATACAAATCCAGAAAGATCATTTTTAGAATATTCTAGTTGCGTAAAAGCACCTAACCAATCTACTAAACCATCATTGTCATATAAAATTCGGTCTCCAACTTGCGCTTGATTGTCTGGGTTATTTATGTTACTGTCATCCGCAAAGAACTGACCTCCTAAAAGATCTGTAACCTCTGTAAAGTGTATTCCTGTATAACCTCTATAATCTAATCCCGTTAAAAAAGTTAATTCATCGGTTAAATCTGTTTTTAATGTTGATAGAATTCCGTACCAATTATGGTCATTTCTAGAAGCTCTTAAAATTGATTCAGAACCGGCATTTCCTAACGCCATATTTTCGTCTACAATTTTGTCGAAATTAATCGTCCCTAGGTTCCCGATTCTATAATTATCATCATCAAAACGGAATTTGTTAACTCCTTGGAATCCACCACCACCACCTGATCCGAAGGATACATAAGCTGCCGTAGAAATAAATGTTTTATCACTTAGGTCCCAATAATGATTTAAAGAAATTTGAGGTTTGTGGTAAAAGTTATCTTCAGAATTTGTTAATTGCCCATCCTTGTAACCCCAGTCAGAATTAAACTTTCTACCGCTTTCAGCTTCTCTAAAAGTAGCTATGGTATGTCTATTTTGTCTTTGTCCGTGTTGTTGCTTTGCACCAAAAGCCGTTAATGCCAAAGTATGCTCTTCGTTAAATTTTTTAGTAACATTAACAAAGTAATTAAATCCTGTAAAAGGAGTACCGTCTACATAACCTCTACCCGTAGTTTGAGCTGCTTGCACAGATACGGCAATACCGTTATCCATTAATCCTGTAGAATATGTTAAACCATATTTTTGGTAACCATCATTTGCTACTGAGTAACCGAAATTACCACCTTCTTCAACATCAGAAGTTTTCGTTAGGATGTTAATTGTACCCCCAATAGAAGGCACGGCTACTTTAGAAGCTCCTAAACCTCTTTGAACTTGCATTGCGCTTGTTACATCACCTAAACCAGCCCAGTTAGACCAAAATACTCTACCATTCTCCATATCATTAACGGGAACACCGTTAATCATTACGGCAACATTTTCCGAGTTAAATCCACGTAAATTAATACGTCCATCACCATATCCACCACCTTGTTTTGTAGCATATACTCCAGGTGTAGATTTTAAAATTTCAGGAAATTCTTGAGTTCCTAATTTTAATTCAATTTCTGCTGCTTTTACTGTAGAAACTGCAACAGGCGTTTTTCTATCTATTGCGAACGAGTTAGAAACTACTACAATTTCATCTAAAGTTGAATCTTCTAGTAAAACGATTTTGCCTAGATTCGTTTTTGCCGAAGAATAGGATACTTCTTTTGTTTTGTAACCGATAAAAGAAACAACAAGAACGCCAGAGTTAGATTTTACGTTCAAGGTAAAGTTACCATCAAAATCTGTTGAAATTCCGTTTTTTGTTCCTTTCTCAAGGATACTTGCTCCTGGCAACAATTGGCCTGTTTCGTCAACAATTGTACCTGTAATTTTAGTTTGTCCTAATACTGTAGCCGTTACAAAAAACAAAGCTGCAAATAATAAGTTTTTCAAATTTTTCATTATTTAAATTAAGTTTTGAATGTTATGCAAAATTGGAGTTTTTGGTTCGTTGGTATGTTAAGTTAATGTTAAGTTTTAACAATAAATTAAGAAATTTAAAATACAAAAAAAACACCTAAAAAACTCTTAATGAATTCTTTAGATGCAATTAAATTGTTTAAGAAATGATAAATTAAAAGTTAAAATTTTAATTTATTAAGTTTTTTTTACTCGTCAAATTAAGCATTCAATAATTTTTTAGCAAGTTCCTTACCTAATTCAACCCCAAATTGATCGTAGCTATAAATATTCCATAGAATACCTTGTGTAAAAATTTTATGCTCATATAAGGCGACTAACTTTCCTAAAGACCTAGGCGTCAACTTATCAAATAGAATGGCATTGCTAGGTCTATTGCCTTCAAACACTTTAAAAGGTAATAATGTAGCTATTTTATCTTCATCACCAGAAAATTTTAATTCTAAATGAACCTCTTCTTTTGTTTTACCAAAGGCCAAAGCTTCCATTTGACCGTAATAATTTGCCATTAACTTTTTGTGATGATCTTTTAAACCATATAAAGATTCTTTATAACCAATAAAATCACAAGGAATTAATTTTGTGCCTTGATGTACCAATTGCATAAATGCATGTTGCATATTGGTCCCTGTACTTCCCCAAACAATTGTACCCGTTTGGTAGTCTATTGCCTCTCCATTTCTATCAACACTTTTACCATTACTTTCCATAATTGCCTGTTGTAAATAATCTGGAAGTTTCTTTAAATATTGCGAATACGGCAATACTGCCTCCGTTTCTGCTAAATAAAAGTTGTTATACCAAATACTTATTAAAGCTAGAATTACGGGAATATTTTTATCGAATGGTGTGTTTTTATAATGGATATCCATTTCTTCTGCACCCTCTAATAAAGATTTATAATTATCAAAACCTACAGACAAACTGATTGATAAACCCACTGCAGACCATAATGAAAAACGACCTCCTACCCAATTCCACATCGGGAAAACATTCTTTTTATCAATTCCGAAATCGTCTACGGCTTTTAAGTTTGTAGAAACCGCAACAAAGTGTTTAGGAATATCAAAAATGGTAGCCGATTTTAAGAACCAATTTTTAAGGGTTTCCGCATTTGTAATCGTTTCTTGTGTTGTAAATGTTTTAGATACAATGACAAACAAGGTGGTCTCCGGGTTCAATTTTTTCATCACTTCTGAAACATGATCCCCATCAATATTAGACACAAAATGTGTTGTTAATTGATTCTTATAAAATTGTAAAGATTCTACAATCATATCGGGTCCTAGATCAGAACCTCCAATACCAATATTTACAATATCTGTAATAGACTTACCGGTATATCCTTTCCATTTTCCTGAAATTACTTTATTGCTAAAGCTTTTTATTTTTCTTAATGCTGCCTGAATTTGTGGTTTTATATTTTTACCATCCACTAAAATAGGTTCATCTGAAGTACTTCTTAAGGCAGTATGCAAAACCTCTCTTCCTTCTGTTACGTTTATAATTTCTCCAGAAAATTGTTTTTCAATGGCATCTTTTAAATCCACTTGGTTGGCTAAATCTACCAATAAACCAAGTGTTTCTTTTGTAATTCTATTTTTAGAAAAATCTACAGATAAATCATCCAATACCAAAGAGAACTCTTCTTGCCTATTTTCTTCTTTATATAAATCTTTAATATTGATATTTTTAATATCACTAAAATGATTTGTTAATGCCTTCCAAGCATTGGTTGAGGTTGGGTTGATATTTTTCAAAGCCATAATTTAATTTTGTGCTATAATTTCTGTTACTTTTTCTGGTTTTTCTGCAGGAACTCGGTTATAATCTAATTGATATTTTAAAGGTTGTATAAAATCAAAAAACATAGGTTTTACATCTTTATTCATTGGTTTTGCTGCTGGTAATTTTTCTTTTAAAGGATCTACTTGCTTGCCATACTTCCAGAAACGATAGCAAACATGAGGACCTCCTGTATTTCCGGTCATACCAACCCAACCTATAACATCACCTTGTTTTACATAATCTCCTTTTTTTACTTTACGCTTGCTCATATGCAGGTATTGTGTAGCATAAGTACCATTATGTTTAATTTTTACATAGTTGCCGTTTCCGCCTCTTCTAGCTGATTCTGAAACAGTACCGTTTGCAGTAGCAATAATAGGCGTACCAATTCTAGCAGCAAAATCGGTACCTCTATGCGGTTTTACCCGGTTTCCGTAATAGGCAATTCTTCTTTTTAAGTTATATCTTGATGAGATTCGATATTGAAATTTAATAGGTGCTTTTAAAAATTGACTTCGCAACATTTTTGCATTCTCATCATAATATTCATGAATGTTTAAAATAGAATCCGCTAAAAAACGAAAAGCATATAAATCTTTACCTTTATGCCTAAAAACGGCAGATTTTACCTTGCCATATCCTGCAAAAGTAGAATCATCAATAAATTTTTCTTCATAAACAAATTTAAAAGAATCCCCTTTTTGAAGTTTATAAAAATCTAACGTCCAAGCATAAATATCTGCAATTGTCCAAGTTAAATTTGTATTCAAACCTAAGCTATCCATGGTGGCAGAGAGGCTAGAGGTAATAACACCTTCTATTTCTTTTTCTATAATTTTAATTGGTTTTTTATAGCGAATTGCGGTAATTGTAGAATCTTTAAAATCGAGTATGGTAGCATTTATTTTATCATGCTTGTAAATAAAAATTTGAGCTATTTCGGTAGAATCTTTGCTTGCTAATATAGTATATGGTTTTCCAGCTCGCACTCTTCTCACATCAAAAGTATCTTTAACAACCGAAGCGATTTGATTTATTTTAGGATACATTACATGATGCCTGTCTAAAATTACACCAAAACTTTCTCCATTTTTTATGGTGTCTTGGATTACTCTATAATCATCAATTTTGTAACCAAACCTAATCTCTGGTACTTTTTTTGCAATAACAGGAGGTAATTTTGGTTTAGTTTCTTGCTTTTTACAGGAAGAAAGAGACAGAATAAAAGCGAATACTATTACTATTTTTCTCAAGAATTTATGGCTTTTGAATCAATTTTCAAAAATACAAATAAAATTGAATTATATGATATCTAAGAAGATAAGTTCATGAAAGGTTTTATTAAAAAAATTAAATTTTCTTAAAAGGATTTGCTAAACCTTCGTAAGATTCTAATTCTGCTCTTAAAGAACCTACAGATAGAGAAGCCATCATTTTAATAGGAATTTTATTCGCATCATCGGTAATCCAAATGGTAACACTTTCTTCTGCCTTAAAAACTCGTCCAGACTGGACTAAGGGTCTAAAAATTAAAGAATTTACTTTTCCGAATTTTGTTCTTAAAACTTCTCTTCCTAAAAACCTTAGTTTAAAAGGATATACTTGAGAATCCATAAATATATCAATCGCAATTTCATCTCCTTTCTCTAAATTCTTTACGTTTTGATTTCTTAAATAATAAAAAGAAGACATCATGTCTTGAATATCTAAAATTGAAATTGTGGTATCTTTTTGATGGATAAAATCTTGAACATATGCAATTTTAGCTGTATGATTAAAAGAAGTTATTCTATGCTTTTTATATCCGCCTTCATTAATTTTTCTTTTAAACAAGTATGGCTTAACACTGTCTTTATCAAAGTAAGATTCATAAACATCATCTACTGCAAAAAACCACTTAATCATCCCAGATGTCCAACCTGAACCTTTTGTATGAAAAACTTTTTTACCATTAAAATCCTCTTCTTTTATCTCTAAAACAGCAGTACCAGCTCTTAAAAAACCACTATAGCTCATTTTATATCGCAATGATTCACCACTTTTAAAAGCAATTTCTTTTTTTTGACTAAAAGTCGTTGTTAAAAAAAATAAGGTAAAAATGAATAGGATTTGTGTTTTCATAGAAATCAAACTTATAAAAAAGTAATGACAATTACCGTTCCAAAATGAAAAAAATTAATTATAATGAATTTATCTAGTACTATTTAACGATTCATTTAGATTTTATAATCATTATATTTAAAGAGCTCTTTTCCTTAAAAGGTTCCCCAATTTTCTAATTCACTTGCACTCCATAAATAAGGATAAAATATTCTTCTTTGATACTTTGGATGCATATATGTACGCCAACTACTGCCACCGGTAGCTTCTAAATCCTTCTCCTTTCCCCCTAAATACTTACCCGCAGCATTATAATGAGCCATTACCCATTTTACGTTTACCGTATAATCATAATGACGCATTGCCTTGATTAAATCTTTATTTTCTTGCACTTCTTTAGGAAGTTGTTTAAATTTTAAGGACAAATTAATGTCATTATAATCTTCCATAAAATCGATAAAATCTCCCATATATTTTTTCTCAAAGAGATTTAATAAGGTTGATTTTTGCCCGGTAGTATAGTTTTTACCTGCTGCTTGCCAATACAAATGATTATATGCATTTTTAAAAGAAGAGTTTCTATCTATGGTTTTTCTAAAACGAGCATCAATTAGATTAATGAGCTCTGTAGATGCAAACTCAATTTTACGGTATTGCGCACTTTGAAATCCACTTGCTGGTGTTAGCGTATTTCTGAATTTTAAATATTGTTCTTTCTCCATGCCCTCTGCCATTACATTAAATGAGCTGCATAACATATCAAAATATCTGCTAATTCTGCCTAAATGCATCGTAAATTTATCCGCAGAAACTTCTGTGGATTTCGCAACTTGATTTATTTCCCATAAAATCATTTTAAACAATAGCTCATTTACCTGATGATACATGATAAAAACCATTTCATCTGGCAATGTTGTTCTAGGAATTTGCAACCCTAAAAGTGCATCTGTCTGAATATAATCCCAATAGGTAATTGGTGTACTCCATAACAAACCCTCTAACATAGCATCCACAGGAACACCTAGTTTGTCATATTTTTCTTCTATTTCTTTTAAGATTTCTTCTCTTTCCATTTTTTTGGTTGAATAATAGTATGAATAACTAACTTAATTTTACAAAATGTATAATTGTTGATGTAATAATTAAAACAAAACATAGAATTAGTATGAAGTAAATAAACAATCTAAGAATAGGGTTTCCTTTTGTTAGCTTATCAACTAAAGGAATCAATGGTTTTAATTGATTTTTCATTGTTTTTACTTTTAATATCAATTTACATTTCAAATGCCGTATAAAATTAGTTTCTTTTTCACCCATTTGTCGTCATAAAATAGAACCGTAGCTATTGCTATGCTTAAATTTTATTCCTAAACTGGATAAAAAATAATTCAAATTTTTAATACGCTATTTAAAACACAAATTGGTATAATCATTACAAATATATAATAGTTTTTAATCAATAAGACCTCACAGGTTTTAAAAACCTGTGAGGTCTACGATTATTTATTGTGCAAACTGCTAATGTAAAACTGCCTATTTTTTAAAGTGTTCCTCTTTTTGCTTGCTCTCTTTCAATAGACTCAAACAACGCTTTAAAATTTCCTGCACCAAAACCTCTTGCCCCCATTCTTTGAATCACTTCAAAAAATAAGGTGGGTCTATCTTCTACGGGCTTTGTGAAAATTTGTAACAAATACCCTTCTTCATCGGCATCAATCATAATGCCTAAACCTTTTAGTTTTTCTATATCTTCTTTTAATTCATGGCTATGCTCTTCTAATCTCCCGGGAACTGATCTGTAATATTCATCGGGAGGTGTCGATAAAAATTCTATTCCGTTTGCTTTTAATTGTGATACTGTTTTGATAATATCGTCTGTAGCAACTGCAATGTGTTGCACTCCAGCTCCTTCATAAAAATCTAAATATTCTTCTATTTGAGAACGTTTCTTTCCTTCTGCGGGTTCGTTTATTGGAAATTTGATTCGCCCGTTTCCGTTAGACATAACTTTACTCATCAAAGCAGAATATTCTGTATGAATCTGCTTGTCATCAAAAGATAAAAAGTTCACAAAGCCCATAACATCTTCATAGAATTTTACCCATGAATTCATTTGGTTCCAACCTACATTACCCACCATGTGATCTATATATTTTAAACCTGAAGTTGGCGGATTATAATCTGATTCCCATTTTTTAAAGCCTGGCAAAAAAGTTCCCTTATAATTTTTACGTTCTACAAACATATGCACAGTTTCTCCGTAGGTATAGATTCCGGCTCTTACAACTTCGCCGTTTTCATCGGATTCTACTGTCGGTTCCATGTAAGATTTTGCACCCCGCTTTATCGTTTCTGCATAGGCTAATCGTGCATCTTCCACCCAAAGTGCTATGACTTTAACACCATCGCCATGTTTTACAATATGATCATTTATGGGCGATTTACTCGTTAATGGCGTTGTTAAAATAATTTTTATTTTGTCTTGTGTTAACACATAACTTACGCTGTCTTTCGAACCTGTTTCTAATCCGCGATATGCGTGCGATTGAAAACCAAATGCAGTTTTATAAAAATGGGCAGACTGTTTTGCATTGCCCACATAAAATTCTACATAATCCGTCCCTAACAATGGAAGGAAATCTTGTGCTCCTTCGAATATTTTTTCGAGTCCGTAATTGACTGATTTTATTTCTTTTGACATCTTTTTTGATAATTTTGTAGACCTCACAGGTGTTAAAAACCTGTGAGGTCTTTGTTGTTTATAAATTAGCTATTGACTTATTGAAAGCAATTAGATTACAAACAAGTTTAGCCCTGATTGCAGCGGCATCCTTTTTGTTTTTCACAAAAAGATATAGCGGAAAGCAGGAAATAGCTTCTAATAATTTTAATTTTTAATGAACTTTTTAATGTTTTAGATTCCTGTCTGCACAGGAATGACAGTATCATTTTTACCACAAACTTTACGCATAAGCGTTTCTTGCGTTTGGGAATATTAAGATGGGCTTTCCAACCAAGATTTATAATATTCCTCATCCGCAATTTTCATGGCTTCTTCGGTAACTTGCAGTGGTTTAAAGGTGTCTACCATCACTGCCAGTTCTTCGGTTTTTGTTTTGCCAATACTGCGTTCTGTTGCTCCGGGATGCGGCCCATGAGCAATTCCTGCCGGATGCAAAGAAATATGTCCTTGATCGATATCGTTTCTACTCATAAAATCGCCATCTACATAATACAAAACTTCATCAGAATCGATGTTGCTATGATTGTATGGCGCAGGAATTGAGTCTGGATGATAATCATACAAACGGGGTACAAAACTACAGATTACAAATGTATTGGTTTCGAAAGTTTGATGCACTGGTGGCGGTTGATGAATTCTTCCTGTAATGGGTTCAAAATCATGAATTGAAAGTGCGTAGGGGAAATTATATCCATCGTAACCCACCACATCAAAAGGATGCGAAGCATAGGTCATTTCTATAATGTCACCTTGCTTTTTTACTTTGATTAAAAAATCGCCCAACTCATCATGAGTTTCTAGTTCGTGAGGTCTTCTTAAATCTCGTTCACAAAAAGGCGAATGTTCTAACAACTGTCCGAACCAATTCCGGTAGCGTTTTGGAGTATACACAGGCGAATAAGATTCAACGATAAAAAGTCTGTTGTTTTCGTCATCGAAATCTAGCTTGTAAATAATACCACGTGGAATTACTAAATAGTCTCCGTATTTAAAATCGATATTACCAAGATGTGTTCTTAATTTTCCAGATCCTTTATGAATAAAAATAACTTCATCGGCATCTGTGTTTTTGTAAAAATAGGTTTTCGTTGATTTTTTTGGGGCTGCTAAAATAATATTGCAATCCGAATTGGTTAAAACAACTTTTCTGCTTTCTAAATAATCATTTTCTGGCGGAACTTGAAATCCAATAAATTTATACGATTGAATGTTGTTTGCTTTTGCAATTTTTGGTTTTACAGAATATTGTTTTCCGATATGCTTGACCATTGTAGGTCTGTGTTCGTGGTAGGAATTGGTAGACATTCCGTCGAAACCAATAGTACCAAACAATTGCTCGGCATATAAGGTTCCGTCTTTTTTGCGGAATTGCGTGTGTCTTTTGGGTGGAATTTTCCCTAATTTATGATAGAAAGGCATTTTCTAATGTATTAAATGATTAATAAATTGAATGATTAAAACCTGAGCGTCTTTAATACTTAAGAGTTTAGAATTTTATTATGAGCATCTTAAGACACTAAAATAAAGCTCAGTATAAACAGAGGAATTATTGTAAGCAATCTCATTCAGGATTACGCTTCATTAAAAACTTTAAGTGTGCTAGTAAATCTAAATACATCTCAATCGATTTAGTGAATTGAACAAAGATAAGAAAAAGAGAAGTAGATATTTAAAAAGAAACAAAAAACCCGAAACTTTTAAGTTTCGGGTTTTATAAATTTATCATCTTAAAGCCTTATTCCGTTGGCAAACGTTCATCAATCATTTTTAATGGCATATCTCCCATTAAATCAAAAACGTCTAGAATACTTCTTACGGCATCTTCTTCTTCTACTTGCTCAGTTACAAACCATTGTAAAAAAACTTCGGAAGCAAAATCATCTACACTTCTTGCTTTTTTAAAGCATTTATAAATAGATTGCGTAACTTGAATTTCTTGATCTAAAGATTTCTCATAGATTTCTCTTAACCCTCCAAATTCATTATTTACCTCTGTAACTGCAGGAGACAAAGATGCGCCACCCGCGTCATTTACAAATTCAAAAATTTTCATTGCATGACCTCTTTCTTCTTCTGCTTGCTTATAAAAAAAAGCTTTACTATTTAAAAGTTCACGCTGATCGCACCAAGATGCCATTGCCAAATAGGAAGCAGATGCATGCATTTCTAATGCTATTTGTTCGTTTAAAACATCCATTACCTCCGGATGAATCGTCATTTGTCTTCTTATTGCTGTTTTCATTTCTCTATATTTTACCTCAAAGATACGGTTAAAATGGGCAGATTACAGGACTGTAAAAAATTTAAAAACATTCTAAATAAAGCTATTTTGTATTAGGTTTGTATTAGGAAACATTAAAAATCAGAAAAGCAGTAGGCTAATTCTTCCTTTAAATCTATTAACTTAAAAATTTCTAAAAATACAAGATGCTTTTTATCAGCAATAAACAACAAAACAAAATTGTCATTTTCAATAATATTTTCTAAATTTTTCGGAGTGGTTAAAAAATTTATTTTGTTTCTTAATTGAAGTAGTTGTGGAAAAGTAAGCGTCATTATTTTTTTATCTATCTTTAATTGATAGTTACAAAAAGTGTGTTTTGTAAGTTGAATACTAAAGGTTACATCACTCAAAATTTCCATGCCTCAAAGTTAATTATTATTTAGAATAAATAAAAACAATAAATATAAAAAGTTTTGACTTTTTTTATTTTACAGGAAATATCCAGTTCCTAACAATTTATAGAGAGTTGTTCATAAAACAACAACAATCATTATAACAGTAATTACTTTTACCCAAATTGATGTTGTTTTTTCTGCAATGATAAAACTTGCGTCTAAAGAATTTGACTGCAATAAAATATCTTTTGTTTGATAAATAGGATTATTCAGGTTTGATATTTTAATTCTTTTTTTAATCTCGGGAGTTATATTTGAATATACTATTAAAGTAGTTATAGAGATTAATACAATTGTGTCAAACATCGAAAAAAAATTACCAAAATTAAAAAACTCAACTAACAGAGTTATGCTAGGAATTATAAATAAAAGATAAATCAATAATCTTGGTAAGCGAGATGTTTGTACTTCTGTTTGAATATCATTTTCCTTGAAATTTCTTTTTGGAATTTTGCTGTACTATAAAAACAACATCGAAATAATAAAGAAAGATCCCAAAGCAAACATTAACAAATCAAAAAATGTTGTATGATTTCCAAAAGGATAAGGACCTAAAAGGCCTAAAGCTATCATATCTCTAATTTTCCTATAAACTAAGAAAAATTACTTTTAGATTAATAATCTTCGATTCATTTTACATATCAAAATAACAAATCGTAATATTTATCATTTCGACTTTAGGAGAAATCCCATAATTTTAAAATCAAAAAATAATGTAACTTTTTGTGATTTCTCCCTTTGGTCGAAAAGACAACTTTTATGCAATTTTTATCATTGTTGTCCGATAAAAGATAAAAAGACCGCTTACGCTGTTAGAGTAAAGAACAAAGACTTGAATGTAACTAACTGAAAAACAATATTATTACGATTTTAAATTTTTCGATACATCATAAATTCTAAAGCGGTTTTAAAAGCAAGGTATACTACTTTAAAGGCTCTTCAAAATCAATACTATCAATACTTTAAAACACTTTAGCTAATTTTAATCGGACAACACTAAATTTTTATAATTATTTTGATCTTTTATAAATACCTACAAGGTTTTGGAAACCTTGCAGGAAATCTTAAAACTTAAAGAAATAAATTTTACTCTATCTTTTTAATCACTGCTTTTGGCGCTTCTTTTCTCGTTCCGTCAAAACCATCTACGCCACCAACAGTTGTATATTTCATCACATATTTTTTATTTGGATAAATACGTTGATACGCGCTTTGACACATTAATGTGGCTTCGTGAAAACCGCAAAGAATTAGTTTTAACTTTCCTGGATACGTATTTACATCTCCAATAGCATATATTCCTGGAATATTGGTTTGGTAATCTAACGCATTATTTACTTTAATAGCATTTTTCTCTATTTCTAATCCCCAATTTCCAATAGGGCCTAATTTAGGTGATAAGCCAAAAAGTGGAATAAAATGATCGGTTTCAATCGTAAAAGATTCTTCTCCTTTTTGAATAACAGTAACACCTTCTACTTTATCAGTTCCAAGAATACCTTTTACTTCGGCAGGAGTTATCAAGGTAATTTTGCCTGCATCTTTTAATTCCTGAACTTTATCTACAGAATCTAAAGCACCTCTAAACTCATTTCTTCTATGAATTAAGGTAACAGATGCTGCCACGTCTGCTAAAAATATAGACCAATCTAAAGCTGAGTCTCCACCACCAGAAATTACCACCTTTTTATCTCGGTAAAATTCGGGATCACGGATGATGTACTCCACGCCTTTATCCTCAAAATCTGTGATTCTTGGTATTGGTGGCTTTCTTGGCTCAAAAGAACCTAAACCGCCTGCAATGGCAACTATTTTTGCTTGATGTTTTGTGCCTTTATTTGTAGTCACAATAAAAGATTCATCCTCTTGCTTTTCTATGGTTTCTGCCCGCTCTCCTAGTGTAAATCCAGGTTCAAACTGCTTGCATTGTTCTAATAATTTCTCGGTTAAATCTCCTGCTAAAATTTCTGGATATGCCGGAATATCATAAATAGGTTTCTTTGGATAAATTTCTGAACATTGTCCGCCAGCTTGCGGCAAGGCGTCTATTAAATGACAACGTAATTTTAATAATCCTGCTTCAAAAACGGTAAATAATCCTGTGGGTCCGGCTCCTATAATTAAAATATCTGTTGTAATCATTAATTTAATCTATAATTTCATTAAAAGTAATTAAATCACTTATGCACTTGTGTTACAAAAGTCACATAAGGTTTAAGCAACATTAATTACTTCTTCTATTTGTGGAGCGTACTTTTTAATGGTTGCTTCTACGCCGTTTTTTAATGTCATTTGATTTACAGAACAACCTGTACAAGCACCTTCTAACTGCACTTTTACAACAAAATCTTCTATAGAGAGTAATTTAATATTACCCCCATCGCTCATCAAAAAAGGACGGATTTCTTCCAATGCTTTTTCTACATTGTCTAAAGTTTCTTGTGCTGTCATATATATAACCCTCTTAATCTCTCCTGTTTAACTGCGCTTTTACAGCCTTGGAAAGAAACTCAAAACGGGTATTTTGTGTTCTTATTTTATTTTTTAATAGCAAACCCATTGTTCCTCTTTTTTTTCATAACATTTGCTTCTCTTAGGCAATGTTACGATGGGCTATTTCTTTTTTACGGCACTACAACCACTCATTGTAGTAATTCTCACCACTTCCGTGGGTGGCAAGTTTTCATTTCTTTTTAATAATTGGGATAGCATTTCTTTGGTAATTTCATTGAAAGAAGCCTCTAAAACAGTACCTTCTTGCAAGGCAACAGGGTGCCCTACATCACCAGATTCGCGAATACTTTGTACCAAAGGAATTTCTCCTAAAAACTTAGTTTTAATATCTTCTGCTAAATTTTTTGCACCATCTTTGCCAAAAATATAATATTTATTATCTGGTAATTCTTCTGGTGTAAAATAGGCCATATTTTCTATAATTCCTAAAACGGGAACTTTAATACTGTCTTGTTGAAACATTGCAACTCCTTTTTTTGCATCTGCCAAGGCAATATTTTGTGGTGTACTAACCACAACGGCGCCATTAATAGGCAACGCTTGTACAATAGATAAATGCACATCTCCTGTTCCTGGAGGCAAATCTATCAACAGAAAATCTAAAGTACCCCAATCTGCATCAAAAATTAATTGCTTTAATGCTTTAGAAGCCATTGGTCCTCGCCAAATTACAGCCTGATTTGGATCTGTAAAAAACCCTAAAGACAATAATTTAACGCCGTAATTTTCTACAGGCTTCATTTTAGAACGCCCATCTACATTTACTGAAAGTGGTTTTGCTTTTTCAACATCGAACATAATATGTTGCGAAGGTCCGTATACATCGGCATCTAAAACACCCACGCTAAAACCCATTTTTGCCAATGAAATTGCTGTATTTGCAGTAATGGTAGACTTTCCAACTCCTCCTTTACCTGAGGCGATTGCAATAATATTTTTTATATTCGGAATCTCTTTTCCTCTTATTAAGTTCGGATCTTGTTTTGCTACTGGCTTTTCGACTTTTAAATTAATTTTTACTTCAATTTTTTTGTCGATTTTCGTTTGAATTACTTTCGTAATTTCAGACTCCATCTTCTTTTTTGCTTGTAATGTAGGATTGCTAATCGTTACATCTACAATTACCTCATTTCCAAAAGTAACTACGTTCGTAACGTTCTTGTTTTCTATTAAACTTTTCCCTTCTCCTGGAGCAGTAATCGTATCTAATACTTTGTATATATCTTGTTTATTAAAACTCATAAATCTTTTTTAGATTATTCTTATTTAATCTAGATTGCAAATATACTGCTTCAAAACAAGAAAATAAAACGAATAAATTGTGATTATTTATAGATTGATAGGTGGAGTTTATAAGTTAAACTTATATATATTTAGTATTATTAATTATAATTTTTATATTTTTGATACGTTATCTATGTATATCTATTCTTGATATGGCATAATTTATGTAACCATTACTACAAAAACCTAAGCGCCATGACTAAAGTTATAAAAGAAATATACAATTCTTTCAATATTGTTTTTGATAATTTTTTTAATTCTGATGATTCTTTAATAAGTAAAGAAGGGCAACAAATTCTTTCTAACTCTAAAGATAAAAAAGCTTATTTTGATGCTTTGGAAGAATTAAAGAATAATAAAACTAACGAATCGAAAGAAGTTTTAACTAAAGAAATCACTTTATCTAATGGTGATAATATTACAGTTGTTTATTAAATGATATGCCAGAATTAGCATTAAACACTATAATTCTAATTGTTCTAATACTATTTCCAGGTTTAATTGTTAGAAGATTTTATTTTATTGGAAATTTTAGCAAACAATATTTCAAGGGAGAATGGAGTGAGAGAATAGTTACAAGCATATTTTGGGGTTTAATTACTCAACTGATATCTCTTTTACTTTTCAGCTATACATCTTGGGCGAAAGTAAATGATTCTAATGAAGTAATTAAAACCATATTTAATGGTAAGATACCAGATAATTTAATTACGGATTCCAATAGTATCATTTTTTTGTTAACTTATATCACATTTTCTTTGATATTATCAGCAACTTTAGGTTATTTAGCTCATAAAATAATCCGTTTATTAGGTTTTGACATTAGGAACTCTGCATTTCGTTATTCCAATAACTGGCATTATTATTTCAAAGGAGAAATTTTAAAAACTGAAGATTTCTCAAAATATAAAAAGTTAAAAATTCTCTTTACTTGGGTAGATGTTATTATTGACACTAAAGATGGGAAAAATAAAATGATTCAAGGTGTTTTGTCACAATATACCATAAATAACAAGACTGGAGATTTAGAATATCTTTATATTGATGAAGCTGAAAGATGGAGTAATAACTCAAAAAGTTTTAAACCTGTAAATAGCCATATCTTTGTTGTCCCTTTCAAAAATGTTATTGATTTTAATATACGCTATAATTACACACTCAGAGTAAATAAATTTTTAACAAATATTAAAAAACTTTTTTCATCAGTTTTAACCCTCGTTGTTATAGGGATAATTTTTATTGCTCCATGGTATATTGCTAAATCGCATATAGGTGTTTTTAGAATAATATTTTCAATTTTTTTAAATATTTTTTTATCGGGAATGATTTTAGCTCCTTTTATAAAAGCAAAACCTGGAACAATAAAGAAAAAATGGGGTATCCAAGAATATTTATTTTATATAATTTTCTTAATTATATTTATAGCTATAATAGCTGTATTGTTAGGATATAGATATAATTTTAATAATTCATTCTAAATTAGTCATAGGATTCCAAAAAACCTTTTCAAAATCTTGAATTTGATTTTCAATAACAACAATCCCTTCATTTTCTAATAATTGTTGCATTAAAGTTGCGCCATCAAAATGATGTTTTCCTGTCAATAATCCTTTTCTATTTACCACTCTATGCGCAGGCACTTCTACAACTTGATTATGAGAATTATTCATTGCCCAACCCACCATTCTGGCAGATTTTGCAGCCCCTAAGTAGGTTGCAATTGCCCCGTAACTCGTAACCCTACCAAAAGGAATTTTACGTGCAACGACATATACTTTCTCGAAAAAATTATCTGATGCTTTCATTTTGTAAATCTATACTTAATAGTGATAATTATTACACATCGTTTTCTCGAAGAACTAGATCAATTCAATGTTTTTTTTAAATAAATTAAATCCCCTAAGGAAAATGAATTATTGCAAAAATTAATAATTCTGATAATTTATAAACTAAGCGTTTAGATAACCATTTGATTTGTCATTCCAAAAAGTTAAAATGAAAGGTTTTACCTTACTAAGATAAAGATTCTTCCATGGCTTCCAATACTTTTTTAAATCACTAAAAGTTTCGATATCAAAAAAAGTGATTTGTCAATTTAGATCTAGAAAATTAAGCGTATTTTAATCTAAACTGAATATAAGTAATCCATTTATCAACCTCTAAATACTGATTTTCATAAAAAGTTTGCGTTTCTGTAACTTCCTTAGGTGCCCCTTCATTATGATATACATTATGATTTGCGTATAAAATTTCATGCCCTGCTCCCTGCAACAGCCCCAAAGTATATCCATGCATAAACTCTGAATCTGTTTTCAAATTAATAATACCGTCTTGTTTTAAAACATGATGATACTTCGTTAAAAAACTAGGATTGGTCATTCTATGTTTTGTTCGCTGGTATTTTATTTGAGGATCTGGAAAAGTAATCCAAATTTCTGAAACTTCATTTTTAGCAAAGATACCATCGACCAACTCAATTTGAGTTCTTACAAAAGCTACATTGTCGAGATTTTCTTCTAGGGCAGTTTTTGCACCTCTCCAAAAACGTGCACCTTTGATATCGATACCAATATAATTTTTATCTGGATTTTTTCTTGCTAAGGCAATGGTATATTCACCTTTACCACATCCCAACTCCACAACAATAGGGTTATCGTTTTTAAAAAAGTGATGCCACTCCCCTTTTAAAGAAAAGTTGGTAACCACTTCTTCCCTTGTAGGTTGAATGACATTTTTAAACGTTTCATTTTCTTTGAAACGCTTCAGTTTATTTTTACTTCCCAAAGTATCGAATTAAGCTCTGTCTTCTGTTCCTTCTGTTAAGAATTTTTTAGACTCCTTCATCCAATACACAAAAAGAACAATTAATATACATAGAAAACCAAAGTTTGGTATGTTAGAAATCCACCAACCTGCATCTGCACTAGCGATTTCTAAACGAATCCAGGTAAAAGGCATAAATAAAACATCAGTAAATAAACTACCAATCCACTCGAAAATATTGCTTGCTATCATAACTTAATTATCTTTACGGCACAAAAATAACAAAAGAATCAATGCTAGCCAATTTTTTAAACAAATCTAAACCGATTAACTTCATTACTTTGTTAATTGTTTTTTTTGTTGATTTTGTACCTACTCTGTATTTCGCGTTTTTTACGGATGGTTTTACAGGAGATAAACTTCTAAAAAGCATCCTCTTACTTTTCCTTTTTTTATTTATTTTCTTTCTTTATAATTTTATTATCGCCAAAAATAAATTGACGTTCGACAATTCTTACGCCTATTTTTTATTTACGCTACTTATCATACCGATTTTACCCAATTTAATAGATTATAAAATCTTAATACTTGCTAGTATTTATCTACTATTTATCCGCAAAATTTATAGTTTACGTTCAGAAAAAAATGTTTTAGAAAAACTTTTTGATAGTGGTTTTTGGCTAGGAATTTTATGTATACAAGAACCTTTTTTCATCCTATTTATTTTGTTAATTTTTGTTGCCGCCTTATTACATAAAAAAATAAATATCCATACACTTTTAGTACCTATTATTGGATTGATTACCCCATTATTTATTTATTTCACCTACTTTTTTTGGGTTGATAAAACGGAAGAATTTATCAATCTTTTTAAACTTCACCTTAATTTTGACGTTCAAGTTTATGCACAAACAAAATATTTTTGGCTAACAACGATCCTATTGCTCTTCACAACTTTAGCAGCATTTTTAAAATCTACAAAGGTTCTATCTATTAATAATACCTTTAGAAAAAGTTGGATTTTACTCATTGTTAATTTTATGATTCTTATTTTTTTCTTGCTTTTTTTACCTGAAAAAAATGGATCAGAACTTATTTTTATTTGGTTTCCGGCTTCTATCATTTTAACCAATGGCATTGAACTTATTAAGAAAAAAGCACTCAAGAACGGTGTACTTTATTTCTTTTTAATAAGCAGTATACTTTTCTCTTTATTGCGATAATTTTGGACCAAAAGCTAAATCACCTGCATCACCTAAACCCGGAATAATATATCCTTTATCATTTAATTTATCATCAATTGCGGCAATCCATAAATGTGTATTTTCTGGAAAATTTTTCGCAACAAAATCAATTCCTTCTTGCGCGCCTATCACAGCGATAATATGCAATTCTTTTGGAGTTCCGTTTTTTTTAATTGCCTCGTAAACAGCCACTAAACTTTGACCGCTTGCCAACATAGGATCTGCCAATAGAAGCGTTTTATTTTCAATCTCAGGAGCCGCAAAATATTCAACTACGATTTCAAATTCATCCTCATTATTTGGGTGATGTCGATATGCAGAAATAAAACCATTTTCAGCTTTATCAAAATAATTTAATAACCCTTGGTGCAAAGGCAAACCCGCTCTTAAAATGGAACATAAAACCAAATCATTATTAGGTAATTGCACTTTTTTACTTCCTAAAGGTGATGCAATCGAAACTTCCGAATAAGAAAGCGCTTTACTTAATTCATAACCCAATATTTCGCCAATTCTTTCGATATTTCTTCGAAAACGTAAAGAATCTTTTTGAATTTTTTTATCTCTTATTTCGGCAATAAAAGTGTTTAAAACTGAATTATGAGCTCCAATATGATGTATTTCCATTTTTGTAAATTATACCAACAAATGTAATATTATAAAATTTGTTTTTTTAACCGTTACAGAAAATGAAAGTTACAATTAAAAAATCTTTTCTTGCTTCAGTATAAAATTAAAATGCAACTTTGCAAACTAATTTTTTCGAGTTTAATTACAATGAATACAAGAACATTGGCGCTCATTGCCGTTTCTATAGCCACACTAATTTATGGCATAAATTACACCATTGCCAAAGAAGTAATGCCTTTGTATGTAAAACCTTTTGGATTTATTTTAATAAGAGTTTTTGGCGCGACTGCTATTTTTTGGTTGGTTAGTTTATTTATAAAGCCCGAAAAAATAGACAAAGCAGATTTTAAGAAAATCTTTATCGCTGCAATTTTTGGTATTGCTTTAAACATGCTCGCCTTTTTTAAAGGCTTGAGTTTAACAACGCCCATAAGCGCCTCTGTAATGATGGTAATGTCGCCAATTATGGTGCTAATTTTTTCTAGTATTTTAATTAGAAAAGCCATTGGTAAGCAAAGAATTTTAGGCGTTTTTATTGGTTTAATCGGTGCTATTTTATTAATTACTTATGGCAACACTGCCAATGGAACACACGCCAATAATAATTTCGGAAACTTATTAGTGTTTATAAATGCGGCTTCTTATGGTTTGTATTTAGTATTGGCCAAAGATTTAAGTAAAAAATATCATCCGATAACCTTTATCAAATGGTTTTATTTATTTGGATTAATTTTAGTAATTCCTTTTGGATATCAAGAAATAACAGCAGTTATTTGGCAACAGATCCCCACTAAAATTTATTGGAATATTGGTTTTGTGGTCATTTTTACAACCTGCATCACTTACCTTTTTAATCTCTATGGATTGTCTAAACTAAAGCCAACAACAGTAAGTGTTTTTATATACTTGCAACCTGTAATCGCTACTATTTATGCTTTAATTGTTGGGAGCGATACTTTAAATTTAATGAAAGTTTCGGCTACTATTTTTATCTTTTTGGGCGTATATCTCGTAACCAAACAAGTAGAAAAAGCTCCTAAAACCATCAAGACCTCCTCATTTTAAAATTAAAAATGAACTAAAGTTTCTCTTTCCATCATTTCAGATATTTCGATTGTTAACAACGATAAAATCAACAAAATAAATAGGTATATTTGCCAATCATTTAAAACAGCGTTTGTATGATTCAATCGATGACTGGTTACGGAAAATCTGTATTGCAATTGCCAACAAAAAAAGTAACCATAGAAATAAAATCTTTAAACAGTAAAAATTTAGATTTAAACGTCAGAATTCCTTCTTACTACAAGGAAAAGGAGTTAAACGTTCGAAAAAAATTAGCAAAAACCTTGGTAAGAGGCAAAGTAGATTTTTCAATTTTTGTTGAAATGACTGCAGATGAAACAGCTACAACAATAAATCACGGTGTTGTAAAACAATACATGCAGCAATTAAGAAACGTTACGCAAACGGGTAATTCTGATGATGTGGAGCTTTTAAAAATGGCAGTTTTAATGCCAGACGCTTTAAAAACAGAACGTGCCGAATTAGATGAAAATGAATGGGCGCTTATAAATCAAAGTGTCGATGCTGCCTTAGAAGAAATTGTACAATACAGAATAGATGAAGCAGCTTCTTTAGAACTGGATTTTAAAGAAAGAATTGCGAATATCCAAACCTATTTAGAACAAGTAAAAGCCTTAGATATTGATAGAATTGAAAACGTAAAAACACGTTTAAAAAAGGCTATTGATGATTTAAAAGTAGATACAGACGAAAACAGATTTGAGCAGGAACTTATTTATTATCTGGAGAAATTAGATATTAATGAAGAAAAAGTTCGTTTAGAAAATCATTTAGATTATTTCTTACAAACACTAAAAACGCGAGATTCTAATGGAAAAAAACTTGGTTTTATTGTGCAAGAAATGGGAAGAGAAATCAATACAACAGGCTCTAAAGCTAATTTTGCACCAATGCAAAAAGCGGTTATTCAAATGAAAAACGAGTTAGAGCAAATTAAAGAACAGATTTTAAATGTACTTTAAAAATTAACTTGTCTCCTTGAGCGCAGTCGAAAGATTCATAAATGTATCGATTGCAATTAGGTTTCGACTGCGCTCAACCAGACAATAGTTATCAATATATATTATTATGAGTGATTTTAAAGGAAAATTATTTGTGTTTTCAGCACCTTCAGGTTCTGGTAAAACTACCATTGTTCGCCATTTATTAAAACAAAAAAGATTTAATTTAGAATTCTCAATATCAGCAACTTCTAGAAAGCCAAGAGGCGATGAAAAAAATGGTAAAGATTACTATTTTATCTCTTTAAAAGAATTTAAAAACCATATTAAAAACGATGATTTTTTAGAATGGGAAGAAGTTTACCGAGATAACTTTTACGGAACTTTAAAGACAGAAGTTGAGCGAATTTGGGCTCAAAAAAAGCATGTTATTTTTGATATTGATGTCGTTGGCGGTTTAAGAATCAAAAAGAAATTCCCGAATGAAACCTTATCTGTTTTTGTAAAACCACCTAGTGTAGACGAATTAAAAATCCGACTTAAAAAACGAAAAACAGAAAGCGACGAAAAAATAAATATGAGAATTGCGAAAGCTTCTATAGAATTAGCAACCGCTCCACAATTCGATAAAATCATAAAAAATTACGATTTAGATGTTGCTTTAAAAGAAGCGGAAGTTTTAGTGAGTAATTTTTTGGGATTAAAAGAGAATAAAGAGTAGAGAAACAAGAAAATAGACATAAAATGAAGGTGGGTAAGGAATCTCTTTTCTTTCGTCTTTTTTATATTATCTTTTAAAATATGAGTAAAATAGGATTATACTTTGGTACGTTTAACCCAATTCACGTGGGCCATTTAATTATTGCTAATTATATGGTAGAAAATTCAGATTTAGATGAAATTTGGATGGTGGTTACGCCTCATAATCCTTTTAAGAAAAAGAGCTCACTATTAGAAAATCATCATCGTTTTGAATTGGTGTACAGAGCTACAGAAAGTTATAAAAAAATTAAACCCTCCGATATTGAGTTTAAATTGCCACAACCTAATTATACGGTGTATACTTTGGCTCATCTAACCGAAGTATATCCAGAGAAAGAGTTTTGCCTCATTATGGGCGAAGACAATTTAAAAAGTTTTCATAAATGGAAAAATTATGAAACTATTTTAGAGCATCATCATATATATGTATATCCTAGAATTGCAGCAGGAACCATATCCCATCAATTTAAAAATCACCCAAAAATTCATCCAATTAATGCGCCTATTATAGAGATTTCATCCACTATGATTAGAAACGGAATTAAAAATAAAAAGAACATACGGCCCATGTTAACCAAAGAAGTTTGGGAATATATCGATGAGATGAATTTTTATAAAAAATAGTTTCGCTATTTTTACGTTATCTATTAAAAACCTATTTAGAAAAATATTTTTTTGAAAAAAACACAGAAGAAAAAAGGAAAACTAAAACAGAAACTAACTGACAAATACAGATTAGTTGTTTTGAATGAAGATACTTTCGAAGAGCGTTTTTCATTAAAACTCTCTGTCTTAAATATTTTTGTTTTAGGAGGTGTCCTTTCTTTTTTATTGATTTTAATAACAACTTTTATCATCACGTTTACACCGATTAAAGAATTTATACCCGGGTATTCATCGACAGATTTAAAAATAAAAGCTACAAAACTGGCATTAAAAACGGACTCTTTAAAAAGAAAGTTAGATTTAATGCACGATTATACAAAAGCTTTACAACCTATTTTAACAGGAGAAATAAAAGCGACCATTATTGATTCTATTCCCATAGATTCTGAAAAAAATATCATAAAAGATAGTTTATTAAATGCCTCTCGAGAAGATTCAATTTTTAGAGAAAAGATAGATAGTCAAGATCGTTTTCCTATTCAAAATAATGGATCTAGCAATGTAAAAATTGTCTTTTTTGCTCCTTTAACAGGTGTAATTTCTCAAGATTTTGATGCAAAAACAAAGCATTTAGCCGTAGATATTGTTGCTAAAAAAAATGCGCCCGTAAAAGCAACTGCAGATGGCACTGTTATTTTTTCTGGCTGGACCACAGAAACAGGAAATGTCATTATTTTAAAACATGCTTACAACTATATTTCTGTTTATAAACACAACGGCAACCTACTAAAACAACAAGGAGATTTTGTAAAATCTGGCGAAGTAATTGCTAGTGTTGGGTCTACCGGAGAGTTCAGTACGGGACCACATTTACATTTTGAACTTTGGAGTGATGGTTATGCCGTAAATCCTACAAATTTGATTGATTTTAAATAATGAGTATAAAATCTTTTTTCGCGATTCCGTTTGCCAAAATTGCTACTGCCCGCGTTTATCAATGGGCAAAAAATCCGCATAAAACACAAGATAAAGTTTTTAAAAACTTAATAAACAAAGCTAAAAACACTGCTTTTGGTAAAGACCATGATTTTAAAAATATTAGTACGTATGCTGATTTTAAAAATCGTGTAAAAGTTACTGATTACGAAGGATTAAGACCCTATGTAGAGCGAATGGTTGCTGGTGAATCTGATGTTCTTTGGACAGGGAAACCCTTGTATTTCGCTAAAACCTCGGGGACCACTTCTGGCGCAAAATATATTCCGATTACAAAAGAATCGATGCCAACGCATATCAAAGCGGCTAGAAATGCGCTATTATTCTATATCAAAGAAAAAAATGATGCAAGTTTTGTAGACGGAAAAATGATTTTTTTACAAGGGAGCCCAATTTTAGAAGATAAAAACGGCGTAAAACTAGGCCGATTAAGTGGTATTGTAGCGCATTATGTACCAAAATATTTATTAAAAAATAGATTACCAAGTTGGGAAACCAATTGTATTGAAGATTGGGATACCAAAGTAAATGCTATTGTAGAAGAAACTGTACATGAAAATTTATCTGTCATTAGCGGAATTCCGTCTTGGGTACAAATGTATTTTGAAAAATTGATTGAAAAAACGGGAAAATCCATTTCAGAAATCTTTCCAAATTTTAATTTCTTTATCTACGGAGGCGTAAATTTTGAACCTTATAAAAATAAGTTTGAATCTTTGATTGGTAAAAAGATAGATTATATAGAATTGTATCCTGCCTCTGAAGGATTTATTGCCTACCAAGATTCACAAACAGAAAAAGGAATGTTACTGCAATTAAACTCTGGCATTTTCTATGAATTTATTCCTGCAAAAGAATTTTACGATGAAAACCCTACAAGAATTTCTTTAATAGATGTAAAAATAGGGGTAAATTATGTAATTATTTTAAACACAACTGCCGGACTTTGGGGCTATAATATTGGCGATACAGTAGAATTTACATCTACAGAACCTTACCGAATTAAAGTTACTGGTAGAATAAAACATTTTATATCCGCCTTTGGCGAACATGTTATTGGCAAAGAAGTAGAAAAAGCTCTAAATAACGCTATATCAGGGACCAATATCAATATAAGTGAGTTTACGGTGGCGCCTCAAGTAAATCCAGAAAATGGTTTACCGTACCACGAATGGTTTATAGAATTTACCAACGAACCAAAAAATTTAGAAGAATTTTCGACTAAAATTGATGCTTCTATGCAAACCCAAAATATTTATTATTACGATTTAATTGTGGGTAAAGTGCTACGCCCTTTAGTCATTAGAAAAGTAAAAAAAGGAGGTTTTCATGAGTATATGAAATCCATTGGAAAATTTGGAGGGCAGAATAAAATTCCACAATTATCTGATAACCGAAAAATTGCAGATGTTTTAAAAAGTTTTTTGAAAGATTCATAAAATTGGAGGCAATTATTTATTTTTAGTTTTAGCATTCCTTTTGGTTATTGTCTACTTTTACAACAAATTTAGAAACAGACGTTAAATAATAAATTGTCAGTTCTAGTGAAATTTGAAAGATGAAAAAATTGTATCGAGAACACTTTAAAATCTAGCAATTTTTAGGTTTAAAAAAAGAAATAATAAAAGTTCTCGATACAATTTCGATAAAAAAATAGAAATCACTCGAACTGACAGTTGCAACACAATATTAAATGAGCACAATTAGAATTACTAAACAATTTAATTTCGAAACAGGACATGCTTTATATGGTTACGACGGAAAATGTAAGAACGTTCATGGCCATTCTTACAAGCTTTCTGTAACCGTTTCTGGCAAACCCATTAAAGATACTACCAACGTAAAATTTGGGATGGTGATTGACTTTGGTGATTTAAAAAAAATTGTAAACGAAGAAATTGTAGACGTTTTTGATCATGCAACCGTTTTTAATAAAAATACACCACATGTGGAATTGGCAAAAGAACTAATAGATAGAGGTCATGATGTTTTATTAGTAGATTATCAACCCACTAGCGAAATGATGGTAATTGATTTTGCTAAGAAAATTAAAATACGATTACCAGAAAATATTAAATTACATGCTATTAAATTACAAGAAACAGACACTAGTTTTGCCGAATGGTTTGCACATGAAAACTAAATTTTAAAACTTATCTTTGTCAAAAAAAAAAATCTCATGAAATTCTTAAAATTTATTTTGGTGCTAAGCATCTCTATTTCGATGTATAGTTGTGGTGACGATTCTAATGAAACACCTCTTGTATTATCGAATGCTAATATTGAAGGTACTTATGATATTACTAGCATGATCGTTGAACAAGTAGAAACTGTTGCATCTTCATCAGGAAATTCAAATCTTATTTTAACTACAATAACGGGTGTTGCAGATTCATTTGATGATATTAATTTTACACTGAATGCAAACGGAACGTATACTGCTGTTGGAGGTTATAGAGTTGTAATCACAGAAGTTCCGAATGGAGGAAGTCCAATTATCGATAATGAAATCATCATAATCAATGCATCAGGATCTTATCAACTAAATACAACAAAAAATACAATTACTTTTAATCCTACAAGTGGAGAATTTATAGAAGGAGCGTTTACCATTGATACATTTACCCAAACAGCAGTTATTATAAGTCAAGAGGATATTAAAGTTGCTGGTAATACAACCTATACTTTAAAAGGTTCTATAAGGCTTTTAAGAAAATAATTACACTTTTTAAATAAAAAAGCTATTTATATTTAGATAGTTTTTTGTTGTTGTTGAAAAACTATAGAGACCACTAGAACGCAAATTCACTAATTTTTTTAAAATCCGTAATATCATTTACATCCAACTGATATTGCGCAATATTATGTTCTGAAATGATAAAAGCATTATGATTTCTGATGATAATATCAAGAGCACCGGTTGTGGGTATTTCGTTTATATATAGTGAATTACTTGGGTCTGTCACATCAAAAATCTTTACAGAATCATCACAAACCAAAAGAAAATTTGAGCCATATAAACTTAATCCTTTAGGCTGTGTTAAACCTCTAGTATTTAATAAAATTGGGTTTTCTATATCTGTAATGTCATAGGTTTTTAATTCATTTACCGAGCCACCACAATTCTCATTCGTATGCAAAGTAACATAGGCATTTGTGCCGTTTGCAACCACAGGATCGCAGGCTCTAAAATGATCTGATTGAGACATTTTTTTTGGCAATTCTGCATTACTAATATCATAAATATACATGGCATTTTGCGAACCGATAAATAAGTAATCTTGAAAACTAAACAAAGTTTCTATATCAAAACCCACATTTATAGAATTCACTTTCACAGGATTTGTAGCATTTTCAATATTAAAAACAGATAAATTACTATAATCTACCGTATATAAGTAACTCCCTTTTAAAGAAAAAGTTGCCATTGATCCGCCCTGACCGTCGGTAAATTCTGAGTTTGATGTGACATCATTAGCGTCTTGACTGCATGAAATAATACATAAAGTGATAATAAATAGTTTGCTTATTTTCTTTAACATAACGTCTATTTTTGAATCCAATTAACCACAACTTTACCCTCTTCATAAAACCATTCTCCATTAGGCGCTTGAAGTGGCGGAAAAACATTTTTGACTCTTTTATTTACAACTGCCGTTAAAGCATTAAAATCAAAAGTTAAAACCACCAAATCTGTTGCTTGATTTATGTAAAGTACATTATTTCTGATGGCAATATCTGTTGCCCCTGGTGCTTTTAGAAATTTCTTTTGAATCGGATTTGAAGGATTTGAATTATCAAAGATGTGAAAGCCTGTTCTTTTATCATTTATAAAAATAAAATCATCAATAATATATATTTTTGAAGCTTCTTCTACAGATTTCTTATCCTGTAAGAGAATAGAATTTTCAAATTCTGTGGTTGTCAATACAATAGGATTATATCTTGAAAACACAGGGTCTACAGAAATATTTTCATTTTCATTGTTAAAAAAACAATTGAAAAAAGAAAAACAGCAAAGAATTAACAGTAATTTCCTCATAGCATCTTATTTAAGGTCTGAATATAACCATTATTTTTGGAGTGCTACTTATTTTCCATTAAATGTATTCATTGTATTTGCTAAACCCGCAGTACCAAAAGAGGTAATTACTTTAGAGGATGTTGGTAAACGTTCAATTAAAGAACTAATTTCCTCTTTACTCCATTCGCCGAGAACATAGTCTACTTGCCGTCCTTTAGAATAATTTGACCCCACTCCAAAACGAAATCTCGGATACTTATTTGTCCCTAATTTTTCTTGAATATCTTTTAGACCGTTATGCCCACCATCACTGCCTTTTGCTTTAATTCTGATGGTTCCAAAATCGATATTTAAATCGTCTGTAACAATCAAAATATTTTCAATAGGTATTTTTTCTTTATCCATCCAATATTTTACAGCTTTTCCACTTAAATTCATATATGTATTCGGTTTTAAAAGGATAAAAGTTCTTCCTTTGTATCGAAAACTTGCAACATCCCCTAATTTCTCGGTTTCAAAAGAAACCTTGTATTCATTGGCAACTTCGTCAACAATTTTAAAACCTATATTATGGCGTGTGTTTGCATATGCATTACCAATATTTCCAAGCCCAACAATTAAAAATTTTTTCATCAATTCTTCGTTAATTTCAACTTTTATATGATATGTATGTAACCCTGTAAAGCGATCATTAATAATTTCTTTTTGATTATTTTTTTATCAAAAAAACACCGAAATAAAGGCTTTGATATTTGTTTTTAATGTCTCAAAAAATAATTCAATTTATTTACACAACATTATAAAATCACATGGAAATTCAATATTTTATAATAGAAGTTTCTTTAATTTATTCTGCAAAAATAGTAAGAAATAAATTCAATAAGACCCTAAAATGAGTTCATGCTAATCTTTACATAAATTTAAGGCAAGAAAAAAGCGTTACAAATTTGTAACGCTTTTTATAAAATTATTATTTTAAAATTTATTCTGCTGCTGCAGTTTCTTCTTCCTCTTCTTCAACTGCCGTTGCATTACGTGAAGTTCTAACTTGAACCACCACTGTATTGTCTGGGTGCATAAATGTATAAGCATCATTAAATATTGATGCTACAGTTAGTTTACTTCCAATTCTTAATTTAGAAATATCTGCAGTTACGAAATCTGGTAAATTAGCTGGTAACGCTTTTACTTTTAATTTACGATTGGTAAAACGTAAAGAACCCCCAGATAAAACTCCAGGCGATACACCTGTTAATTTAACAGGAATATTCATTGTAATTTCTTTATCATCAAATATTTGATAAAAATCTACATGAAGAATCTTATCAGAAACAGGGTGAAACTGAATGTCTTGTAAAATAGCTGCCGTTTTTTGTCCATCAACATCAAGAATTGCAGTATATACATTTGGAGTATATACCAATTTCTTAAACGCTTTTTCTTCTGCTGAAAAGTGTATTGGTGTTTCTCCTCCGTATATAACGCAAGGAACCATACCAGCATTACGTAAGGCTTTAGTAGAAACTTTGCCCACGCTTTCTCTTTTTGATCCTTTAATTGTAATTGATTTCATTACTTTTTGTTTAAATTAATTTTTTCCCGTTTGTCCTCTATTTAGGAAGATTCAGACGGGATATTTACATTAAAAATTGTCCACTAATTGAGGTGTTGTCCTGTACTTTATGCATCACATCCGCAAATAATGGGGCGCAAGATACAACTTTTATTTTAGAGGTCTCTTTTTTTAATGGAATACTATCGGAAACTATTAATTCTGTTAATCCAGAGTTTTCAATTTTTTCATACGCCCCTCCAGAAAGTATCGGATGCGTACAAATAGCTCGCACGCTTATGGCGCCTCTTTCCATCATTAAATTGGCTGCATGGGCTAAAGTTCCTCCGGTATCTATCATGTCATCTACCAAAACTACATTTTTACCTTTTACGTCTCCGATCAACTCCATATGACCAATTACATTTGCTTTTATTCTTTGTTTGTAACAGATAACAACATCACATAATAAATGTTTGGAATATGCATAGGCTCTTTTAGAACCGCCCATATCTGGAGATGCGATTGTTAAGTTTTCTAGATTTAGATTTTTTAAATAGGGTAAAAATATGGTAGATGCATACAAGTGATCTACTGGTTTTTCAAAAAATCCTTGAATTTGATCTGCATGTAAATCCATGGTCATAATTCTTGTAGCTCCTGCAGATTGTAGTAAATTAGCAACCAATTTTGCACCGATTGCTACTCTTGGTTTATCTTTTCTATCTTGTCTTGCCCACCCAAAATAAGGCATGACTGCTGTAATATGCCTAGCAGATGCTCTTTTTGCGGCATCTAACATCAATAACATTTCCATTAAATTATCTGCATTTGGAAAAGTTGAACCAATAATAAAAACACGTCTTCCACGAACTGATTCTTCAAATGCTGGTTGAAACTCGCCATCACTAAAGTAAGTGGTATGTACTTTACCTAAAGGCATGTTGTATTCTTTTGCTATTTTTTCTGCTAAAGCGGTACTTTGCCTACAGGCAAAAAGCTTTGGGGCAAGTGAGCTTGTGATCATAAAATAAGGTTTTTAGTGTGTTGTTTTGTCATAACAAAAGTAGAAATTATTTATTGAGTTTAGAATTAATTTTAATAGTTTAAATTTAAAAATAATTAGTAACTTTGCAATCCATAAAAAGCCAAATTTTGAATTAGGTTTTAGAAAAGCAATCCAAAAAAGGGATGCTCTTTAGCAAAACTTTTAAATTGCTCAAGTGGCGGAATTGGTAGACCTGTCTGCCGACAGGCAGGCGCGCTAAATGAAATTAAAATGTATGTAGTTTATGCTATTTCTAGTTTAAATAGAAATTACATTTATGTTGGATTAACTTCTAATGTAGAAGAAAGATTGAAAAGACATAATGACGGTAGAGAAAGAACTACTAAGGCTTATGCTCCTTTTAAATTAATTTATTTAGAGAAAGCAGCAAATAGAATAGAAGCAAGAAAAAAAGAAAAATATTGGAAATCTGGAATTGGTAAGGAAAAGTTACGATCTTTACGAGATTCTTAGTAATTGCTCAAGTGGCGGAATTGGTAGACGCGCTGGATTCAAAATCCAGTTCTTTCGGGAGTGTGGGTTCGATTCCCACCTTGAGTACAAAAAAACCCTGTAAATCAATTGATTTACAGGGTTTTTACTTTTTAGTAGTAACGTTACGGTAACCAACAATAGCATTATAAGGTCATTCATAAAACTAAAAGCCTTTGATCTTAATTTTTGGCTCAACAGAAATAGCGAAAAGTGACCCTGTATAACTTTTTATTTCCCCCAAGTAATTTCATTCTTTTCATCTAACCTTTCAAGTTCTAATTTAGTTTTTAAAATTAGTGATTATAACTTTTTTGACATTGAAATAAAAATTATCTATGATTCTTAAAATTCTCTGCTTGTTCAAAAATCTCTTTATAAACTTCATCTTTGGTAATGGGCGGATATCCATTTTCTGCTAATAGAATTATTAAATCTACTTTTAATTCTGCTTTTATATCATCACGATGATTCCAATCTGTGTATTTAGCTTTATCATCCACTACTTTCTTGACTTCTTTAGCCAAGTGAATTAATTTATCCTCAGGATAATCAAAATCATATTTATGAGCAATAGCTTTCAGAATATCATAGAATGCTTTTTCTTCAAAATCAATTCCCATATCTTGAAAAGAACTTTTCTCTTTTCTTAATTCTTGGTATAAGTCAATAATTTCATCTGTGAAATCTTCCAAAACTCTACTTTGTAAAATATCATCGTCTTTACGCTCATTGTATTTATCAACGATACTTTTAAACTTTTTAGAAAAATCTATTCCTTGAACTTTATTTGTTTTCTTTAATTCATCGATAGCCTTTAAAAGCAACTGCTGTAATAGCTTTATTTTGGTATTTGGTAGTTTTATTTTTTCAATTTTGGCTAAATATGCTTCATCAAAAATATCTATTTCGCTCTGATTATCTTCACCTAACTTAAAAATTTCCTCAACTCCATCACTTTGTAAAGCTTCTTTTATCAATTCTCTAACTTTAGCATTCATTTGCGCAGTATCGGGCGCATTTCCTTTTGTTAACTTAAACACTATAGAACGAATTGCTACATAAAAATGAATATGATCTTTTTGAAGTTCTGTAAACTCATTAGCTCCACAACAAATATCGTAGGCAGCTTTTAAACGCTTTACAATATTCATAAAACGTGTTTCTAAATTCTTGGTAAGCTGAACAAATTCGGCTCCTTTATTTAAACATTCTAATTGTTTGATGCCTATTCCAGAAAAGTAATCCGAAGCATCAAATCGATGAAACAGTTTTGCTAATAAATCTAATTGATCTTTTACAACAACAATAGACGTTTCTATATCTTCAAAGTTCTGACCATCTAAAGCAGAATATTGTTTTAGAGCCAAATTCATTTGCTTTTTAAAACCAATATAATCTACGACCAAGCCTTTTTCTTTAGTTTTATATTTTCTATTGACTCTAGAAATAGTCTGTATTAAATTATGTTGCTGAATTGGCTTATCTATATACATGGTATCTAAAAAAGGAACATCAAAACCTGTTAACCACATATCTACTACAATAGCAATTTTAAAGTTAGATTTTTCATTTTTAAACTGTCGATCTAGCTCTTTTCTGTCGTCTTTTGTTCCTAATAAGTGGTACATCTCTTTTGGATCATCTTTACCACGTGTCATGATCATTTTGATGCGCTCCATGGGTTTGATTTCCTTCTTTTCTTTTTCTGACAACTCTGAGCCTTCTTCAAATGCTTTTAATGCTGTCCATTCTGGACGTAAAGCAATAATTTCTTGATATAAATTAAATGCTATGGGTCTAGAACTACAAACAAATAAAGCCTTCCCTTTTAAAGTAGCACCTTCTTCAATTCTCGTTTCATAATGTTTTACAAAATCTTCTGCCACTGCTTTAATTCTATCAGGGTCACCAATGACAGCATTCATATTTGCAGAGGCTTTTTTACTTTCTTCTATTTGATAATCGTTTGCGCCTTCTTCTGCACAAACTCTGTAATAATCCTCTATTTCGTATAGTTTTTTACTTTCTAAAATTACTTTTGCGGCTCTTCCTTCATATACGATTCTTACCGTAATATCATCTTTTTCAGATTCTGTCATGGTATAGGAATCTATAATATCTCCAAAGACACTTAACGTTGCATCAATTGGCGTACCTGTAAAACCTACATACGTTGCATTGGGTAGTGAATCGTGCAAATATTTAGCAAAACCGTAAGTTTTCTCTACACCATATTCTGTAACTTTTATTTTTTGATCTAGATTAATTTGACTTCTATGCGCTTCATCAGAAATACAAATTACATTGTTTCGTTCCGTTAGTAGTTCAAGGTCTTCTGTAAATTTATGAATGGTTGTTAAAAAGACACCACCACTTTTTCTGCCTTGAAGTAAGTCTTTTAATTCTTTTCTACTTTCTACACTAACTATGGTATTATCGCCAATAAAACCTTTAGCATTTGTAAACTGCCCCGATAATTGATCATCTAAATCTGTTCTATCTGTTATAATTACTAAAGTTGGACTTTTAAAATGTTTACTTCTCATTAACAAACGAGCCAAAAACAACATGGTGTAACTTTTACCACAACCTGTTGCTCCAAAATACGTTCCTCCTTTACCGTCTCCTTTTGGTTTTTGATGCAGCTTTATGTTCTCTAATAATTTTGTTGCTGCATAATATTGTGGATACCGACACACAATTTTTAAATCGTGTTTATTGCTATCTGGAAAGTAAATGAAATGATGAATAACTTGCCTTAATCTGCTTTTATTAAATAAACCTTGAATCATGGTATACATCGAATTGATGCCGTCTACTTCTTTATCTAATCCCAATACTTTACGCCAAGCATAATAAAACTCATAATTCGCAAAAAACGAACCCATTTTACTATTTATACCATCGCTAATTATACAAAAAGCATTGTATTTAAATAACTCTGGAATATCTCTTCTATATCGAACTGTTTGCTGTTCGTAAGCATTATGTAGCGTTGCATTTTTACGAATTGCAGATTTAAACTCCATAACCACTAATGGCAAACCATTGATGTATAAAATACCATCTGGAATCCGTTTTTCGTAACCGAAAATTTCTAATTGATTTACAATTTTATAAACGTTATTATCTCTTTCAGAATAATCTAACAGATGAATGTATAGGTCTTTTTTAGAACGATCTTCTCTTTCTAATTGAAACCCATTACAAACCAATTTCATAATTTGTTTGTTGGACTCATACAAATCTGAAGCACTAAAAATTTGTAATTTTCTAATTACACTTTCTATTTCATTCGCTGTAATGTTTTCTTTTTGATAATTATTCTGTAAATAATTTTTGATATCTGCTTTGATCAATACTTCATCTTGTTTACGAGCAATTGTATTGCCTAAAACATGAGGAATCCCTTCTTTACCCAATAATTCTATAAAAACATTTTCTAATTGTGCTTCTGTAAATTTCATTGTTTTTTTACGGTTTTGCCTTTTTGAGTTAATCGGTATTTTTGTTTTGAGCTCTTCGGTTTATCCGGAATTGTTAACGCCACTAAACCACTTTCTATTGCTGGTTGCAAATAATTATATAAAAATGTAGGTCTATGTTTTAGACCAACTAAACTCATTAACTCTGTGCTACTATGTTCATTTTTTATAATTTTAATAAGTTGCTCAACTTGTTCGGTGACTTGTTCGGTGACTTGTTCGGTAACTTGTTCGGTAACTTGTTCGGTAACTAGGACTTTTTGGTAATGAGCATTAGGTAAAGTCATTCGTAAAAAATTATCAGAAAACTTAAAACAATCTTTACTATAGTTTTCTAAAATACGCGGTACACCTGAACCTAATTGTTCTACCAAACCAAGATCTTTAAAAATTCGCATAATTTCTTTATTTCTTGGCACAGAATAGCCTTCAAAAAATTCTTCTTTGCTTAATCCGTTTGGCAAACCACCTGTGGATGTTATTTCAATTCTATCATCAAAAATTTCAATTTTTGGAGGTACTTCTGTGGTATAATCATTATGTACAAACGCATTTAAAATAGCTTCACGTAAAGCAATAGGCGACCAAGGACGTAATTCATCACGCTCTTTAGCTGTAATTGTAGTACTTGCTTTATTTTCTATGTCAATTTTATCTAATGTTTGTTTTACTGCCTTTATTAAGGATTCATATCCATAATCTGCGTTTTCTATTAACTGCGCTCTTGTAAGTCCTTTATATTTTGCTACTTTCAAAGAAGTATTATTCGTATCTGCCATTAAATAAGCAACATAATTATAACCTCCAGTTTCTGTTAATAACTCTAAATTTTTAGCAAACTGCCTGTTTAAAGTGATGCCTTTAGCCTGATAATAAATTTTAAGTTGCTCAAAAGCTAATTCTTGATATGTTGCTTTAATTTTTCCAATAGAATTACGTGTCCGTTTTGCATATAATTCATCTATCATTTTTTGAGACATCGGCTCTGATGTAGTTCCTGAACGAAAGTAGCATCCTTTTTCTGACATCCCGTACTTTTTTAAGTAGTATGGCTTTTCGGAACCGCTGGCAACAGTAACCTTAATAATATTCTTATGATCTACTACTACCATAGCAACATCAAACAAACCTAAACAAGATGGTAAAATGTTTGTTTTTAGCTTATCTTTAATTTTTAGCATGTTAGCATCTAAATCAGAAACTCCCTGTGCCACACCATGTTTATCTATGCCGATATAAACGACACCACCTTCTTTGTAATTTAAAAACGCAACAACCTCCTTTTCTAAATGAAGGTCTTTTGTCAGTTCTAATTTATACTCTATTCGGTTTGTTTCAGACATGTATTTCCATATGAGATTGATTTAAAGCACCTCGTAATACTCTTTAACTTTTGCAGGTTTCCAAACAAAAGGAAGTTGTATTTCTGGAATGGCAATTTCGCCAGACTTTATACCACTTAATAAGGTTTCTACGGGTTGTTGATGTACAGAGTATTTTGCCATGAATTATAGTATGTTTTTTACTTAATTGCTTTTTCTAATTTCCTACTCTCCAAAAAAGTTTCTAATTTTTTAAAAATAGACATCAGTTTGTCCTCTTCAATTTTTTTAGCAATAAACTCAGCTAAATTACTAAACGATAAATCTCCTTTTTTTCAAGATAATACCCAATACCTGCAAAATGAGCCCATCCTATATGCTTCTTCGTATAGAAATCGTCATTTAATATTTGCATTTCATCTGAAGTGAAATCTATATTTTTATACCTCGTTAAACCTTCTAACGCTTCACCTTTGAGCTCGACTACCATATAAATTCGTTTTTTATCATCTTCATACAATTCACCAAAAACAATTGTAAACATTAAGTTAGGCAATTTAATACTTGTAAAATATCTTAACCTACCACCTGTATTATTCAACTTTAAAAAAGGTTCATCATTATCATTTAAAATATGACAAGCCTGCTCTACTTGTTGTTTTACATGCTCTTTAAACCTATTTAAAAAACGTGCTGTATAATGTATATTGTTTCTGTTTTTTAAGTAAAATTCAATATCGTTTGTATTCATGGCGTCCGTACTTAAATTTATGATATTTTGATACAAGTCTTTTAAAAACACAACGTATTTGTCATTAGCATCTAACAAATAGTTACCTAGGTTACTCATGACCTGTTTTAATAATTGTAGGTGTGTTATATTAATAAAGTGTGGATGATTTATTCTAGATATTGTTTTTAAAGATAAAATAACTCCTATTTTATTGGTTGCTTTTACATCCTTATAATATAGGTCTAAATCATTATTGAGGTGATGGTACACCTTGTTTTCTATAATAATTGCTTGATCATTATTATGCAATAGAATATCTATCCGTTTTTGATCGCTTACTCCAAGTTCTGTAAACACCTCAAAATCAAAAAATGTTTCAATCTGTTTACTTTCTAAATTAATTAGCTCTAATAAACTACTAACAAACAAGTCTTTTAATTTGTGTACTTCGTTTACGTTAAAATAAAAGGCATACATATTAGACAACACATTCTCGTAATGTGGTTGTTTGGCAATCCCTAAAAAGGTTTTTGGTTTCCTTTTTATTTTTGGGATTTCGTTTTGGTTGAGAAAGGTTTGTAGTTGTTCTGAATTAAAATTCATTTTTTTAGATTATCTAGCCTGAAAGTACTTGTTTTTTCGATTAGTAAAAGCTGGCATTGCTCCTTCAAGAATATTAACAATTGAATCATTAATTTCTTTATTTTCGATACTACCAGAAATAAATGAAAATTTATTATTGTTCTTTTTATCTAATGAAACACTTATTACTTGTTCTGCATCTGCCACTACTGCTAAATTAGGATTATGGGTTACCATAATAATTTGACGTCTTTTTTTAGCTCGCTTTATGAATGGAACTAAAATATTTGCTACACTATGATTATCTAAATTATCTTCAGGTTGATCAATTATCAGCGGGCAGTCATTTTTATCCAATAAAAGATAAAAAACTAATAATAATGCGCCTCTTTCTCCTGGAGATAATTGATCTAAATCTTTATCATCTTGTCTTAATTTATAATTGTAATCTAAATAATCTAGGGAGGAAATATATTCATATAAACCTATAACATCACTAACCTGATCTACAATATATTTTCTAGTTGTAGAATCTCCTTCACTACGCTTGTCAAACTTAAAGGTGTCAAAAATTTCATTTACAAAACAAATAAGATCCTTTTCTGAATTAAAATTTATTTCCGAAATAATTTTTTCTAATTGATTTTCTCCTTCCAAACTCCCTTTGAAGGTTCCTAATTTAGCTTGATTAATATAGCTTAAAAAGTTATTGATAAATCTAACATTCAAAACTAATGATGCATCAATCGAAATCGGATATTCCTCAAGTAGATCTCCATTCTCTTTAATGGTTTCATCCATTTTTGATTTAATTTCCTTGTATATTTCTATTACTGCAAACTTTTTCTTAAAAATTAATTTGATTTTTTCAATCCTGCTATTATATTGAAACTCTAAATCTTTCTCTAAATCTTCATCAACATATCGAATTTGTTCTTTGTAATACTCAACAGTTTCAGAGGTCAATTTATCTCCAATAATATTTTTTTTACTTAAATCAAATGCGGCTTTTTCTAAAATATATTTTTGGTAAACTTGTTGTTCTGAGTCTAACTTTTCTTTTTCAGCTATTAATTCGACATCTAGTAAACTTAATTTATTCAATATACTATTTGTCTTTTCATCTTCTGTGAGTTCTCCTTCTCCTAATTCCTTTTTTAGTTTATCTAGCTGAGTTTCTTTTAGAGCAATGAGTGCTTCAATTGTTGAATAATCAGTGTCGATTTTTATGACATTCAAAATTTCTAAACCAAAATCATTGAATTTTAAGCCGATTGGCTCAAGAAAACTCTTAAATTCTTTAGTCTTAAGTTTGATTGATTCTAGTGAATCAATTAAATATTTTAAATCAATTAATAAGGTTTGTTTTTCAGCAATATTATCAGATTCTTTGTTTTGAAGGTCTGCAATTTCTTTTTTTATATCCTCAACAACTTTTAACTGTTTTGCTGCTTTTTCTTTTTTTAATTCATCAATATTTGGGTCTAAAACAACTGTAGGTTCAACTAAAGCAGCTAATTCCTCCTCTTTTTGTTTTTTCTTAGCCTCTAACCCACTTTTATAAAGAGGATATTCTTTTTTTTCTAGTTCAACAATTGACTTGTTTATTTTAGAAATATCATTTTTAAGTAAATCAATTTCAATTTCTACATTTTCTTTATGATAGTTAAGAAGTTCATCAAACGATTTTTTATCAAATCTATCTGAGTTATCAATGTGATCGAATACCACTTTTTCAATTTCTTGTTGAAACTCTTTAGTGTTTTCAATTTCATTAGTTAACCTTTCAAATTGACCCTGAGGTAAGTACTTTACTTTATCAATAAGCTCAATATCTGTACTTGATAAATTCTTAGCATCACTTTTAGCACCACTCTCCCAAGTAATCATTCCTTCAAAATTATCTGCATGTTTTCCATCTCTAAATTTATTCTTTTTCAAAAATGAAAAATCATCATGCTTACTATATCCAGAACACAGTGCAACAACATCTGCTACAGCACTTTTACCACTCCCTTTATTTCCAATAACAACCGAAAGTTCTTTATTTATAGGTATCTTAATTTTTGTAAACCAATCACCATGTTTTCCATCATACCCATCAATTGAATCAATTTCTAATTCTTTTATGTATTTGGTTCTATTGAGTCTAACTTTATCTAAAATTGAAGGAATCTCTCCAACAAATACTCTTTCCTTAGGTTCATTTGTTACCTGCTTTAATCCTTCAAAAGTCAAATCTGCTTTGATCCAAGTATACTTACTCCCAATTACTCCTATAGAATGAGCATCACTATTTTGGAACAAAGGCATGTCATATTTTAACCAAAACTCACGATCTTGAACTATGTTTAAAGGATTATCACTCGAATGTATCAACAAAGAACATTGTGAAGCTAATTGCTCATAAGTTGTACTAGTTCTTCCGTTCCCTTTACCTCTAGACAAAAAACCTATCAAATACTTTCCTCTTAGATTTAATGATTCATCTTCCAACTGCTCTCTAAGATGATCAAATTGAATCACTGCTTTTTTAAAATCATCCTCGTTCGTTAAATCTGCAGACTTCTTTTTTGTAGCTCCTACATTTACATTTAAGTTATCTAGAAGTTTTTTTATTTCAATTTCTGAAGCCTCTTCAGAAAAAATAACATGTAAATCAAGACAATCATCATCTTTATTTTGATAGTCTAGTCTTAATTCTAAATTCAAAAACACCTGTATATCTTTCTTTCTTAACTTGTTTACAAGAATATACTCTTCTTCTGAAAACTTAAAATAATTAGTAAGACCAACTAATGATATGTTTTCGTTTTCTATTTTTTTTATAAACTCCTCATCTGTTGCTGTATATTTATTCATGAAAGTATGTGGGCTGTGCATATGTAAATCCCATTTTCTCCATTCAGCCCCTTTATTAAATTCTTTCATAGCTTATCTTACTTAAATTATTTAAATGCTTTTTCTAACCTTATATATTTTAAACTACTGCTGCTTTAGTTTCTAATTTTGACATTTTAGAAAGGATTAAATCTTTAAACTTTTGCAAATAAATTTGTTGCTGAACACTTTTATAGTTAAAAAGTAAAGAAATTTTAGATTCAAAAGCAATTAATACTTTTTCTTTAGGTAAAACAATTCTCAAATTCTTAATTTGATCTGGTGAAATATTTGCTTGATTTGCACTACCTGAAGAACCTGCTAAAAGTTCCAGATGCTTTTCTTCTTGAGAGATAAAAAGGTAAGCGAATTGTTTTACTTGATTATACTTTGGTAATAACTTGCAAACTCGTTGATTTAATAAAGAAGGTGTATTAAAATAATATCTCCCAACTTGTCCAACTGCTGAATTAATTTGATTGGCACCAGAACCAGTCATTGTTATTAGAGTATCACCTTTTTCAATTATAACACGTTTAAGTTTGTCATTTAAGATATTATTATAAAATTGAGACTCATCTATTGAAACCAAAGGAGGTTGGATGTTTTTTATTTTTAATATTGGATAATCTCCTTCACTTGAAAAGTCAAAACTTTTAAAAGCAAATCCATTTATAGTTTCTACTACATCTCCAAAAACACCCTTTTCCCAACCAACTGGAATCTCAACATCCAATTCCTCATTAAAAACCATTTCCCCTCCAGACGATTTATAAGGTTTTCCTTCTAATTCAGGTGATCCCGAAACAAGCTCGGGACAACTTTCCTTTGTAATCGGAAAGTTGAAATCTACAAACCAATGTTTATACAAGGCTTGTGCAGTATCTTCTAATTTTTGGTTTAAGGTTTCGTTTAATTTAATACGGTTTACTATGGTGTTGTATTCTTTAACGATTTCGCGTTGTTTTTCTATGGATGGGACTGGTAATTCAATATTAATAAGAGATACCCATGGTAAACCACCTCTTACATCTGCATCAGTATAGAACCAAGCATTTCTATCAAATTCTTTTCTTGAAAACCACATCATTAAATATTCGGGAGCTAATTGCGTCTCATCTTTAATTTGAAAAACATCATAAGCGGGAGATACAATAAAAGGGGTTTCGTCTTTAGATAATGCAATTGGGATTCTATAATCACGACCAACATGCATTCTATTACATGCAAATTGTCCTTTTTTTATTATTTTATATTTTTTTAAATCAACACCGACAGTGTTAGCCACTGAAGGCATAAAAAACTTATCAATATTAATTCCCTGAAGATTTAGATAAATTCCTTCATTATTTTTTATATTGACCTTTTCTATAAAATCGCCTATTTTTCTATACTTATTCCTCATTTTTTTTGTGCCATTTGGAGTTTAAAATTGAGTTTTTCTCTTTCAATTTCTGCCCTTAGTTCTTCTTCGGTAGGTAAATACAACTTGTATTTAGTTGCAAATAATTGTTCGTTTCCTTTTAGTATAGAGTATTTTGCAATATCTGTGTCGGTTTCAGAACACAACACGATGCCAATGGTAGGATTATCGTTTTCGTTTTTTTTATGTTCGTCATACATGCGCACATACATATCCATTTGCCCAACATCTTGGTGGCTTATGCGTTCGGTTTTTAAATCTATAAGTACAAAGCATTTGAGGATGTAATTGTAAAACACCAAGTCTAAAAAATAATCTTTGGCTGCTGTTCTTATCAGTTGTTGCTGTGCTACAAAGGCGTATCCTTTTCCTAATTCTAATAAAAAATGATGCAAGTCGGCTATTATGGCTTTTTCGAGTTCTTTTTCTGTATATCCTTTGTTTGGCGGTAAATTTAAAAACTCTAAAACGGTAGGGTTTTTTATAAAATCGAGTTTGTTTATTTGCAGTTCTTGCGTTTTTTCTAACATCTCATTAATTACATCCTCTTTATGCTCAGAGAGTAAAAGTCTTTCGTAATATTGTGTAGAAATATTACGGTCTAAAGTTCTTACCGACCAATTATTTTCGCTTGCTTCTTTAATATAATAGTTTTTTGCTTTGTTGTTGGTTAATCGCATAATAAGACGAATGTGCGACCAACTTAATTGTGCGAACAGCGTTCGCACAATTTGAATTTCATTGTTATTAGTGTTGTTTGGTACAGAAAGTGCGGACATTGTTCGCGTCATGTCATCTGCAGAAAAAACAGTATAAAACTGGCGATATTCCCAAAGGCTTCTTTTAGAAAAGCCGCTACCAAATTCTTTGGTTAAAGTTTCTGAAAGTGATTGCACAATAAATTTACCATAATCGGCGCGTTCTGCACCACTTTGTTCTTCTTCAACAATTCGTTTTCCTATTAACCAATAAGAAACCACCATAGCCGTATTTACCGAATTATATACTTGCTTTTTAGCTTGTTGAATAATGTCTTTAATTTCGGTAATAAAACCGTTTTCGATATTATAACTCATAACCCAATTCTTTAAACACGTTTAATAAATCTTGTTTAGAGATCGCTTCTTGCTCTAGTAAATCTTTCATTTCACTTTGAAGGGTTTGCATTTTCTCATCAAAATTGATGTTTTCGTCTCTATTAACAAATTCTATATATTTACTGGGCACTAAGGAATAATCTCTTTTACGCACTTCTTCAAGATTTGCAGCATAGCAGAATTCTGGAATATTTTTGTAGGTTCCTGAATCTTGTTGCCAGTTATGAAGTGTTTTTGAAACGTATTCAATGTTTTCAGAACTAAATTGTATAAATTTCTTTTCAAAAGGCACACCAACTTCTCTTAAATCTAAAAATAGTATTTCATCTTCTCTATTTCGATAATTCTTTTCAACATCATTAATTTTAACCTTACGTTCTTTTCTGTTGTTATTTAAAATCCAAATAGTAACACTAATATTAGTCGTATAAAACATGTTTTGTGGCAGAATAACAATAGACTCTACCAATTTGTTTTCAATTAATTTTTTACGTATTTCATATTCGGTTCCTCCGCCAGATAAAGCACCATTGGCTAATATAAAACCCGCAACTCCGTTTTCTGAGAGTTTAGAGACCATGTTTAAAATCCAACCATAATTGGCATTTCCTGTTTGTGGTACGTCGTACCCTCGCCAACGTGGGTCGTCTAATAATTCGCCTGTTGCTCTCCACGCTTTTTGGTTAAATGGCGGGTTTGCCATGATGTAATCTGCCTTTAAATCTGGGTGTTGGTCTTTACCAAAAGTATCTGCTGGCACATCGCCTAAATTGGCTGCAATACCACGAATGGCAAGGTTCATTTTTGCTAACTTATAGGTGGTTGCAGTATATTCTTGTCCGTAAATAGAAATGTCTTTTTTGTTTCCATGATGGCTGTCTATAAATTTCATAGACTGCACAAACATACCTCCAGAACCACACGCAGGATCGTAAATCTTCCCTTTGTAAGGTTCTATTAACTCTGCAATCAAGTTTACAATACTTTTGGGTGTGTAGAATTCACCTTTTCCTTTTCCTTCTGCAATCGCAAACTTGCTTAAAAAGTATTCGTACACACGGCCAACAATATCTTGTTGTTTATCTTTTAAAGTGTCTATATTATTGATGGTATCTAGTAAAGCGGCTAGTTTACTAACGTCCATATTTAAACGAGAAAAATAGTTGTCTGGCAACGCTCCTTTTAGTGATGGATTGTTTTTTTCAACCGTGTATAAAGCGGTATCTATTTTTAGCGCAATATCATCTTGTTTGGCATTGGCGATGATATAGCTCCAACGAGATTCTTCGGTTAAATAAAAGACATTTTTCTGTGTGTAGAATTCCACCATGTCTACAAACTTTTCTTTGCCATCGTCAATAATTTCTTGTCTACGAACTTGAAATTTATCACTTACAAATTTTAAGAATATTAGTCCTAAAACTACGTGTTTGTATTCTGAACTTTCTACTGTTCCTCTTAATTTGTTTGCAGAATCCCAAAGGGTTTCTTCTATTGATTTTTGCTTTTTAGCAGTTGCTTTTTTAGCCATTAATAAGTTCTAATTAGGTATAATTATAGTTTTCAAATAGCGCTATTATTTAAAGACAACTATTTTATTTGATTGTTCTTTAATAAAAATTATTGAAGAAGCATTTTTTTGTTAAAAATACACAATAAAAAATGGCCAACAAATTTGTTGGAGGCAATATCAATAAATTATATACGGCTTGTTACGCAGCAATTTTATTTTTTATTTGTTGATATTTCAAACATTCCTTGAAAATTATTTGGTAAGAAAACTTTGTCACTTGGATTCGCTGTTATTGCTTTCATCCCGTCAATATACTTTTGCGACATAATTATTTGACCTGCAATTTCAGGGCTTGTGTTTTCTTTTAATTTTGATATATAAATACTTTCTGCATCCGCAATTATTTTTATGGCTTCGGCTTGCGCTTGGGCTCTAATTAATGTTGCACTTGCTTGTGCTTTTGCTCTTGTTACTTCTGCCACTGCTTCCCCTTCCGCTTCTGCTGTCAACGCACGTTTTTTTCGTTCCGCTGTCATTTCTTGCATCATCGCTTCTGCCGTTTCACTAGAATAGTTAATTTCCTGAATTTCTATTCGTGTAAATGTAATGCCCCATTTAGAGGCAGTTTCTGCTAATTGGGCAGCAATTTTTGTATTTAAATTCTGTCTTTCAGATAAAACTTGATCAAGTTTAATTTTACCAATATTTGCTCTTAAGGCATTTAAAGCAAGATCCGCAATTGATTTTGGCAAAATATCAATATCGTAAACTGCTTTTACAGGGTCTGTAATTCTCCAGTATATTGAAGCATTTGCATCAATAGTTACATTGTCTAACGTTTGACATTGCCTTGATGGTGTGTCTGTTTGTTGTTCGGATAATTCAATTAGGTAGCTACTTTTATTCGCAGCACTATCCCATTCATAAACAGTTTTAAAACTTTCAATTATTGGTAATTTAAATCGTAGTCCTTCTCTTTGTACTTTTGAATGTTTTCCAAATCGCTTAATTAAAACAACGTGATTTTGCGGAATAGTGTAAATTAAACTCATATTCTTTTTTTTTAGATTATTAACTTATTCGATTTTGTGTCTAAAACTTTATATTTATTTCCATTTTTGATTTCTTTATCCGTTTCAAATTGGTGTAATTCACCATGTATGAAAATAAATTTTTCGCCTTCAAATTCTTTGATAATTCCTTCTTTTCCAATAAATCCTTCAATACCTCCTATATGTTTACTTGGGGAAATAAATTTGTCATTGACTTTTTCTAGAACCTTTCTCCAGACCCAATAATGAAAAACGACAAGCGCAACCCAAATTAATATCCCAAAAAGAATTTGATACAGAATTGGCATATCAATTTCTTTTGCAAACGTAAACGTTAAAATAATGTATGCTATATGTGTTGGGATGTCGGAATTGAAAAATATATCTACAAGTATCAAAATTATTGATGAGACAATTAAAATCTCATTTATGGTCATTCCTACTATTTCCATCATTTTGGATTTTTATTGATTTTTCAATTGTTGGATAATGGTTTGGCTATGAGTAGTTACATAGGTTTGCAATAACTCATAGCTTTTGTTGAGAATAATGATTTGCTTGTTTAAATTCACATATCCATTGTAGCTACTCCGATTGCTCCAAAAACAATAATTAATAAAATAATCCCTATTAATGATATAACTAATCCTGCAATTGATAAACCTTTGGGGGTTTTAAACACACCAACAAAAGATAAAATAAGTCCTAGTACCCATATAATCCATCCTAAAATGGGAATCCATCCAAGAAACAAAGCTATTAAAGCCATTACAAATCCAGCTGTTCCTATTCCATTTGATTTTTTTTCTTCTTGATTAATGATAATTGTTTGACCAGAATTGTCTTGATTACTGTTTTTACTGTCTGTCATTTTTTTTATTTTTGTTGTTTATTATTTGGTTATCCCTTTATATTGTGCCGAACAATTATATATCCTCATTGCTATTATATCCCATATAGCTATAATTATTATTATTTTTTCTTTTTTAAATCTTTGTGTAACTATATGTCTTTTTTGAATGTAATACCAACAATTCGATTTTTCGGTTTCATTTAAAAATCCAAAAACAGTACTTTAGACGAATGGTTTTTTGTTACTTGCCCATATCACAAATACATCACCCCTATTTTTCTTCAAAATTACCTGCAATGTTTTAATATTCTTTACGGGTTTCCTCATTCTCGCAATTTTTTTTAAAAATTTTTAAATTTTGGACACAGCTGTGTCCTATCATCAGAAAATCCGCAGTAAAGAGAAGAGTATTGCTGAAAATCAAATAGTTGCCTTGAAATATAAATTTTATGAGCAATCTATTTTTATTGTGAGCGAAAAAGAAATGATTGGTTATCGCAGTTTAGGATTAAATTCCTATTAAAAATGACATTGAATTGAAACTAAAAAAGGACTGATAGAAAAATAAGGTAAGGATTTTCAATAGTTAAAGGAAGTGCCTATATTTATAATGCTATGTGCATAAATCAAATTATTTTATGATTCATTGAAAATAAAGAATTTTTTGAGACGAACGATCCTCGGGGCAGCTCCATAGAGTTACCCCTCGTTTCATTTTGACCTAAAAAGGTCAAAAACCAAAATTCTATTATTTAGATTCCCGTTACCCAATCTAGTTGAGCATAAATTTCACGGGAATGACAATTTCAACGGAAACCCCAACGCAGCCCATCGAGGAATTCTTTTCTAATTAAAAAACAATTAGCGTAGCCTTCGTTATGGTCATTTTTTTTTAATAAAAAGTAAGCGAAAAAGAAACGATTTATTACGGCATTAGATGTCTAATATGGTATTATACCAATTTACATTTCAAATGCCGTATAAAATTAGTTTCTTTTTCACCCATTTAGAACGCAAATTGGTATTAAAGATAAATATCAAAATAAAAACAGGCGATAGGTTTGGGATTCGCCACAAGGCAAAACTTTTATTTAAAACTTTACAAAATCTAGAAGTACCTATAATCAGAAACCAGTATACCTAAAACGAATTGAACCCTATAATGCTCTAATAACATTATAGGGTTCAATTGCTATCCTTTTCATCTAAAAGTATCAGGACAAGAATTTTATGAATTCAATTTCCTTTAGTTACTAGAAAGAAAAAATTATTGAATCTTCAAGGTTTTTGCAATGGCCTCTAACTCAAAAAGAAAAGCTCTTTTGTTCACAGAGGGTGCGTAGGTAAAACCTTCAATGACTACAAGTCTATTATTTTTTTTATCAATAATCGTATAATTTACAAAAGGACCCGCCATAAAATCATTTTTTACTTCCCATTTTCCACGAGTTTCATACGCCTTTTTGCCATCTATGACGGCATCAATAGTAAACGGAGTATAAGCTTCTTCAGTAATCATGTGCATGGTTTCTGGTTTAGCACCGGGTATGTATTTTTTACCAATTTTATTTCTAATGGATACAATACTATCTACAATTTGTGTTTCATCTATGAGAGGAACTGTATATAATAAAATATTATTACTCCCTGATTTTGCAATACCACTAGTTAAATGATTTCGCAACCATAAAAAATCTCCAGTATCATCTACCGTGTTAAATTTTGTAGGAATCGTTAAAGAAACCCCTAAATTTTGAAGTGTTTTATATTGCGAATTATCTTGCTTATCTTTTAGGAAGATACTTTGCATAAATGCGATGTCTGCATCTAAAAATATTTTCCGAATTTCGTTTTTTCTTTCTTGTAAAATTTTTATAATTTCCGCATCATTTTTCGCTTGAACGTAAACCACTGTTTGAGGCTGTGAATACACATTTGTTTTTACATTAAAACCAGGTACCTCTCCTTCTGTAACTATTAAAATATTTCTACTAGACTTCATCATAGAACTAAAGCCACTTGGTGCCACTTGAGAAACTGATAAAATTGGCTCTGGCTGGGGCAAACCTACCATTAATTCCCCAAAAGAATTTCTAATTTCCTTACCGATATCGCCAGTCCAATCGCTAATTTTTGTAACAACCATCACTTTATTAATCTTCCCTATAGATTCTCTTAAAACCATCTTGTCATTGCCGATACAAGACGTTAATAATATGGTCATAACGATAATTGCAAATATTTTTTTCATGGATTTTGATTTTATAAGATACTTTTTAATTGTTGATTATTTAATGCTCATCAAAAATTGTTCCATTTTTTACTTTGTTTTAAAACCTGATTCGCGTTATTATTGAAAAACATTGTTGTCCGATAAAAGATAAAAAGACCGCTTTCGCTGTTAGAATCAAGAACAAAGACTTGAATGTAACTAACTGAAAAACAGAATTATTACGATTTTAAATTTTTCGATACATCATAAATTCTAAAGCGGTTTTAATAGCAAGGTGTACTACTTTAAAAACTCTTGAAAATCAAGACTATCAATACTTTAAAACACTTTAGCTAATTTTAATCGGACAATACTAATTGAAAAAAACTAAAATGAACATTTTTTATTCACTTTCTTTCACTCCAACTACTAGTAAGGAAGCTTTTTTGGATAAATATACAAACGCTGGCCTATTTTTAATTTACTACTCTTCATTCTATTCCAACTCTTTATACTGCTTACCCTTACCCCAAATTTATTAGCAATTTTACCCAAATAATCACCACTTTTTACCCTATAAAGAATACGTTTATCCATTTCAAAGTATTTCGGCAAGGGTTTTTCTCTTTTAGCATCGTCAGCAGTAGCCAAAGCGTACAATTCTTCTTCCTTGTCCAAAAATTCAACTATCGAACTACTTGGCAGTCTTACCGCATAATTTCTATCCTTTAAAAAAGGAATAATATCTAGTTTATAAGACGGATTTAAATGCCATAATACTTCTTCATCAACATCTATAATTTCAGAAATCTGATCAAAACTAATGGTTCTTTTTACCTGAATTGTATCCGTCTGAAAATCGAAAAACTTCGGAAGTTCTGAATAAATTTTATGCTCTTCTGCATACTCAAAAATATACATTGTTGCATAAAAAGCTGGCACATAACCAGCGGTTTCTCTCGGTAAATAAGGTCTAATATTCCAATAATTTCGATACCCCCCAGAACGCTTGATTGCTTTTCTTACATTTCCTGGGCCAGAATTATAGGCTGCTAATGCCAAATCCCAATCACCAAAAATGGTGTACAATTGACTTAAATATTTACAAGCTGCAATCGTAGCTTTTACAGGATCGTACCTTTCATCAACATAAGAACTTACCTTTAAACCAAACTGCTTGCCGGTTCCATACATAAATTGCCATAAACCAGAGGCACCCACCCTAGATCTTGCTCTAGGTTTTAGTGCAGATTCTACAATCGATAGATACTTCATTTCTAGAGGAATATCATATTGATCTAAATGCTGTTCAAACATCGGGAAATAATATTTTGCCTTTGCCATTAAAGCAGGATAATATTTTTTACGATATAATACATAGCTGTTAATTACTTTTTCTAAAGCCGGATTGTACGCTAAGTTAAAGGGCGTTTTTTCATTTAATGCGGCTAACCTTATTTTTAACAAGTCAGAAGTTAGCGTCTGTTTAGAATTATCAATGATATCTTTATCATTAATTACATACTCTAAAGTATCTATTAATGCTGAATTTAATTTTTTATCAACCAATAAACTGTCCATTAGTTTTAAATCGGCATCCGTATACAATTCATTTACAAATGGGTTTTTTAAAGAATCTATTGCAATCAATACACTATCTTTTTGACGAACGGTAATGCTATCTTTTTGTGCTTGAGAAAACACAGAAATACTCGCCATAAAACACACTAAAAAATACTTCATAAATTTTATAAATCTAATTCTAATGCAATAGGGCAGTGATCTGAATGTTTGGCTTCAGGCAAAATATAAGCTCTAGAAATTTTTTCTTTTAAAGGTGTTGCCACCATAGCATAATCTAAGCGCCAACCTTTATTATTTACCCTAGCATTTGCCCTATAACTCCACCATGAAAATTCTTGCACGCCTTGATGTAAATATCGAAAACTATCTATAAAACCACTATTGATAAAACTACCCATCCAAGCTCTTTCTTCGGGTAAAAAGCCAGAAACTCCTTTCATTTTTGGATTATGAATATCTATTTCCTCATGACAGATGTTATAATCTCCACAAATCACTAAATTAGGAATTTCTTTCTTTAAATTATTGATATATTCCTGAAATTCATCCATATAATTTAGCTTAAAACTGAGCCGCTCTAAATTGTTTCCTGACGGAAGATATAAACTCATCACAGAAACCTTATCAAAATCTACACGAAGGTTTCTACCTTCAGAATCCATAGTTTCTATACCTGTTCCATATTCCACATGATTCGGTTTTTCTTTACAAAAAACAGCTACGGAAGAATAGCCCTTTTTTTGCGCAGAAAACCAATAGTGATAAGGATAACCAGCATCTTCAAATTTTAAAAGATCTAATTGTTCTTTGTGCGCTTTAATTTCTTGAATGCAAATTACATCTGGATTTGCAACTTGCAACCAATCTAAAAAGCCCTTTTTTAAAGCTGCTCTAATTCCGTTTACGTTATATGATATTATTTTCATGAAAAACTCTTATTTTAATTTCCCCAAAGGGGAAAAATGCTCTTGTTTTAAAATTAATTGATTACTATTGGCTTCTTTAAAAAAATCCAAGTAATTTGTGTTTTCTCTCCTGTTTGTGTACTAATTTTCTTTTTTCTTGGCGCTAAAAAAACAACTAAAACTGCAGAGATACCGCCTCTTATCATCGAATTTTCTATTCCGAGAACAAAACCAAAAAGAAACATAAAAATAAGTGTCAGTAAAAAAATAACCAAATAAGGTTTCTTTGCTAAATACTCCATTACAAAACTTATATTTTATGATTTATTACTTTCTTAAAAAACAACCATTTTATTTGTTCTTCCGACCCGTTTTGTTTCTCAATAACTTTCACCTTTGGTGATAAAACATATGCAATTACTGATGATATCAGGGCTTTAATACCTGTATTTTGGATGATTTCAAACCGGTCAAATACTAAAAATAAGATGGTAAAAAGTGCTGGATAGATTAAAAAATATGTTTTCTTAAAGAGTTGCATTAAAGAATAATTATTTGATGAAATACTATTTAGATTTTAAAGATTATTGAAATTTACGCTTTCTATTATATAGCCATTTCTGGAATTTCTCCATGAACCACCAAAGTACCCTCTGTAGCATTTTGAATTTCTTCTACAGAAACTCCAGGAGCTCTTTCTAACAAATGAAAAGCATTATTTTTTACTTCTAAAACCGCTAAATTAGTCACTACTTTTGTCACACAACCCACACCCGTTAATGGCAAAGAACATTGCTTTAAAATTTTAGATTCGCCTCTTTTATTGGTATGCATCATTGCCACAATAATATTTTCTGCGGATGCGACTAAATCCATGGCTCCTCCCATTCCTTTCACCATTTTCCCTGGAATTTTCCAGTTTGCGATATCTCCGTTTTGAGAAACTTCCATAGCGCCTAAAATGGTAAGATGCACATGTTTACCTCGAATCATCGCAAAACTCATCGAAGAATCAAAAAAACTTGCTCCAGGCATGGTCGTAATGGTTTGCTTACCCGCATTGATGATATCTGCATCCTCTTCTCCCTCAAAAGGAAAAGGACCCATTCCTAAAACGCCATTTTCAGATTGAAATTCAACTTCAATATCATCTCTTACATAATTTGCAACCAATGTCGGAATTCCGATTCCTAGGTTTACATAAAATCCATTTTGAACTTCTTGTGCAATTCTTTTTGCGATTCCGTTTTTATCTAACATATCAATGTATCAATTAAATAATTTAAAAATGTACCAATTCTACTTTCGAGATTTAATACTTGTACTTAATATTTTATATAAAATCAATCCTAATTCATTTACCTTTTTACTCAACTCTAAATGAGTAGGATATGTTTTTAATTTTTCACATAAAATTAACCAATATTTAGTTTCCTCTAACTCTATGGCTGCAATTTTCATTTTATGAATAAAATCTGCTTTACTTTCTGCATTTTGTGCTTCGTGAATATTTGCACCAATACTTGTTCCTGATTTTAATAATTGACGAGAAATCACATATTTTCTTTCTGCTTGTAAAACTTCACATTAATTAATGATCGTTAATGCAACTTCAATTGATTTATCAACTACAGGATTTTTCATTGTTATATTATTGTATTGGTAAATTGATTAATTGCGTTTACGCACCGTTCGTTGCTCAATTCTCTTTTCATACTCTTTTCCTTGAAAAATGCGCTGCACAAATATCCCTGGAATATGAATCGTATTCGGATCTAACGCACCAACAGGCACCAATTCTTCTACCTCGGCAACGGTAATTGCAGCGGCACCACACATATTTGCATTAAAATTCCTTGCAGTTCCTTTAAAAATTAAATTTCCAGCAGCATCGCCTTTCCACGCTTTTACAAAAGCAAAATCAGCTTTAAATGCAGGTTCTAATACATGCATTTTGCCATCAAACTCTCTTGTCTCTTTTCCTACTGCTACCTCGGTTCCATAACCTGCAGGGGTGTAAAATGCAGGAAATCCTGCTTGTGCCGCTCTGCATTTTTCGGCTAAAGTACCTTGTGGGGTTAATTCTACTTCCAATTCACCTGATAACATTTGACGCTCAAATTCATCATTTTCACCAACATAAGAAGAAATCATTTTTTTAATTTGCTTATTTTGAAGCAATAAACCCAAACCGAAGTCATCTACACCTGCGTTGTTTGAAATACAAGTAACCTCCCTAACATCTAACTTTACCAATTCTGAAATTGAGTTTTCCGGAATGCCACACAAACCAAAACCACCTAACATAAAAGTCATGCCACTTTTAACCCCTATTAAGGCTTCTTGAACGTTTTTTACTTTTTTGTTTATCATATGAATTCAATAATTTATTTATATTTATTTTGAAACTAAAATACTGAAACGAATTCAACAAAAGCAAGTCTTGAATATTCCTACTATAAAATCTTAAAAATCAGTATCTTCTTCAATAATTGTTTTTTCTGTTTCTTCGCCTAACTTTTTATCACAATCTATATTTATAGATAAATCCTCTGGCTTCTCAAACTCCTCTTTACTAATATTTAAGGATGTATCAGCATAACATTTTTTCATAAATAATGCCCAAGAAGGCAAAGACATCGTTGCTCCTTGACCTTTTCCAATCCCCGCAAAATGAGTGGCTCTATCTTCACCACCCGTCCAAACTCCTGTTGCTAAATTTGGCACCATTCCCATAAACCAGCCATCCGATTGATTTTGAGTTGTTCCTGTTTTACCAGCAATCGGATTTTCAAATTCGTAAGGAAATCCCGTAACTGCCTTTCCTCCTGAAGTCCAATTAGAACGCAATCTAATTCCGGATCCTGATTGTGTTACCCCTTCTAATAAATTTAAGATTACATAAGCAGATTCTTCACTTAAAACCTCTTGTGTTTCAGGTACAAAATCTTTTAAAACCGTTCCGTTTTTATCCTCAATTCTGGTTATAATCATGGGGCTAACTCGCAAACCTTTATTGGCAAAAGTACTATAAGCACTCACCATTTCATATAAAGACAAATCAACGGCACCTAGAGCAATTGAAGGATTTGCTTGAATCTCTGTTCTAATGCCCGCCGCTTTTGCCAAACGTACTACGTTTATTGGTGAAACTTTATCTATTAAATTTGCTGAAATTGTATTTACCGAGCCTGCTAAACCATCTTTTAAGGTGAGCATTCCTCCGTATTTATTACTCGAATTATCTGGCGTCCATGCTTCAGGAATACCGTATTTTCCTTTCGGAATTGTATATCGAATATTCGGTAAAACATCACAAGGAGACATCCTTAACTGATTAATAGCCGTTGCATATACAAAAGGTTTAAAGGTAGAACCCACTTGCCTTTTTTGTTGAGCAACAGCATCATATTTAAAATGTTTATTATCTATACCACCAACCCAAGCTTTGATATGGCCGGTTTGCGGTTCTATAGATAATAACCCTGAACGTAAAAAATGCTTGTAATACTTAATGGAATCGTTTGGAGACATTACTGTATCTTTATCTCCTTTCCATGAAAACACTTTCATTGCTGTTTTTGTATTGAAAATTTTATCTATTTCTTTGGATGTTTTTCCAACTATTTTTAAACGTTTATATCTTTCTGAGTTCTTTTTTGCTCTATCATAAATACTATTAACCTGACTTTTTTCTAAATCATAAAAAGGTGCTGTGCTATTTCTTTTTTGTTCCTTAAAAAAATACGATTGTAAATTTGCCATGTGCTCTGAAACAGCTTCTTCGGCATATTTCTGCATTCTAGAATCTATGGTTACATAAATTTTTAAACCATCACTAAAAATATCATATTCTTCTCCATTCGGTTTTGGATTGTTTTGCACCCATCTACGCATCATTTTTTGCAAGTGTGTTCTAAAATAAGTAGCATAACCATCACTATGACTTTCTGGAGTGTATGAAAGGTTTAAAGGTAATTGTTGCAAATTAACTTTTTCTCCTTCCGTAATAAAATCATTTTTTGCCATTTGAAGTAAAACAACATTTCTTCTTTGTTTTACAAGCGCTTCTCTTCTTAAAGGGTTAAAATAAGATGAATTTTTAAGCATTCCTACAAGCATTGCAGATTCATGAACCTCTAAATCTTTTGGTTCTTTTCCAAAATAAATTCTTGCCGCCGAACGAATACCCACTGCTTGATTTAAAAAATCATATTTATTTAAGTACATCGCAATAATTTCTTGTTTGGTATATTGCGATTCTAATTTAGTAGCAACAACCCATTCCTTCATTTTTTGCCCAACTCTTTTAAAAATATTTCTAGATGCCCTTCCTGTAAACAACATTTTTGCCAATTGTTGCGTAATCGTACTTGCCCCTCCACTTCCTGGTTTTAAAATAGCTCTTGCAGTTCCTTGAAAATCGATACCTGAATGTTGATAAAAACGTTCGTCTTCTGTAGCTACTAGGGCATTTACTAAATTTTCTGGCAACTCTTTAAACTTAACAGGTGTTCTATTTTCTTTAGCATATTTACCAATAGTTACCCCATCTGAAGAAATTACCTCTGTGGCTAAATTGGTTTGCGGATTTTCTAATTCTTCAAAAGTTGGCAAGGTTCCAAACCCACCTACTGAGGCCATAAAAAAAAGACCCGCTATAATAATAGATCCTCCCAAAATGAGGCCCCAAAACCAAATTATATATTTCTTAAAACTTGTGGTTACTTTCTTTGTCATTTTTGTTCTATTTTCTCTATACTAAAACCTACATCTTGCACACCCTCTAAAAAAGGAATTGCATTTACTTCTCCACTTTTTCTCATGGCATGACGAATGTTTAGCACATACCTCCCAGATTCGGGAAATACTTTTTCTTCTTTATAAAATAATTTATTTTCTTTAATATCTGTAAAACCTTTACCTAAATAAGCACCCCTTGCATCCGTCATTTCATACTGTAAAGTATCGATTACTTTAGTGCCGTTCGGAAAATTTAACTCTGTGATTAGGTATAAATTACTAAAAGGGTATTCTCTATTATTCCTAATATGTATAAATAAATTTTTAGGTTGTAATGTATCTACTACATCAAATTCAAAAGAAATATTTTCATGAGCTTTCCAAGCAGCACTTGGCACTGATTTATATTTTGTAAACTCTATTTTATCTGCACAAGAAATACAAAACATACATAATGCCAAAAAAATAAAATTTTTATTTTTCTTGAGGATTATCTCCATTTCTTGGCTTTTTATTATTTCTGTTCCTATTATTTCTTCTTGGTTTTTTAGCCACAGTTCCTGCTCCTCTTGGCTGATTTGGTTTTGATTCAGCTTTTGGTTTGGCAACTACTTTTGATCTTGGAGCTACGTTTGATTTTGTTGCTGCGTTTGGCTTTGGTGCTGGTTTTGGTTTTAAATTCGGATTCGGCTTTTGATTTGGATTCGGTTTACGCCTTCTCTTTTGTTGTTGTTGTTTTTGAGGGGCTTGTGTTGGTTCATTCGCTCCAACAGCAACGGGTTTATTCTTTCTATTATTTTTATTATTTCTTCTTTTACTTTTCTTTGGTGTATCAAAACGAGTTAAACTATCTTCGCCACTAGCATCTTCAAAATCTACTTTTACAGGAATTTCTACATCAGATTCATAATCCTCTAACGACATAGATTTCTCATTATTTTTATTCAATTCAATGATTTCATGCACCTGATCTAATGTTAATCGAAACCATTTAAAACGCTCTGTTTTATAAGTATACCAAAGATGTTTCTTAAAAATATCCATCTTTACATAAACAGCTTCGCCTTTTTCTGTATTTAAAACTAGATCTTGTTTTGGAAAAGATTTTAACGCATCTAAATAGGTATCCAACTCATAATTTAAACAGCATTTTAACTTTCCACATTGTCCTGCTAATTTTAAAGGATTTAAAGACAATTGCTGATAACGCGCTGCCGAAGTGCTTACTTTTCTAAAATCGGTTAACCAAGTTGAGCAACATAATTCTCTACCACAAGAACCAATACCTCCTAATCTAGCCGCTTCTTGTCTTGCTCCTACTTGTTTCATTTCTACTCGAATAGAAAAAGCACCTGCTAAATCTCTAATTAATTGCCTAAAATCTACTCTCGAATCCGCAGTATAATAAAAAGTAGCTTTGTTTCCATCTCCTTGATATTCTACATCAGAGAGTTTCATTTGCAAACCTAGTCGTCCTAATATTTCTCTTCCTTTTCTTTGTGTTTCTTCTTCTTTGGCCCTTGCTGCTTGCCAAACATCAATATCTCTTTGACTCGCTTTTCTATAAATTTTCTTTATATCTTCATGATCAGCAGTAATTTTATGCTTTTTCATTTGCACTTTTACCAATTCTCCCGCCAAAGAAACCGTGCCGATATCGTGCCCAGGAGAACCTTCTACTGCAATAATATCTCCCATAATGATGGGCAAATTATCTACATTTTTAAAGAAATGTTTTCTTCCGTTTTTAAAACGGACTTCGAAAATATTAAAACGTTCTTGTCCACTTGGTAAACTCATGTTAGAAAGCCAATCAAAAACTGCTAGTTTTTCACTTCCACTTCCACAACTGCCAGAACCGCAATTACCATTACTCTTACAACCTTTTGGTACTCCATTTTCTGTTGTACCACAACTTCCACATGCCATGTTAATTATATATTTTTATCCGTTTTTAATGATCAGTAATTTGTTTTAAGCATCAATAACACAAAAACAATTGCTAAAAATTTAAAAACGTATGATTCATAATTTGATTATCAGACTGATACACAAACACAACCTAATCTCCACTAATTCGTAAATATACGTATTCTTTAAGAATGAGAAAACAGGTGTATAAAAGTTCTCAAAACAACTTTTTCTTTTTAATTATACATCAAATGTAGTTTAAACGTTTATTTAATTTTTGTGCTATTTAGAATTTGCAGGCTTTGAATTAGAATTCGCTTAAAATTTGAGTTTTTGTCAAAAAAAAGACCTCAATTAAGAGGTCTTTGTATATTGAATTAATCCTTAATGTCTAATTCTTCTCTTTTTAATTTTATTTTTAATCCTTTACAATTCTTTTATTTATTGCTCCTTTATCTGTAGTAATTTTAATAAAATAAACTCCTGCCGATAATTCTTCAACATTTAAAATGGTGTTATTAGTAGTATTTAATCTTTTACCTGTTGCATTAAAAACTTCTACCTTTTTTAATTTTAAACCATTGGATAATAAAATTTCAACGAAAGAACTTGCTGGGTTTGGATATGCTGCAACATTTTCTTTTAAGAAATTATCAATAGATAATGCGTTACAAGACATACTATAAGTTGCTGTTGCATCTTTTTCCCATCCGGTTTTTGCTAAAGCAGCTTCTACGTTATCAACTTCAATACAGCCTAAATTAGGGTTGTTTGTAACGTCTAATTTTATTAAAATAGCGTTGTTAGCGTTTTTTAAATTTAAAGTTGTTAACCTATTGTTTCTTGCATCTAAATCTGTAATGTCTGTTAAATTAGAAATATTAATCTCTGTTATTAAATTGCCTGAAACATTTAATTTTCTAACTTTATTTTTAGCTCTTGCTAAACTTTTTGTTTGTTTGGTAGATTTAGATATTAAAACCACAGATGACGCTGATAAAAATGAATTTATACTTGTAATTACATTGTTAGAAATATCTATACTACCTGCATTTGTAAAAGCTTCTAAACCAGTAATTGTTGCGATATTTTGACCACTAAAATTTAAATCTCCAGTAAAAGCTTGAGCTTCTTCGTATGTAACCTTTCCATCGCCATCTATATCTAAACTAGGGATTGCTAACACAGCAGCATCAAGATTGGCATCAGTAGTATAAATAGTCCATTCTGCGTTACAATCTGTGTTATAATTTGCTGATGTGTCTTTATTGATCCAATTTGTTTCAGAAAAAGCTACATCATCAACTGCAATACAAGTTAAATCTGGATTGTTTCTAATATCAAAATCTGTAATTAAAGTATTTGCTCCGTTTCTTAAATATGCTCTTTCAATATTATTATTGTTTAAAAACAAGGTTTTAAGATTTACATTTTGATTGATATCAAAATTGATAAAGTTATTAAAACTAGCATCTAAATACTGTAGATTTTTGTTGTTTGTAACATCTAAACCTGTTAAAGAATTGTTTTTAATATATACATATATCAAATTGATATTTTTAGAAATATTTACTGATGTAAAGTTATTATCCCTTAATCCTAAATGCTCTAAATTAACAAGATTGGTAATATTTATAGTTGATAAATTATTTTCATCAACCGTTAAAAGAATCAGTTTTGTGTTTTTAGAAACATCTAAACTTGTAAGCTGATTTGCACCACAACCCAAAGTCGTTAATTCTATATTATTCGTAACATTTAAACTAGCTAAGTTGTTATTATCGGCTTGAACGTATGTTAGTTTTAAATTAGTAGAAAAATCTAAAGCTGAAATGGTATTGAATTGACAATACAACGTTTCTAAATTTATAAACCCTTCTATTCCTGTTAAATCCGAAATTCCTTTAGAAGCAATATTTAACTCAGTAACAACAGCAATATCTGATGTTCTTACTTTTCCGTTAATAATTCCATCAGAATCAATATCCAAATCTAATAAAGCTTGTTCAAAATTTGGATCAGGGATTAAGGTGAAATTCGATGTAATCACCACATCATTGCCATCTCCTCCTTGATAATTGATATAGAACGTAGCTGATGATCCTTTAAAGTTTGGTACTTCATCGCCTTGGTTTAATACAACACCTTGGTAGGTGAATTTTCCTTGAACGGCATCTGTGCCATCGTTCACAACTACTAGAAACTCATTCCCAGCTTGTGGCGTGTAACCGCCTATGGTCGTTAATTCTACATTGTTTAAATCAACCAAACCGGATACTTGCAATGGAAAGTACTGTCCTGCTGTTGCCCCTGTTCTGGTTGGACCGCCTATATAAAAATTCAACTTTGATCCCGTCTCAAACTTCGTTACTTGATTCGCTGATGCATTTTGTACACTCAAGCCTAAATAGTTTGGATAAAATCCGCCTGTTAAACTTGTCAAACTAATCGATCCATTATTCGAGATTGAACCAGCGCCTGTTACATAAATATCAACTCCTTGACTACTGTTTGCTCCTTTGGTTCCTATTAACATAATAGCGCCTGTTGATGTTAATGAACCAACTCCGCCTTGGATACTAATTCCATTATTTGATGAGTTTTGATCGCTTGTAACTAGACTGCTTCCTCCAGTTCCTGTAATCGTAAGAGTACCTGCTGATGAATAACCTCCTGATTGACCTGCCACAACTCCTGTATTTGTCGTTGATGCTTCTATTCCTCCTCCAGTTCCATTGACTACTACTGCGGCTCCTAAACTTGAAATAGCTCCTCCTAAGTTCCCTGAATATACTCCTATATTCGTGTTCCCTGCAGAAGCTCCTCCTGTTCCTTCCACTAATAATGTTCCTGTGGTTCCTCCATAAATACTCCCGCCGGATACCGAAACTCCCCAGTTATTACTGGCTGTAGTTCCTCCTGTACCTTTTACCGTTACTTGACCTGTGCCTGTTGAACGAATACTTGAGATATTTACCAGTTCTACTCCTTTGAAATTCCCTGGGGTTAATCCTGTCGCATTCGCCTCTACATATAAAGCTCCATTCTCGGTAGCGATACTACTGCGTTCTCCTAATGAAATGTTTTTACTTACTTTAAATGTTGCGGTTCCTGTCCCCTTTAAATAAAAACCTGATATAATATTGTTACTCACCGGTTGCATATCTAACCAATCTTCATCACCATCGGATGCATCATCTGTTAAATCGATATTTAAATTTGCATTTTCGGCAAACGTAATCGAGGAACCAAATAAATATACCTTGTCATTGCCTGCTCCTCCATTGACCGTTAAACTTGGCATGTTCGTGAAATAACTATCGAATTCTATTACATCATCGCCGCCTGCACCATTGATCTCTATTGATGTTAATCCTGACATTGGAATACTTATTGGTAATGAACCAATACTTGCTCCATTCGACCTGTATATGCGGTCTGTAGCATTGAACACAATATTACCTGCTTCTTCACTTACTGTCAAAGTATCTCCATTGCCTGAAATATCTATTATTACTAAGTTGCCATCTGTGGTAGTGATCTCGTAATCAGGATTCTCTTCTGGATTAACAACTAACGTGTATACTTTCTCTTGTCTACATCCATTGGCATCGGTAATGATAATGTTATAAACTACAGTATTCTGTGTTGTTAAAAAATCATTTAAAAATTGTGCATTCACATTCGACGCATTCGCCACAAATTGTGGCCATGTTGTGCTATCATCTGGATTTACGCCTTCTACTGGATTGCTTGTGAAAAAGTTTCCTACAAAAGCTCCTCTGGTAGTGAATTCAACTGTAAATGGTGCTGCTCCTGATACAATATCAAAATTTGACATGCGTACCGTTGCTCCATTAAATTCTAATGTAGTTGCGGTTAATGTTCCTACTTCTAACGATCCTGCAACTAAGGGGCAGTTGTCTTCTGTATCTAAAATCCCATCATTGTCATCGTCTTCATCACAAACATCTCCTTGTCCATCTGCGTCGGTATCTAACTGATCCGAATTCGATGTGGTAGGACAATTGTCTTCTGAATCTATGATACCATCGCCATCTGTATCTGATGGATTAACAACTAACGTGTATACTTTCTCTTGTCTACATCCATTGGCATCGGTAATGATAATGTTATAAACTACAGTATTCTGTGTTGTTAAAAAATCATTTAAAAATTGTGCATTCACATTCGATGCATTCGCCACAAATTGTGGCCATGTTGTGCTATCTCCTGGATTTATGCCTTCCACTGGATTGCTCGTGAAAAAGTTTCCTACAAAAGCTCCTCTGGTAGTGAATTCAACTGTAAATGGTGCTGCTCCTGATACAATGTCAAAATTTGACATGCGTACCGTTGCTCCATTAAATTCTAATGTAGTTGCGGTTAATGTTCCTACTTCTAACGATCCTGCAACTAAGGGGCAGTTGTCGTCTGTATCTAAAATCCCATCATTGTCATCATCATCATCACAAACATCTCCTTGTCCATCTGCGTCAGTATCTAACTGATCCGAATTCGATGTGGTAGGACAATTGTCTTCTGAATCTATGATACCATCGCCATCTGTATCTGATGGATTAACAACTAACGTGTATACTTTCTCTTGTCTACAACCATTGGCATCGGTAATGATAATGTTATAAACTACAGTATTCTGTGTTGTTAAAAAATCATTTAAAAATTGTGCGTTCACATTCGATGCATTCGCCACAAATTGTGGCCATGTTGTGCTATCTTCTGGATTTATGCCTTCCACTGGATTGCTCGTGAAAAAGTTTCCTACAAAAGCTCCTCTGGTAGTGAATTCAACTGTAAATGGTGCTGCTCCTGATACAATATCAAAATTTGACATGCGTACCGTTGCTCCATTAAATTCTAATGTAGTTGCGGTTAATGTTCCTACTTCTAACGATCCTGCAACTAAGGGGCAGTTGTCTTCGGTATCTAAAACACCATCATTGTCATCATCATCATCACAAACATCTCCTTGTCCATCTGCGTCGGTATCTAACTGATCCGAATTCGATGTGGTAGGACAATTGTCTTCTGAATCTATGATACCATCGCCATCTGTATCTCCAGGATTAACAACTAACGTGTATACTTTCTCTTGTCTACATCCATTGGCATCGGTAATGATAATGTTATAAACTACAGTATTCTGTGTTGTTAAAAAATCATTTAAAAATTGTGCATTCACATTCGATGCATTCGCCACAAATTGTGGCCATGTTGTGCTATCATCTAGATTTACGCCTTCTACTGGATTGCTCGTGAAAAAGTTTCCTACAAAAGCTCCTCTGGTAGTGAATTCAACTGTAAATGGTGCTGCTCCTGATACAATGTCAAAGTTTGACATGCTTACCGTTGCTCCATTAAATTCTAATGTAGTTGCGGTTAATGTTCCTACTTCTAACGATCCTGCAACTAAGGGGCAGTTGTCTTCTGTATCTAAAATCCCATCATTGTCATCGTCTTCATCACAAACATCTCCTTGTCCATCTGCGTCGGTATCTAACTGATCCGAATTCGATGTGGTAGGACAATTGTCTTCTGAATCTATGATACCATCGCCATCTGTATCTCCAGGATTAACAACTAAGGTGTATACTTTCTCTTGTCTACATCCATTAGCATCGGTAATGATAATGTTATAAACTACAGTATTCTGTGTTGTTAAAAAATCATTTAAAAATTGTGCATTCACATTCGATGCATTCGCCACAAATTGTGGCCATGTTGTGCTATCATCTGGATTTACGCCTTCTACTGGATTGCTCGTAAACAAGTTTCCTACAAAAGCTCCTCTTGTGGTAAATTCAACTGTAAATGGTGCTGCTCCTGAAACAATATCAAAATTAGACATGGTTACTGCTGGTCCGTTAAAACTTAAAATTGTTGGATTTAACGTTCCTATTTCTAAAGTACCTGCCACTAATGGGCAACTGTCTTCGGTATCTAAAACACCATCATTGTCATCATCATCATCACATGCATTACCTAAACCGTCATTATCTGTATCTAATTGATCTGGATTTGAAATTAATATGCAATTGTCTTCTGAATCATTAACGCCATCTCCATCTGTATCTCCAGGATTTACTATAACATCATAAACGCCTTGATATCTGCAGCCATTTGCATCTGTAATTATGATATTGTAGGTAACCGTGTTTGATTTTGTTAAAAAAATATTATAAAATTGACCATTTACATTGGTATCATTTGCAATAAATTTTGGCCAAGTTGAAGAATCTGCTGGATCAACACCTATTGTAGGATTTCCTTGAAAAAAGCTTCCTACAAAAGCACCACTTGTGGTAAACTGGACTTTATAGGGGGCAGTTCCCAATGTAATATCAAAATTGGGCATGGTAGCTGCTGATCCATTAAAAGTTAAGATTGTTGGATTTAATGTACCTGGTATTACACAATTTTCATTAATATCTAAAATACCATCATTGTCATCATCATCATCACAAACATCTCCTAAACCATCAGAATCAGTGTCTAATTGATCTGGGTTAGCAATAGAAGGACAGTTATCATCTTCATTTAAAATACCATCACCATCTGTATCTTCTGGATTTGTCTCTTTTGGGTTAACAACTATATTGTAAACACCTTCATAACTGCATCCATTGGCATCAGTAATTATAATATTGTAGGGTACGTTATTAGATTTTGTTAAAAAATCATTATAAAATTGACCATTTACATTGGTATCATTTGCAATAAATTTTGGCCAAGTTGAACTATCTGAAGGATCTACTCCTGTTGTTGGATTACTTGTAAAAAAGTTTCCTATAAAAGCGCCTCTTGTAGTGAATTGAACGGTGAATGGCGCTACTCCTGAAATAATATCAAAATTACTCATTGTTACTTCAGGACCATTAAAGTTTAAATTTGTAATGTTAAATGTTCCTGGTTTTAATTCTCCTTCAAAAAGAGGACAACTATCTTCTGCATCTAAAATTCCATCATTATCATCATCATCGTCACAAATATCCCCTAAACCGTCATTGTCTGTATCCAATTGATCGGGGTTTGCTGTTGTTGGACAGTTGTCTTCTGGATCATTAACGCCATCTCCATCCGAATCTCCAGCATTTACAACAATTGTATATACACCTTCATAGCTACAACCATTTGCATCTGTAATAATAATGTTATAAACTACATTGTTTGTTTTTGTTAAAAAATCATTTAAAAACTGGCCATTTACATTTGTATTATTTGCAATAAATTGTGGCCAAGTTGTATTGTCTGCTGGATTAACACCTTCTGTTGGATTACTGATAAAAAAGTTACCAATAAAAGCACCTCTCGTAGTAAATTGAACTGTAAATGGTGCTGTTCCTGAAATAATATCAAAATTACTCATTGTTACTGCAGCACCATTAAAATTTAATGTTGTTAGATTTAATGTCCCGGGAACAAGACAGTCTTCATTGGCGTTTAAGGTTTTTTCTTCACTTTTATTATGATCCTTACTTGCAAAAACATAAGAAGTATTTGAAACTTTTGTTTCAAAATTACTATAAGCATACGCTTGATTAAAATCAAAGTTAAACGTTTGATCAAAATCTGAAACCGAAGGAGACCTTATTTGAGATAAACCTAAAAAAGAATTGAAAACTAGTAACGAAAGCAATAATTTTAATTTCATAATGAACTTTGTTTATTTTTTTTTCAAAAACTCTTAGTAATTTTTATTTTTAAAAAAATAGAATTAATTTTTATAAAACAAAGCAAATAAAAAAAGGGTAGTATATAAGAAGTTTGTTCTGAAAAGCTATTTTTTGTTCTGAAATTAAAGAGCTAAAAATACCTTAAAAGATTGTTTTTATAATTTTTAGAAAGTTTAAATTTCTGATCAGCTATGGTTACCGAAACCGCATCTACTCTTTCTACAAATGTTGGGTTTACTGCTATACTTCTACTAATTTGAAATAAACTTTTTGATGGCATTTGATCTAAAAAAGCCTTTAAGGAAGATCTAATTAATGTTGATTTTGATTTGTATAATAATCGAACATACACATGTTCTGCTTCTACATACAACAATTCTGAAAGATGAATATTATAAGTGGTTCTACCTACATTTATAGATGTATACACTTTGTTTTTATCATTTATATTGTCAAAAACAATATCTATTGTTGTAAGAAGTGTTGCATTATTTATAGGCTTATTAATATACCCTTTTGGTGATAGTGCTTTAATATTTTGTAATGTCTCTTTATCATTAAAAGACGAGATAAATAAAAAAGGTATTCCGAAATTTTCGTTAATAAAATGAGCAACATCTAAACCTGTTTTATTTCCAGAAATTCTAATATCTATTAATACCAAATCTACTTTTGTAGTTTTTAACAATAGCTCTGCAGCGTTGTAATTGATGGCTATTCCTGCACAATTATAACCGTGATTTAGAATGGATTTTTTTAATAATTGAGCGATTAGTATTTCATCTTCAACAATTAAAATATTTTTTTTATTTGTCAACATAAATAGTAAAAAAATTTAAAGTTTTTTCTTTAATTTGATTTTATAAGTAGAACCATCTCTAACTATTTTACCCTCTAGTTGCTCTACCATACTATTTATAATAAATAAGCCCAAACTTCTATTATTGTCTTTTATTATAAAACCCTCTCCAGAGTCTTTGTATAAAATAGTAATCCAACTTTTTTCGTAAATTATTTTTAAGTCAATTTTTAATTCATCATTCGTTTTTGCGTGCTCAAGACTATTACTAATAAGTTCATTCATTAATATACCAATAGGTAAAGCAGTGTCAATAGTTACATGTATATTATCTACAAATTGTTTGTATTCAATTTTTCTGGAAGATAAACTTATTAAAGAATTAAATATTTTATCTAAATATTCTTCCAAATTATAAGATTTTCCTAAAATATTATTTTCAGAATAAATAAACTGTTCATGCGCAATAACAATGGCACTAATTCTGTTCTCTAAGTGTTTGAATTTTTCTAGATAAAAAACGTCTTCAATTTCTTCAGATTGAAATTTTATCAAACTAATAATTAGTGATAAATTATTTTTTACTCTATGGTTTAGTTCTTTTAATAAAATTTTACTTTCATTTAATTTTTGATCAATTTGATTTTTAGCATCTTTTAATTTTTTTCTATTTTGAAACATTATCAATAAACTAATGGTTGTAATGACTAAAAGGATTAAAATAAAAACGGTAGAAATTACTACAGTTTTGTATTTATTTTCACTTTCTGACGCTTTTTGAGATATAATTTCTTGTTCTTTTAAAATTTTATTAACTTGATACTTAGCTAAATCGAGATTTCTATTTTTAGAATTTACAGAATCTCTAATAAACTCAAATTTAAAAAGTGTTTCATCGGCTTCTTTATTTTTACCAAGCGCATCTAAAATTCTACTTTTTAGATTGTATAAATTACTTAAATTATTAATTGAAAGTTTTTCCGAACCCACAAAAATGGCATCATTAATATATGTCAATGCCTTTTGATATTCACTATTTTTAAAATAATAGGTACTTATAAAATGATTTGCGAAAACGGCTGTATGGATTTCTCCATAGAAATTTGAATGCGCATTGAGAAGGAATTTTCTGGCAAATTTTAAATTATCTACTGAAAAGTTATTTTGATTCCAATATTGTTGAAGTAATATATAGTCTTTTATATAAGGTCTATATCCTTTTAAATACCCGTCTTTTCTTTTAGAATTTATAACCTGCACGGCTTTTTTTTGGTATATTTTCGCACTATCTAATGCGCTTAATTTTATAAAAATAGTGGCCAAATCATTATATATAATGGCTGTTCTTACGGGTTCAAACAACAAGGAATCTTTAATTAATTTTTGTAAATAAATTTTTTTTGCCTCCTTATAATAACCAGCTCTTATTAAGATTTCTGCATATACTTTATCAAGGTTTTCTGGCTCTGTTTCTTTATAATAATTATATTTCTTACCTAACCTTCTTAAATCAGAAAATTGCTCTAACATATTAGGCGTATTGCCTGAATAACGATAAATATTAAAAATACCCCAATACACATCTATAGCTCCTTTTGAATCTTTTAAGCCAGGTATTTGCAATAGTTTATATAAATAGCTTAGAGCAACATCACTATTTTTAAGCGTTAAATTTGCATGAATGATATAATGGTACAGCGCTGCTTTTTTATATCGGTCTTTTAGATTATCTAAAGTTTTCTCATAATCTTTTGCTCGTTTTTCTAAAGCAATAATTTCGTCTTTTGGTAGATTAATAAACCTTACAATTGTACTATCTATAACCACAAAATTTTTATCATTTTGATATGCCTTTTCTAGTGGTAATTGACACCATAAGAACCCAGAATTAAAGTAGATTCCTAAAGAAAACAAAAAACTAACTACCCAATATTTCATAATAAACCTTAAAAAATTGATTCTGTTATTTTAACACAAAATAGCAAGTACGTTTTTTTAAGTTTCATTTTTATAATTAATGTTCTAAAATAGCTTTTTTTGTTCTAGGTATAGTATTAAAAATAATTTTGAAGTGAAATTATATTTTTTAAAGTACTTTTTAACTCTTAAACTTCTTCTAATCCAACTATTAAAATATCATAATTTAAATATAAGATGTGTATGTACTCAGAAACATTTCAAAAGTATTCATCTAAGCTAGAGTTCTAAAAAAATTGTTACGAAAGTGTACTTTTTTTTTCTGAAAGCTTATTTTTCTTAAACTTCAAAACCTCACTACGCCCTTTTTTAAAGATTTTATTGCTCGCAAATTTTCCTTTTCTGAGTTCTTTTTGTTCCTCATAAGATAAATGAATGATCTCTTGACAATCTGTAGAACAGGTGTTTTCCATTTTTTCTGAACATTCATCACATTGAATAAACAATAAATGACAGCCTTCATTGGCGCAATTGGTATGCGTATTGCAAGGTTTACCACATTGATGGCAATTGGATATCACATCATCGGTAATTTTTTCTCCTCTTCTGTGGTCAAAAACAAAATTTTTACCAATAAATTTATTTTCTATTCCTTCTTCATTTACTTGCCGCGTATATTCTATGATGCCACCTTCTAATTGAAAAACATTTTTAAAACCTTTGTGTTTGTAGTAGGCAGATGCTTTTTCGCAACGAATTCCGCCAGTGCAATACATCAATAAATTTTTATCCTCTTTATTATCTTTTAAATCTTCTTCAATAATATCTAAAGAATCTCTAAATGTGTCTACATCTGGTGTAACAGCGCCTTCAAAATGACCAATTTCACTTTCGTAATGATTCCGCATGTCTACACAAATCGTATCAGGATTCGCCAACATTTTATTAAATTCTTCGGCATTTAAATGAACTCCTTTATTGGTTACATCAAAAGTTTCATCATTTAACCCATCGGCAACAATTTTATTTCTAACTTTTACCTTGAGTTTTAAAAACGACTTGTTATCTTGCTCAATAGCAACATTTAAACGAATATCCTTTAAAAAAGAAATAGTATCTAATTGTTCTTTTAAGGCATAAAAATTTTCTGATGGCACTGATAATTGTGCGTTAATCCCTTCATAAGAAACATAAATTCTTCCTAAAACATCTAAAGAGTTCCATTCTAAAAATAATTTATCTCTAAGAATTTGTGGATTTTTAATTTGGTGATATTGATAAAAAGAAATGGTAAGTCTTTCTTTACCAGCTTTATCAATTAATGCAGCGCGTTGTTTGGCGCTTAACTTATTGTACAGTTGCATGCTATACTTTTTAGGTTAAACAAAATACTTTTATGCAAATGTAATTAATTTTTAAAATTGAAAGCGACTAAAAACCAAACCTTTTATCTTACTGATTTTCAACACAAAAACAACTACAACGTTTTCTTAAATAATTACAAAACCTAACTTTTGTCATGTTTTAAAAATAATTTCACTACTAAATTTGTATCGTAATTAAAAAGAAATACATAGAAATATAAAATATACGATCATGGAAGTACAAGAAATCATTTTAGAAAAACCACAAAAAGCAGCCTTTAAAAAAGGAGTTTGGAATACCTCTATAAACGTTAGAGATTTTGTTGTAAAAAACATTATATCTTACTATGGAGATGATCAGTTTTTAACGGGTATCAGTAAAAAAACTCAAAAACTTTGGGAGGCTTGTAAAAAAGAAACTGAAATTGAAAGAAAAAATGGAGGAGTTCACTCTGTGGATACAGAAACCATTTCTGGAGTTTCAAGTTTCAAAGCAGGTTACATCGACAAAGAAAATGAAGTAATTGTTGGTTTGCAAACAGATGCGCTTTTAAAAAGAGCTATGAAACCTTTTGGAGGTTATAAAGTAGTACAAAAAGCACTTGAGGAGCAAGGTGTAAAACCAAGTGAAGACATTAATACCCTCTTTACAAAGTATGTAAAAACACATAATGATGGTGTTTTCGCAGCCTATAATGCAGAAATCAAAAAGTTCAGATCTTTAGGATTCTTAACAGGATTGCCAGATAATTATGCTCGTGGTAGAATTATTGGTGACTACAGACGTGTGGCTTTATACGGAATTGACAAACTAATTGCGGTTAAGAAATATGACTTAGCCAATATTGAAGGCCCAATGACCGATGCCGTGATTCGTTTAAGAGAAGAAGTTTCTGAACAAATCAAAGCATTAAAAGAGATGATTGTCATGGGAAATCATTACAATTTAGAATTAAATCGTCCGGCAGAAACGGCTCAAGAAGCGGTTCAATGGACCTACATGGCGTATTTAGCTGCTGTAAAAGAGCAAGATGGCGCTGCCATGTCTTTAGGTAATGTTTCTACTTTTTTAGATATCTTTATTGAAAGAGATTTACAAAGTGGTGCCATTACAGAGGTGGAAGCACAAGAATATATCGATCAATTTGTGATGAAATTAAGAATGGTACGTCACTTAAGAATGGCTGCTTATGATGATATTTTTGCCGGAGACCCAACTTGGGTTACAGAAGCAATTGGCGGTATGTTAAACGATGGGCGCTCTAAAGTTACAAAAACGGCATATCGTTTTTTACACACTTTATATAATTTAGGTCCATCACCAGAACCAAATATTACCGTTTTATGGTCTCCTTTATTACCAGAAAACTTTAGAAAATTCTGTTCAAAAGTTGCAATCGATACTTCATCAATCCAATTTGAAAATGATGATTTAATGAGAACTTTAAGAGGTTCTGATGATTACGGAATTGCTTGTTGTGTTTCTTACCAAGAAATTGGGAAACAAATTCAGTTTTTTGGAGCAAGAACCAATTTAGCTAAAACATTATTATTAGCGGTAAATGGCGGTAAATGTGAAATTACTGGAACCCAAATGGTCGTTGGAATTGAGCCTGATACTGATGAATACCTAGACTTTGATAAAGTAATGGCAAACTATAAAATAGCCATGACTAAAGTTGCAAAAGTGTACAATGATGCGATGAACATTATTCATTACATGCATGATAAATATTACTACGAAAAAGCACAAATGGCTTTAATTGATACAAATCCGCAAATTAATATCGCTTATGGTATTGCTGGATTATCTATTGTAGCAGATTCTTTATCAGCCATTAAATATGCAAAAGTTAAACCGATAAGAAATGAAGATGGATTAACGGTGGACTTTAAAATTGAAGGCGAATTTCCGAAATACGGTAATGATGATGATCGCGTAGATATTTTTGCACACAATGGTGTAGAAGACTTTAACAATGAACTTAAAAAGTTAAAAGTATATAAAGATGCAGAGCCAACCATGTCTGTTTTAACCATTACATCAAATGTTGTTTATGGTAAAAAAACTGGGGCTACGCCCGATGGTAGAGCTTTAGGTGTTCCTTTTGCTCCGGGTGCAAACCCAATGCACGGTCGTGACACAAACGGCGCTATTGCTTCTTTAAACTCTGTAGCAAAAATTGATTATAAAGATTCTTTAGACGGAATTTCTAATACTTTTTCAATCGTTCCTAAATCTTTAGGGGCTACAGAAGAAGACAGAATAGACAATTTAGCGACCACTTTAACTGGATATTTTGAACATGGTGCACAACACCTAAATGTAAATGTATTCGATAGAGAAACTTTAATAGATGCTATGGAACATCCAGAAAATCACCCCCAATTAACCATTAGAGTCTCCGGATATGCTGTTAATTTTATACGGTTAACAAAAGAGCAACAAATGGAAGTAATTTCACGTTCTTTTCACGAATCTATGTAGTGCTTTTTATGTATTTATGAGGGATTCAAAAAAAAAAATAAGGTTTGCCCCCTTTACTTTTTAAAAGTAATAGCCTTTTTTTTTTAATAGAATCCCTTTTTTTATTCACTTAAATCCTAATCCCATTAAAACTTCAACAAACATATTAAATGTGCATTCTATTGAGTCTTTCGGAACACATGATGGACCGGGCATTAGAATGGTTATTTTTTTACAAGGTTGTAAATTAAAATGCCAATATTGCCATAACCCAGATACCATTGATACCCATGGAGGTGAAGAATATTCCATAGAAGATTTGGTACAAAGAGCGCTAAAAATGAAGTCTTATTTTGGTGATAAAGGCGGCGTAACGGTTTCTGGCGGAGAACCTCTTTTACAAGCACAGAATCTTATTCCGTTTTTTAAACGATTAAAAGAAGAAGGAATTCATACCAATATTGATACGAATGGACGCATGTTAAATCATCCTGTTGTAGAATTATTAGATTCCTATGCCGATTTAGTAATGCTAGATATTAAACACATGACAGAAGAAGGATTTCAGCAAATTACAGGTAAAAAAAATAAAGAAACTACCTTTAATTTTGCCAAACACAGAGAAGCTTCTGGCAAAAAAATGTGGTTACGATATGTGCTTATCCCCGGAATTACAAATACCCCAGAATTATTACATCAATTAGGGAGTTATTTTAAAGAATATAAAACCATAGAACAAATAGAATTGCAGCCTTACCATAAATTAGGCATTCATAAATGGGAAGCTTTAGGTTGGGATTATCCATTAAAAGATGCTAGAGAAAACACAAAAGAAGAGTTAGAAGAGGCTTTTAATATTCTTAGTAACTACTTTAAAAAAGTTAAAATCAATTAAAAACAATTAAAATGAGTACACCCAAACTAAAAAACAGATGGTTCATTGCGGCTTCTGCGGTAGGCATTCATATTTCCATAGGATCTGTTTACGCCTATTCAGTAATGACTAACCCCGTAAAAGATGTGTTTGATGTGGAAGGAAGTGTAATAAAATGGGCATTTAAAATAGCTATTTTGTTATTAGGTTTGTCCGCAGCCTTTTTAGGACGTTGGGTAGAAAAAGTAGGCCCAAAAATTAGCGGAACCACTGCAGGAATATTTTATGGAGTAGGAATTTTAGGCTCAGGATTGGCTGTACAATTAGAATCTCTTTGGCTATTTTATGTATGTTATGGTGTTATTGGAGGAATTGGTTTAGGTTTAGGATATATTACTCCCGTAAGTACCTTGGTTAAATGGTTTCCAGACAAGAGAGGTCTAGCTACAGGAATGGCAATTATGGGCTTTGGTTTTGCTGCTTTAATTTTTGGTCCAGTAATGGCAAAATTATTTGAAACTGTAGGGGTTTCTAATGCATTTTATGTTTTAGGAGTTATTTATATGGTATTAATTTTATCTTCTGCCAGCTATATCGAAAGGCCTCCAGTTGGTTATGTACCTGAAGGATATAATGAAGGAGAAGGAAAAGTAATCAAAGAAGATTTAACAAATATTACTGCCAATGAAGCTTTAAAATCTACTCGTTTTTATTATATCTGGATCATGATGTTTATCAACATTGCATGTGGTATTGCTATTATTTCAGCTGCAAGTCCTATGATGCAAGAAAAGTTAAATTACACGCCCATGCAAGCTGCAGCTATTGTGGGTTTTATAGGAGTTTTTAATGGATTAGGACGTATTACTTGGTCTACATTATCAGACTATTTAGGAAGAGCTAACACGTTTATTGTCTTTTTTGCCTTTCAAATTTTAGCCTTTTACTTCTTACCAAAAATAGGTATAGAAAGTGTTTTCTTAATTATATTATTTACCGTAATTACCATGTATGGAGGCGGTTTTGCAATGTTACCTGCATTTTTAGGCGATTTATTTGGCACCAAACAATTAGGCGCAATTCATGGAATGGTTTTAGCCGCTTGGGGATTAGCAGGTGTTATTGGTCCAACAATTTATGATATGGTAAAACAACAAACAGGATCATTAGATACAACTCTCCTAATTTTTGCAGGCTTATTTGTTGTAGCATTTATTGTTTCAATAATGATGAAAATCTCCATAACAAAATCTGAAAAATTAAAAAAACACCAATTGAGCATCATCACCTAATCACACTTCAGTTCACTCACAAAAGATCTTTCACTATTTTCATAAGGAAAGATCTTTTTAATTTTAAAAAAAAGTATTTCAAATAGTATTTTAAAGTATCTTTCCGAAATATTGTAACTGCCTAAGGTTATAATTCATTCCTGTTATCAGGTGCAATAAATACTAAAATCTATTCTAAAACCCTAATTATGAAATACCTCTTATTTGTCATTGTGTTAATGCTATCTTTACATAATACTGCAGCTCAAGAACTCCCGAAAAAATCTGAAATTTTTGTACGGGTATACAATAATGTAGGTGAAAAAATTGCTAAAGGAAAAATTCTCAGTATAACTGAAAATTCTCTGATTCTAAAAAAAGGAAGTAGTTCTGTTACAATTCCGTCTAATGAAATTTCGTATTTAAAAACCAAGAGATCTAATGGACATAATGTTTTATTGGGTGCATCTGGAGGTTCTATATTAGGGCTTGCCATAGTTGCTTCCGAAAGTGGAAATTCTAATGCTGGTTTTGGCGGCACAGCAAAAGGTCTCGCGTATGCCGGAGCAATTGTAGTGGTATTTATTGGAAGTGGAGTTGGTTATCTTACCACACTTTTTAAAAATTCTAACCAATATATAATTAATGGAGATACTGCAAAATGGCAAGGTTTTAAAGAAGAAATGTATGCCCCAAAATACTAAAATTACCTCAACTAGTTTAATTTTAAACATCTAAAATTTATCTGCTAAAATTTTAAACTTTCATTTAATTAGTATCAATTAGGTAATTTATTTCGATTTTTTTTTTAGCATCTTTGCATCCTATAATCGTAAAATAAATATTTAATCTGATGAAAATAGCAGTAGTTGGCGCAACTGGAATGGTTGGTACCGTAATGTTAAAAGTTTTAGAAGAACGCAATTTACCAATTACAGAATTAATTCCTGTAGCATCAGAAAGATCTGCTGGTAAAAAATTAAACTATAAAGGCAAAGAATATACCATAGTAACGTTGGCCGATGCTGTAAGTCTAAAACCAGATATTGCTCTTTTTTCTGCTGGTGGAGATACTTCTTTAGAATGGGCACCAAAATTTGCAGAAGTTGGAACCACCGTAATCGATAATTCATCAGCTTGGAGAATGGATCCGACTAAAAAATTGGTGGTTCCTGAAATCAACGGTGCTATTTTAACTGCTGATGATAAAATTATTGCAAATCCTAATTGTTCTACCATTCAATTGGTGATGGCTTTGGCACCTTTGCACAAAAAATATAAAATGAAACGTTTGGTGATTTCTACGTATCAATCTGTTTCTGGAACGGGTGTAAAAGCGGTTCAACAATTAGATAATGAGGAAGCTGGTATTGATGGTGAGATGGCATATCCTCACAAAATTGGGAGAAATGCATTGCCACATTGCGATATCTTTTTAGAAAATGGCTACACCAAAGAAGAAATGAAATTGGTAAAAGAACCAAAGAAAATTTTAGGTGATGAGTCTTTTTCTGTAACAGCAACTGCGGTAAGAATTCCAACTGCTGGCGGACATTCTGAAGCTGTAAATGTGCAGTTTTTAAATGATTTTGATTTGGATGAAGTTCGCGAACTTTTATCAGCAACTCCAGGTGTAATTGTACAAGATGATTTGGCAAATAATGTATATCCAATGCCAATTAACGCCCATAATAAAGATGAAGTTTTTGTTGGACGCATTAGACGCGATGAATCCCAAAAAAATACCTTAAATTTGTGGATCGTTGCTGATAACTTACGAAAAGGTGCGGCAACAAACACAGTTCAAATAGCTGAATATTTAATCGCAAAAAATTTAGTCTAAAACATTTATGGCAACATTTCACAAAGTACACATACAAGAAGTTAAACAAGAAACCGCCAACGCGGTTTCTGTGTTATTTAAGATACCTGAAAATTTACAATCTGATTTTAAATTTACGTCAGGTCAATACGTTACCTTACAAAAAGAAATCAATGGTACCGAAATTAGAAGAGCGTATTCTATCTGTTCAACACCCAAAAGCGGCGCTATTAGAGTTTCTATAAAAGCTGTTGAAAACGGAATCTTTTCTACCTACGCAACTTCTCATTTAAAAGAAGGAGACGAAATAGAAATCACCGCTCCTGAAGGACGTTTTTTACTGAATCCTGAGCCCAATAAAAACTACATTGCATTTGCAGCAGGTTCTGGTATTACTCCAATTTTATCGATGGTAAAATCAGTTTTAGAAAATGAATCAAGCTCAAGTTTTACTTTAGTTTACGGAAATAAAACGGTGGCTGATACCATGTTTTATGATGAACTAAATGCACTAAAAGAAAAGTTTTCAGGCAGGTTCAAGCTACATTATATTTTTAGTAGAGAAAATGTAAAAAATCAATTGCAAGGTAGAATTGATAAAAGTGTGACCAACTACTTTGTAAAAAACATGTACAAAGAAACTTCTTTTGATGCTGCTTTTATATGTGGTCCAGAAGAAATGATTCATGAAGTTTCTAAAACATTAGAAAGCAATAAAATAGCAAAAGAAAACATCCATTTTGAATTATTTACCGTTTCTATTGATGAAGAAGCTGCAGATCAAGTAAAAGAAGGAACTACCCAAATTACGGTATTGTTAGATGATGAAAAAACAACATTTACCATGCAACAAACCGATGATATTTTAGCGGCAAGTTTGCGCAACGAATTAGATCCTCCGTACTCTTGTCAGGGTGGAGTTTGCAGTTCTTGTCTGGCTAAAGTTACCGAAGGGAAAGCTGTTATGGTGAAAAATTCCATTTTGACTGATAGTGAAGTAGCAGAAGGTTTCATCTTAACTTGCCAAGCGCATCCAACAACATCTACCATTACCATTGATTTTGATGACGTTTAAAATCCGTATTTTTGTAAAATTCTATGGACATTTACGACTTTAAAAATGCAATTCTTATCGGGTTTTTCATGGCTTTCATGATTGGCCCTGTATTTTTTATGCTCATTCAAACGAGTATTTTAAAAGGAGCTAGAGCCGCTATTATTTTTGATTTAGGCGTTATTCTTGGCGATATTTCTTTTATTTTAATTGCGTATTATGGCAGTAGATCTTTATTAGAAAAAATTAAAGATGATCCTAGATTATTTTTTATCGGTGGGTTGGTTTTAATTATTTATGGTCTTATTACCTATTTTGATAGAGAAAATAAAAAGGAGGCGATTGCCTCTGCTAAAAGCATTGAAGTACCTATTGTGAAAAACAATTATTTAAAATTATTGGTGAAAGGATATTTCTTAAATTTTATAAATATTGGCGTTTTAGCTTTTTGGCTAGGAACCGTTTTAGTCATTGGCCCGACTTTAAACATGAATCAAAATGCTATTTTTGCCTATTTTTCGGTCATTATTGTCTCTTATTTTATCACTGATTTAAGTAAAATATTTTTAGCAAAACAGTTAAAGAATAAAATGACACCAAACGTTATTTATCGCGTAAAAAAAATAATGGGCATTACTTTAATTATATGCGGTGTCTTTTTAATCTTAAAAGGGTTTATTCCTAATGAAAAAATAAATGAGTTTATGCAATAAAAAAAGAGAGGTTTTATTGGATAAAACCTCTCTTTTTTTTATTTTACTTACTTGTTATTTTGTGACTGTATTGTTTTCTAAATTAATATCTGCCATCAATCCACTTTTATCAATCGTAACCGATTTCACTTCTTTAGTAGCCTTAAAAGTATACGTTGGGTGCGCCCAAGGCCAATCTTCTATCACATTCGCTGTCGTTGGTTTTGATCCTCTCATCATTCGTAAAGGAATATTGAAACTTTCTTTTGTATCGTCTTGATAAACAACTTCTACATCTATAGGCATTGGCATTTGCCCAATTCTTTCTAGGGTTACTGAGTTCCCTTCAACAGATTTAATTCCATAATCGATTGTATGTGTAGTTTGTGTCCACTCATTCAAATACCAATCTAAATGAATACCAGAAACTTTTTCCATAGAACGTTTAATGTCATTTGGCGTTGGATGTTTAAAACTAAAATCTGTAAAATACTTTTTCAAGCCTTTTGCTACATTTTCTGGACCAATTACATATTCTAATTGCGATAAGAAAATATTTCCTTTTGAATAACTAGCAGTTCCATAAGCCCAATTTGTATTATAGCGGTCTGCATGGGTTGATAAAGATTCTTCATATCCTCTTTCTACAATATTTTTGTACCCTCTGTAAGAACCTGCATGTGGATTTTCTTTACCCGATTCTAAAATTTCATTCTCAGCTTTATTAGAAATGTAAGAGGTAAAACCTTCATCCATCCAAGGATGTAAACTTTCATTAGATGCTAATAAAAATTGAAACCAAGTATGTGCCATCTCATGCGCAGTTACGCCAAATAAACTACCAAAACTTCTTTGACCTGTTACTAAAGTAGACATTGCATATTCCATTCCGCCGTCTCCACCTTGAATTACAGAATATTGTTTGTAAGGATATTGTCCAACATTGGCGCTGTAATACGCTATTAATTCCGCAGTTTTAGGTTGTAATTTTTTCCAATTTTCTAAATATTTTGCTGCTAATGTTTTCTTATAATAGAAATGTAAATCAACACCACTTTCTGTTTTTAAAATGTCATGTATGTATTCTGGATCTGCAGCCCACATAAAATCATGCACATTGGGTGCTTTAAAATGCCAGGTTAATTTATCGCCTTTAGGCAAGTTTAACGGTTTTGTTGCATCTTCATAACCATGACCAACTTCTTGCGGGTTTTGCACATATCCTGTTCCGCCCACTACATAATTTTTATCAATATGAATGGTTACATCAAAATCTCCCCAAACTCCATGAAATTCTCTTGCCAAATAAGGAGGTGTGTGCCAACCTTGAAAATCATATTCTGCCATTTTAGGATACCATTGCGCCATAGATAATGCAACATCTTCCTTACTATTTCTTCCTGAACGTCTAATTTGAACAGGAACTTGCGCATCAAAAAGCATCTCAAAAGTTACACTTTCACCAGATTTAATGGGGGTGTTTAATTGCACTTCTAAAATAGTTCCTACGGTTTCAAAAGAAACTGCAGCCCCATTTTGCTTTAAAGAATTTACTTTTATATATCCTATTTCATTAGGTTGTAACTTGCTAATTCTGTCACCAACTCGTCTATCTGGGTCTTTAATATTTAAAGAACGAACGTCCATTTGAGAGCCTGGCTGAAATGCATTAAAATATAGATGATAAAAAACTCGATCTAAATCGTCAGGAGAATTGTTGGTGTATACTAGTTTCTGAGTTCCTTTATATTGATACTTATTTACATTCATATCAATATCCATTGTGTAATCTACATGTTGTTGCCAATAGGTAGATGCAACCGTGTCGTCCTTCTGCAAGTTGGTTACGTTTTTTGTTTCACTGCAGGAAAACAGTAAAAAGGAAGCAAAGACTATAGATAAAATTTTTCTCATGTTTGATTGTATTTTTAGTTTGATTATTTTCTATGCACCATGTTATCTGCCATTATTAGCGCATTGTAAGCATTTACAACTCTCCCTGAAACTGATAAATCTGTAAACGGCACTTTTTCTCCATTCGGATTTTCTCTACTTTGTGAGCCTGGTTTAATGACATCCATCGCAATTAATGATCCAGAATTCATTAAAATGTGCTTTACTTGACTGGCTGTTAACTTTGGATAATAAGAACGAATTAATGCAGCAACACCAGCCGTAGCTGGAGCTGCCATAGAAGTTCCACTAAATTTCTCGTATTCATTCTCTGGAGTTGTTGAATAAATTTGTACCCCTGGAGCAAAAACATCTACATTTAATTTTCCGTAATTAGAAAAATTGGCTGGCAAGTTTTCGTTGTAATTAGCACTCATGGCGCCGATTGTAATAACATTGTCGGAAATTTCTGTTTTTAAATCTTTAGAATCATTCGGATAGGTTAATTCTTCATCAATGTTTTTACCATCATTTCCTGCTGCATTTACAATTAAAACATCTTTTGAAGCAGCATATTGAATCGCTTCCCAAACCCACTCTTTTTTTGGTGAATATCCTTTACCAAAACTAGTATTTAAAACTTTTGCCCCATTATCTACTGCATACCGAATTGCTAAAGCAACATCTTTATCATACTCATCACCATCAGGAACTGCTCTTACCGCCATAATTTTTACATTATTGGCAACGCCATTCATCCCTACTTCATTATTTCTTAAGGCTCCAATAATTCCAGATACATGAGAACCATGAGCTTCTGATTTTATAGAATGCCCCACTTTGTTATCACCATAAATAGTAATTTCCATCGTATTTTCATCATCTCCTATGGCAGTTCTATAATTATTTTTAAGACCATCTCCAGTCAACAATTTATCGGCAGTTTCTACTAAGCCCGTTAATTCGTCAATAGCTTGCTGCATAGAAGTAATACCAAAAGCATACATTTGGTTGGCAACCGACACACTTTGCACAAGAGCAAGTTCTGTTGATTCGATCGCTAATACATCATCTTTCGTGTATTCTGCTTTCTTTAAATGCGATTTTATTATTTTATCAGCATTCGAAACCCCAGCTAACATTTGGCCATATCTCAGCTTGTTCATTTCTGCTGCCTTCACTTTTTTTTCATAGACTGCTTTTGCTCTATCCACAGTTTCTGAATCTGCAATGGCAGGATTGGCAATAATACGACTCAACTCTGTATTTTCTTTATAAATAGATCCTAAAAAGTTCCATCCATGAATATCATCGATAAAACCATTTTTGTCATCATCAATTCCATTGCCTGGAATTTCTTTTGTATTTATCCATGCATTTCCCTTTAAGTCTTCATGTGTTAAATCTGTTCCAGAATCAATTACGCCTACAACAACTTCGTTCCCTTTTTTTCCTGATAAAAAAGCATAAGCTTTCGCCACACTCATTCCTGGAATCGAATCCTGTATTAAATCTAAATGTTGCCAATTTTGACTTTCAACATCTGATAATGGCATTTTTTTGGCCGTTGCAGAAACAGCAGTTGAAGTCCCCATTGGAACCGGAATGTTTGCGATTGATTTACAACCTGTAAATGCTAAAACTGCAAACGCAGTGTATAAAAATGGTTTTATTATTTTCATTCTAATTAATTAAATATATCTGTAAATTTGTGTGTTTCTTTTAATCGTACTCCTTTTTCTGTATGTTTTAATGTGCAAATTTCGTTGTGCGCATCGTGCTCTAAAAAAAGATAATAATTATGATCGGCAGCTTCCTTTAAGAAATTACCTTTTTCTTTTATTGTTAGCAAAGGCCTCGTATCATAACCCATAACATACGGCAAAGGAATGTGACCCGTTGTAGGTAATAAATCTGCCATAAAAACCAAAGTTTTATCTTGGTATGTTAATTTTGGTAACATTTGTTTTTCTGTGTGACCGTCCATAAACAGGACATCAAACCCAACTTGATCCATAGAATTACTGTGGATAAAATTTAACTGTCCGCTTTCTTTGATTGGATTGATATTTTCTTTTAAAAAAGAAGCTTTTTCTCTTGGGTTGGGTTCGGTTGCCCATTTCCAATGTCTGTCATTAGACCAGACTTTTGCATTCTTAAAAGCAGGAATTAGCATACCGTCTTTAGTTCTTTCAATGACACCTCCACAATGATCAAAATGCAAATGTGTTAAAAAAACATCGGTAATATCGTCTCTATGAAAACCTAGTTTCGCTAGAGAAATATCTAAAGAAAAGTCGCCAAATAAATAGTAATAACTATAAAATTTATCCGATTGTTTTGCACCTAAACCCGTATCTACAAGCGTTAAACGATCACCATCTTCAATAAGCATACAGCGCATACTCATCTCTATTAAATTATTGGAATCCGCAGGATTTGTTCTTTGCCAAATTGTTTTTGGTACAACACCAAACATCGCACCACCGTCTAATTTAAAATTACCTGTTTCAATAGGATATATCTTCATGGTTTTCTTCTGTAAGTTATTTGAGTGGTTAAAAATACGCTATTCATCAATATTCACAAAACTATAACTTCTAAGGTTTTCCTAAATAAAGAAATTAATATTCTCTATATTATAAAATACTTAAAAACTACATGAAATTTAGTTCTTAATAATGATTTGTTGTTGAATTTCCTCCCCAAAATTATCGATTACTGTAATCTTATGATGACCAATTTTAGGTGCAATTTGAAACTCATGAATTTCGTTTGTTTTTCCTAAATAGCTATTATTTAAATACCAATATAGCGTAATTTTTTTATTAGCATGAGCAACTTTTAAAATGATTCCGTTTTGTTTTCCCTCAAAATCTCTGGGTAAAAAAATGGTGCTTTTTTCTGTTGGATATATAAATTTCATTCCGTTTTCTATTCCTCTAAAACAATCATTTCTAAATTTTGGCAACGGTTTGTAGAAAGGATTTTTAACCTTATAATAATACTCCATTAAAGGAGGCAAGACAAACCAAGATTTCTGTTTGATGTTTTCTATCGATGCACACGAAGTATTTACCTGATAATTCTCTGATGCGTCTACATGTATAGAAATATGAAAAGGACAAGGTGCTGTTTTTAACCCTGAATTCTGAACATATTCTAGCTTTTTACGTTCACAGATTTCTGTAGCCCTAAAACCACTTTTAGTACAAATTTCGATTTCAGTCATTTCATCAAAAGGTTTTTCAAACCAATCTGATTTTGGTAATTTATCAAAAACATCAAATAAAATAGGCGCTGCACTTTGCACTCCTACCAAACCGGGCCTTCCTTCTCCGTCTGCATTTCCTACCCAAACGCCCACAACATAGTCTTTGGTGGTGCCAATTGCCCAAGCATCTCTACAACCAAAACTTGTGCCTGTTTTCCAAGCAATTTGTTTTGCAGCATCAAAAAATTCCCAATTTCCTTCAGCATTGGGTCTATTTACTTCTTTTAAACTTTGAAAAGTCAAGTAAATCGATGCAGCATCAAAAATAATTTTTTCTGACGATTTTACGCCAAAATCGATTTTTTCATCCCCATAAAAAGTAGGCTCACAAAACTCATTTGTACGATATCTACTAGAGTTTTCTGTATAATGATTTACAGTAGATGCCATGGAAGCGTAACTTTTACATAAATCCCATAAGTTACTTTCTGCACCTCCTAAAACAAGTGTTAACCCATAATGATTCGCATTTCTTCGGATATCTTTTAAGTTTAATTTTTGCAAATAATCATGAAATTTCTGCAAACCAAATTTTTGCAACATTCTAACTGTAGGTACATTTAAAGATTTTGCCAATGCTAATTTTGCTGAAATGGCGCCTGCATACTTTTTATCAAAATTTTCTGGTTGATAACTGCCGTAGTTTATCGGTACATCTGCGACTAAAGTATTCGGTAATAACTCGCCACTATCTAACATCGCTGCATATAAAAATGGTTTTAAAATACTTCCTGTACTTCTTGGTTTCGTAACAATGTCTACATCTTTTTGATGCTTTTTTGAGGTTAGCGTATTTCCTACATAGCTTAAAACTTGTCTTGTTTTTACATCTAAAATCAGTACCGCAATATTATGAATTCCGTTTTTACGCAATTGATTATACTGATTTTTAACAATATCATTTGTTTGTATTTGCAAGCGCTTATCTATAGTAGTTTTTACAATTTCTCCTTTGTTAACTTTATGAATTCTTTGTAATAAATGGGGTGTAATTTGTGGTAAATTATAGGGTTTTTCAGGGATTTTTTCTAAAATTGATAACGCATAGGTTAGTGTATCAATCTCGTTTTTGGCGAGTAATTTTTGTAACAATCGATTTCTTTTCGCTACTAATTTCTGTTGATTTTTTCCGGGATACATTAAATTTGGCGCATTCGGCAACACGGCTAACGTTGCAGCTTCTGCCCAAGATAAATCTGCAGATTTTCTATTAAAATAACGCCAAGAAGCCGCATCTAGTCCAACAACATTTCCGCCAAAAGGAGCATTTGAACTCCAAAAAGTAAGAATTTTTTCTTTGGATGCTCTCAATTCTAATCGTGTTGCCAAAACTAGTTCTTTTAATTTTTCAAAATAGGTTCTTGATCTGTCATCTCTGCTCAATCGAATGACTTGCTGCGTAATGGTGCTCCCTCCTCTTTTTATGCTTCCTGCTTCTAAATTTTGTTGGAAAGCCTTAAAAATAGAAACTGGATTAAAGCCTGGATGTTGATAAAAATGTTCATCTTCAAACTGAATTAAGCAGGTTTTAAATTTATCGGGAACAGCATCATTATGCGGAAATCTCCATTGGCCGTCTTGTGCAATTAAGGCCCCTAATAATTCATTATTTTTACTTGTAATTACTGTAGATGTTGGTTTTGTAAACAGCTGCTTTGGCAAACAAAAGGCATAGAAAATTATCAAAATCAAAAGAAATATTGTTTTCTTTTTGTGTTTCTCCTGCAAGGTTTTAAAAACCTTGTAGGTATAGTTGTATAACTTCTCTTTTTTCAATTTAATTTTTTGGAATAAAACTCAATTGTACAATTATAAACCTACAAGGTCTTGGAGACCTTGCAGGATTGACTAATAAATTATTGATCTACTTCACTACCTCAACCCAACTTCCTTTCGTTCTCACCAAATAATCATTGTCATACATTGCTTCTACTTGAATTCCTGGTAAATAGTAAGTTCCTAAATATGCCGCGTTTAACAACACTGTAAAAGTTTTTGTTTCTGGTACTTTTGATTGCTCTTTCAAATCGAAGTAAAAATTAACACGATCGTCTCTAATATCGGTATAGCGAGCTTCACTTTTTGTCGATGTTCCAAAATCTGTAAAACGAGTGTTTACGATTTCCCATCCTGAAGGAAAAATTTGCGTAAGCGCAATATCATTTATGGCTTCATTTTTAGAAGTACTCACATTAATTTCAGCGACAAAATCCTGACCTTGTTTTAGTGTTTTTATATCAATTTTATTTCCTTGAACATCTTTATAATTCACAGAAACGCTTAAACCTCTACTTTCTGAAAGTTCATCACCTAAAGGCAACTTCCCTAAATTTATAATTCTTGCAAACACAATATTATCATCAACATTCTGAATTGTAATTGAATTTAGACCTTCTTTTAGCTCAATTTTTCTTTGCAGAAAAGAACTATTTGTGGTTATTTTCTCTGTTTTATTAGTATTTGTGTAGTTTAAATTGATGGATTTTCCGCCATTTTTAACCACCATTTTTCCAATAGACACTAAACTATAAGCGGTTGTTTGCGTGCTTAACCAATGATTACTAGACAATTCTTTGGCAATAGTTTCCGCCAACTCTTTTGTGCTTTTATCATTTAGTAATAACATCGTTTCTAAAGCCATCGCTCTATTTCTGGTTACAGAACCATACGTACGATGATCGTAGTTCACAAAGTTTACATTGGCAGTTTTTATAATGGCATCACTCGCCTCTTTTTGCCCCACCAAAGCATAAGCGGCGGCTAATCTCCATTTTGCTTCATTGGTAATTTGTTTAAATTCTCGCAATCTATTCATGGCCGATAAATCTGGACTTCCTGCCAAAGCTAGCGTGTATAACCTGTATGCTTGTGCAAAATCTGTGGTATACTGCGTATAGCTTGGTCGCCAATTTCTAGCTTCTTTTTTTTGATATTTAATAAAATTAGACTTGAACGTTAAGGGCAATACAAATCCTTTTTTTGCTGCTTCTAACATAAAATGACCAGCGTAACTAGTTCCCCAATCACTCACATTATTTTCTCCCATCCAATAACTTAAACCTCCATTTACTTTTTGAAAATCACCTAATCGTTCGATTCCTTTTTCTATATTTTTTTGAACTTCAGAGCGTTTTGCTGAGGTTAAATCAAACAAATCATTTAAAAATAATTGCGGAAAAACACTGGAGGTCGTTTGCTCAACACAACCATGAGGATATCGTATTAAATAATCTAATCTACCAGAAAAATTAATTGGCGGAATCGTTGATAATTCTAAGATTGCCGAGTTTGAACCTTCCACTCCAAAGGTATCAAAATTGATGATTTGTGTTTCTGTACCCTGAATAGTTTTATCAAGGATTGTTGAAGTCATCGGATTAGGATTTACGACATCGAGTTCTACTTTATAAGATGCTTTTTCTCCGTTGCCGGATGCAAGAATCTCCACAGTATGAACACCATTCGCTTTTAAAACATCCAACTCAAAATACACCATTTTCTCGTCTGGTTTCTCAAAGTTTACGGTTTGTGTTTTGTTCCCAACAACAGCTATTCCGTTTGTTGTTTTTATTTGAACTGTTACGTTTTTCACTTTTTTATCCATCGCAAAAACGGAAATTGGCAAAGTAACTTTTTCTTTTGGTGATAATTTTCTTGGTAGCGTTGCCAGCACCATTAATGGCTTTTTAACAGGCACTGTTTTTTCGGTATTTCCGAAAGCTTCATTTTTAACATCACCTGCAACCACCATCGTTCTCACGGAACCGATATAATTTGGCAACCTAATTTTATGGACTTTTTTTGCTCCTTTTTCTAAATAAAAAGGTCCTAAATATTTTACTACAGGTTTAAATCTATTGGCTTTTTGATTTTTTCCTTTTGATACACTTCCGTCTCCACCAATTGCAAAAACTTGATCTATGCTTCCTGAATATGCGCCTATAACGTCATCAAAAATATCCCAAGTTTTTACCCCTAAAGCTTCTCTTGCATAAAAATCGTCGTATGCATTTGGCGTTTTAAATCGTGTTAAATCTAACAAACCTTCCTCTACAATTGCCAAAGTATAAGTCATTGATTTGTTATTCTTTTCCGATACTTTTACAGAGAACTCTTCTTCTGGTTGCAGCACATCTAACATATTAATTTCTGGCTCTAATTTTGTGTTTTTGTCTCCTACCAAAATCGGAATTACACCATACAACCGAATTGGCAAATCGTTTTCTGAAACTTGATGTGGTTGCAATAAAGAAATATTTACAAACACATTGGGCGTCATATTTTTTTGAATCGGAATTTCAACGGAAGTTGTTCCTTTTTGAGTTTCTACCCATTTTGTTTCTAAAACTCTTGAACCATTTTCAATACTGATGAGCGCTCTTCCTTTGCTTCCTGAAGGAAATATTATTTTAGCAGTTTCACCAACATTATAGCTTTCTTTATCCGCAGAAAATACCAACATTTTTGCAGCTTCTTTGTCGCCAGAAGTTGAGTTTTGCCACCAATTTTTATAGAAATAAGCGGTTCTTCCCGTTGCGTGACCACTTTTTTTATCAATAACTCGTATTAAAAATCTTCCTCTATCATTTTCTGGAATATTCAACTTAAAAACACCTTCTCCTTTAGAATTGGTAACCACTTTTAAAGTTTGATAAGGCTTATGATAACTACTAGATGTATATGCTGATAAATTATCTTCAGAAGAACTCCACCACCAACGCCATTTTATTTGATACACCTGCACTTCAATTTCATCATTTTTAATTGGCATTCCTTTTTCATCCACAGAGATTAACGAAAAAGTTTGATTTTCATCAGTAAAAAAAGATCCGTATTTGTTTCCTTTAGGAGATTTTAATCCTACAAAAGAGGTAAAAGGCGCATATTTTTTTGTGAAAGCATCCATTGAAAAATCACCACCATTTTCAAATGCTCTTACTAAAAACTGAACGTTTAACATTCCTGGAGCATTTTTACCAACGGTTAACTTATTGCTAATTTTTGCCAATCCGTTGTTATCTAATTTCCCCTCAAAAAGGGTAATTTCTTCGGATGAAAAACTTCTTGATGGATCTAAAAAAACATACGCTTTATAGTTTTCAAAACTAAAATTTGAGGCCGAAACTTTTGCTTTCACCTCCGCTTTTAAGTTTTTAGCAGGGGTTCCATGCAACCACTTTACATCTAAAGTTCCTTTTATCGGCTTGCTAGAAGATAGAATTTCATCTTCAAAATCTACTTTAATTTTTAAACGGTTTGGTTTAACCGTTTCAATTTTTAAGGTTTTATAAAACTTTGCACCTCCAACTGAAACTTTTGCGGAATAATTCCCTGTTTTTGCCTCTGGCGAAGTAGTTACTGTAAATTTATAAAACTTATGAAGATTTTCTGAAGTTACCTTTTTGTAAACTAACTTTCCATTAGGATCAGTAACTTCTAACTTTATAGGATGATTTTTAGGCAATTCATTCTCTACATCATTCAACAAAAAAGTTAAATGCAAAGAATCTCCAGGTCTCCAAACACCTCGTTCGCCATACAAATAGCCTTTTAATCCTTGCTGAGTTTTGCTGCCAGAAACATCAAACTTACTCAACGACAAGGAATTACCGTCTGCTAATTTAAGATATCCTTTATTTCTTCCTTTCGAAACCATGGCAAAAGCCGCATTTTTTGATGAATTGATGGTTACAAAACCATCTGAATCCGTTGAAGACGATGCGATTTCTTGCTGTTGAAAGTTAAATAATTTTACGTTTGCTCCCACTTCGGGTTGTGCATTTAAAATATTGTTCACTGCCAAGAAGTAAGAGTTTTCGACTCCTTGTTTTACGATAATTCCTAAGTTTGATGCCAATACGTTTTGAGCAATCATTTTATCTTGGTCGTAATACGCTTCGTGGCATGGATTTTCTCGTTCTCGCCAATTATAATTTTCGTTTTTATACCTATATAATTTATTGTCCCAATACAACTCTTCCCTTATTTCCTCATCATCAACTTCGCTATAATCATCCTCATTAAAAGCATTTGAATCATTTTCAGAATTTTCATTTCCTAAAGTGCTACAATCGGCAAAAACTTGATTTTTATTATAATTGAGTTCAATTCTGTAGATTGCTCCGGGTTCGGTAGCCACCATTTTAGAAATATCAATGCTATATGCTTTCCATTTTTGCGTATTGTTTTGTTCATTATTAATTAAAGTAATGGTTTGTTTGGCAACTCTTCTTCCAACTCTTTTTAAATCATACTCGTTGTTGCTATTCAAATTATTATCCTGTAAAAACTGCAACACATTGTCTTCAAAAACTTTAATAATTCTAACATCCACTTCCCGCACATTAACGGCTTCAAAATTGAACTTTAAATTCTTTGAATTCGGTAAAATAGTTCCGTTAGAAATGGCTCTTATTTGTGGTTTTTCCTGTTCAAAAGAGATCGTTTCCTGAAATGTGTCTTTAAGTTTATACTCCTCTGTATCTTTAATTCCTTGAAAAACCGAAACTAAAATATCTCCAGAGAACTTGGCTTCAGAAAAAACTTTTAACTCATTACCGTTGACAATAAATCTTGGTTTTACTAAATTCTCAATCACGACCAATCCGTCAAAATTTTGTTGCTTTTTTAGTGTATTCGAAAAATTAACAGAAATATACTGCTCATTGGTGTTATTCACGCTTATATGAACAACTTTAAAATTATTTTTACCAGGGATGATAATTTCATTTTCACCATTGTTTTCCGCATTTATAGCAGCACCATTCCACTGAACAACTAATTTAGAATCCTCTTCAAAACGGTGAATACTATCAATTTTGAACTCAAAAATTTTTCCTGACTGGTAAGACTCATTCCAAACAACATTTTTATCATCTCCTTTTTGCGAGGCCTTCAGAAGTGTTTTTGCATTTTCTAAGGAAATAATATCTGCAGATTTTACAACACCTTCTAAATATTGATACTCTTTTGAATACGATTGTAACACCTCTGTTTTAATTGAAAAGTTTGGTGCAATTGTTTTAAATTGGAATGTATAATCTTCAAATTTTTCTGGAATACTTTTATAAATTTCCGACAACTTAACCGTTACTGAATATTCGGTATCTGGCTCTAAATTTTCATCAGGAATAAAAATAAAAGCATGTTTATTAAAGATTTCAATTTTTCCGCTTACAAAGGGTTTTATGGATAAAATATCTGCAGAGATTTCTTGATTCGCTTCCCAGCCTTCTACATCTTTAACAAGATTTATATTTAACTTTTTCTTCACCGAAACCACCCCAGACGTTGTGTAACTTATATATTCTTTGAAACTATAAATATTATCGATTGCTATTTTCTCTTTTTTACAAGAAAAAATTAATAAGAAAATAATGAGAATTGAGGGTAAGTTTTTTAGTTTCATAGCTGATGAATTTAATATCACAACCAAAAATAGTGATTTAACCATGGAAAAAATTACGAATTGAGAATTCGTAAGGTTCTTTTTAGAATTCGAAGGATATAAAAAACCTCAATCTTGTAGATTGAGGTTTTTGAGGTGTCTAGCGGATTCGAACCGCTGTACATGGTTTTGCAAACCATTGCCTAGCCACTCGGCCAAGACACCTTTTTTAAATTGAGATTGCAAATTTACGCAAATTTACAAGTACTGCAAGCATTTTTTATGTTTTGATTTTCCAAGGCGGATTTACTCTGTTTTCTCCACCGTAAAATAAAATAATTTGATTGCCATCTATATCTTTTAAGCGCGCCTCACGCCACAACCATGACGTATCATTTGGTTTTTCCTCAAAATGGATTCCTTGTTTCATCAAATCAGCCACCTTTTCATCTAAATCCTCACATTCAAAATAAATATAAATACCATCTCCTCTTTGCATTTGGTCTACTTTATGAATCGAAAAAGTTGAGTTTCCATCTGGGCAAACAAACCTTGCATAGTTTGGTAAAGCCTCGACAATTAATTCTAATCCCAATGTTTTATAAAAAGGAATTGCCTTGGTTACATCTAAAGAAGGAACTGTAATTTGATTTAAATTCATTGATGAATATTACCTTTCTTTTGTCAAAATAACAACAACTTCTTCTACATTTCCGCCAATTGGAGGATTTATTTTTGAAACTGAAACCGTTGCTTTTTCAATCATTTTTAGTTCTCTAAAAAAACGGTCTAGAATCCTCTGAGCAACTTCCTCTAACAATTTAGAACGAATTGCCATTTCTTCTTTTACCACATGATTTAAGTGCACATAATCTACCGTGTCAGCTAATTCATCTGTTTTTGCTGATTTTTTTAAATCAGCTTCTACGATTACATCAACCCTATATGCTGATCCAATTTTTGCTTCTTCGTCTAAACAACCGTGATAAGCGTAAAGTTTGATGTTGTTTACTTTTATGATTCCCAAAATAATTTGATATTTTAAAATACCTACAAGGTTTTTAAAACCTTGCAGGATAAATATAGTTTGTTACTCTATTTTCTCCCACATTTTATCTGTATTTAACCTGAAAGAACCAATGTAATCAAAGCTACATTGTGCTGGTTCTATGATTGATAAAAATGGCTCTCCATTTCTATTATTGTATAAATGATAATTCTCACCAAAAATAGGTTCGAAACTAAACTTTGCGTTGTAAATTAAATCATTGTATTGAAACTTTTGCATTAAGGTTTCATACTCCTTTTTAACTTCGTCAAACTTCGATTTTAGTTGTTTATTTACACGTTGAATTCCGTCATTTTTCCAACTTGCCGTGTTTAATGGCTTAATTACAGGAGAACTTGCAGAAGTTCCGTAAGGTTTTAAAGCCGCATCATATTGTTGCGTTTCTTCATTAAAAACAACTAAATCTGGTTTTTTTTCTGCGTCTTTATTCATCCTGCAAAATTACGATAAAAAATAAACACGAAACTCCGTTTTTAGAAAACTTTAACTGGCAAAAATGCCCGCGTTAGCGATTGAAGTGGCATCCTTTTTATCTCTTTTTCGAGATAAAAAGATATAACGGAAAGCGCGACCTGAAAGGAAACGCCCAAAATATTCAAAATAAATTCTAAAATAAATTAGGAATTAGTTCAATTTGTAATTTCAAATTCGTTTTCAAACCTCTTAAAATTGAGGTTCACTAACTCGTAAAAAAGTCGAAAACGTTGCTTATTGCGCTTGTTTTGGTTTTGTAGAACTCGGTGTACGTGCAGCGTTCGCAAGTTACGCTGGTATATTTCTGATTCTGAATATCGAATATTTTAGATAATGTGCCGCCGGTTGCTCGTAATTGCCCTAATTTATATGTTTTACAATTGCATTTTGGGCAGGTGTAATTTCTAATTTGGTCGCTCATAATTTTTGGTTTTATGTATTAGTTGTTGAAATTACAAATTTGTTACAAATCCTCAATGTCTATAAAGTATTTTATGTAATTTTGTGCTATAATTTTGTATATAAAAAACATGTCTGAAGAGAATAAATCGCTCAATTTTTTAGAGCATATAATAGAAGAAGATTTAGCAAATGGAATGCCGAAAGAGAATTTACGATTTCGTTTTCCGCCAGAACCCAATGGATATTTGCATATTGGTCATACCAAAGCTATTGGCATTAGTTTCGGTTTAGGTGAAAAATACAATGCACCCGTAAATTTGCGTTTCGACGATACAAATCCGGCAAAAGAAGAGCAAGAATATGTAGATGCTATTAAGGATGATATTTCTTGGTTAGGATATTCTTGGGCGAATGAATGTTATTCTTCAGATTATTTTCAGCAATTGTTCGATTGGGCAGTTTTGTTGATCAAAGATGGAAAAGCCTATGTAGATTCGCAAACCTCAGAAGAAATGAGAGTGCAAAAAGGAACGCCCACTCAAGTTGGTACAAATAGTCCTTTTAGAAACAGATCTGTAGCAGAAAACTTGGAATTATTTCAAGGAATGAAAGATGGAAAATTTAAAGAAGGTGCACATACTTTGCGTGCAAAAATTGATATGGAATCTCCGAATATGTTGATGCGTGATCCTTTAATGTATAGAATTATGTACAAAACGCATCACAGAACTGGCGATGATTGGTGCATTTACCCAATGTATGATTGGACGCATGGTGAGAGCGATTATATTGAACAAATTTCGCATTCTTTGTGCTCTTTAGAGTTTAAACCTCATAGAGAATTGTACAATTGGTTTCGTGATAACGTGTATGATTTTAGTAAATCTGAATATCCGAATCCACCAAAACAACGTGAGTTTTCTCGTTTAAATTTGAGTTACACCATAATGAGTAAACGTAAGTTGTTAACGTTGGTTGAAAACGGAATTGTGTCTGGTTGGGATGACCCAAGAATGCCTACAATTTCTGGTTTGCGAAGACGTGGTTATACACCTGCTGCGATTAGAAGTTTTGTAGAAACTGTTGGAGTTTCTAAACGCGAAAATGTAATTGATGTAGCGCTTTTAGAATTTAAAATTCGTGAGGATTTAAATAAAACGGCCAAAAGAGTTATGGGCGTTTTAGATCCTGTAAAAGTGGTTATTACCAACTATCCGGAAGGAGAAGAAGAAATGCTAATGGCTAATTATAACGATTATGAAGAGGGATTTGGAAGTAGAGAAGTTCCGTTTTCTAGAGAACTTTATATCGAAAAAGAAGATTTTAGAGAAGAAGCAAATAAGAAATTTTTCCGATTGAAATTAGGAAGTGAAGTTCGTTTGAAAAATGCCTATTTTATCAAGGCAAATAGCTGCACAAAAGATGAAGATGGCAATGTAATTGAAATTCAGTGTACGTATGATCCGTTAACAAAATCTGGAATGGATACTGAAGAAAGCAAACGTAAAGTGAAAGGAACTTTGCATTGGGTTTCTGTAAAACACGCTTTAAAAGCCGAAGTAAGATCGTATGATAGATTATTTTTAGATGAAGCACCAGACGCTCACAAAGACAAAAATTTTATGGAATTTATTAACCCAAATTCTCTAGAATTCATTGAAGCTTTTATAGAACCGAGTTTGCAAACGGCTGCCATTGGCGATCGTTTTCAGTTTCAACGTTTGGGTTATTTTAATGTGGATGTTGATAGTACGGATGCCAATTTAATTTTTAATAAAATTGTAGGTTTAAGAGATTCTTGGAAATCCCCATTGTCCTAAAGGACATTTCCCCAAAGGGGAATATTAGACTAAACTTTTAAAAAATAAACATTATGAAAAAATTACTTTTAGTATCGGTTTTTTTAATTGCGATTTCCTGTGGCAATAATAAAGAAATAACACAAGTTGCAGAAGTATCTTGTGGTCAGTGTAAATTTGAATTAGATTCTGAAAATGGTTGCAGTTTAGCCATTAGAATTGATGAAAAAGCGTATTTTGTTAAAGGTTTTAAAATTGATGATTTTGGTGATGCACATGATGAACATACTGGTTTTTGTAATGTTATTAGAAAAGGTGAAGTTACTGGTTATGTAGAAGATGGTAAATTTATAGCAAGCTCTATTGAGTTGGTTGAGTAACCTATTTGTAAAAGGCTTGCCTAATACAAATTTGTGTTTTAAACATTAAAGATACTGTTTAATTTTTTCTTCCACAAAGGAATCTACATCACTAAAATTCAAATAAAAATCTTTGTTATTTTTTAATAAAGCATTCAATTTATTGTTGTTTTTCCATAACAAAACTTTTCCGTTTAAAACATCTGCTCCTGAATAAACTAACATATAACTAATAAATAAATCTTTTTCTAGTGGATTAACCCTAATGGAAAACTGCGAAAAAGAATTATTTTTTTCTGAAAATTCAGAAATCAAATAGTTTTCAGTTTTATTAACGCGACCAATACCTTTAAAATTATTATTATTAATCTTTAATGTTAGTTCTCCAAGGCTGTTTAATACTTTGAAATAGATCGGTATTAAATAATTATTATCACCAAGATAGAAGCCACAATATTCACCAATTAAAAAATTTACAATTTCTAAACGGTTTGGAGAAATTGCTAAATCTGAAGCCTTATGAGGTAAAATACTTTCTACTTCCATTCTTTGAGAATATAAATAATGATGAAAAATAGGGTTTACTTCATTCGATTTTACTTTAATTTCTTGTGCTTCTTTATCCTGCACTTGTTCAAAAATCAACTTACCAATTACTGGACTATTGTTTCTATTAAATCCGCAATAAGCCCCTAACAATACGGGTTTAGTTTGCATATTGTTTCCAAAAAATATATTTACAAAACACTCCTTATTAAGATTAGAATTTTCTTTGCTAAAATAAAAAGATAATGCACTTTCACCAGTAGGAACACATTTACCAAAATAGGTGTAGAATATTGGTTGTGAATCTCGTTCCCAATATAAAATTTCCCAAGAAGCTGTTTTCATTTTATAAATGGTGAACTTAGATTTTATAAAATATTGACGATTTTCGATATAATAACCTACATAGTAGAGTGCGTCTATAGCACTTGAATTTTCGTCAATATTGGTTCCTTTTTCCTGTTCTTTTATGTCTTCAGTAATAAAAGTAGAATTATGAATATAATCGCTATAAGAATTATATCCGGCTGCCAATAAAAGTAACGACAAATAATCCCTCCTTAACTTGGTATACTTACTATTTCCTCTATCTATTTCTTTTATTTTATTATATAAATACTTCCCATTAATCCACTGACCTGTAATTTCAGTGATAAATCCTTTTAAACTTGGACGTTCAGCATTGAAGTCTCCAAAACCATATAACTGGAATACAGTAAGTGTTTTTATTTCTATGGAATAATGTTTAGAAAAAACAGCTAAAAGCTCTTTTTGTAACCCTATAATCAAACTATTAGATACTGTAATTCCTCTTGCATTCATAATAAATAAAAATATTAATAGTTCACAAAATACATTTATTCCAGTTAAATTCCTATTTTAAATTAATAATATTAAAATAACAGGAATATAGGAATTAATCCTAATCTATTTGTAAAATTGCGTAACTAATTTAAAATAAGTAAAAATGAAAAATCTAATTTTAACCCTTTTTTGTATCACTTCATTGATGGTATTTGGGCAAAACACAAAAGATATTGGCGGTAAAGTTTTAGATGCAACAGGCAACCCCCTGCCTGGAGCAACCGTTATAGAAAAAGAAAACCCACAAAACGGAACAACAACTGATTTTGACGGTGAGTTTATCCTTAAAGTTAGTCAAAACGCTAGCGAACTCGTAATTTCTTACATTAGCTATGAAAGTAAAACTGTAAAAATTACTGGCAATTACATAAACGTTGTATTAAAGCCAAAAGAAAATCAGCTTGATGAAGTCACTATTAAAGGTTTTCCATCCGTAGCGAGTAAGGCACGTGTTAGATCACAAGCCATTCAGAGTTTACCAGAAACTACTGTGGCCATAAATGCAGCTACTATTGAAGCTAGTGGTATTGATAATATTCAATCCTTTACATCACAAATCTCTAATGTAACTTTTACGCAAGCACAGCAACCAGGTGTAAATTTTTTAACAGTACGTGGTATATCCCAAATTAGAAATGCTGAATCGCCAGTAGCGGTGGTTATTGATGGAATGACTTTACCAGATGCAAGTGCAATGAACATGTCTCTGTATGACATTGAATTATTAGAATTTGTAAAAGGTCCTCAAGGAACACTTTACGGTAAAAATGCGATTGCAGGCGCTGTAAACATCATAACGAAAGACCCTACAAATAATAATAAAACTAAAGTAATGCTCAATACGGGTAATGGTGGTTTGTTAGGTGCTGGTATTTCTAGTTCTGGAGCTTTTGTAAAAAACAAGTTTTATTACAGTTTAAATGGTCGATACTCTTCTTTTGATGGTTTAATAAACAATACATTTTTAAATCAAAAAGTAGACTTTTCAAAAGAATACAATTTTCGTGCAAAGTTAAAATACAAGTTCAATCCACGTTGGTCAGCAACCTTTGTACAAGATAATTTTAAAGTGGAAGCAGGTGGTAATTACTATGTGACTAAAACAGATCTTTTTGATGCAACAATACCTGTACTGGCCGATGATGACTATTCTAGTGAACCTTTTGGAGATGTTTTAGGAGATTCCGATTTATCTAATGCCTTAAGCAGTTTAAAAATCGAAGGTTCCTTGGAGAATGCAAAGTTTCAATCGGTTACTTCTTATAATGCCACAAGACGTTATTACATCGGAGAAAATGATTACTCTCAATACGCCTTTAGCAAAGTTTCTCAACAATCAGATTCAGATACGTTTAGTCAAGAATTTAGACTAACATCAAATGCTGCCGAAGAAACAAAATTAAATTATACTTTTGGTACCCTATTTCAAAATAGTAAACGCTATTTAAATACCTCTACGTTTTTAAATAATACCTACTACGAAGGTGGTTTTGTAGATGCATCTGCTGCAAACGCAAATTATAGTGCAACAGGTTTAGTGGGTAATGACGATGACAACACCATACAAACGATCGCTGCTTTTGGTTTTATAGATTATAAAATTACAGATAAGTTTACATTATCTGCAGGAATGCGTGTAGATTATGATAAATTAACAAACGAGTCTCGTATTTCAAATACTTCCATAGAAAATGACATTACCGTATGGCAACCTAAATTCTCTTTAGCTTATGAATTTTCTGACGCTGTATTGGGATATGCAAATTATGGACGTGGCTATAGAAGCGGTGGATTTAACTCTGATGCAACTGTAAAATTTAATAAAACCTATGAAGCAGAATTTACTAACAACTATGAGATTGGTTTAAAAACAAGTTTCTTAAACAATAGAATTATTTTTAACAACGCATTTTATATCATCGATTTTAAAAACCAACAACAATACACATTTATACCTGTAACGCCAGCTGTATTAGGAATATATAATTTCGATGAATCTAGAATATCAGGTTTTGAAACGGAAATAAAATTTAAAGCAAGTAATACCTTAGACTTTTTTGCAGGTTTAGGATTAAATAACGGTGAAATAAAAAAAGGTACTTACAACAGATTAACTAACGCTGCTGCATTCGATTATACCACAAGTGAAGTAGTAGATGTTAGCGGAAATACCTCTCCTTTTACCATAGAAAGTACCTTTCAAATTGGGACTAATGCCAACTTTAAACTATCAGAAACTTCTAAATTAGGGTTTCATTTAAATGTGGATAGCAGAGGTACACAATATTGGGATCCTTTAGAAGAGTACAAACAAGATCCATACACATTAGTAAACGCCAGAGTAAATTTAAAGTTGAGTAAAATTGATGTGAGCTTGTGGGCAAATAATATTTTTGACACTAAATTCAATACCGAGTTTTTCCCAACAGCAGAGTTTGGTTTTAATAACTTAAGATTTCCAAACACCCCAACAACGGTAGGTGTAGATTTATCTTACACATTCTAAATTTAATAAAGCAGTCCAACCCTTTGTCTTTTATCAAGTAAAAATGATAAAGATTGGCTGCCTGTATAATATATTTAAATAAATAACACGAACATTTATGAGAGTCGCAACAGATATTGGTGGAACCTTTACAGACTTAGTTTTTTTCGATTACGATAAAGAAACTAAAGAGGTTAAAAAAGTAGAGGTATCCAAATCCAGCACAACACCAGGTGAGTTTGAAAAAGGAATCCTAAATACAATTAAAAAAATAGATTTAGATTTAAATACGATTGAATTTTTTGCTCACGGAACAACTGTGGTGATCAATGCCATTACGGAACGAAAAGGATCTAAAACTGCATTAATTACCACCGAAGGCTTTAGAGATGTTCTTGAAATTGCAAGGGGTACAAGACCCGATTTGTATAATTTCAACTTTAAAAAAGAAGAACCCTTTGTAGAGCGTTATTTACGACAAGAAGTAAAAGAACGTATCAGTTATTTAGGTGAAATTATAACGCCGTTAGACTTATCTTCAGTAGATGATCTAATTACAGAATTTATAAAAGAAGAGGTAGAAGCCATCGCCATTTGCTTTTTACATGGCTATAAAAACCCAGTTCATGAGAAACAATTAGCGGAATACATTCGTACTAATTACCCGCAATTTGAAGTGATCACTTCACATGAAGTTACCAGAGAATGGCGAGAATATGAACGTACGAGTACTACCGTATTATCAGCCTATGTAAAACCCATAGCCACAAAATACTTAAATAATTTAACGCATCATTTACAAGAGTTAGGGTATAAAAACAACCTATATATTATGCAGTCTAATGGTGGTATTACTACGATTGAAGATGTAAAGGCAAACCCAATTACCTTAATCGAATCGGGGCCTGCAAGTGGCATGCTTGGTGCTGTAATGTTAGGCAGAACTATTGGTAAAGAAAACTTATTGGTCTTAGATATTGGTGGTACTACTGCAAAATGTTCCTTAATTGAAAACGGCATACCAAAAATAGTAACCACTTATAATATTGAAAAAACAAAAACCCAAGCCGGGTTTCCAATTTTAACACCCGTCATAGATATTGTAGAAATTGGTAACGGTGGTGGCAGTATCGCTTGGTTAGACGATGGTGGTAAAATGCGTGTTGGACCAAAAAGTGCCGCCGCAAATCCTGGGCCTTCTTCTTACGGAAAAGGTGGAACAAACTTTACAACTACAGATGCAAACGTAGTTTGTAACCGTATTCATAAAGACTACTTTTTGGGTGGCGAATTAAAACCAGATTTTGATAGCTTAAAAAACGCAGCAAAACCACTTTGTGATGAATTAGATATGACCATGGAAGAAGTTGCGCGAGGTGTAATTCGTGTCGCAAACTCTAATATGGTAAATGCCTTAAAAAGTGTTTCCGTAAATAAAGGATACGATCCAAGAGATTTTTCTTTGGTGGTTATTGGCGGCGGCGGTCCAATGCATGGCGCTTATTTAGGTGAAGAATTACAAATGCCAGAAATTATAGTTCCCTTAAATGCAGGTGTATTTTCAGCCTTCGGGATGTTAATGTCAGATTTAAGAAGAGATTATATTCGCACAGACGTTATGGCTTTAAATGTTGATAATTTTTCAATCTTGAATAGTGTTTTTCAAGAAATGAAAAATGAAGCTACAAAAGCCTATGAAAGAGATGCATATCAAAAAGAAGACATTCAATTTGAATATTTTTTAGACCTGCGTTATGACGGACAAGAACACTCAGTAAAATTGAAGTTATCTGATATCGATAACTTAAAAATGGATGAAATAGAAAATGATTTTCATCAACTACATAAAAAGAGATATGCTTTTAGCCTTGCAGATACTCACATAGAAATTGTAAACTTTCATCTAGTAGCCGAAGTTATTGTAAATAAACCTGTTATTAGTAAGATTGAAGCTAAAGGTTATTCCGTTGAAGACGCTTTAATTGCTACTGAAAATGTTGATTTTGATGAATCTGGCATCCACGAAAGTCGCTTTTTTGACAGAAATAAATTAGACCCAGGAATGACGATTTCAGGTCCCGCCATTATTGTAGAAAGTTCTACTTCAACAGTTGTGCCTCCAAAACATCAATTTAGTATTGATATCTACGCAAACATCATCATCAGTAAAATAAAGTAATTATGAGCTTAAATAAATTTACATCAGATATAATTCAAGATTCATTGATCTCAATTGGTGAGGCGATGTTTGAAACCATCCAACGAACCAGTATGAGTCCGATTATTTACGAAGCATTAGATTATGCAGTTGGCATTACAGACGGAGAAGGAAGATTGTTGGCACAAGGAAACGGAGTCATTACTTTTTTAGCTGCAATGAGTCTTGTGGTAGAAGAAACAATAGAGCGTTTTAATGATGACAATCCTATAAAAGAAGGTGACGTTATCATTGCAAATACACCTTATGTAGGTGGTGGTACGCATTTATCAGACATTGCCATTATTACCCCTATTTTTTATAAAGGAGAACGTGTAGCTTTTACAGTAAATAAAGCACATTGGACAGATATTGGTGGGACCAACCCAGGTTCTGTATCTACCGTTTCTACAGAAATTTATCAAGAAGGAATGCATTTTCCTTTCATCAAAATTAAGGATGAAGGCAAACTAAATACTGCTATTATCCAAATGATTGAAGCCAATGTACGTTTACCAAAAAGTACCTTAGGCGATTTGTATTCGGGTATTGCGGCTAATGATGTTGGTGCAGAACGCATTCTGAAACTTATAGATAAATATGGTTTAGAAGCTTACAAACAAGCGGCTAAAGAATTTATGGAATACGGCGAGCGCATCAGTTTAAAAGAATTACAAAAAATTCCGAGTGGTGTCTATGAAAACACAGGATATATAGAAAATGATGGCTTTGGAAATGGTCCGTTTCCAATAAAATTAAAAATAACCATCTCTGATGAACATATGATCTGCGATTTTACCGGGTCTCACGAGCAATTAAAAGGTCCCTTAAATTTATCTAGAACAGGATTGGAAACTGCAGTAAGAGCCGCCTTCAAATCGATTACTACACCAACACTACCAGCTAACAATGGGTCTTTTAAACATGTAAAATTAATATGTCCAGAAAAAACAGTCGTAAGTGCTGAATCACCAGCGCCTACATCCGTATATTATGAGGTGTTTTTGGCAGCTATCGATTTATTATTAAAAACATTGGGACCTATTGTTCCAGAAAAATTGCCTGCAGGGCATTTTAGATCGGTGTGTGTAACCTATATTTCGGGTATTCACCCAGTAACCAACGAATTTTATGTGCAAGCAGAACCACTTTCTGGTGGTTGGGGCGCTTGCGCCTATCATGATGGAAACCGTGGACAATTTTCGTATGCCCATGGCGAATCGTACAATATTCCTGCAGAAACCAGAGAACGTAAATATGGTGTTGTTGTAGAAGAATACGCTTTTCATAATGAAGGTGGTGGATACGGTGAATTTCAAGGTGGAAATGGACAATATTTAACATTTGAAATTCTCTCTGACGAAGCATTTTTAACAGGAGCATTTTTAGGATATTCTATTCCAACTTGGGGATTAAAAGAAGGTAAAGAAGGAAGTTACAATTATTTTACCGTAATAAGAACCGATGGCACGGAGGAGGAATATAACATTGTAACCAATGTGAAACTAAATAAAGGCGATAAGGTAAAGTTAGTTACAGCAACTGGTGGCGGTTATGGAAATCCGAAAGATAGACCTTTAGCTAAAATTCAAAATGATATAAAAAACGGTTTTATTACCAAAGAACAAGCATTGGAGCATTATCCTGCAATGATTGAAGCTTAATTCAAAAAAAAATATGGAAGTATTACCGTTGACGTATCCCAAAAAAGATTATCTAAAATACATCATTAAAAAACAAGAAGAAGGTGTAGCTGTAGATTGTGGTTCGGTTGTTTTAAAAAAAGGACAAGTACTTCCGTTTAAAACTCTTGAATCTCATGAAATCACCTATTTAGTTGCTGGTAAATTAAAAGTTTTTACCAAAGATGGGAATGAAAAAATAATGATTCAAGGCGATTTAATCTATTTGAATAAAGACGAAATCCGAAAAACAGAAACCTTAGAGGATAGTAAAATTCTGTTCTTCTTGTTTAAAAAAGTATAAATGACCTCATAAATAAACGCATTTAAAATGGAAGATTCACCAACCAATTCAAAACAAACTTCTGATTGCAATTCAGATGTTATACCATTAAATCAAAGACAACCTTGGCATGTGCCCGCTTTTATTTTTGGGGGATTAGAATTTTGTATTCCTGTATTACTAATAGGTGGTATATTAATAGGTAATTTTAGTCTGTTAGAAATTGTAGGTATTTTAATGATTGCCCTTGTTTTCTTTCAATGGATCGGTAATGCAATACAGGGCTATATTGGTGCTAAAACCGGTTTAACATCATCGGCTTTAGCGGCTTTGAGTTTTGGAAAAGAACAGTCTAGAATTATTGTAGGGATTGTTATTTTAGCTTTAACCTTAGGTTGGTGGGCCATACAAACTTCTGTTGCCGCCGATGCTTTTAGTGCTTTGGTCGGTATTAATAAAAACGACGATACCTTCTTGTATGTTTTAAGTACAGCGCTTATTGGTATCCTTTTTGCCATTCCGTCAATATTAGGGTATGGATCTATAAAATGGGTAGATTATGTCGCTATTCCCGCAGGATTACTCCTAGTTACAGTGGCGCTATATTTATCGATAAATAATATGGGTTGGGAGACCATGGCTGCTTGGAATCCAGAAGGTAGCATGTCTTTTGTTGAGGCAATTAATTTAGTAATAAGCATTAATGTTGCTCAATGGTTAATTGCACCAGATTATACAAGATTTGCAAAACCTACTTGGAGAGACAATATTTTAATTCCTTTAGGGATTATCATTGTTGGTTTTCCCTTATTTATAGTCGGTGGTATTATGTCTATGGGTACAGGGAATTCAGATATTGTTCAGGTGATGCAAGAGTTAGGTTTTCCTGCCTGGGGCTTTGTTGTGCTTTGGGTGGCTACTTGGACAAGTCAATTGGTTAGTAACTACACTGGTGGTTTAGTATTGTGCAATATGTTTAATTTACATAGTGATAAAAGCAGAAAAATAATGACGCTCCTATTTGCTTTAGCAGGTATTATTTTGGCTTTATTAGGTATAATGGATCAGTTTGTAAACTTTTTATACGCCATTGCACTTATTGTTCCTGTAATAGCAGGAGTTATAATGGCTCATTTCTTTTTTGTTGATAAAACTGAAGTAACCACAAATCAATCCTGGAATTGGTTAGCCACTGCAAGTATTTTAGTAGGGCTTATAGTAGGTTATATAACACAATACCCATTTCCTATAGGCTTTCCAGCAGTTCAGTCTTTAGCTATATCTGGCATTTTATATGCCCTTTTAACGAACATAAAGAAAACAAAATTAATTGAAAAAAATATTTGACAACACCGAAATTGCGCTGGCACTAAAATCTGATTCAGAATTAAACAGAGCCTTATTTTTATTTGAAATGATAAAAAAAGCGCCATTAGTTAAAATCGGAGCAGCAGTTACAAATTTTGCTTTAAAGGCAAAATTACCCGTAAAACAATTAATTCGAGCTACCGTTTTCGATCATTTTTGTGGTGGAATCAACCAGGAAGATTGCCGTGTAGTTATCAAAAAGATGCACACTAAAAATGTACATACTGTTTTAGATTATTCGGTAGAAGGAAAAGAAGAAGAAGCCCAATTCGATTATGCGCTTCAAAAAATATTAGAAACATTAGAGTTTGCAAAAGAAGATGCCTCAATACCGTTTATTGTATTTAAACCAACAGGTTTTGGTCGTTTTAAAATTTACCAAAAACTTACAGAAGGAACTACTTTAAATGCTGCTGAAAATAAAGAATGGAACGCGATTAAGGAACGTTTTCATAAAATTTGTAGCAAAGCGTTTGAATATAGTATTCCTATTCTTATTGATGCAGAAGAAAGTTGGATGCAAAATTCTGCAGATGCGCTCATTGAAGAAATGATGGAGAAATACAACAAAAAGGATGTTATTATTTTTAATACACTGCAAGCCTATCGTTGGGACAGATTAGATTATTTAAAAGGTTTACATGAGCGCGCAAAAGGCAAAGGTTTTAAAATTGGAATGAAATTGGTAAGAGGTGCGTACATGGAAAAAGAAAGAGATAGAGCTTTAAAACACAATTATAAAGATCCAATTTGCGTAGACAAAAATACTACCGATAATTTATACAATGAGGTCTTAAACTACATGGTAAATAATTTGAATGATATGGTAATTTTTGCAGGAACACATAATGAAGAAAGTTCTTATCTACTCATGAAAATGATGAAGAAAAATAACCTTTCTGAAAATGACAAAAGAATTTGGTTCGGGCAATTATATGGCATGAGTGATAATATTAGCTATAACTTATCTGCACTAGGATACAATGTCGCAAAATATCTTCCGTTTGGACCTGTAAAAGATGTAATGCCTTATTTAATAAGACGCGCTGAAGAAAATACTTCTGTAGCCGGACAAACTTCAAGAGAACTATGCATCATCAAAAAAGAGAGAGCTCGAAGAAAAATAGAAAATCAAAAAAAGCATTAAGTTATTACCGCGCAAAACGATACGTAAATTTTACAAGGAACGTATCATTTGCTGGCGCTCTAAAAACTTGGTCAGAAACACTATCAACTAAATCATCACTCACTTCTGCACTACCAGAAGAACCTCGTGCCCAAACTAAAAATAATTCTGAACCTGGAATGTATTCCCATCTTGCTACTAAATTTGTTTGTAATTGTACAAATGAAAAATCTGGATTAGAAAAACTATAATCTGTGATTCCATTTGTATTTTCATCAATCGTATAAACGTCATTTTCAAAACTTATTTGTTGCTCGTTATAAACAGATATTCGATCATTTATACTTTCACCTAAAGGATTTAAAACATAATTTAAATCTGTATATTGACCTTTACTAATAAACGGCTGACCGTAAAACTGCAAAGAAATATCTGGTGTAAAACTATAATTTAAGCGCAATGTGGTCGTTAAAGTTTGATTTTTAATTCTTCCTAAAATATATCTCGTATCGTTATTAACTTCTATTCCAGAGGATTCTGTAACATATTGTGTTCTATCAAAGAGGTTTGCATACTCAATATTAAAAGACATGCTAAAAGCATCTGTTGGTTGATAATTAGTTCGAATTACAAAACGATCTCTACCTACAACATTTTCAGAACTACGTCTGTTTGTATATCCTAATGTAAAACTAAATAGTTTGCTATTATCAGAATTCAGAAAAAAGTACAAAAAAGAAGTATCTGGCATCCTCCATCTAGGACCGCCCCTTAAAAAGAAATTATCGTAAGAATTTATACTTAAACCAAAACCAGAATTTGTAGACCAATTGTTAATGTAGCTAATTCGACCTTGCGCCTCGAACTGCATTCCATTTAAATTTCCTCCAAAATCGTAGTCACTACTTTGTTCTAAACTAAGATTTATATTTCTGTAAATATCTGTGGGAACCTGCCACAAATACCTCAAGTTTCCAAACTGAATAATCTCATCGGTTCTTCTTAAAAAACCAACATCATTTAATTCTAATTCTGGAGAACGCCAAATTACCCCACCATTATAGCGCCAATTTCCTCCACCATTTTTACCGATCTCTACTCTTCCTCCTGTCCCTGTTAAAGACGTTTTATTTTCATCAACAGAAACATGTGTGGCATCGGTTCTTTGAAAATTATGTCGTAAAGTTTGCTGAGTTGCTGTGATTGCCTCGGTACTTCCTAAAACATGACTAAAAATAGTATTTCCCTCTATATAATATTCTCGATCTTTCCAATTGTGCTGAAAATCTGCTCCGGCAGTATATCCAGCTGTGCGCATTTCATTAAAGTTGCCATTTAAATTTCTATTGGTTGCTGTAAAAATTCCGCCAATAAATGAATTTCGATCATTAAAATCTTTTTGAGCTCTGGCCACAAAATAATTGGTCATAGGCTCTACAATTTCCTCTCTTTCCGTTCCGTCAGTTTGTCTAATCGTAGCATATTCATTAGCAGTAACACTTTCTAAAACACCAATAGACCAACCATTTCTAGTTTTACCAGAAAATTTTGCAGCTCCTAAAATTGTTGAATTTTGAGGAACATCTGCAAATTCACCAGGATTTAAAGTGGCATATCTATGCGGATTTCGCCCAATTCTTCTGCTATAAAAAAGATTGTCCCGACCGTTTGCAAATTCAAAATCAAAAATATTAAAATTCTCTACAAAAAATGGTCGTTGTTCTCTAAAGAAAATCTGAAATCCGTCTAAAGCAATTGCTCCTGGATCTGCTTCTACTTGACCAAAATCTGGATTGATGGTTAAATCTAACGTTAAATCATTGGTAATTCCGATTTTTGCATCTAAACCAGCGTTTAAAGAAAAATCACTTCCTGTTTTAAAAGGGTTGCCAATTTCTTTAGGATATATATCTTGTTGTAAAACTGTAAAAGGCTGAATTTCTAATTGCTTTTGCGGAACTAAATTTTTCAATCCGTGTAACTCTCCTGCTTCACTTATAAAGCCAGTTTGCGTGTTTGGAATTCTTTGCCAAAGAGAACGTTCTTGAAATCTAAAAATAGTTCTATTCACGTTAAATCCCCAGATTTGCTCTTCTGCTTTTCCGAATCTTAACTGACTAAAAGGTATTTTCATTTCTGCTGTCCAACCTTTATCATCTACCTTTGCATTGGTGTACCAAATAGGGTTGTAACTATCATCCCAATTACTTCCATTTTGAGAAGCCAACTCCTCTCCTTTTACACCTGCGGCGGTTGTGGTAAAAACAAACGCAGTTCTTTGATCATGATAACTATCTATGATCACATTTACACGATCTCCTTGAAAACCATCTCTTCTACTTAAACGCTGTTGAATTAATTCTGGTTCCGCATCAAAAGCTCTTATGGCGATATACAAATATTTTGCATCATACATCACTTTAAACTTCGTTTGATATGCAGGCGGGGTTCCTTCATCAGGATCTTTTTCAGTAAAATCTGACGACCATTCTACCGCATTCCAAGCATCATCCAAAATAGCACCATCTATAACCGGAACTTTTATCAATCTTTTTGTTGTATAAATTCTTTTTGGAATTATGTTTTCTGGCATTTCTTGTGCACCTACATTTGCACCTAAAAAGATAAAAAAGATTAAGAAAGTAAAGAGGAATTTCATTTATTTTGATCAATTATAATGACTTCAAAAATATGCAAAAAAAGATACTCGAATTAGACTACAAAAATAGGTTTCTATTTTCTTAAGTTTATGTTAATTATGAATTCAATATTTTATGAAATTAATAAATAAAGAAATATTGTAAAAGCCTATTTGTCAATTAAATAAATATTACTACATTTGCACTCCTTTTTTAAGGAAAACATATTTTATTCATAAACAAAAACTAATAGTGTAATTATGAACACATTAAGTTACAAAACAGTATCAGCAAACAGCGCTACCGTTAACAAGGAGTGGGTTTTAGTTGATGCGGACGGGCAAACGTTGGGTCGTCTAGCTTCTAAAATAGCAAAGCTAATTAGAGGTAAATACAAACCAAATTTTACTCCTCACGTAGATTGTGGAGATAACGTGGTTATCATCAACGCAGAAAAAATTGTTTTAACGGGTAACAAATGGAGAGACAAATCTTACATTCGTCACACAGGGTACCCAGGAGGACAAAGATCGCTAACGGCAACAGAAATGTTTGAGAAAGATCCTACAAGATTAATCGAAAAAGCAGTAAAAGGAATGTTACCTAAAAATATTTTAGGTTCAGCACTTTACAGAAACTTGTATGTTTATGCAGGTACAGAGCACAAACACGCAGGTCAAGCACCTAAAGCTATTAACCTTAACGATCTTAAATAATGGATATAGTACACAAAATCGGTAGAAGAAAAACAGCTGTTGCTCGTATCTATCTTTCGGAAGGAACAGGAAACATAACAGTAAATAAAAAAGACTACAAAAGCTATTTTACTACTGGAACTTTACAATATAAAGTGCAACAACCTTTAATGTTAACAGAAAACTTAGAGTCTTACGATATCAAAGTAAATGTTTACGGTGGTGGAATTACAGGTCAGGCAGAGGCTATTCGTTTAGCAATTACCAGAGCTTTAGTTTTTATTGATGCAGATCATAGAGCTGTATTAAAACCAGAAGGATTGTTAACACGTGATCCAAGAATGGTAGAACGTAAAAAATTCGGTCAGAAAAAAGCACGTAAAAAATTCCAATTCTCGAAACGTTAATACTGGATTTGTTTCAGTATTTGCTGAAACATTTTCAATATTTATTTTTAGAGAACTGTTGTTATTACACAAATTTAATAGTAAACAGTTTAGCATCTAAATAGTTAAGACTCGAAAGACTACCTAACTATTGATTTCAAAACAGAAAGTAAACACATTTTAAAAAATGGCAAACATAAATATTCAAGAATTATTAGACAATGGTGTTCATTTTGGACACTTGACTAGAAAATGGAACCCTAACATGGCTCCTTATATATATACAGAACGTAATGGTGTACACATCATCGATTTGTATAAAACTGCTGCTAAAATAGAAGAAACTTCAGAAGCTTTAAAAAAGATTGCAAACTCTGGACGTAAAATTTTATTTGTTGCTACTAAAAAGCAAGCAAAAGATATCGTTGCTGAAAAAGCTAAAGCTGTAAGCATGCCTTTCATTACAGAAAGATGGCCAGGTGGTATGTTAACAAACTTTGTGACGATTAGAAAAGCGGTTAAAAAAATGACCTCTATTGATAGAATGAAGCAAGATGGTTCTTTTGATGCCTTGTCTAAAAGAGAAAAACTACAAATTAATCGTCAGAGAGAAAAATTAGAGAAGAATTTAGGTTCTATTTCTGATATGACTCGTTTACCAGGTGCTTTATTTATAGTAGATATCAAAAAAGAGCATATTGCCGTAGCAGAAGCTAGAAAATTAAACATTCCTATTTTTGCAATGGTAGATACCAACTCTGATCCTAGATTAGTAGAATATGTAATCCCTGCAAATGATGATGCTTCTAAGTCAATAGACAAAGTATTATCGTATGTAACAAATGCAATTGCAGAAGGTTTAACGGATAGAAAAGCAGATAAAGATAAGGTAAAAGAAGCGAAAGCCCCTAAAAAGGAAACAGCTCCTAAAGTGGAGGCAACGGTAGCAGCCGAAGCTCCTAAAGTAGAAGAAGCAAAAGCTAAATCTGCTGAAACATCTGCTGAAGAAACAAAATAAATACAACTTAAAACATAAAAATAACATGGAAACAGTAAAGATTAGTGCTGCTGATGTTAAAAAATTAAGAGAAGCAACGGGCGCTGGAATGATGGACTGTAAAAAGGCATTAGTAGAAGCTGCTGGAGATTTCGATAAAGCAATTGACATTTTACGTAAAAAAGGTCAGAAAATTGCTGCAAAAAGAGCTGATAGAGATTCTACAGAAGGTGTTGCAGTAACAAGAATTAATGATACTAACACTATGGGTGTTGCTATTGTTTTGGCTTGTGAAACTGACTTTGTTGGTAAAAATGAATCATTTGTTGCTTTAGGAGGTCAATTTGCAGACATCGCTTTAAATACAGAAAGTAAAGAAGAGTTTTTAGCTGCTGATTTTGGTGGTATGACTGTTGCTGAGAAATTAGTTGAGCAAACTGGTGTGATTGGTGAAAAGTTAGATATCACTGCTTTTGAAAAAGTAGAAGCTGCTTATGTGGGTGCTTATACACACATTGGTAAAATTGCTGCTTTAGTTGGTTTGTCTGCAGTTGTAGATAATGCCGAAACTTTAGTAAAAGATATTGCAATGCAAGTAGCCTCTATGGGCGCAACTACTTTATCTTACAAAGATTTTGATGCCGCGTATGTAGCTGCTGAAACAGAAGCTAGAATCGCTGTTATTGAAAAAGATAATATAGAGTTAGGTAGATTAGGTAAAACATTAAAAAATGTACCTCAATTTATCTCTATGTCTCAATTATCTGAAGAAGTTTTAGCAAAAGCTGAAGAAGCTGCAAAAGCTGAATTGGCTGCTGAAGGGAAACCAGAAAAAATATGGGATAGAATTTTACCAGGTAAAATGGAAAGATTCATTTCTGACAACACCACTTTAGACATGGAGCAATGCCTTTTAGATCAAGCTTTTATTAAAGATGAAAAGAAAAGCGTAGCAGCATATGTAAAAACATATGGTAACGTTGAGGTTTCTTCTTTTAAAAGAGTTACTTTAGGTTAAACATCCTTTTTAAACATATTATTAAAAACCACCCAATTCGGGTGGTTTTTTATTTATGAATAGTTCGGCTTAAAATTATTCACTCCATTCAGAAGGACATAATACCAATTTACATTTCTAATGCCGTATAAAATATTAGAAAAAAGAAAAACCAATTCCTAAAGAAATACTGTCTAATCTATTGTTTTTAAAGCCTATAATTCCTTTTCTATGAAAATCTAATCTTACTATGGTATGCCATCTTTTTTCTCCAGCAACCTGCGATCCTATTCCGAATCCATAATAATTTCCATCAGGATATATTGATGAGGGTCGCCACATTTTACCAAAACTTATTTCTGCAAAAAAAGCATCATCTTCATCTTCCGAAATGTTGTACTTTAAACTCGTATACGCTGGGAAGGCACTTGTTGCATAATTCCAATGATAATCAAAACCACCATTAAAGCTGATAGCGATTCTTCTTTTAAATTCGTAACCAAAACCAACTCTAAAAAAAATTGCTGCTGGTACAATGAGTGGCTCTCCGTCATCTGGCTCTATCGTGTAAAATTCATTAATACCAAATGTTAAGTTTGCTGAACCTGTAAAAAAAGGTCTTCCCAGTTTTTCTTGAGATGCAAGTTGTACTGCATAAAAAATTACAAGTAATAGAATTATTTTTTTCAAAATTTCGTTTGATTTTTTGAGGCAAAAACTACTCCAGAAATAAATTTAGAATAAAGCTTAAATAGCTTTAAACTATCGCAAATTACTATCAAAAATAATTATACTATTTTGATACAAGTCCATGCCATCTTAAAATTAAGATCAACCTTAAAAACCGAGATTCCTTGAACTAAAGTTGCACTTTTCATAGCCCAGCTAATATCAAAATTAAATTTCACTATAAAATTTAAGAATCCATTTTACCAACGGCACAACTCACAAAAGATTTTGCTTTGTGTAATACCGTATTTTTATCACCAACTTCTGGATAGCCTAATTTAGATAATTTTTCCTTTACCGCTATTAAAACATTCTCTGTAGCATGCACTGAAACTAAGGAATCCTCAATATTAATGGCTATATCTTCTATACCCTCTATACTTAATAATCCTTTTTTTATAGTAGCTGCACAACCACCACACTTTAAATTTTCTATTTTGATTTGTGTTTTCATAATTTCTAATTTTCCATTTTCCATTGATTATATCCGCCCAAAACATTCACGACTTTAAAGCCATTTTCTTGTAATATCCGAGCAGATGTTTCACTTCTATTTCCAGATCTACAATACAAATAAACAGGTTTTTTTGTATCTAATTGATTCTTTGCTTTTGTATAAAAATCAGCATCAAAATAATCAGCAAACAAGGCTGTTTTTATAAATCCTGCTTTAATTTCTCCAGGAGTCCTAACATCTAATAACTGAATGCTATCTTTTGCTAGTAATGCCCTTAACTCTAAAGTAGTAATTCTTTCTATTTCTTGTTTTTTATCACAATTGATAAAAATAATACTGAGTAAAAAAATATAAAAAGCTTTGTTCATTTCTTTATTTTAAAGTTGATGGACATACTGGACTTGTCGTTTTAATACTTGTTTTTTTTATCGCGGTATACCCTCCGGATACATCAACCACATTATGAAATCCTCTTGCCTTTAAGATAGATGCCGTAATTACAGATCGATATCCGCCAGCACAATGAATATAAAAAGCTTCTTTTTTAGGAAATTCAGAAATGTGTTCATTTAAGAAATCTAAAGGAGTATTCAAAGCATTTACGACATGCTCACTTGCATATTCACCCGGTTTTCTAACATCAAAAACAGCTACATTTTCTTTAATTTTTTTCTCTAATACTTCTGCAGAAACCGACTCTAAAGTATCTATTTCTTTATTCGCATTTTTCCAAGCATCAAAACTGCCCTCTAAATAACCAATTACATTATCAAAACCTACACGAGCTAAACGAATAATCGTTCCTTTCTCCTCTCCTACTGGCGTTACCAGCAAGATAGGTTGCTTAATGTCTTTAATTAAAGCACCTACCCAAGGAGCAAAAGTACCTCCCAAGCCAATAAAAATAGATTGAGGTATAAAGCCTTTTATAAATTCAGATTGATGTCTTACATCTAAAATTAATGCATTTGTTTCATTGGCATGAATCTCAAAAGCTTCTACAGAAAGAGGTTTTGCACTATTTTCTATCACCTGATTTACATCTTGATATCCTTCTTTATTTAATTGAACATTTAGTGGAAAATAAGCTGGTGGCGGTAATAAACCCTCTGTAACTTCTTTTACAAATTCTGCCTTGGTCATATCTGCTCTTAGTGCATAATTGGTCGCTTTCTGATTACCGATTGTACCTACCGTCTCTTTACTTAAATTTTTACCACAAGCAGAACCAGCTCCATGTGCAGGATATACAATAACATCATCTGCCAAAGGCATTATTTTTTCTCTTAAACTATCAAATAGAAAACCTGCCAAATCTTCTTCTGTAATATCTCCTTTTTGAGCTAAATCGGGTCTTCCTACATCCCCTAAAAAAAGTGTATCTCCACTAAAAAGCGCATGATCTTTTCCGTTTTCATCTTTTAACAAATAGCAAGAACTTTCCATAGTATGTCCTGGAGTATGCAAAAGCGTAATCGTGATATCTCCTACTTTAAAAACTTGGTTATCTTCCGCAATTATTGCCTCAAAATTTGTTTTTGCTGATGGCCCAAACACTATTTTTGCGCCTGTTTTTTCGGCAAGTGTTACATGTCCGCTGACAAAATCTGCATGAAAATGTGTTTCAAAAATATATTTGATCTTTGCTTTGCTTTTATTTGCCTTGTCTATATAATCTTGTACTTCTCTTAATGGATCAATAATGGCAACTTCGCCATTACTTTCTATATAATATGCTCCTTGTGCTAAACAACCTGTGTAAATTTGTTCTATAATCATAATTCTATTATTTTATTTGTATGCTTGATGTATATATTTTGCATATCTTTCTTGATGTTTTCTATCTCCTGTTTTGTAATATTTTACAGCTTGGTTGGCTCTCATAAAAAAGTTATTGACATCTATAATGTCTAAAATTCCACTTTTAAATAAATCATCTCTAACAGGGCCTTTTACGCCTGCAAAATAAAACTGAACTTCTTTTTTTTGATAAAACTTAATGCGTTCTTTTAACATTTCTACTCCTGTACTATCTACTCTATTAATGCTTTCTGCATCCAATACTATCAATTTTAATGCCTTCCCTTTTTTCTCTGCCATATTATCTAAATTATCTCTAAAATAATTTGAATTGGCATAAAATAATTGGGCGTCAAATCGAAACACTAAAATATCATCATCGATAATTACTTCTTCAAAACGGTTTTTATTTCTATAAAAGTTTGAGTTCGGCACCTTCCCTAGCTCCGTAACATAAGGCCTAGATGTTCTGAATATTAATACAATTAAAGACAAACTAACACCGACCATAATTCCGTGTTCAATACCCAACAATAACGTTGCCAAGAACGTTGCCATCATCAACCAGAAATCTAAATTATTTGCTTTCCATAAAAAGGCAGCTTCTTTAAAATTGACCAATCCAAAAACGGCTACAATAATAATTGCGGCTAATACTGTTTTTGGTAGATGATAAAATAGAGGCGTTAAAAAAAGCAATGTAATTATTACCATAGCCACTGAAATTAATGCCGCCATTCCTGTTTTTGCACCACTCTCTTGATTAATTGCAGATCGTGAAAAACTAGATGCAGAAGGATATGCTTTAAACAAAGAACCCACCATATTACTCAATCCCAGCGCTATTAATTCTTGATTGGGTCTTATTCTATATTCATCTTGCTTGGCTTCTAAAGATTTACCAATCGAAATAGTTTCTAAATAGCCAACCATTACTAAAGTAAATGCAATTGGTAAAAGTTCTCTAATGAGGTCTACATCAAATTCTGGAATTCCGAAAACAGGCAGCCCAGAGGGAATATCTTTTATAATTGCAACATCGTTGAAACTATATCCAAAATATTTCATAATTACGATTCCTAGTATTACGACAATTAGTGCATTCGGAATCTTTTTATTTACCTTTCTTAAAATGATAATGATCATTACTGAAATTAAACCAATAATACTTGTGTGTGCATTATACTTTGCTATTTGAAGCCAAATATCTTTTAATATATACTGAATTTGATCGCTTTGAATAAAATCTACCCCTAATAAATTTCTAAATTGATTGAAGCCAATAATTAAAGCTACTGCCGATGTAAACCCAGTAATTACTGGTTTTGACAAAAAATTTACAATAAAACCTAAACTAAAAACACCTAAAATAAATTGTATGGTTCCAACCAATAAACCCAATAAAATTGCAATTGAAATATAACTTTCTGATCCTGCTAAAGCTAAAGTAGAAACACCAGTGGCTACAATTAAAGAATCCATGGCTACAGGACCAATGGCAACTTGTCTGGAAGAACCGAAAATGGCGTACATTACCTGTGGAACTAAAGCACAATATAAGCCATAAATTGGAGGTAAACCTGCAATTAAAGCATATGCAATGCCTTGCGGAATTAAAATAATACCTACGGTTATACCCGCAAATAAATCTCCCTTAAAAAGAGATTTATTGTAGTTCGGTAACCATTCTAAAATTGGTATTACTTTTTTTATATTCATTTTTATTGAAATATGCTTTAAATCTAATTCTTTAAAACAATTCTCCTTGATTTATTCCTTTGACTCTTCCTAAATGTTTATACGCTAAATCTGTAACTTCTCTTCCTCTTGGTGTTCTCATAATAAAACCTTGCTGAATTAAAAAAGGTTCATATACTTCTTCAATGGTCTCTGTATTTTCAGAAACTGCGGTTGCAATTGTACTTAAACCTACAGGACCTCCTTTAAATTTATCAATGATGGTTACTAAAATTTTATTATCCATCTCGTCTAAACCATGTGCATCTACATTTAGGGCTTTCAACGCATATTTTGCAATTTCTATCGTGATATTTCCATCGCCTTTTATTTGAGCAAAATCTCTAACTCTGCGCAGCAATGCATTTGCAATTCTTGGTGTTCCTCTGCTTCTACCTGCAATCTCTATAGCAGATTCCATAGAAATAGGAACTCCTAAAATATATGAGCTTCTTTGTATAATGGTTGTTAATAATTCTGTTGAATAATAATGCAAACGACTACTTATACCGAAACGAGCTCTCATGGGTGCCGTTAGTAATCCTGAACGGGTTGTTGCACCGATTAAGGTAAAAGGTTCTAAATTGATTTGAACGGTACGTGCATTTGGCCCAGATTCAATCATGATATCAATCTTATAATCTTCCATAGCAGAGTACAAATATTCCTCTACAATAGGACTTAGTCGATGAATTTCATCAATAAAAAGTACATCTCGTTCGTCGAGGTTTGTAAGCAAACCTGCCAAATCTCCAGGTTTGTCTAAAACTGGTCCAGAAGTAACTTTAATTCCGACTTGCAATTCATTTGCTAAAATATGAGCCAATGTTGTTTTCCCTAAACCTGGAGGCCCGTGAAATAAAGTATGATCTAGCGCCTCTCCTCTTTGATTTGCTGCCTCTACGAAAATTTTTAAATTATCAATTGCTTGATTTTGTCCTGAGAAATCCTCAAAAGAAAGCGGTCGCAATTTTTTTTCTACATCTAAATCTTCATTAGACAAATTACTATTCTCAGGATTTAAGTTTTCGTTCATAAAACAAAGATAATAGATTTTAAAATAGATGCCACGTAAGTTTTGTTACATAACATAAAACCTTTCCAAATTTTGGAAAGGTTTTATGTTATGTACTACTTATAATAATTAGTAAGATTATTCGCCTTTTAGTAAAAATATTGTTTGTAGAGCAAATTTTGCATATTCAAAATATTCACTTCCATCATTTTCAGTATCTAAACGTTTACGCGATCATGCGACTATCTGTATTTTTGTAGTATTTTACCAAAAAGTTACAACTATAGGCATAGACGTCTCCTTTTTCTAAAAACGATAAGCATATTGAACAGCTAAATTATATTTATTTTTTTTAATATTTTTTTATACCAACCTTTCCGTAATCCCTCACTCTCAGCACCATAACCATAACCATAACCATAGGCATAGCCATAGCCTTTCCTTAAGTCTGTTCCATTGATTAATAGTGCCATATTGGGCAAACGTTTTTCTTCGTACATTTTCTTTGGAATTTTCAATAACCGTTTATCCAAATAATTAGCACGAACCACATAGATTACTAAATCAGGTTTATTTTCGCTTAATAACAAAGTATCCGCAACAATATTTACAGGAGGTGTATCTACCACCACATAATCATAATGTTCTTTACCGTATTCCAATATCTCTTTAAAACGACCATTCATCAATAATTCTGCTGGATTTGGAGCATTTACACCTGCTTGTATCATATCAAAACCTGTAGATTCTACATGTTGTATTGTATTTTTTACTTCTAAACTTGTATCCATTAAAAAATGAGTTAATCCATTCTGTACTGGTACATTTAAATAAGTTGCCAACTTAGGTTTTCTAATATCCGCCCCAACAACCAACACTTTTTTATTAGCCAAAACTAATACTGTCGCTAAATTTATTGTCGTAAAAGTTTTGCCTTCTTGACTTATTGTACTCGTTATAAAAATTGATTTTGGACCGCTTTGAACGCCCAGCATAAAGTTTAGATTGGTTCGGAACAAACGAAAGGCTTCGGCTACAAAACTTTCATCATCTTTAGATATAATATTAAACTTGTTTCCTAATGCTGTTTTTGGGATATTACCAAGGATTGGCATTTTAAGTTCCCTTTCCAAATCTTCAATATTGTGTATTTTAGTATCTAATGCAAGAATAATAAATATAATGATAAATGGTATTCCAAAACCTACTATAAGTGAAAGAGAATATACTTTTTTAGGATTAATATTTACTGGACTATTACTACCATAAACACTCTCAATAATTTTTGCATTAGGAGTAGTAGCTGCCAAACTAATAGAATTTTCTTCCCTTTTTTGTAGCAAATACAAATACAATGTTTCTATAATTTGTTGTCGACGTCTCAAATCTCTGTACTCTCGTTCTTGTTTAGGAACCGATTGAATCTTTGAACCCATCAACTTTTCTCTTGTTTTTAGAGATTTTAAAGAAATATTTAAGGAAGACTCTAAATTCACCAAACTTTGTAACATACTTTCCCTTATGTTTTTCAACTCTGAATCTAAATTAATAAGTATTGGATTCCTCATCCCAGAGCTTTTCTTAATTCGTTTTCGCTCTAATAACAATTCATTATAAATCTGTGTAGATGAAGCAAAAGAGTTATCAGATAACCCTAAATTCTCAGGAATTAAATCATCAAAGTTATTTTTAATATAAGACGATACATAAGATATTAGTTTTAGCTGTGTATTTATGTCTACAATACTTTCTTCTATGCTAGAATTAGAAGACAACGCCATCTCAGCTTCCTTTTGAACATCCGTTATTTCATTAACGATCATAAATGATTCAACATTCCTATCCAGAAGAGATAGATCTTTTGTAATGACAACCAATCTTTCTTTTATAAAATCATTGGTCTTTACAGCGATGGCATTTTTATCAATTATGGCATTTTGATTATACTTTTTTACCAAGCTATAGAGAATATTTTTTGCTTTTTGTTTTATACCGTGTTGCATACTTAGTTTAACCAAACTAGATTTTACATCAGCTGGCTCAATACTAATAGTCTTTTTTAGTTGACCTGCCACTGATTCGATTGACCGAATAGCAACTCTGTATCCGTCATTATAATTAGAAAATTCAGATTTCGTAGGGGTTAAAATAAATTTAATTTTATCAATGGTGATTGTTGCACCATAAGTAAACTCCCCAATAGATTCTTCACCAGAATCTTCTAACGAAAATTGCGTTTTAGAAATTGGTATGACTTTAAATGAACAGGTTTCTGAATTTAATATTGAGTCTTTAGTTAAAAAATTTATCTTAAAAGGCAAAACATCTTTATCCACCTCATATTCTCTAATTAAGTTTTTTTTATAGTAAGTAACGTTGAGTTTTAAATCTTTTACGACTTGTGCAACCAAATCTTTAGACCTAAGAATACCCAATTCATTATCGAAAGAAGACCTCATGTCACTCATTACTCCTAGATCCTGAAAAGCAGAGAGTTCGCTCTGCCCTCCTCCAGAATCCTTATCATTTATCAAAATGGTTGTTGACACCTCATAAATTCTTGGCGTATATTTTAAATTTAAAAATCCGTAAATTACAGTTAGCACAACTGATAACAAAAACCATTTGTAATACGAAAAGTATTTTTCAACTTCTGCCCGTATATTAAATGAATCATGATCCTCTTCAGAATAGATAGCAGCCGCATTATTATTTTCTAACATAACCTTTTAACTGATAAGTTAAAATCAAAACGAACAAATCTACCATCTATATTCATATAACTAACAAAATTGAATTTTATAAAATTAAAGCGATATAATTTATTGTTGAATTCATTGAACATACAATTCATAAAATTGTGCGCATAAAAGACTAGATAACGAATCAACACTTCATCAATTAAAATTAATATTATCAACAATATTTCTTCTTTTGTACATTCATAGCGGAGTTTTGTATACACATATTCGAAAATATCTTAATCCTATATAGCCAAAGAATAATAACTAGTTGACATAACCAATATAATAGCATATAACCTATTAATCATTGAACATAGTACATACCTGAAAGTCATATGAGTTTTAATATGGACTGTTAAAATCGTTAACTTCTTTCCTTATACATACGCTAAAAGTTTTTATTAAAGCGTATTTCATTTACCAAGTGCAACTAAATAGGAAATACATTTCGATTCCCTTAAATCTAAAATGAAGAAAACAGCTTTAAAAATATCATATATATTAAAAAAATTTATTTCAAATCATTACCTACTTTTAATACCAATAATAAATATAATTACATCCTCATAATTTAAAATTTTTATGCTTATTGCTATAAAATCGTTTCTACCCAATCTATATTAAAAGGATTCATAGATTTAAATAATTATATCTTCTGACGGGCGCAAAGATAATAGAATTTAAAATAGTTTTCGAGTAAGACTTTTTTACAAAAAAACCTTTTCAAATTTGAAAAGGTTTTATATTTTTAAATAGACTTAAACCTTAAGAAGGTTCTTCTCCATCTAGTAAAGGTGTTGTCTGTAAAACAAAATCTTCACCATGTAGATAATCACTGTCATCATCTTCTGCGTCCACACGCTTACTATAATCATAAGCCCATCTATGAACCTCTGGCAATCTCCCTGGCCAATTTCCATGAATATGTTCTACTGGTGTAGTCCATTCTAACGTATTCGACTTCCAAGGATTTTGTGTTGCCTTTTGGCCTCTATACATTGATATAAAGAAGTTTGCTAAAAATATAATCTGAGCGACGCCACCAACTATTGCAAACAAAGTGATTACCACATTCACGTCCGCTAAATCGTCAAACATTGGAAATGCTGTATTTGAGTAATATCTACGTGGTAAACCTGCTAAACCAATAAAATGCATTGGCCAAAATACCCCGTAAGCACAAACTATTGTAATCCAAAAATGCCAATAGCCCAATGTCTTATTCATCATTCTCCCATACATTTTAGGAAACCAATGATAAATACCAGCGTACATTCCGAATATTGCAGAAACCCCCATAACCAAGTGGAAATGCGCTACTACAAAGTAAGTGTCATGAATAGCGATATCTAAAGCAGAATCTCCCAAAACTAATCCTGTTAAACCTCCGGTTACGAAAGTAGAGACTAATCCGATTGAAAATAACATCGCGGGATTTAACTGCAAATTACCTTTCCATAAAGTTGTAACATAATTAAACGCTTTTACCGCTGACGGAATTGCAATTAATAACGTTGTAAACGTAAACACAGATCCTAAGAAAGGATTCATTCCGGAAATAAACATATGGTGACCCCAAACAATTGTGGATAAAAATGCAATTGCCATTATTGACATTACCATTGCACGATATCCAAAAATAGGCTTTCTCGAATTTGTTGATATAATTTCTGATGTAATTCCTAAAGCAGGAAGCAGAACGATATATACCTCTGGATGTCCTAGAAACCAAAATAGGTGTTCGAACAAAACTGGTGATCCCCCTTGATAATGCAATACTTCGCCCGAAATAAATATATCTGACAAATAAAAGGATGTTCCAAAGGATCTATCAAACATTAATAGTAATGAAGCCGATAACAAAACCGGAAAAGAAACCACTCCAATAATAGCAGTGATAAAGAATGCCCAAATTGTTAATGGTAATCTTGTCATTTTCATTCCCTTTGTTCTTAAATTAAGCACGGTAACGATATAATTAAGTGCACCAATTAAAGAAGATGCAATAAATATCGCCATAGAAACCAACCATAATGTCATACCTGTACCAGAACCAGGAATTGCCTGCGGTAATGCACTCAATGGAGGATAAACCGTCCATCCTGCTGATGCTGGACCTGCCTCCACAAACAATGAAAACAGCATGATAATACTTGACAAAAAGAATAACCAATAAGACACCATATTTAAAAAACCTGATGCCATATCTCGTGCTCCAATTTGTAAAGGAATTAATAGATTTGAAAAAGTACCACTTAAGCCCGCCGTTAATACGAAAAAGACCATTATAGTTCCATGAATAGTTACTAAAGCCAAATAAATATCAGGGCTCATTACACCATCTGTTTGGTGCGGTCCTAAAAAGGCTTCTATAATTGAAAATGATGTGTCTGGCCAAGCCAGTTGTAACCTAAATAACATAGACATTAACACAGCAATAACTCCCATGAACATACCTGTTACCAAGAATTGTTTAGAAATCATTTTATGATCTTGACTAAAAATATATTTTGTTACAAATGTTTCTTTATGATGTTCTGACATAATTGTATTTATTTGTAGTGTGTATTTTATTTCTTATTGAATAACTGAAGCCAAAGTTGGTTGAAGTGCAAGCCATTTATCATATTCTTCCTGTTCTACAACCGTAATTTTCATTTGCATACTGTAGTGAGATGCTCCACAAATTTTATTACAAAGTATTAAATAATCAAATTCGTACAGATCTTCACCTTTAGCACTCCTAATTTTATTAATGCCCTTCGTTTTTGCCATAACTTCTGGCTGTTGTCTCATCTCTTCTGTAGTGTACTTAGGTGTAAACCCAAACTCAGTAACCATACCAGGAACACAATTCATTTGTGCTCTAAAGTGAGGCATATATGCCGAGTGCAACACATCTTGAGAACGGAACTTAAAATGTATTTTTCTACCTTTTGGTAAATATAATTCTGTTACTTGCTTATCATCCTGGGAGTTTTTATCCGACATATCGACTCCCATGGTATTAATACCTTTAATATAGTTTACATTTCCTAATCCTAATGTATTGTCCTCTCCTGCATACCGAGCATCCCATCTAAATTGTTGAGAATATACCTCGATAACAACAGCATCTTCATCAGACAAATCCATAATATTATTCCACTGCCATAAACCATATCCAATTAAAACAACTAAAACAATAGCTGGAGTAACCGTCCAAATCAGTTCTAATTTATGGCTATCAGCATAAAACTTTGCTTTGTTTGCCTCGTTTCCTCTGTATTTAAAAGTAAAATAAAAGATTAAAAACTGCATGAAAAATTGAACAATACCGATCAACCAGAAGGTCATGTCGAATAATCTATCATCGTGCTCTCCTTCTACTGAGGCAGCTTCTGGCAACATTAAAACATTCATTGCAATTAAACAATAAATCATCATCGCATATAAGAACACCATAAAATATAGTGCATACTTTCCTTGTTTAGAGTTATCCTTATCGTTTGCTATTACTCCTCTAAAATCTAAAATCCGTGTAATTTGCCAAAAACTTACACCTATTGCAACGCCTATAAAAATATAAAATAGAGCTAACATATATATCTTTTCTTAATTATTTAAATCTTAATTTATTAATGATGATCTCCCGAACCTTCTCCTCTGTGTTCGATATTATAGTAATGGAAATGCTCACTTTCTTTCAAGAAAGGATTACCTTTTGGTACTGGATTTGCTTTCGCAAATGCACTGAATACTGTGAATATAAAAATACCTAGAAAAAACAGTAAAGCACCAAACTCGGGAATTCCGAAATACCACTGACTTCCTACGGTAGCCGGCATCACCATAACGAAAACATCTACGTAATGACCACAAAGAATTACGATTCCACCGATGACCACAAACCAAGGTATACTTTTATAATCACTATTCAATAATAACAATATTGGAAAAACAAAATTCATAGCTACCATGGCTAAAAATGGCACTTTATACTCTTCAAAACGTGCAACGAAATAAGTAGTCTCTTCAGGAATATCTGCATACCAAATCAACATAAATTGGGAGAACCACAAATAAGTCCAAAATACAGAGAAACCAAACATAAATTTCGCTAAATCATGAATATGGCTATCATTTACTCCAGGTAAAGCATCTTTAGATCGTAAATAAATCGTTACAAAAGCAATGACCGTTAATGCACTTACCAACAAACTAGCTAATACATACCAACCAAATAAAGTTGAAAACCAATGCGGATCAAGACCCATAATCCAATCCCAAGACATCATAGTTTCTGTAATCATAAACAAAAACAAAAAACCTACCGATACATTATAATTTTTCTTATACGTTTTATAACCATCATTTGCCGTATCTTCTGCGATAGAATTCTTTCGAATAAACCATCGATAAGCATTCCAAATTAATAGATAAATAATACTTCTAATTGTCCATCCTGGAGTATTAATCCACCAAGATTTTCCATCAACAATTGCATCGTAATTTGGGCTTGACGGATCGAATGTGCCTTCAGTCATCCATACAAACATATGGTTCCAATGCAATACAGATGCTGATAAAATAACCAATATCATAATAATAGAAACCGGTACTAAATTTGCTGTAATCGCCTCCATCACCCTAAACAAAACTACCGACCAAGCTGACTGCGCTACTCTTTGCGAAGCATAAAAAGCCAACACTAACAAAGTAACTCCTAAAAAGAAAAATAAAGAAACATATAAAGCTGACCAAGGTCTATTTTGTAGTTGATGAAAAACATGCTCCGCATGCGCATCTTCATGACTTACACCATGATCTTCTGATCCATTATCTGCATGTTCCACATGTTCAACAGTAGCAGCAACATGGCTTTCCTCTTTATGATCGCCTGCAACTGCATGATTATTAGCTCCTGCATGATCATCCACATGGGATGAGGCTTCATGAGACATCATTTCCTTTACATCTTCAACAGAACTTGGAGCATTATAAAAGCCCACGCCTATACCTATTGCTCCAATAAGAATTAGTGCAAACGATAACATTTTTAATTTACCCGAGAATTGATACATATCTTTCGTATTCTATCTTTATGTAATTATTTTAATAAATCCGAACGCAATTTTTCAACATAGTGAACAACTTGCCAACGTTCGTTATAAGTCAATTGACCTGAATGGGAACCCATTAGATTTCTACCATGAATCAATACGTGATAAATACTACCTGCAGTAATATCTCTGTCTTTATAATTTGGAATTCCTTCAAATTTTTCTGCCTGTGACAAATAACCGTTTCCATCGCCTTTTTTACCATGACAAGAGATGCAATAAATTTCATACATCGCCTTCCCGTTTTCTAAATTCTCTTCAGTTAATTCTAAAGGATTCATTAATTCGGTCTTTGCTTTGTCATAACCCTCTGGTGTATTCGCAATATCATAAGCAGGATGTCCTCCTTTAGGAATTGTCCCTGCAACAGGCTTACTATTTACTGGTTTACCATTTAAACCTTCGGCATCATCTGTATCATAAGGCACAGAAACATACATGTCTGGCATATACTCAACCTGTGGTGTTCTTTTATTATTGCAAGAAATAATACTTACAAAAAACAGTAAAGCGATAATTAATTTTATACTCTTCATTATCTATATTTTAGTGCTTATCTACTACATTAATTTCTACAGCTCCTGTTTTTGTTAATAATGTAGTTAACTCGTCTACATTATTTTTTACAGGAATTTCCATTAAAAAATGATCGTCTGTAGTTCTAGGATCTGGATTTTCAGCTTCTTTGAATGGCCAAATTCTACTTCTCATATAAAAAGTAATAACCATTAAGTGAGCTGCAAAAAACACTGTTAATTCAAACATAATTGGCACAAATGCTGGCATGTTCTCCAACCAAGAAAAACTTGGTTTACCACCGATATCTTGAGGCCAATCTTGAATCATCATATAATTTGTCATCCAAATAGCGAAAGATAATCCTGTTATCCCGTAAAAGAAAGCAGTAATTGCTAATCTTGTTGGCGCTAATCCCATGGCTTTGTCTAAACCATGAACTGGAAATGGACAAAATACTTCTTCTATGTGATGGTGCTCTGCCTTTACTGCTTTTACTGCGTCTAGCAAAATTTCATCATCATTGTAAAATGCATGAATAACTTTTGATGATTCCATAATTATCCTTTTTTATTTTTATCAGCCTTATCTTCACCTTTATTGTCATTCAACAAAACAATTGCTGGCTTTGTAGGTATTCCTTGTTCGCTTCTCTTCTTGTAAAATTCACCAGAAGATTTTAATATTGTTTTTACTTCTGCTTGTGCTATCACAGGGAATGTTCTTGCATATAATAAAAATAACACAAAGAAGAATCCGATGGTTCCTATAAAGATACCGACATCTACAAACGTAGGTTCAAAACGCCACCAAGTAGACGGTAAATGTCCTTTACTTAATACAATCGCTATAATATCAAAACGCTCAAACCACATCCCGATGTTAATAAATATAGAGATGATAAAAGTCCAAATAAAACTTCTTCTAATTTTCTTAAACCACAACAATTGAGGTGTTAAGATATTAAAAAATAAGAGCGAATAAAAAGCCCAAGCATAAGGCCCCGTTGCAGCACCTACAGATAAATATGTATAATTTTCATAAGGTGAGCCCGTGTACCATGCTATGAAAAATTCAGTTGCATAGGCTACAGCCACAATACCTCCTGTTAAAATAATTACAATGTTCATATACTCAATGTGCATACGTGTAATGTAATCCTCTAAATTAGTAACTTTACGCATTATACCTAATAATGTTTGCACCATCGCAAAACCTGAAAAGATTGCTCCGGCAACAAAATAAGGTGGAAATATTGTTGAATGCCAACCTGGATTAATAGAAGTAGCAAAGTCCATCGATACAATGGTGTGTACAGAAAGTACAAGTGGTGTTGCTAAACCAGCTAACACTAAAGATACTTCTTCAAAACGTTGCCAATCTTTTGCTCTACCAGACCAACCAAATGATAACAAAGCATATATTTTCTTTTGGAAAGGCTTTACTGCTCTATCACGAATCATGGCAAAATCTGGTAATAAACCTGTCCACCAAAAAACTAGTGAAACGGATAAATAAGTAGAAATTGCAAATACATCCCACAATAAAGGAGAGTTAAAGTTTACCCATAACGATCCAAATTGATTCGGAAGTGGTAATACCCAATAAGCATTCCAGGGTCTTCCCATGTGAATAATTGGGAACAATCCTGCTTGAAAAACTGCAAAAATTGTCATTGCTTCTGCAGAACGGTTTATCGCCATTCTCCATTTTTGGCGGAATAATAAAAGTACCGCAGAGATTAATGTTCCTGCGTGACCGATACCTACCCACCATACAAAGTTTGTAATATCCCAAGCCCAACCAATGTTCTTGTTTAATCCCCAAACTCCAATACCTGTTCCTACAGTGTAAAAGATACAGCCAAATCCCCATAACATTGCTGCTAAAGAAATGTAAAACGCCATGTACCAATTCTTATTTGCCTTACCCTCTATAGGCTTAACAATGTCTTCGGTAATATCGTGATAGCTCTTATCACCTAATACTAAAGGTTCCCTTATGGGTGCTTCGTAATGAGACATATTTTATACCTTAATTTTAATTACGCTTCGTTTGTATTCTTAATTTTCACTTGATAGATTACATTAGGTTTCGTCTGCAAGTAATCTAATACATTATAAGCTCTTTTATCTTCTGCTAAAGCAGCTACTTGATCTTCTTTATTATTTACATCACCAAAAACTAGTGCTCCAGTGGTACAAGCTGACGAACATGCTGTTTCAAATTCATCTGTATTCACTGCTCTTCCTTCTTTTTTAGCCTTTAGAATTGTTGCCTGTGTTAACTGAATACACATCGAACATTTTTCCATAACTCCTCTAGAACGAACTACTACATCTGGGTTTAACACCATTTTACCATATTGGTTGTTCATATTGAAATCAAACTCATTATTGTCTGAATATTTAAACCAATTAAAACGACGAACTCTATATGGACAGTTGTTTGCACAATATCTAGTACCTACACATCTGTTATAAGTCATTTGATTTTGACCTTGACGACCATGTGTTGTTGCAGCAACAGGACAAACAGTCTCACAAGGAGCATGATTACAGTGCTGACACATCATTGGCTGAAAAGTAACCTCTGGATTTTCTGCTTCCGTCTCTAATCCTTCGTAGGTTGCCGCAATTCCTAATCCTAATTCTTTTGCGTCTTCTCGAGTTTCTACTTCCGATGAATAATATCTATCAATACGCAACCAGTGCATATCTCTACCAACTCTTACTTCGTTCTTACCAACAACAGGAACATTATTTTCTGCATGACAAGCCACTACACAAGCGCCACAACCTGTACAAGATGTTAGATCGATAGATAGGTTAAAGTGATGACCCATCTCTCTGTTATGCTCATCCCACAAATCAATTGTATTCGCTTCTACCTCTTTATGATCGTAAGAAACATAAGATGGTTTATTCCAACCATGCTCGTGATCTTTAGGTGCTATTGTATTGTATTCTTTTAAAGAAGCAACTTTTAAAATATCGTGACGACCTGCAATTGTTTTTTGCACTTGTGTACAAGCAAACTTATGAGTACCCTCAACTTTTTCTATGTTAACTCCGTATTGTATATTATTCGAGTTTGTGTATAATGCATATGCATTTACACCCACTTGCATTTCTTCTTTTAAACCAAAAGTTCTACCAAAACCTAAAGATAAACCTAAAGAACCTTTAGCCTGACCAGGTTGAATCATTACAGGAACTACAACTTCTTTACCATTAACAGATACCTTTGCATAATTTCCATTAATTGCACCGTTATCTTGAACAGGATTTTCAAAACCTAACGCTTTCCCATCTGCTGGGGACATGGTTAAATAATTATCCCAAGATGTTCTTGTTATTGGATCTGGAAATTCTTGTAACCAAGGATTATTCGCTTGCTTACCATCCCCTAAACCAGTCTTCGTATATAAGTTTAGTTCAAAATCTGATGACTTTGTATCTTTTACTAATGCTGCCGCTACTGAACTAATAACCACAGATTCAACTTCAGCTTCTTCCTCTTCAATTATTACCTCTTCAATAACTTCTCTTTTAAAGAACCCATTATGTAAAGCTTTGTTCCAAGAAGCTCCATTTAGAATATTTTCTAAAGCAAAAACTTTCAAATAATCGTAATATTTTACTGAATTACCTGATAAACTTAATATTATATCTTGAAATTGACGTGTATTAAATAATGGCTGAATTGTTGGCTGCATTAAACCATACGTAACTTGATCGAATTGAGCATCTCCCCAAGATTCTAAAAAGTGTGGTGTCGGTAAAGCATATTCCATTGCATCCACCGTTTCATTATTTTCGGTTGATAACGCTACTTTTAAAGAAACTTTTTTCAAACCTTCTGTAAAATCAGCCGCACTTGATAAAGAATACACCGGATTTACATTGTATGAAATTAAACCTGCAACTTTACCAGCTTTCATATCGGATACCAATTGAGCAACCTCAGCATCGTTTCCTTGACGGATGTTTAATGTATTGTTCGTGTCAATAACTTCACTACCAATTGCTTTGTTAATTGCCAAAGCAATTAATTGTGCATTTTTATCGTTTAATCCTGTTAAAACAACTCCTTTAGAACCTGACTTTCTTAATTCAGAAGCCATTTTCTTCACTTCTGCATCTACAGGAGTCGCTTTAGAAGAAACGTTTTCACCGGTAATGTACTTGTATAAATTTAACAAAGCAAAAACTTGATCCGAAGGTTTTACAACCACTCTTTTATCTGAGTTTGCTCCAGTTAAAGACATATTACTTTCAAACTGAACATGATAAGACATGTGACCAGCAGCTGGTTTTCTACCATTGATGTAAGCCTTCTCAAAACCTCCATGAAAATCTCCTAAAAAATCTGCTCCAAAAGAAACAATTGTTTTAGCTTTATCTAAATGATACTTAGGCAAAGTACGTTTGCCATACATTGCCATCATTGCATCTGCAGCACCAGATTCTGAAACTGCATCATATACAATATGTTTTGCATTTGGATATGCAACTATAAATTCTTCAACAATTTTAGAAGTAGACGGACTTGCCATAGTGCCTGTTAATAAAACAACAGGTTTGTTACTATTTTTTAAGTTCGTTAAAGCTCTTTTTATTTCATCATCAGCCTGATTCCAACCAATTACTTCTTTATTTTTTGTTGGCTCTTTGATTCGTAACTTCTCATCATATAAAGAAAGTACAGAAGCCTGAACTCTAGCACTTGTGGTTCCGTTTGCCTCTTTATTTGGCATAATTTGAATAGGACGACCTTCACGTGTTTTTACTAACACGTTTGCAAAATCATAACCGTCTGCCATTGAAGTTGCGTACCAATCAGCCACACCTGCAATAATATCATTAGGTTTTACAACATAAGGAATCGATTTTCTAACCGGACCTTCACAAGCAGCCAATGAAGCTGCCGCAGTGGTAAAACCAACATACTTCAAAAAATCTCTACGCGAAGTAGATGAATTCTCTAATGTTTCTTTATCACCTAAAAACTCATCTGTTGGAATTTCTTCAACAAATTCATTTTTATTCATCGTTTCAACAATAGAACTACCTTTTAGTTCCTCAACACTTTTCCAGTATTTTTTGTTTGAAGCCATTGTTTATTTATTATTTATTGATTAAAAGATTTTAAAATAATCCTTCGAATCTTTTAATATTTGAATCTCTTAATTAATAGTGACATTTACCACATTCTAAACCACCCAATTGCGCAATAGTAACTTGCTCAACATCATATTTTTCTGCCAATTCTTTATGGATTTTCTCGTAATATTCATTCCCTTTCAAATCAACATTTGTTTCTCTGTGACAATTAATACACCAACCCATTGTTAAAGGAGAAAATTGATACATTTCATCCATTTCTTCCACAGGACCATGACATTTCTGACACTCTAATCCTCCAACTTTTACATGCTGTGAGTGATTAAAGTATGCGAAATCAGGTAAATTATGAAGACGAATCCATTTAATTGGTTTTGTATCTCCTGTATATTCTAACAATTCAGGATCCCAACCGGCAGCATCGTAAATTTTAGCAATTTCTTTATCTAATTCTTGCTTGCCATAGGTTACTCCATCCCATTCTACAACAGTACCTTCTGCTACTTCTGCGATATTCATGTGGCAATTCATACAAACATTTACGGAAGGAATACCAGAGTGTTTACTGTGTTTCGCGGATGAATGACAATATTGACAATCAATCTTATTTTCGCCTGCATGAATTTTATGAGAAAATGCGATAGGCTGCAAAGGAGAATACCCCTCATTAACCCCTACTTTAAAAATAGTTCCAAAACCGACATAAGCACCCATCAACAAAATAAATATTGTGGATAAAACTTTTAAGAAAGTGTTTGCTTTCAAGCCTTCCCAAAGCTCATGTAAATCTCTTCTTACATTCGATTTTTGACCTGGCGCTGTATTTCCTTTTAATTCGTTGACCTGCTTCAATAAACCAGCAATCATTAAGAAAGCCACAATAATTGCCGCTGCCAATAAATAAATGATCCATTTAGGGGCATCTCCACCGCCTGTTCCTGCACCTCCATCTAAAGCCACCTCACCTGCTGCAACTTTTTTTACAGGGTCACCAACCGTGGTGTAATATAAAATATCATTGATTTGCTGATCGCTTAACTGCGGAAACGCAGACATCGCAGAGCCATTGTATTCTTCATAGATTGCAATCGCATCTCTGTCGCCGGAAGCTCTTAATTCAGCATTGTTTTTAATCCAAGCAATTAACCAAGAATTTTCTCTTCTTTCTTCGACACCACCAAGCATCGGTCCTACTAATTTCTTGTCTAATTTATGGCAAGATGCACATAAAGATTTGAACAACTTTCTACCTTCTTTTTGACGTGCTTCATCTATTTCTTGCGAGTGAGACGATAGAGTAAAAGCAAAAAACAGAATGACTGTAAAACTCTTTAAAAGAATTTTGATTAAACTACTGTGTAACGCTACACTTTTCATATTTACAAACTATTTTTAGTATCGTGTATAAAATAGCTCAAAAAACGCTTTTTGAACAGTTTGTCAAAAGTAGTACATATTGCTAAAATTTTAAAAAGGAAAAGACGGTTAAATATTAATTTATAATCGTTATAAATAAGGAGAATACTCAACATATTCTAAACGTAGTCGTTATTTTTGTAAAAATAATTCTTATGAAAAATAATACTTTTTTAGTTTTTTTAGTTTTTCTTTTAGGTATTGGTACAAGTGAATTTTTTGGTCAGAATGCCACAAATAGTAGCAGTGAAATTAAAAAATTAATCGCAAAAAAAAGATCATTTAATAGCACTTATGGATACGGTTACAGAATTCAAATTTATTATGGTAATGAAACCAATGCTAGAAGCATACAGAGTAAATTTAAAGTTACCTATCCGGGTGAATTCACAAAACTTGAATATGACAAACCTGATTGGAAAGTTCTAGTGGGCAATTACAAAACAAAGTTAGAAGCAGACAAAGCTGTTATCAATTTCTCTGAAAAATTTTCTGGATTGATTGTAATCCCTCTTGGAAAATAATGATTAATACTATTTTATAAAAACTAAAAAACCGTTACAATAATTAAATTATAACGGTTTTTTTATACTCTTAAAATAAGGATTTCACTATAAAATATAATCTGTACTTATAAAATTAGAAGCCTTTTTGTCTAATAATTCTTGTAAAATGGCATTGTTATAGACGGTATCTTTAGAAGCCACAAAAGTTCTAATAGAAAATGAACGCAAGGCATCATGCACGCTTAAGGTGGCTACGGCAGAATCTTTTCTTCCCGTAAACGGATACACATCTGGCCCGCGCTGTGCGGCACTATTTAAGTTTACTCGGCAGACTAAATTTACTAAAGTATCTATTAACGGTGCCAGTGTTTTTACTTCACTACCAAAAATACTTACCTGTTGTCCGTAGTTTGAAGCTGCCATATCATCTAAAGGTTCTTGAATATTTTTAAAAGAAACTACCGGAATTACCGGACCAAATTGCTCTTCATCAAAAACTCTAGAATCTTTAGAAACTGGATATAATACGGCCGGAAAAATATAGTTTTCTGTGGTCTCTCCTCCTTTTTTATTCATAATTTTCGCTCCCTTTTCAGTGGCGTCATCAATTAATTCTTGAATATATGCAGGTTTACTAGGTTCTGGGAGTGGTGTTAGTTTTACACCCTCTTCCCATGGATTTCCAAATTTTAAGCCATCTACTTTCTTGGCAAAACGTTTGTTAAATTCATCTACAATATGTTCATGAACATATACTATTTTTAACGCTGTACAGCGCTGCCCGTTAAAAGAGGTAGTTCCTGCAATACACTCATCTATAGCCAAATCTAAATCTGCGTCTGGTAAAACTATCGCAGGATTTTTAGCTTCTAACCCCAACACCAACCGTAATCTATTTTTCCGTGGATGATTTTCTTGAATTGCATTAGCAGATTTACTATTCCCAATCAAGGCTAAAACATCTACAAGACCTGTTTTCATAATAGGTGTTGCTAATGTTCTTCCTCTCCCATAAATAATATTTACCACACCTGCAGGAAAACTGTTCTGAAATGCTTCTAACAAAGGAGATAATAATAAAACTCCATGTTTTGCTGGCTTAAAAATAGCTGTATTTCCCATCATTAAAGCAGGAATTAACAAAGCAAAAGTTTCATTTAAAGGATAGTTATAAGGTCCTAAACATAAAACAACTCCTAACGGACCTCTTCTAATATGTGCATGAACACCGCTATGTTTTTCAAACTTTGCAGAATTTCTGTCCATTTGTTTGTAATCTTCAATAGTATCGTAAATATATTCTACGGTTCTATCGAATTCCTTTTGCGAATCTGGTAAAGTTTTACCAATTTCCCACATCAACAATTTTACAATTTCTGCTCTTTTGGTTTTCATCTGAATTACAAACTTCTCCATGGCTGCAATTCTACCTTCTACTTTCATGGTTGGCCATAAACCTTGGCCACGATCGTAAGCTTTAGCAGCGGCATTTAAAGCTTCAATACCTTCTTCTGCCGTTAAATCTGGAACTGTACCAAGTAAAGTTGGCTTATAATCTTCTGTTGATGAAATAGTTGAAAATACTTCTGCATGCACACCTTTCCATTCTTTTAATTCGCCACCAACTAAATATGTATTTTGATTAACAAGTGAAGTAATTTTATATTCGTCCGGAATTCCCATTGATTAATTTATTAAATTATTGACCATAAATTTACGGAAAATTGATGTTTTGGCTCTACTTTTTTTTTACAAACAAAAAAGTGCGATTTTCATCGCACTTTTTTAATGATTTATTTTCGATATAATTTCACTCAAAACGTAATCAATCAAACTAATAAAATATTTATTGCTTTACTGGTTTCATTTATCTTGATATAAAACAACTTGCAAGCCGTTTTACAATTCGTACTTTTCAAACTCTAAAAAAAGCATATCAACTTTAGCTTCATTTTCATTTTTACAGGAATAGATTCCTAAAAGAAGAAATAAAGCAATTAGTGAAAATATATTATTGTTTAGTTTTTTCACTTGGTTGATCATTTAGTTAATTAATTGTAAATGTTCCTATTAAATCAATAAATTTATTTTATGAAGAAAAATTTAACTAGAAAGCATTCTTCACAACTACTTATAGAGACACATATCATCAATAATTTGTTGTAAAACTTGATTATGAGGTTTAAGTTTATGCTTATTCCTATTTGTTTGAATATATTTTGTTGTATTCTGTAATTGTTCTTCAGTTAAAATTTCTTTTGGAGCACTATATTTCTGTTGCCAAATTGGTTTTCTTTTTGACAAAGGAGAACTCTTTTGTAGCAAGGAAGCATGCTCCTTTGTCAAACGTAATCTTGATATATTTTTAGAAGTAACCGCTTTTATTTTCTACATTATCTTTGAAACATGGTCAATATCACAACTCAACAATAAATGAATATGGTCTGAACAAATATTATACGCAAGTAACTTTAAGTTATCATCTTTTACAATTTTCGAAATTGTTTGTGTAACCAACAACTCTTCTTCTTGTGTAAAATAAATAATATTTGGATATGGATTTGTTCCCATTTCCCTTAATTTTCTAACATTAAACTTTATCATTCTTGATGAAGTTCTGCTATCGTGAATTGGAGTAGTTATATGATATATTTTTTCGCTCATATTTATTTTCAACAAGGGAGCATATGTTTGGAGAAAGGGAGCATGTGTTTGTAGCAAGGGAGCATGTGTTTGTAGCAAGGGAGCATGTGTTTGTAGCAAGGGAGCATGCTCCCTTGTTAAACCAAAAAATCAAACAAATCTGGTTTATCATTTAAATATTCACCATAAAAATTCCTTTCTTTCATTCTGCTAATTAAAGGCTCTAAATCTGTTGATAATTTTAACTCTAAACCAACTACAGCAGAACCATTTGCTCTGTTATTCTTTTTAGTATATTCAAAATGTGTAATATCATCATTTGGACCTAGAATTTCGGCAACAAATTCTTTTAAAGCACCAGCCCTTTGCGGAAATTTAACGATAAAATAATGTTTTAAATTAGCATATAATAAAGCCCGTTCTTTAATTTCTGCGGTTCTTGTAATGTCGTTATTACTTCCGCTTACAATACAAACCACATTTTTCCCTTTAATTTCTTCGGCAAAAAAATCTAAAGCTGCAATACTTAAAGCACCTGCTGGTTCTACGACGATAGCATCTTTATTATACAAATCTAAAATTGTTTGACAAACTTTCCCTTCAGGAACCGTAATTATATCTTGCAAATTTTGCTGACAAATTGCAAAGTTTAAATCGCCTACTTTTTTTACCGCAGCGCCATCTACAAAAGAATCTATAGTCTCTAAAGCAGTATTTTTTTTGTTTTGAAAAGATGTTAACATAGAGGGCGCTCCTTCTGGCTCTATTCCTATTATTTTAGTTTCTGGTGATCTATATTTAAAGACTGATGATAATCCTGCAGATAAACCACCGCCACCAATCGCCACGAAAACATAATCTATTTTTACATCACTTTGCTCTAAGATTTCTAAACCTACCGTGGCTTGACCTTCAATCACTTTTTCATCATTAAAAGGATGAATAAATGTTTTATTTTTAGCATCGCATTCTAATTTTGAAGCATTAAAAGCATCATCAAAAGTATCTCCCTCTATTATAATTTCTATAAAATCTTCACCAAACATTTTTACTTGGTTAATTTTCTGATTTGGTGTGGGCGATGGCATAAAAATAGTGCCTTTTATTTGTAAAAGCTTACAAGACAATGCCACTCCTTGTGCATGGTTTCCTGCACTTGCACAAACAATTCCTCGTTGTTTTTCATCATCATTTAAAGAAGACATTTTATTGTAAGCACCCCGAATTTTATAGGAACGAACCACTTGTAAATCTTCTCTTTTAAAAAGCACATTTGCATCAAACTCTTTAGAAAAAGTACTGTTTTGATTCAAAGGAGTTTTATAGGCCACTCCTTCTAAATTTTTAGCGGCTTTTTTAATGTTTTCTATACTCGGAAAATAGATTTGTTTTGTTTGCATTGTTCAAATGTAAAAAAGAAACCTGTCAAATTTTTAAATCTGACAGGTTTATTAAAAGAATTGGAGTATCTTATTTTTTATGCAGATTTTATCACTTTCATCGCTGTCATAGAAGCTCTTAATTTTGCGCCTACTTTTTCTACTGGGTGATTTCTAATAATTGCATTAATTCTAATTAATTCCTGATTGTCAACAGCATTAGAATCTGTAAATTTTTGACCGATTAAATCTGTAGAAACTGTTTTCATAAAATCCGTTAATAAAGGTTTACAAGCATGATCGAATAAATAACAACCATATTCTGCTGTATCAGAAATTACACGGTTCATTTCGTATAATTTTTTACGTGCAATTGTATTGGCTATTAATGGCGTTTCGTGTAAAGATTCATAATATGCAGAAGCCTCTATAATTCCGGATTCTGTCATTGCTTCAAACGCCAATTCTACACCTGCTCTTACAAAAGCGACTAACAAAGTTCCGTGATCAAAATATTCTTGTTCTGGAATTTCTTGGTCAGTAACTTGTTGTTTTTCAAAGGCAGTATTGCCCGTTGCAGCTCGCCAAGTTAATAAGTTTTTATCATCATTTGCCCAATCTTCCATCATGGTTTTAGAAAAATGACCGGTCATAATATCATCCATATGTTTTTGAAACAACGGACGCATAATGTCTTTTAATTCTTCGGATATTTCAAAAGCTTTTACTTTTGCAGGATTAGACAACCTGTCCATCATATTGGTAATTCCGCCATGTTTTAAGGCTTCTGTAACCGTTTCCCAACCGTATTGAATTAATTTCGCAGCATAACCCGCATCAATTCCTTCTTCCACCATTTTATCAAAAGATAAAATAGCTCCTGTTTGCAATAAACCGCATAAAATAGTTTGCTCTCCCATTAAATCGCTCTTCACTTCTGCAACAAAAGAAGATTCTAACACGCCTGCTCTATGACCTCCAGTTGCTACTGCATACGCTTTTGCTTGCGCCCAACCTTTTCCTTCTGGATCGTTTTCTGGATGCACCGCCGTTAATGTTGGTACGCCAAATCCTCTTTTATATTCTTCACGCACTTCCGATCCCGGGCATTTTGGTGCCACCATAATTACCGTTAAATCCTCACGAATTTTCATTCCTTCTTCAACGATATTAAAACCGTGGGAATACGATAATGTTGCTCCTTTTTTCATGAGCGGCATGATTGTTTTCACAACATTGGTATGTTGTTTGTCTGGTGTTAAATTTAAGACAACATCTGCAGTAGGGATTAGTTCTTCATACGTACCCACTTCAAAATTGTTAGAAGTTGCATTTAGATAAGATTCTCTTTTTTGATCAATCGCAGCTTGTCTTAATGTGTAAGAAATCTCTAAACCAGATTCTCTCATATTTAAACCTTGGTTTAAACCTTGTGCTCCACAACCTACAATAACAATTTTCTTTCCTTTTAGTGCAGTTACGCCGTCTTCAAATTCTGAAGCATCCATAAATCTACATTTTCCTAACTGCTCTAATTTTTCTCTTAATGTTAATGTGTTAAAATAATTTGACATTTTTATTGTTTTTGTTTGTTGATATGAATAAACAAAAAGGAAAAAAGAGGTGAAAGAAAAGAGAGAATAAACGTAAAAGACTTATTAAATATTACCTGCTCTTTACTCTTTTATCTTTGTTCTATTTTCTTTTTTCTACTTTACTCTTTTATCTATTTTTAGTTGTTGTATTTTTTTAGTAGGGCTGATATTTTCATTTCTTCTTTGGTCACAGCAATTAAACCTGAACGTGTATATTGCATAATACCATAGACACTTAACTCATCATATAATTCAGCTATTTCTTCTTTTCTTCCTGACTTTTCAAGGACAAAAAATTCTTTATTTACCGTAACAATTCTAGCATTACTTTCTTTAATGATGTTTTGAATTTGACGTTCTTCAAATAACAATTCTGATTTGATTTTAAACAATCCAGAAATTTGATAAATAATTTCTTCAAGAGTATGAAAATATGCTTTAATTACCTCTACTTGTTTTTCTATTTGACCAATAATCTTCTTTACGTTTACCTCGGTCATATTCACTACAATTGTAAATTTAGCTACCCCGTCAATTTCTGAAGGAGAGATATTTAAACTCTCAATATTGATATGTCTTCTTTGAAAAATTGCTGATATTCTATTCAACAATCCAATATTGTTTTCAGTGTAAATTGATACTGTGTATAGTTGTTTTTCTGTATTCATACTCTTTAGTTCAAGGTTTAAAGTTTAAAATTCAAAGTTGAATTCTGAATGCTTCAATCATTGTTCTTTTAATCTTTATTCTTTATTCTTTGTTCTATATTCTTTTATCCAACTTCCTACTCCAATCTTATCTCTGAAACACTAGCTCCAGAAGGAACCATTGGAAAAACATTTCCTTCTTTTTCCACACAAACCTCTAAAAAATAAGCTTCTTTACTTGCCATCATTTCTGCAACTGCATCTGCTAATTCTTCACGTTTTGTAACTTTTTTTGCTTTGATGTAATACCCTTCTGCAATTGCTACAAAATTTGGGTTTATCATTTCTGTGGATGCATACCGTTTGTCAAAAAACAACTGTTGCCATTGGCGCACCATTCCTAAAAAATCATTATTTAAAACTACAATTTTTACTGCCGCTTTTTGCTGAAAAATAGTCCCTAATTCTTGGATGGTCATTTGGTAACCACCATCACCAGAAATGGAAACAACTTCACGTTCTGGCGCTGCCATTTTGGCTCCAATTGCTGCTGGCAACCCAAAACCCATGGTACCTAACCCACCAGAAGTAATATTACTTTTTGTTTTATTAAACTCTGCATATCTGCAAGCAATCATTTGATGCTGACCAACATCTGTTACAATTGCTGCTTCGCCTTTGCTTTGAATATTAATTTCCTTAATTACTTCACCCATCGTTAACCCTTCTTTCGTTGGATGAATGTCGTCTTTAATTACTTTTTCATATTCAATTTTATATAAATCTTTAAATTCTTGATGCCATTCTTTATGAGAATTTTCATCAATTAAAGGTAAAATGGCTTTTAAAGTTACTTTTGCATCTCCTAAAACAGCCACATCTGTTTTTACATTTTTATCAACTTCTGCAGGATCAATTTCAAAATGGATCACTTTTGCTTGCGTTGCATATTCATCTAATTTTCCGGTAACTCGATCATCAAAACGCATTCCGATGGCAATTAAAACATCGCATTCATTGGTTAATTTATTGGGGGCATAATTACCGTGCATGCCTAACATCCCAACATTTAAGGGATGCGAAGTTGGTAATGCTGAAGCTCCTAAAATTGTCCAAGCCGCAGGAATTCCTGCTTTTTCTACCAATGCTTTAAATTGTTCTTCGGCTGCACTTAAAACAACTCCTTGACCCCAAACTATCAAAGGTTTTTTTGCAGCATTTATCATTTTTGCGGCAGCCTCTAAAGTGCCTGCTACTGTTTTTGGAATAGGCGTATAACTTCTTATTTTCGTGCATTTTTCATATAAGAAATCAAATTCTTCGAATTGTGCATCTTTTGTGATATCTACCAAAACAGGTCCTGGTCTTCCACTTTTTGCGATGTAAAATGCTTTTGCCAATGCTCCTGGAATATCAGCAGCTTTTGTAACCTGGCAATTCCATTTTGTCACAGGCGTAGAAATACCAACGATATCGGTTTCTTGAAATGCATCACTTCCTAACAAATGAGACGCCACTTGCCCTGTAATACAGACCATAGGTGTAGAATCTATTTGAGCATCTGCAATACCCGTAATTAAATTAGTTGCTCCTGGGCCCGAAGTTGCAATGGCAACACCCACTTTACCAGAAATTCTTGCAAAACCTTGCGCAGCGTGCGTTGCACCTTGTTCATGTCGTGTTAAAACATGATGAATTTTATCTTGATATTTAAACAACTCATCATAAACTGGCATAATGGCTCCGCCAGGATATCCATAAATTATTTTTACATCTTCTTCAATTAAGCATCTAACAATAGCTTCACTACCCGAAATTCTTTGCGTAGTTTTTGATGAAATTTCTTTGTTGCTTATGGTTTGGGTTTCCATAGTATTTGATTTAATAAGAGAGAAAAGAATAGAGAAGAAAGAATAAAGACCAATATTCTCTAAAATATTTCTCTATTAGCTTTATTCTTGTTTCTATCTTCTTGTTTCTGTTTTCTTGTTTCTATTTTCTTCTTTACAAACTACGCATCTGTAATACATCCTTTTGAAGCAGATGCAACTATTTTTGCGTATTTGTATAAGATTCCTTTTGTATGCTTTAATGCTGGGGCCACCCACTGTGCTTTTCTTTCCGCGATTTCTTCATCAGAAATTAAAACATTAATTGAATTGTCTTCTGCACTAATTCTAATGGTATCACCTGTTTTTAAAATTCCGATAGTTCCTCCGGATTGGGCTTCTGGCGTAATATGACCTACTACAAAACCATGTGTACCTCCAGAAAAACGACCATCTGTAATTAACGCTACAGATTTTCCTAAACCTGCGCCCATAATTAACGAAGTTGGTTTTAACATTTCTGGCATTCCTGGACCTCCTTTTGGACCCACATATCGAATGACGACAACATCTCCTTTTTCTACTTCACCGTTTGAAATACCCGCATTGGCAGCTTGCTCTCCGTCATAAACCACCGCTTTTCCTTCAAAAAGCAAGCCTTCATTTCCTGAGATTTTTGCAACTGCTCCTTCCGTTGCCAGGTTTCCGTAAATTATTTGAATATTTCCTGAAGATTTTAATGCTTTATCCTTAGGATAAATGACATCTTGATCTTCAAATTCCATAGCTTTAATACCTGCTAAATTCTCTGCTAATGTTTTTCCTGTAACCGTTAAACAGTCTCCATGTAAATAGCCATTATCTAATAAATATTTCATAATTGCAGGCGTACCACCAATTCCATGAACATCTTCCATTAAGTATTTTCCCGATGGTTTTAAGTCGGCAATTAACGGCGTTCTATCACTTACTCTTTGAAAATCTTCTAAGGTAAAGTCAATATCAGCAGCGTGTGCAATGGCTAAAAAGTGCAATACTGCATTTGTTGATCCTCCCAAAGCATTTACGATTGCAATGGCGTTTTCTAAAGATTTTTTAGAAATAATATCTAAAGGTTTTAAATCTAATTCTAGTAAATTTTTAATTGCCAAAGCGGTTCTTTCTGCTTCCGATAATTTATTAGGATTTTCAGCAGGAATTGATGAGTTGTAAGGCAATGCAAACCCCATACATTCTATAGCAGATGCCATGGTATTTGCCGTGTACATTCCGCCACAAGCCCCCGCTCCCGGAATAGCTCTTTTTATAATTTCTCTATATTCTTCTTCTTCAATTTCGCCTGCCATTTTTTGCCCTAAAGCTTCAAAAGCAGAAACGATATTTAATTTTCTTCCTTTATAATTTCCTGATGCGATGGTTCCTCCATACATCATAATTGAAGGTCGATTTAAACGTAACATCGCAATAACTGCCCCGGGCATATTTTTATCACAACCTACCACAGAAACTAATGCATCGTAACTTTGAGCATTCATAACTGTTTCTATAGAATCTGCAATAATATCTCTAGAAGCTAATGAATAATTCATACCAGACGTTCCCATAGAAATTCCGTCTGAAACACCAATGGTATTAAATCCTAAACCAACTAAACCCGCAATTTTAGATTCTACTTTTACTTCTGCAGCCAAGTTGTTTAAGTGCATGTTACACGGATTCCCGTCATAACCTGTACTTGCAATACCAACTTGCGCTTTGCTCATATCTTCATCTTTTAAACCAACCGCATACAACATTGCTTGTGAGGCAGGTTGAGATTCATCTTGTGTTAATCTTTTGCTGTATTTATTTAATTCCATTTATTGTATTATTCAAATTGTTGACTAAATTACTATGTTTCTCTATTTTTACTGTGCAAACCGCAATACAATTCTTTAAATTCAGGTTTTAAAATAAACACTTAAATTTTTGTAAATAAGTAGTTTAACTATAATTTATTATGACATTCAATGCTTGAAATAAATTCATAAAAAAACCTTCTTTTTTAAGGAAGGTTGATTTTAAAAAATAGTGACTAAAGTTGGCAACTATATCTAGCCCAGATTGAAGACTTTGTTTGAGCTCTTTTTTGCCTTTTTCGGGCAAAAAAAGCGAGTGCGGAAAGCTGGAAATAGCTTCAAAAAAAATAGATTCCTGTTTTCATAGGAATAACAATCTATCTGTTTTTTCGATAAAAATCGAAAAGTATTTTTTAGATAATGGTACTTTGACCCATATGAATGTTCGTAAAATTCATATTGCTGTCATCTTGATTGGTAATATAATCTGCAATAAAATCTCCTACTTTAGAGGTGGATGCAGAAAATTGCGTTTTTCGTTTGATATCTTTGGTTGTAATTCCCAGTGTAATTGATTTTTCTACGGCTCTTTCTACGGCGTCTGCCTCTTCATGCAATCCTAAATATTTTAACAACATTGCTACCGCTAAAATCGCTGCTAAAGGATTGGCATAATTTTTACCTGCCGCCTCTGGATATGCACCATGAATAGGCTCAAACAAAGCATTTTCATCACCAATAGATGAAGATGCTAACAAGCCGATGGTGCCGCAAATTGCACTTGCTCCATCAGAAATAATATCACCAAATAAGTTTTCAGTTAAAATTACGTCAAACTGTTTTGGATCTAGAATAAGTTTCATCGCTGCATGATCTACATACAAATATTCTAGGGTTACGTTTTTATATTCTTTGGCAATCTCAGTAACTGTTTTTCTCCACAAACGTGAAGTTTCTAAAACATTTGATTTATCGATTAAAGTTACTTTTTTATTTCTTTCTTGGGCAGATTTAAAAGCTAGATGAGTTATTCTAGAAATTTGATCAACCGTGTAAGAACTAATATCAAACGCCTCTTTCTTGTCTGCACTAAGTTCTTTTTTTCCGAAATAAATTCCGCCTGTTAACTCTCTAAAAATAACAAAATCTGTTCCTTTAACTACCTCTCTTTTTAAAGGAGAATTTGAAATTAAATTATCGTAAGCTTTTACAGGTCTTACATTACAATATAAATCTAATTCTTTTCTTAACCGGAAAAGACCTTGTTCTGGACGCACTTTTGCACTCGGATTATTGTCATATTTTGGATCACCAATGGCACCAAATAAAATGGCATCTGCTGCTCTGCATATTTTTACAGTTTCTTCTGGCAAAGGGTCGCCAGATGCTTCTATGGCGCAAGCGCCCATTTGCGCTTCTTTATACAAAAAAATATGGTCGTATGCCTCTGCCACGGCATCTAAAGCTTTTTTTGCTTGGTCGGTTACTTCGGGGCCAATACCATCTCCAGGAATTACAGCTATTGTATATTTCATGTATTCAAATTCTTAAATTTAATCAGGTCAATAATAGGTAAATTAGACGCGAACACAAAATTAATTAGGCTTTTTTTAAGCCACTATTATTTTAGAAATTTTATTTACCTTGTCCATAATTACATGGATGTCTTCATCTCTTACTTCTTTTTGTTTATCGGCAGTTTCTAAAAAGAGTTCGTAAGCAGCATCTAATTGAATTTTAGTTAATTCGTATCCTATCTTTTTGGCTCTGTATGCTAATGCTGCTCTACCGCTTCTTGCTGTTAAAACAATAGCACTTTCTGTAACCCCCACATCTTCAGGATTCATAATTTCGTAGGTTTCTCTGTTTTTAATGACACCGTCTTGGTGAATTCCAGAACTGTGTGCAAATGCATTTGCACCTACAATTGCTTTGTTAGGCTGCACAGGCATTCCCATACTTTCACGAACCATTATACTGGTATCGTATAATAATTTTGTATTGATACTGGTTTCTAAATTTAAATAAGGATGTTGTTTTAAAATCATGACAACTTCTTCTAAAGCTGTATTTCCTGCGCGTTCGCCGATTCCATTGATAGTACATTCTATTTGGCGTGCACCATTAATGACACCAGAAATAGAATTTGCAGTTGCCATACCTAAATCGTTATGGCAATGACAGGATAAGATTACATTTTCAATGCCTTTTACATTTTCACGTAAATATTTCATTTTTGCACCATATTCTTCTGGCAAACAATAACCCGTTGTATCTGGAATGTTTAAAACCGTAGCGCCTGCCTTTATTACTTCTTCACAAACTCGAGCTAAAAAATCATTGTCCGTTCTACCCGCATCCTCTGCATAAAATTCAACATCTTCTACAAAAGACTTTGAATATGAAACTGCATGAACAGCTCTCTCGATGACTTTTTCTCGCGTTGAATTAAATTTAAATTTAATATGAGAATCGCTTGTTCCTATTCCGGTATGAATTCTTGGATATTTTGCATATTTTAAAGCCTCTGCAGCCACTTTAATATCATTTTCAACGGCTCTTGTTAAACCGCAAACTGTTGCATTTTTAACTATTTTTGCAATTTCTGATACCGAAGTAAAATCTCCTGGACTAGAAACAGGAAAACCGGCTTCAATTACATTTACGCCTAAGAAATCTAACCTTTCTGCAATTACCAATTTCTGCTTTGTGTCTAATTTACAACCAGGAACCTGCTCACCATCTCTTAAAGTTGTATCAAAAATTTGTACCTTGTTATCTTGCATAATTTTGTAAAGATTATCTTTGTGAAGAATCAAATGTATATCTTAAAACTTAAAATTTTATAATTTACATAGCCTTTGCACGATTTCTATTCTCTTAATTAAAAATACAATTGCTTCATTAAAAGATACTTATGAATAAAATTGATACATTAGCCAATCATCAAAATGATGCTCTTTTTGTTTTGATTAAGTCTTTAACCAAGTCAGAAAAGAGACAATTTAACTTATATGTAGGACGATTAGGTGGTAATATTGATGCGAAATTTTTCTCTCTTTTTAAGTTTTTAGAGAAATTAAAAACTTATGATGAAAAGGTGATCATAAAAAGTGGTATTGTTTCGAAGCAGCAATTATCAAACTTAAAAGCACATTTATACAAACAAATTTTAATTAGTCTTCGTTTAAATCCTGCCCATAAAAATATTAGAATTCAAATTCGTGAGCAATTAGATTTTGCTACCGTATTATATCAAAAAGGATTGTACAAACAGAGTTTAAAACTATTAGATAAAGCGAAACATTTAGCCTTAGAAAATGAAGAAAAAAACATTGCCTATGAAATTGTTGAGCTCGAGAAAGTAATTGAAACACAGTACATTACCCGAAGCTTAAGCAATAGAGCAGATACCCTTTCTATGCAAGCAAAGACTTTAAGTCAGCAAAATGTTGTTGCTAGCAAACTCTCTAACTTATCATTGCAATTATACAGTCATTTACTACAAAATGGTTATGTAAAAAATAATGAAGAATTGGAGTTTGTGAATGCCTATTTCTATAGTAAAATTCCTGAATATCATTTTGAAGAGCTTGGCTTTAGAGAAAAATTATGGTTATATAAGTCTCATTTATGGTTTAGTTTTTTAACGCAAGATTTTTTACATAGCTACAAATATGCCAATAAATGGGTAGATTTATTTAAAGAAGACAAAAAACATATTTCTCAACATCCTGTTTTTTATTTAAAAGGAAAAAACTATTTGCTAGAGGCTTTATTTTTTGTAAAAAAAATAGACACTTTTAAACAAGTTTTGCACTCTTTTGAAGAAGAGATTGAGCAAAACATCATTCCTTTAAATACCAATACTGAACTTCTAATTTTTCAATATTTATATGCGAATAAATTGCATTTACATTTTTTACAAGGCTCTTTTTCTGAAGGTGAGTATTTAGTTGAAATCATTAACGAGAAAATTAAAAAATACAAAAACAGGCTAGACAATCATTATATTGTAATGTTGTATTATAAGATTGCTTGTTTGTATTTCGGAATGGGTAAAAATGAAATTTGCATCTCTTATTTACAAAAGATTATAAAATCAAAAAACTTGAGTTCTGCAGAAGATTTACAATGTTTTGCAAGAGTTTTAAACCTAATAGCGCATTATGAATGTGGTTTAGATTATGATTTAGAAAGACAATTTTTAGACACCTACAAGTTTTTATTAAAAATGGAAAATCTGCAAGAAGTGCAGAAAGTATTTTTAAATTCTATTAGAGATTTGAGCGATGTTTTTCCGCATGAAATAAAAAATGAATTTAAAAAGATTTATAAAAAATTAAAAAAGTTTGAAAACCATCCGTATGAAAAAAGAGCTTTTTTATATTTAGATATTTTATCTTGGTTAGAAAGTAAAATTAAAAACAAACCCATCGCATTAATTATTAAAGAAAAAATAAATAAAGATATTAAAAAGTAAATAATATTCATTTTTATAGTTTATTCTTTGCGAAAATGATATTTATTAAAGAAATTCTTAAAATAATTCTGATTAAAATTTATCAAAATAAATAATACTTCTACATTTACCCCGTGAATGTATCAAAAAAAAATACAAAAAAAATCATAACCTCGGCTGGGGTTTCTTTGTATGTGCGCCAAAATATTCGCATAACGGCTACAACAACCCTTTAGGGGTTCTCTTCTATTCATATTATTTAAGGTTACCTTTTGTTTTGAGCCACATCAAAACAAACTCACAAAAATTTATTTATCTCAATATCTATCATTCAACATGAAAGTATTAAAATTTGGAGGCTCATCAGTAGCAAACTCAGAAAACATACAAAAAGTTATCGCAATTATTGCAAATGCATCAAAAGAAGATAAAGTCGCAATAATTGTTTCTGCTTTCGGAAAAACAACAGACAAACTCATAGCAGGATCTAATAGTGCTTTAGAAGATATTACCGTTGCTAAAGAAATTTTAGAAACCATAAAAGAGCTTCATTTTAGTGTAATTGATGCTTTAATTTCTAAAAGTAAAAAAGAAGTAATTAAAGAGGTTACCACTTTGTTTGATCAATTACAATCTATGTATGAAGGCATTTTCTTATTGCAAGAATTATCGAACAAAACCTTGGCAAAAGTTTCTAGTTTTGGCGAAAGACTCTCTTCTTTTATTATTGCAAATGCAGCCAAAGAGACTTTAAATGCTACTCATGGAGAAAGTAGAAATTTAATTATTACCAACAATAATTACCTAAATGCTCAGGTAAATTTTAAAATTACCAACAAAAATATAACTGATTTTTTTGATAAAAACAAACATCAGGTTACTGTTTTAGGTGGATTTATTGCTTCAAATAATCAGGAAACAACTACTTTAGGAAGAGGTGGTTCAGATTTTTCTGCAGCTATTTATGCTGCCGCATTGAATGTTGCTGAGTTACAAATCTGGACAGATGTTAGCGGCATGTATACTGCAAATCCGAGCGTTGTAAAACAAGCATTTCCAATCAATGAAATTTCGTATGAGGAAGCTATGGAGTTATCTCATTTTGGTGCAAAAGTGTTATATCCGCCAACAATTCAACCTGCATTAAGAAAACAAATTCCAATTCGGATTAAAAATACGTTTAACCCCACAAGTTCTGGAACGTTAATTTGTAAGCATCCTAAGAATAGCAGCGGTGTAAAAGGGATTTCACATATAGAAGATATTAGCTTAATTACACTAGAAGGTGGCGGAATGATTGGAATTCCTGGTTTTTCTAAACGCTTGTTTGAAACACTTTCACAACAATTGATCAACGTTGTTTTTATAACGCAAGCTTCCTCTGAACATTCAATTTGTGTAGGTGTTTATGAAAATGATGCTGAAAAAGCGAAAGAACTTTTAGATGCTACTTTTAGCATAGAAATAGACCGTAAAAAGATTAAACCGATTCTTGTTGAAAAAGACTTGGCAATTATTGCTGTGGTAGGAGAAAGCATGAAAAATCATCAAGGTTTAAGCGGACAAATGTTTAGTGCATTGGGCAGAAATAACGTAAACGTTAGAGCCATTGCCCAAGGTTCATCAGAAAAAAACATCTCTGCTGTTATTAATAAAAAGGATGCAAAAAAGGCGCTAAACACATTGCACGAACAATTTTTTGAAGAAAAAATAAAGCAATTAAACCTATTTGTAACGGGAGTAGGTAATGTTGGCGAACGCTTTTTAGCGCAATTACATCAACAGAAAAAATTCTTAAAAGAAAATTTAAAACTCAATATTAGAGTCATCGGAATTGCAAATTCTAGAAAAATGGTTTTTGACAATAGTGGCATCAACCTAAATACCTGGAAAGAACGTTTAAAAAATGGAGAGCCAACTAGTTTAGAACGTTTTTATAACAAAGTAAAAGAATGCAATCATAGAAATAGTGTTTTTATCGATAATACTGCAAATCAGCAAGTTTCTGAAGTCTATGAAAAGTATTTACGAGAAAGTATTTCTGTGGTAACTTGTAATAAAATTGCTTGTGCTTCTAGCTTTGTTAATTATAAAACGTTAAAAGAAGTTTCAAGAAAATTCAATGCTTCCTTTTTGTTTGAAACCAATGTTGGGGCAGGTTTACCAATTATAGATACGTTGAAAAATTTAATCAATTCTGGGGATAGAATCCATAAAATTCAAGCCGTTTTATCAGGTAGTTTAAACTTTGTTTTTAATAATTATGATGAAGATACTACCTTTCACGATGTAGTTGCACAAGCGCAAGAAGAAGGATTTACGGAGCCCGATCCAAAAATTGATTTAAGTGGGGTTGATGTTGCTAGAAAAATTTTAATTTTGGCTAGAGAAAGCGGATATCAACTAGAATTAGAAGATATTGTTAATAACGCTTTTTTACCCAAGGAAACATTAGAAACGGTGAACAACGATGACTTTTATGCTTCGTTAATTAAACATGAAGCTCATTTTCAAAATATTTATAAACAAGCTGATGATGAAGATTGTCGTCTAAAATATGTTGCTGAATTTGTAGACGGAAAAGCCAATGTTGGTTTGCAACATATTCCTGCCGAACATCCTTTTTATAATTTAGAAGGAAGTGATAATATTGTTTTATTTTACACGGATCGATATCCAGAAAATCCGCTGATCATAAAAGGTGCCGGTGCCGGTGCAGACGTTACTGCTTCTGGTATTTTTGCAGATGTAATAAGAATAGCTAATCAATAAGTAGACAGTTCGCAGTCGCAATTTTCAGTGAGCAATTGACTGTAAACTGCGACCGAATACTGTAAACCGAATACTGCAAACCAAAATAAATGAATTATTTAAAAATATTTTCTCCAGCCACAGTAGCCAATGTTTCTTGCGGATTTGACTCTTTAGGCTTTGCTGTAGACGCTGTTGGGGATGAAATGACCTTTACCAAAACTGTTCAGAAAGGCGTTAAAATAACCAATATTACGGGCGCTAATTTAACCTACAATGTTAACGAAAACGCTGCCAGTGCCGTAGTTCAAAAAATATTAAAGGAAGCCAATGCTAATTTCGGAATTGAATTAACCATTCACAAAGGATTTTCTCCAGGAAGCGGATTAGGAAGTTCTGCTGCCAGTGCTGCCGGTGCTGCATTTGGTGTCAATCAGTTCTTAGAAAACCAATTTTCTGAACTAGAACTTACAAAATTTGCCATGTTTGGTGAAGAAATTGCCTGTGGTTCTGCAATCGCAGATAATGTAGCTGCCGCGATCTACGGAGGTTTTATTTTAGTAAGAAGTTACGAACCTTTAGAAATTATAAAATTACCTGTTCCGGATGCTTTAAGAGTAGTGGCAATTCATCCACAAATAGAAGTAAAAACAAAAGATGCTCGAGAAGTTTTACCAGAAAAAATTGCATTAAAAGATGCCGTTACCCAATGGGCAAATGTGGGTGGTTTAATAAGTGGTTTATACACAAATAACTACCATTTAATAAGTAATTCTTTAGTGGATATTATTGTAGAACCCTATCGTAAAAAGTTAATTCCTTTTTTTGATACTGTAAAATCTAGCGCTATTAGTGCAGGCGCATTAGGCGCAGGAATTAGCGGATCTGGTCCAACAATTTTTGCCCTTTGTAAAGGCGATGAAATTGCTAACGAGGTTTACAAATCCATTAAAGAAAGTTATAAAAATACAGGAATTAAATTTGAGATGTTTATTTCGAAAATAAATCCAAACGGAATAAAAATAGTATAAAACATCTCGATACAATTTCGCTAAAAAGCGAAATCACTCGATGTGACAGCACGTTCTGTCAGTTCGATTGATTTTGGAGAAACGAAAAATATTAAAATAGTTATTGGTTTTTAGTTGATGGATGTTGGTTCATTCCTTCACCAAAAACTAAAGAACATCAACTGGAGAAATTAAAAATTATTACACAATAAAGCCCAAAATAATATAACATAAGAGTAAGAGTAAGAGTTCCTTCCCTTTGGGAAGGTTAGGATGGGCTTTTAAAAACCAAATTATGAACTACTACAGTTTACATCACAAATCACCAAAAACAACTTTTAAAAATGCCGTTGTACAAGGTTTGGCAAAAGATAGAGGCATCTATTTTCCAGAAAATATTACGCCACTTTCAAAAGATTTTATTGAAAATATTTCTGATTATTCAAATCACGAAATTGCATTTGAAGCCATTAAACAATTTTTAGGTGATGAAATTCCGGAGGATATCCTAAAAGAAATTATAGCCGAAACTGTTTCTTTTGATTTTCCTGTGGTTAAGGTTGATGACAATATTGCCACATTAGAATTATTTCATGGTCCTACCATGGCGTTTAAAGATGTTGGTGCTAAATTTATGGCAAAATGTTTAGAATATTTTAATCGTGATCATGAAGAAGAAATTACGGTTTTAGTTGCAACTTCTGGCGATACTGGTGGCGCTGTTGCCAACGGATTTTTAGGTGCTAAAGGTATAAAAGTAGTGATTCTTTATCCTTCAGGAAAAGTAAGTGATGTTCAAGAAAAACAATTAACAACTTTAGGTCAGAACATTACTGCCCTAGAAGTAGATGGTGTTTTTGACGATTGCCAAGAAATGGTAAAAACTGCTTTTTTAGATGAAGAAATCACAAAAACATTAACCTCTGCAAACTCTATAAATGTGGCGCGTTGGTTACCACAAATGTTCTATTTTTTCTTTGCCTATAAAGAATTAAAAAAACAAAATAAGGAATTGGTTTTTTCTGTACCTAGTGGAAATTTCGGCAATATTTGCGCCGGAATTATGGCGCAAAAACTAGGGTTACCCATCAAACATTTTATCGCTTCTACGAATATAAATGATACGATACCCAATTATTTAATAGATGGAGTTTACAAACCAAAACCATCTAAAGCTACTATTTCTAATGCCATGGACGTTGGGAATCCAAGTAATTTTATCAGAATTCAAGAATTGTTTAACAATGATTTAGAAACACTTAAAAAAACCTTTTCTTCGTTCTCTTTTACAGATGATGAAACTCGTGCTGCCATGAAAGAAATTTATAAAAATTCTGGTTATGTTGCAGATCCTCATGGAGCCGTTGGTTATTTAGGCTTGAAAAAGTATGGTTTACAAGAAAACGAATTTGGTGTTTTTTTAGAAACTGCGCATCCTGTAAAATTTTTAGATGTTGTTGAAAGTACCTTGCCTGTAAAAGTAGCGATTCCTGAACAAATTCAGAAAGTAATGAACCATAAAAAAGTAGCAATCAAAGCCTCTTCTTATGAGGATTTAAAAGCATTCTTGACTTCATAAAATCAGAAAAAGTCTTGTTAATTTAAATTTCTAAGACTTTTTTTGGTGTTTTTCTCAACCACTCAATATTATTTTATTCCGAGGTAATTGTCCATTTTAAAACATAAAAAAACGCCTTCACAAAATTATGAAGACGTTTTTTTATTTTATTGTTTTTAAAATTCCGATCTATTATTTAAAAATAATTTTAGAAGTTCCGTAATTCACTTCTGCACTATTTACTTGTAATAACATGACGCCCGTTTTTACTTTAAAATCAAACTCTAATTCGTTTTTACCAGCTGTTAATTGTGCTTTGCCTCTATAAATTACTTTTCCTGTGATGTCTGATAAGGTTACTGCAGCTTCTGTATCAGTTTCACTGAATAATAATAAGTTTACATTGCCTTTACTTGGATTTGGATATGCCATAAACTCATTTTCAAACTTCTCGATTTTCTGAACCGTCTGACTCTCTACTGCCGTCTTGGTAAATCGTACATCAGAAATTGTTAAATCTAATTCTTTCGTTTGTGCCTCTACGGGTAAGAATGTAAAAGTTAACGTCGTTAAATCTTCTGCTGTCATGTTCTCTTGGCTAGCGCTTGAAGTAAACACATCAAAAGGAACATAATAGGTTTGCTCTTCTTCTGAGAAATCTACCATCACTCTGTATTGTGATTTCCAATCTTCAATGGAGGATTTGATCAAGCCTAACTCCATCAATCCAGATCCTTTTGCTGTAAAAGCTACATAGTTGTATTCAGAGTAATCTGCCGATAAAGTACCTGGTAATAACGATTTGTAAACCGTTAGGTAATCATACTCACTCGTTGCCGTAATTTCTATATTTCTGTTGATTGGGTGTTCATCGTCTTGGTATTCTCTATTAAAATTATTTGATACAAAATAATTTTTTACCTCAGTGTATTGCTTATCATAGTCTAAGCCCCAATTACCATCAGCATGGTAGAAGGCATCTTCTATTTCACCATTTACTTTTACGAGCGCATCATATTCATATCCATCTTTGATGTCAATTTTTAAAACTTGCTCTAGCGCTGTGTTTACAGGATTGTATCTGTATTTTACATTATTGGCAGTTTCTGAATATAATTCTTCCATAGAAATCTCGGTATTTAAACCCGTTTTGGTACTTCTTAATAGAATCACTAAATCTGCTTTGTCTCTTGAAATTTTTGCTGCATACGTTTCTGGAACTTTTTGAATTTCTGTTTGATTTATAGGAATAAACGTTTTTAAATTTGCTAAAATATCGCTTACTAACTTTTTAGTATCCTCTGGGTTTGTAGACCATACTTGAAAGTTATACACATCATTAAATTTGGTATATGCATTTACATACCAGTTTGTCTGAAGAGTATACCTATTATCATTATTGTTCTTTGCCGTTGCAAAAGAAATCGCATACTCTACCAATCCGTTTCTTTGTTTAATTCCTTGCATTAAGAAATTATAGCCTTCTAATTGCACTGTTTGGATATTTAAAATCTCTGCGCCTCTTAATCGGTCACAAGATGCTTTGGTATGATTGTAAATCTTATCCGAAGTTTTAATTCCTAACACAACTCCTTTTGTTTTGCCGTCTAAAGAAAAATCTACAGACAATACTTCATCGGCTACAGTGTAATCTAAAATATCCGTTGGAGAAGTGATGTTGGCTACATTTCCGGCTACCAATTCTGAAGGAAACATGTCTAACATCGTTTGTCCTTTTCCTTGATAAGGCTGTAAAGACTTCATCTTCTTTTTGTTGTAAACGTTTTCACTAGACTTTACAAATTCTGTTGGCACTGAATTCTTTTTTCTTGATACGTATATTTTTGAAATTGCGTCTCCTAAAGATTCACTTTCTACCCCTCCGCCATTTCCACTAGATACTTCGCTAGATTCTATCACAAAAGGAAACGTTGTTGCTACTGAACATCCGTTTGAATTGATTCCTGTTAAGGTAAGCGTATACATCCCTGCTTCTGAAAAAGCAAAATTTACTTCTGCTTGATTTGGGTATAATACTGAACCTTCTCCTGGTAAAGACCAAGAATAGCTTGTATAAGCTGTTGGGTTTTCTAAAGTAAAGTCTTTGTTTACAGAACCATTTCCTGAACTTCTAGTGCGCATTGTAATTATCGCATCTGCTACTGGTAAAACAGTAACTTGTGCTGTTATGGTATCTGTTCCAAAACTATTCATAGCAGACAAAGTAACCATATATGTTCCTGCTGATGCATACTTTTTTGTTGGATTCATTAATGCGCTACTCGTTCCGTCTCCAAAATCCCAAGTATATGAAATTGGATCTAATGGCTGAGATATTAATCCTGTGTTGGATACATTATTAAAGACAAAAGTATTACTTGTTAAACACTCATTATTATTTACATTAAAGGCTGCTATAGGCGCAACTGATGGTGGCGCGGGTGCTTTTACTTCGGCTGTAAAATTGGCACATTCAATATCTCCTCCATCTTGCGTAAATGAGGATGCAATTACTTGTCCTAAAATAGCTGTTGTATTCACCGTTTTTATAACCTCTGCAAAGGGTGCATATACAGTTCCCAAAATTTCTTGACTTCCTTCTAAATGCAATTCAGTTGTATTATAAAAGTTATAAAGCACATTCGGTGCATCTTGATCTGCAATACCTCCTTGAGACCAAACATCCCAATAAAATACTCCTGGTGCATCTACATTAATCACTAAAACCTTATCTGAATCTGGGTGATTTTGTGTTGTAAACGTCTGAACACTATTTAAATCTGCTCCTGTTATATTCATGTAATTCGTTCCCTTGTTCAGAAAAACCTCTACTTGGCTCGGTAATACGGTATTTGCTATTGAATTACCCGCATTATCTTCTAAAGAAACATTGTGTGCATTTTCTGACATACTAATGGAGTTCGTTCTCAATTCTTGAAATGCTAAAGAAAAATCAATGATATTTTGCGCAAAAACAGCATTGCTTCCTGCCGAGGCATTAAATGCTGCTGCGTTCCCCATTAATTGAATATAAGAACTTGCATTATAATCAGATTCTGGTGTTATTCTTATGGGTGTGGGCGCATTTTCTGGATCTACATACCATGCATTTGATCCATTACTAACACCAATTTGAGCATACTGGCTAGCGCTACTTACAGTTAAAACACCCGAAGTATAATTTACCTGACCACCCACGAGTAAACCAAGCTTGTTTCCGTTGTTCTCAAAACAGCCACAATCTTGCGACCCTACTCCATACGTACCGTTAATCGTAACATCGCCACCGACTGCTAAACTTCCGTTGGTATGACCACTTGTTAAAGTTGCATTGTTCTCTACAAAAACACTAAAACAGTCTGCTGGTGATGTTGGAGTATATGGAATTCCTACAGTATTTACCGTAAAAGTAACATCATCTGTTGTTGTTCCACAACTTCCGTCGGCAGCAATGGTATACCTAATAGTAACTTCTGTATTGATGCTAATATCATCTGGTGTGTACGTAGAACCGTTAAGTATTCCGCCACCAGAAATGATAGACCAAGTTCCTCCAGAAGGATTCCCTTCTAATATTTTTGTCTGATTTTCTGCCATTGTAGATGAAGATGTTATATTGTCTGCAATTTGCTTTTGTGTAACTGTTATGTTCAGGATTTGATTCGCAGCACAAACAATTGCATCCTGAGATTTTATCGATGAACTTCCTTCTATGGTTACTGTTGTATTTCCGTCTGAGCCATTATAAGTAACACCATTTGCCAACCACTGATAGGTGTCATCTGAACAAATTGCTATCTCTGTTACTTCAGGCGCTGGACGTGAAGTTTGATTCCATAAAACTTCTGGCTGCGTGCTATTATTAGCCGGTATCATCCAAAATACATTCGCTGCACTTAAAGTCCCATCAAGAACCCAATCCTTAATATGAGAAGCATTATACGTTTGCCCATCATTAGCTACCCAAGAAGCACTCATATCTACATTTACATTATTTGTCCAGTGCCAAATAACATATTGAATTGATAGATAAAAATTATTAAAAAGAGATACAGGAAGATCTGATGGCGCATAATCTGGATGATAAATTAAAGATACTGTGCGTTGCACAAGTTCTCTTATTTCAGCTTTTGTATAGAGCTCATTCTCAAAACTAATATCTGCATCAGGCGTTAATGTTGTGAAGTAAATTTCATTTTCACTTGGGGCATCGATACCTAAGGCTAAACAAAATGATGGAACACCACTATTATTTAATGTAGATCTTGAAATACCATATCTAGTACCTTGCGTTATTCTTAGAGACGTTTCAGGTGAACATACCTCTGAATTACTAAACGATTTACTACTTTTTATCGTAATTTTATTTTTTGGTTTTGAGCTATAACCATTAGCTGCTAGGTAATTCTTTTTATCGTCCAATTCAGATGTCAAAGTTTCTATAGTCTTAGGCGCTGCCGTATTCCATAAATGACCTCTTTTGTCATTTTTTATATTTGTCCAATTAGCATTATAGGCTTCATAAAAAGAAACTGAATTTTCTTTTTGAGAAGCATCATTTATAAACTCATGGGTATCTGTTAAATTATTTGCGTGATTAATCTGAACGGTTGACACGAAAAATAACATCAATAGTAAGGTGATTTTTGTAGGGAGATTCATAATTGATGATTTAATAGGGTTTATATTTTAAAAAATCGATATCCAAGTATTAAAAAATGATTGCTAAAAATTAAGAAAATACAGTATTAATTGCATATCGAATTTAACTTTATCATGAAACAATAACTATGACAAAAGTCACAATTAAACAATACTTACTGTTTGATATTCTCTTTTCTTTGGATCATTTTTAGCGGTTACTTAATTCAATTTTTAGGATGCATTTTAGCAATTTGAAATAGGTTTTTTAATTGATGGATGATTTCTCTGATGATCTCTATACATCAACTTCTTAATTATTCCATAAAAAACTTACACCGTCCTTTACGGAATTTAAAAAAACATACTGGTATTTAATTATTCTCCAAAACTGTTCAATAGGTTCGTAAACGAATACTTAAAGGCATCAACCTAATGCACATATTAAAAGAATGGCTATTTGTTTTTATAATTGGGGGAAGTATAAATAATTAACATTATAAAATTACAATAAAATGAAGATAAAGTTGCTAAAAAAAAGGGCGCGGTAGTATTTGAGTTTCTTTTGAATATAAATGTATTTAAGTACGGAATAAGTGTTTTCATGAAGGGAATAATATGTGTTCTTTTTAATGTGCTTGCAACTTCAAAGACAAAAATTATCCTAATTTATGGCTTTTATAAAAACCTTTAGTTTCGCTTACAAGAAGTTCGGAATGCTATTTTAAATTCCGAAGTTAATATCTTTAAGAAATGAAATACAAATAATAGCGTTGAACAGAAAAGTTAAAAAGCGTATTTAAAGCTGCTTTTATTTGAAAAAAATAATTAGACGATAAAATAAACAAAACTGTATTTGCAGCACACTTATCTAACCTTTTAGATGAATAACACCCCTATTTATGACCAATATCAGCCCCCTTTTATCAATAAATACCTATTAATTTTACAGTACCTTTAGAACCAAATTAATAATTTACAAAACACAAAATAACAATTTATGAAAGCAGGATTTGAAATGTGGGACTATGTCGTCTTCATTACGTATGCCATTTTAATTTTAGGAGTCGGTTTATGGGTTTCTAGGGATAAAAAAGGACACCAAAAAAACGCAGAAGATTACTTTTTAGCCAGTAAATCTTTGCCTTGGTGGGCTATTGGAGCTTCCTTAATTGCTGCCAATATTTCTGCTGAACAATTTATTGGAATGTCTGGTTCTGGTTTTGCTTCTGGATTAGCCATTGCTTCGTATGAGTGGATGGCTGCCATCACCTTAATTATTGTAGGAAAGTATTTCTTACCAATTTTTATTGAAAAAGGATTGTATACCATTCCTGAGTTTGTCGAAAAACGATACTCTACCAATTTAAAAACCATACTCGCCGTTTTTTGGATTGCTTTATACGTTTTCGTAAACTTAACCACTGTTTTGTATTTAGGTTCTCTAGCATTAGAAACCATTTTGGGAGTTCCGATGATGTATGGGGTTGTGGGCTTAGCATTATTTGTTGCTGCTTATTCTTTATATGGAGGTCTTTCCGCAGTTGCTTGGACAGACGTGATTCAAGTCGTTTTTCTAGTCATTGGCGGATTGGTAACAACCTATTTGGCATTAAACACCGTTTCTGACGGACAAGGTATGTTTGCTGGCTTATCTGCAATTTATGATGCTGTTCCAGAACGTTTTACGATGATTTTAGACGAATCAAATCCTGAGTATAAAAACCTGCCAGGAATTGCAGTGCTTGTTGGAGGAATGTGGGTGGCGAATTTATATTATTGGGGTTTTAATCAATATATCATCCAAAGAACTTTGGCTGCAAAATCATTAAAAGAAGCACAAAAAGGAATTCTATTTGCAGCATTTTTAAAGTTAGTCATTCCGTTAATTGTTGTAATTCCAGGAATTGCAGCCTATGTAATGGTCAATGATCCTGAAATTATGGCGCGTTTGGGTATGGCAGGCTTAGAGAATTTACCAAGTACAGAACAAGCTGATAAAGCCTATCCATGGTTGTTACAATTTTTACCAACAGGGCTCAAAGGTGTGGCGTTTGCAGCCTTAGCAGCAGCGATTGTATCTTCTTTAGCATCCATGTTAAACTCAACGTCTACTATTTTTACAATGGATATTTATAAGCAATACATCAATAAAAATGCAAGTGATAAAGCTACTGTAAATATGGGTAGAATTTCTGCGGGTATTGCTTTGTTAATCGCTTGTATTATGGCGCCTTTATTAGGAAACTTAGACCAAGCATTTCAGTTTATTCAAGAATATACAGGTGTTGTAAGTCCGGGTATTTTAGCCGTATTTATGTTAGGATTGTTCTGGAAAAAGACCACCAACAAAGGTGCAATTATTGGGGCATTAGCTTCTATTCCAATTGCGATGTATTTTAAAGTAGCGCCAAAAGGATGGTCTACGAGTTCGCTATTTGTTGATGTTCCGTTTATGGATCAAATGGGGTATACTGTAATTTTGACTATGATCGTAATTGGTTTGGTAAGTTACTTTCAACATAAAGGTGCAGATGACGAAAAAGGAATTGACATTTCTAAAGCAATGTTTAAAACGAGTCCGTTATTTAATATTGGTGCGTTTGCAGTCATGTTAATTTTAGTGGTATTATATAGTGTATTTTGGTAATAAATTATGAAATCAATTATGAAATGGTGCGAAAAACAGCTGGTATTTTTAGCACCATTTCCTTTTTTTAAGGATGAAGAAAAAAACAACGATTGCAAATACTAGGGAAATTCTTTTCGATTAAAAATAATTGGAAAAGTTTTCATTCTAGTATTTTTTTTTAAAAAATAAGCTAAAAAGAAACGATTTATGACAGCATTATAGGATTCAATGAATGTTACAGCCTTTAAAGTGTGTTTTTTTAATTTTCTAAATATAACTTCTTCTTTTTTATAAAACGGAATTAAAAACATAAAGCTGTTGCATATAAAAATCATAACTAAATGATTAACAACAACTTTTACAATAAATCAACATGAATAAACTCTTTAAAAATAGCTAAAAAACTTTTGGTAAGAGCTTATATGTAAACGCTTTTATTACTTGAATTCTTTTTTTTAAAAAAACTTTTTAAAAAAGACGAAAAGTATTTGTGAGATCTATAAAACTTATTATATTTGCACCTCTAAAATAACGATTTTAGAAATTAAGTTCATAAAAATATCAAGACTGCGAAAGTAGCTCAGGGGTAGAGCATCACCTTGCCAAGGTGGGGGTCGCGGGTTCAAATCCCGTCTTTCGCTCTATTTTATATCATACCAATGCTGAAGTGGTGGAATTGGTAGACACGCTGGACTTAAAATCCAGTGGTCAGTAATGGCCGTGCGGGTTCAAGTCCCGCCTTCAGTACAAGAACCGTTGTTAATCCTTTGATTTTCAACGGTTTTTTGGTTTTATTGACTTTATTTTGCCAACTATTTGCCAACCATTTTAAAAAACCTTGCTTTTTCATTCAGAAATACAGAAAACATTTATACGCCAAAAAGCAACTTGGTTTTATTCAAATTGCTTAGTTTTCATTTATATAACTTTAATAAACTTTATTAATTTCTGTTTTTTTTATAAAATAGACTTACCGTATTTTTTTAAAATATAAAATATGGTGGGACCAAAATTATTATGATCTATACCTTTATAGAAAACCTTATTTTTAAAATTTTTATCAACTAAAATGAGTATTCCTTCTTCAATTGGAATGGACTTCCTTATAATTTTGTACTTAATTATTTTTGGGTTCCAACTCTATATATCGATTTTTACCACTTTTTCAGCTAAGTTTAGCTGTGCTAAAGTTTAATTTATTTTCAGCTTTTTTGTGCTGTATTATTTCTAATCACGGTGTGAACCAAAGGATGATTATCCAACTCGTATTTGTATAATATTGTTTCGGCCAAAAAAACAGAATCGTCTTTTCTCCGAAATTTTGTTTCAACCTTTATCAGGTCTTTATTTTCTAGCTGTTTTAATACTTCTTTAGCGAACGATAATTCGTCTAGAGCATGCAGATCGAAAAACTTTTGTTGAAGAAACTCGTCTTTTGAATATCCAAATTCTTTGATTGCCTGACTATTTATGTTCATAATATTCATATCCAAATCATGAATAATAATGACATCGGATGAGTTTTCGAAAACTATTTTGTATTTCTTTTCGCTTTCTTTTAAAGCTAATAATGCTAATTTTTGTTGATTTATATTTTGAATTGTTCCCGAAATTTTGATGATTTCGTTGCTTTCATAAACGGCCTCTCCCATGGTACGCACCCAAACTTGGTTTCCATTATGGGTTGTAATCATCAGCTCAGTAGTAAACGATTTACCCATATGAATCGATTTATCTACTAATTTACGGATAATTGATTGGTGTTCTGGGATATAAAAACCAATGACAGAATTTAAATTTGGCACAAAATCTAGTGGCACTTCGTGAATTCTATAAGTTTCTTTTGACCATGTGATTTTAGTTGTTTTAGGGTCAAAATCCCAGCTGCCCAATTGTGCAATTCTACTCTTTTTTTCGAGTAATTTTTCACTTTCTCTTAGTGCTCGTTTGGTCTTTTTTAGTTCAGCAACATCCACAAATGTAATTACTACTCCGGTTACCTCATTATCAATGGTAAGGTACGGCATAATGCGGCAGATAAAGCTTTTTTCTGCGTTCTCAATTTCTTTTTCTATGGTATTCAGAGTATGAATTACATGTAAAATATCTTTTTGAAAATCAGGATAATTTAATCCGGTCGAAAAATTTTTAATGGGCCTGTCAATATCCGCATTCATCAACTCCACAAATTCTTTGACTTGGGGCGTAAATTTTTTTATTTTCGAATCTAAATCAAAAAATATTGTAGCAATATTCGTTTTCGTGAGCAAATTGCTAATATCGTTGCTCATATCCGATAATTCACCAATTTTTTTCTGATGTTCGCTATTGACCGCAATCAGTTCTTCGTTAATAGATTGCAACTCTTCTTTTGAAGTTTCTAATTCTTCGTTGGTACTTTGCAATTCTTCGTTAGAGGATTGTAGCTCTTCATTGGTTGCTTTTAATTCTTCGGTGGTGCTATCTGCCACTTCAATCACAGATTGTAAATAACTTTTTGTGTTTTTTAGTTCCTCTTCTATAACTTTGATATAATTGGTATTCTTATCGCTAAAACTAATCGCTATATCATCTGTAAACAGTTCTTTTTCGGTAATATCTTCGAAAACTACTAGAAATAGATTGCTAACATCATTTTTAGGTTCAATCGGTTTTATATGAATATTTATAAATTTGTAATGATTATCGGTTTTAATATATAATTTTTCTTCTATTATTTTTTTGTTTTCCCGAACGGCTTTATTCAAGGCAATACTAAGTTTTATTCGAATATCGGGTTTCGCCATATCTATGATATTCACACTTATAACACCCTTTACTGGTTGCAAATAGGTAGCTGTTTCTCCTTTTAAATAGAGGATATCGAATTTATTATCAATAATTGCGGCAGCGGGTGTAAAATTTTCAATAATTTCGTTCTCTGCAATAGATTTCAGGGTTATTTTTTCTTTCACTATGGGCTTTTCTATAATTTGATTTCTTTCTCTTTTAGCTGGATAAAAAGAAGGTAAATCATAAACATTGTTTGATAAAACGTTATTTTTTTTATAAAGTTTCCACTTATTATCTTTTGTGGTAAATAAGTTACGGTTTTTACCGATTGTTTCTGATGAGCCCAAAAATAAGAAACCATTTGGGTTTAATGCATAATGAAACGTAGCTATTATTTTTTTTTGCAAATTGCTATTCATGTAAATCAGTAAATTTCGGCAACTGATAAGGTCTACTCTTGAGAAAGGTGGGTCTTTTGCAATGCTTTGTTCAGCAAACACAATCATATCGCGCAACGATTTATTTACCAAGTAATTATTTTCTTCCAAGCTAAAATACTGATTCAAATAGTGTTCGGGTACATCAATTGAAATACTATCAGGATAATATGCCTGTCGCGCTTTATCTAATGCATTTTTATCTATATCGGTAGCAAAAATTTGCACCTTATAATGGCCTAAAGAATTTTTAAGCATGTATTCTTTAAAGAGCATTCCCATGGTGTATACTTCCTCTCCAGTAGAGCATCCGGGCATCCAAATACGAATAGGAGCATTTTCATTTGCCTTAGAAAATAATTCGGGAATTACATTGTCGTAAACATACTTAAAGGCACCTGAGTCTCTAAAAAACTGAGTAACTCCAATCAAAAAATCCTGAAATAAAGCATCAACTTCTGCCCTGTTTTTTTGAAGAATTGCAACATATTCCTCTTTATTGCTCACTTGGGCAATTTTCATACGCCTTTCTATACGTCTTTCTATGGTATTTGGTTTATAGGAAGTAAAATCGTGTCCGGTTTCTCTAAGTAATATGTTAAATATTTTTGATAAGATATTGATACCGTAATCTTCAGTAATAGGAATGCTCTCTGTAAAATCAAAAATAGATTGAATATAAGTAAGCAATTTTTCCGACATTTTATCGGCATCTAAAATATAATCAACCAAACCAGTATTTATGGCTCTTTGAGGCATTCCTTCATATTTTGCATCTTCGGGAGCCTGTGCAAACACAATTCCGTTTTCAGACTTTATATCCCGAACTCCTAGCGCACCGTCGGCACCTGTTCCTGATAAAATTACGGCAATGGCATTGTCTTTTTTATCGTTTGCTAATGATTTTAGAAACCGATCAATCGGCATTCTAAAAACGCGTGGTTTAGCACGCAAAGTCAATATCAATTTGTTGTTTTTAATAATTACATCTGAGCCTGGCGGAATAATATATACGGTATTAGGTTCTACGTTTACTCCATTAATAATTTGATATACCTCCATTTTAGTATAGCGCTTTATTAAATCTACGAGTATGCTTTTATGGTTGGGATCGAGATGCTGTATAATTACATACGCCGCACCCGTATTTGGCGGAATCGTATGAAAAAATTTTTCTAATGCTTCTAAACCTCCGGCAGAAGCGCCGATACCTACAACAGGTGTGCTTTGCATGTTTTCATCTTGAACAAAAACTGTTGTTTCCTCGTTTTTCTTTTCCCCTATTTTCTTAGCCATTTTTTTATACTTTGGATGCTATCGAATGTAAGTAAAATAAATATATTTAACAAGGTATTGAAAATTTAATATATTTTTCATTATTGTCCGATAAAAGATAAAAAGACCGCTTTCACTGTTAGAATCAAGAACAAAGACTTGAATGTAACTAACTGAAAAACAATATTATTACGATTTTAAATTTTTCGATACATCATAAATTCTAAAGCGGTTTTAATAGCAAGGTGTACTACTTTAAAAACTCTTGAAAATCAAGACTATCAATACTTTAAAACACTTTAGCTAATTTTAATCGGACAACACTATATCTTTTTAGAGAAAGATAACTCAACTTTAGATTTTAATTGAATTCATTCACAAAACATAACAAAACATTAAAACACAAAAATTAATGCCAATTTGTATCAAAAAAAGCCATTTTTAAAGATTGCCATAGATCGCAAACAAATTTTTTAAATGGACGTAGCACTAATACTATATTTCTATCCGATTTAGACAAAAATGAAAGGTTTAAAAAAAACCCCTAGCGCAGGTTTTACAGAGTTTTAATAAGAAGGACTAACAGTGCACAATTTTTTATTTATGCTGTTCCATTTACTATTGTTCTAATTGTGTTTTGATCTATTGGTTTGTGAATAAACTTTTTAACAATTTCATAACTATTCGCTTTAAGGATGTCGCTTTCGTCTATGGAAGATGAAACTATATACAATTCGATATTTTCGATATTAAAATATTTGTTTTCTTTTAGTTGATCTAAAAAGCCCCAACCATCTAAAACAGGCATATTAATATCTAAAAGAATAATCACTTTTTCTTTGGTATTGCTTAATTTTTCTACACCATTAATACCCAATTCGCCATCTTCAAACTCATGTAATTCTAAAGATGATACTGCCAAATTTTTAGACATAATTACGGTAAGCAACCTAAAAATTTGGTCATCGTCTATAATCATTAAGTGTTTAGTCATTGTTCACTTTGTTTAAGTTTAACGTTTGAGCTTCTTTGATAATATTTTTAACAATATCATCCATTTCAATAGAAGATGTTTTTAATTGTTCTAACCAAAATTTTAGATCCTTATTATTTTCATTTAGGGTTTCTATCATATCAATAACACCTAGTATTCTTGCTAAAGGTGCTCTTACAATATGTGACTGTGTCCAGGCAATATGTTTCAATTTCTCGTTCTGATTCTCTATTTGCCCAACATAATTGTTTCGACTAATTGCAAACTCAATACTTTTATGCAAAAGACTTGGATTGATTTCGTCTTTAATAAGATAATCGTGCACTCCTAACTCTAAACTTCTTTTTGCAAGTTCGAGATCTGAATATCCTGTTAATATAATGATAGGAATTTGAGGAAAATTTTTGGTCATATTTTTTATTAATTCAAGCCCACTCATGTCTGGTAAGTTTAAATCAAGTAAAATTAAATCAACATGCTTTTTTTCTCGCAGAAACTCTAAAGTACTTTTAAAATCCTGATTTTTATGAATTTTTACGCCATTAAAGGTTTCCAACAAAAAGTCTTCAATCAAAATATAATCTCCTGGATTATCCTCTAAAACCAAAATACTGATTCCTTTATTTTTATTAGAATTTCTTTTCATTTTCTATTCTGATAAAGTAGATAGTTGTATCCAAAAAGCTTCTATTTTTAAGATAGCCTCTAAAAACTCATTCATGTCTAATGGCTTTTTTACATAGCTATTTGCATGGTTATCATAAGCCAAATCAATATCTTTTTGATTAGATGAAGTAGTAAGTACAATTACTGGAATTTTTTTCAATTCAGTATCTGTTTTGATTTTTTTTAATACTTCATGACCATTATAAATTGGAAGATTGATATCTAGTAATATTAGGTCGGGTCTTTTTGCTGCTGAAAAAGAACCTCTCTTGTATAAAAAATCTAACGCCTCTTGTCCATTTCTTGCCACATTCATTTCACTTTTTACTTTGCATTCTTCAAAAGCATCGAGCGTTAAGACAATATCGCCTTCATTGTCTTCAACTAAAAGAATGTTGATTGGTTTTAGATTCATATTATATTTTTAATAGCTCGTTAATGTAACGAGCAAAAAGGTACATCTGTTACTGTAGATGCCAACCACAGAAACAAATTTACAATTTTTTTACAAGTTCTCAAACCTATTTTGTACCCCAGTATTTAGTTTCTTTAAAGAGATTCGTTTTTCTTCTTTTAATGCTTATAATGCATAGGAATTGTAAAATAAAAGGTACTTCCTTTTCCTAATTTAGAGGTAAGCCAAATTTTACCTCCATGCAATTCTGTTATCTTTTTACACAAAGCAAGACCAATGCCATTGCTATCTTTGTTTGGCCTTATACTTTTAAAAATTTTAAAAATGTTTTTAGATTGATTTTCTGGTATCCCTATACCATTGTCTGTCAGAGAGAATAGAAATGCACTTTTTTCAATACGGCACGATAATTTAATTCGTGGTGGGGCATCTCCTCTATATTTAATGGCATTGCTAATTAAGTTGGCTAATAATCTGCTAAATAACATTGGGTAAACCGTTATTTTTTGTGGTAATATATCGATAGAAATAGTACCTTCTTCTACCTTTAAATCCTGATTAAATTGTTTAATTACCTTTTGAATAATATCTTGTAAAACCACTTTTTCTAACTCTTCTTGAATAGCTCCTGTTCTTGAATATTGTAGCAGATTCTCAATCATTTTATAAAGTTCTTCAGCAGATGAATGAACAATGTCAAGATATTCCTCTTTCTTTTTTTTGTCTAATTTTTCTCCTTTCTTTTTTACAATATCTAACAAACTTTTAATGTTTCGAACTGGCGTTTTTAAATCATGTGAAGCCACATAAGCAAACTCCTCTAAAGCCGAATTTGCCTCTTTCAGTTTATTCATTTGAGTTTGAATCTTTGTATTTAAGGTTTGAATTTGTGTTAGGTATTCTTGTTGTTTTGAAATATCAGTTTGAATAGAGAAAAAACCTATAAATTTATCTTTAGAATCATAAAGTGGTTCTGCCCTTATATTTGTTAAATATTTATCTCCTTTTTTGGTATAATTCATAATGTTAATGTCAAAAGATCTTTGATTCTTAAAAGCCTCAGACATTATTTTAATAACTTTAGCATCACTTTCTTCTCCCTGAAGAAGTTTACCTGGTTTTATACCTAATACTTCCTCTTCAAAATAACCAGTAAGTTGCTCAAAAGACTTGTTTACAAATATAATTCTACCTTCAGTATCCGTAATGATTACAACACTATTGGTTTGCTCTGCAATAAGAGAGTTTCTTTTGTATTCTGTTTCTCGCAGGGAACGTTTTTGTATATCACTTGCGGTAAGTAATATTCTAAAATTACCGTCACTGTAGTTATTAATAGGTTGTAAATTGGTTTCAAACCAGTGATTTATACCTTTTTTAAGCTTGAGTTGAAATTCGATTAAGCCACTTTTTTTGTTTTTAGCCAACTCTTTAACAGCTTGTAGTATATCGTCTAATTGATTTGTGTCTTTGATGCTACTGAAAAAATTCATGCCAAGTAGCTCTTCATAAGTATAGCCGGTTAAAGCAGAGGCAGATGGGGTGCAATATTCAATACTTCCTTTTCGGTCAATAATTAAGACCATGTCATTTAGGTTTTGTGAAATGAGTTCTAGGATCTCTGTTTGATTGGCATGCTTTAACTTTAAGTCGGCAAGTGCAGTATCCGACAATTGAATTTCTTTTTTATATGCATTTACTTGAGTAAGATCTATAAAGATCAGCACAACCCCTTTAATTTCATTTTGGTTGGTTCTAAAAGGATTAATTTTTAACAAATACTCTTTCCCCTTAGCATCTTTAACACTGGTTTCATAAGGTAAAAAGGTTTTCAATACCTCCTCTATATGCTCCATAAAATTTTCTAGCTGAATCTTTGCTCTAAAATGACTTATATTTCTACCGATATCATAAGAAATTAAATCTAATATTTTTTTAATAGCAGGTGTAAATCTGCGAATATTTAATTGTGCATCTAAAAAAAGAATGGCTATTTCTGCGCTCTGAATAAGATTGTTTAAATCGTCATTAGAGGCACTTAGTTCTGTGTTTTTTTGTTGAAATTCTGAGTTTACCGTATACAGTTCTTCATTCACAGATTCTAACTCTTCATTAGAACTTTGTAATTCTTCATTGGCAGCTTGCAATTCTTCATTACTCGATTCTAACTCTTCAATAGTGGTTTGTAAAGTTTCTCTATTTATCCGAAGTTCTCGTTCTAATATTTCAATACGTTCACTAGAAGCAGAACTGATATTTATTTCTTTAAAAGGAGTTTTGTTTTGCTTCTTTTTTTTTGCTTCGAACGTTAAAAATAAATAGTTTTGATTATTATCAATCTTTTTAGTTCTGATATGAATTTGTAAGACCTCTTCATTTCCATAAAAAGGTTGTAAGTCTTTAGGAATAACAATATCGGTTAAAGTAATGGGTTCTTTGTCATTAAAAACTTTGCTTACCACTACTTCAATAGGCATCGCTAAGTTATTAGGAATCATTTTTAAAGCATTAGAAGTGATTTCTCCTGGAGGAAGTCTTAACCATCGATGTATATTTCCTGTAGTATGTAAGAGATTGAATTGCTCATCCATGACCAAAGAATCAGGTACATACTCTTGAATTAAATTATGATGAATTTCGCTTAAAATCTTACTTTTTCCATGACTAATAGGATAATTTATAATAGGAAGTGACGAGACTTTATTCATTTTGTTTCTTTGCAATCTAAGTTTAGGACGATGTACAAATTTTTTATTTTCTCGATTGCTATAAATTTTATATTTTTTATCTACCTCTTCAAATTCTTCATAAGCAGTGCCAAGTGTTTCACTAGATCCTAAAAATAAAAAACCACCTGTTTTTAATGAATACTGAAATAAACTGAACAGTTGTTGCTGAACGGATTCATTTAAATAAATTAATAAGTTTCGGCAACTCACCAAATCAATTCTATTAAATGGGGCATCTTGAATTAAATTATGACAGGAAAAAACAATCATTTCCCTTATTTCTTTGGCAATTACGTAGCCATGTCGTTGTGGAACGAAATAAGAATTAAAATATTCAATCGGAATTTCATGACTAATTACTTCAGAAAAAACTCTATTGCTGGCAGTTTTTATGGCTTCTTTATCAAAATCAGTCGCAAAAATACTAACATCAAAAAGAAGCTTATTTTTTCTCAGATAATCTTTTAATAAAATAGCAATAGAAAAAGCTTCTTCACCAGTAGAACATGCCGTTACCCATATACGGATTGTTTTTGTTTCCATATTCTGTGCTACCAGCTCCGGAATTACTTTGTGCTTTAAGACCTCAAAGGATTCTTCATCCCGAAAAAAGCGCGTTACACCGATTAATAATTCTTTTGAAAGAAAATTTGCTTCTCCAGGATTATTGTCTAAAAACTGATAATAGTCTTCCATCCGAGTGTAATTCAACAAATTCATTCTTCTTCCAATACGTCTCGATACGGTTGTATGTTTGTAGCCCGTAAAATCAACTTCAATAAGTTGTTGTGTTCGTTTTAAGATTTTTGTAATTAGTTCTTTTGCTGTTTCGTATGTATATTGATTTTTATCGAATTCTTGTTTATTATTGAAAAAATTATGGATTTCTCCATTTATATCTTTAACCCTACATATTTTATCCACCGACCCAGCATTGATAGCACTATTTGGCATTCCGTTAAACTTCGCTTCTTCAGGTTCTTGAACTACAACATAGCCTCCCTTTTCTTTGATAAACTTAACACCATCTTTGCCATCACTCCCTGTACCCGATAAGATTACCGCACAAGCATTCTCTTCTAACTCATTTGCCAGCGATTGAAAAAAGATACTAATAGGAAAACTTAATTTTCGGTCTTCTTTTTCATACAAAACAAATTTACCATGTTTAATTTCTACAAATTTTTTGGGTGGATTGAGATAAATATGTCCTTTTTCTAGCATCATGCCATTTTGTATGACGCTAATAGGAAGCTGTGTATGCCGCGCTAACAGCTCATCCATAAGACTTTTATGGTTAGGGGCAAGGTGCTGTATAATTACATAGGCAAAAGAAGTGTCTGGTGCAACCTGCTCAAAGAAAATCTCTAACGGTTCTAAACCTCCTGCTGAGGCCCCAATGCCTATTATTGGAAATTGTTTTTTCATTATTTTTTTTTATAACAACTTAGATTGAAAGCTGTAGACTATTACTAAGATTGCTGCTAACCAAATTTTTCATCCAAAAAATTCTACTTATTTTTTTAATATTTGACCTTTGATATTTATATCAACTCATTGATCATTGATTTTTTAGGTATTGTAAAATAAAATATAGAACCTATTCCTAAAGAAGACTCCAGCCAAATTTTACCTCCGAGAAATTTCACATATTTTTTAGCAATTGAAAGTCCTACTCCGGTACCTTCAAATAGTTGATTATTGTGCAGTCTTTGAAACAAGGTAAATATTTTATCAAAAAATAATGCATCAATTCCAATACCATTGTCTTTTACAGAAAACGTCCATTCCTTGTCATTTTCTTTTACGTTTATTTCAATATTAGGAGCCAAATCTTCTTTTGAATACTTTATTGCATTGTCTAAGAGTGCATAAATCACTTTGGTCATTGCCGACTTGTAAGAATAAATAATAGGTAGTTCTGGAGCAGAAATAGTTGCCGACTTTTCCGAAATTATTTTTCGGTGATGTTGCTTAAATCCTGATAGTATATCATTCAAATTTACTTCTTCCATAGGGTCCGAAAGTTTGTCTGCTCTTGAATACTCTAATAAATCTAAAATAATATGCTTCATTCGCTTTGCCCCATCTGTTGCAAAATAAATATATTGATGCGCCTTAGCGTCTAATTGGCCTCCATATTTTCGCTTTAATTGATCCATAAAGCTAGAGACCATCCTTAAAGGCTCTTGCAAGTCATGAGAAGTAATAAAAGCAAATTGCTCTAATTCTTCGTTAGATCGTTCTAATTCTTTCGTATAAGTTTTTAAGGATTGGTTTAAAGTCAATAACTCTTTTTCATGGTTTTTCTGTTTTGTAATATCTGTCATTGCTCCAATCATTCTGATAGCCTCTCCTTGATCGTTACGGATAATTAAACCTCGATCACTAACGTATATAATTTCACCGTTCTCATTAAAAACCCTGTATTTACCTTCCCAATTAGTTTTTGAAGGGTTCATCATGGCAGCATGTATACTTTTCTTAATCTCTTGTTTATCTTCAGGGTGAAATGTATGCTCCCAAAAATCATCACTATTTAGTTCTTTAGAAGTAGCCTTACCAACAAACTTTTGAATATTTTTAGATCTGTAAAAGATATCTTTACGAATATCCCAATCCCAAATAGCATCAGAAGTAGCTTCTGTAACTTTTTTAAACCGTTCATTGGCTTCAGCTAGTCGGAGATCACCTTGTTTTTTTAGGGTTATATCCTTAAAATAAACAGATAATCCTTCTTCAGAAGGATAAACAGAAACATCACACCACATATCACGTGACGAGTAATATTCCTCAAAATTTATATTTTCACCTGTTTGCATTGCTTTATGATAGTTTCTAGAAAAATCACTTTCAATAGCATCAGGATATAATATCCACAAATTATGTCCTAAAACATCTTCTCGCTTTTTCCCCATCAATTCTTCTGTCTCTTTATTCCAGTAGGTAATAATCCAATTTTTATCTACGGCAAAAAAGGCATCTCCAATACTTTCTAGAATATTATTCTTTTCTTCAAAAGCTTTTAATAATTCTTCTGCCACTCTTTTTCGTTCATCTATATTCTTAAAAAAGGCAGAAACACCTCCTTTAGTGGGGTAGGCGTTGATTTCGTACCAGCAATTATCACCAGGATACCAATACTCAAAAGTTTCTGATTTTCCTGTCTTGGCAACTTTATGATATTTCTTTTCTAATAAGGTTCCTTGAACAGGGCCAAACTCTTCCCAAAAATTATTTCCTAAAACGTCTTGGCTTTTTCTTTTTAATAAGTTTTCTGCTTCCTTATTAAAATAGGTAAAATTCCAGTTTTCATCTATGCGATAAAATGCATCAGAAATACTTTCTAAAATATCAACCCGATCTTCTTGTGCTACCAAATAATTTTCCTCGAAAGTTTTGCGTTCTGTAATATCTAGTATCAATGAATTCCATAAAATGCTTCCATCATTTAATCTTTGGGGCATGCCTCGTCCTTCCAAATAGCGGAGCTCTCCGCTAGAATTTAAGCTGCGCCATTCTGCTTTCCATAGCGAGAGATTTTCGGCAGATTCTTTAATAGAAGCTGCTAAGTGTTCCATATCTCCGGCAGCGGCAACTTGATCCCATATTTTTTCAGGATATAACCTAGCTTCTTCCTGAGTAAGTCCCCATATTTGAGAAGATCCTTTACTCACATATAATATTTCATCTGTACCATCAGCTTTTAGTACATATTGAAAAACGGCCCCTGGTAGGTTATCAGTGATGGTTTTTAATTGAATTTCTGCAATTCTACGTTTATGAATATCTTGGTAACTACCAAAAATTCGCTGGCATTCTCCATCAATAAATTCTGCGTGACCAATGGATCTAATCCATTTAATTTGATTATTTCCCAGATTAATTGGGAGCTCTAAATCAAAAGCTTCGCCGGTATCAATCAGGTTTTCTGCTGCCTTACGTGCTATTTCTTTGTATTCTCTTAAATATAAATCATAACTTTTGCTTAGTGAGGGCTTATAATCTTTGTCTACCTCTAATATTTTTCTGACCATAGGCGACCAATACATATTCTCGGTATTTTCTTGTTGTACCATATTTAATTCCCAACTACCAATTTTAGCCATTTTAGAAGCTTGATCATACAGTTCTACAGCTTTATATTTTTCTGTAATATCAAAAATTAAGCTATTAAAAATGATGGTTCCATCTGCTTGTTTATTGGGGCTTCCATAGCCTTCATGCCACCTAACATCTCCATTGGGTAATACGTTTCTCCATTGTACATTCCATTTTTTATTATTTGCAATAGATTCTTTAATGGATGCTTTTACAAGCTGAAAATCACCACCCGCTTTAATTTGATTCCATATCAAATCATGATTCAATTCACATTCTTTTGGACTAAATTTCCATACATCTATAGAAGCTTTGCTCACATTATGCAGGGAGTTTTTCCCGTCAGGAGCTATCATATATTGAAAAGAAACTCCAGGAAGATCATCTTTAATAGATTTTAATCTTAATTCACTTTCCTTACGATCATGCATGTCTTTAAAACTACCGTAAATACGAACACAAACACCGTCAACAATTTCTGCTTTTGCAGTAGTACGCACCCAACGTTCTTTTTTGCTAGCAGTAACAATAACAGATTCAATGTCATAAGGTTCTCCCGTTATCAGACACTCCTTAAAACTTGATCGCGCTATATCTCGGTAATCCTCTCGGTAAAAATTGATCGCCTTTTCGATATCGGGCACAAATGTAGCGGGGTCGGTTTCATATATTTGGTGCACTTGATCAGACCAATAAATCGTATTTTTTACCAAATCAATTTCCCAACTACCAATCTTGCTTAATTTTGTTACTTCGTCTAATAATTCTTGATTTTTGACTTCCTCGGTAACATCTAGTATTACAGAATTAAATAGCACCGAGTTGTCAGCCATAAATTCGGGGGTTCCCATTCCATGAAGTATACGTTTTTCTCCATTTGGTTGTATTATTGGAAACTTTATGTTCCATTGAGATTTGTTTTTAACAGCGTTTAAGATACTTTGTTGTACTGCTTCAAAATTCCCGCCTGCTCTGATTTGATTCCAAACCAATTCTGGGTTTTGTGTGATTTTTTTCGAACTATAGCCCAAAATTTTCTTGGCTCCACTACTTACATAGATAAATTTATCTTTATCATTTGGGTAAAATAGGTATTGAAAAACTGCACCTGGTATATTGTCTGATAGATTTTGTAATCGGCTTTCTACTTTTTTGCGATCAGTAATATCTCGAGAAACTGCAATGATTTTTTGTACAGATTCAGATGGATTATGAACAGGCGAAACTAACACATCCCACCATTTTGGAGCCCCTTTAGTTGTAGGACAAAATACCGTAAACTGAGAACTTTCTCCAATCAGCGCTTTATCAAAAGATTCTTTTACTAAGATTTCATTTTCTTTGCCCCAAAGAAGCCACCATGCCTTATTTTTAACTTGTTCAAAATCGTCAAAACCCATAAGACGAAGCCCATTGTAATTCATAAACTGAAGACGACCTTGCTTATCGATTACTTTTACACACTCAGGACTGCTTTCTAATACGGTACGACTAAAGAATTCATTTGCCTCAAGTTGTTTTTTAACATTCATTTGTTCGGTTACATCTCTTGAATTGGCAACAATACCATTTACTGCAGGATTATCAAGCATATTGGTTAAGACCATTTCAATCCAACGCCAATTTTTGTTACCATCTAGCAATCGAAAGGGCTTAACTTTCACTTTATGCTCAGTGGTAATTCGTTTCATATAATCCGCCGATTTTTGTACATCATCTGGATGAATAAAATCAAAGATTGTATTTCCCTCAAATTCTTCTGGTGTAATGCCTAATATGGAAGTTGTGGTAGGACTTGTATAGCTATATTTACCATCGGCATCGATAATACTAATCATATCGCCACCTTCTTGCACTAATGCTTTAAAACGTTGCTCACTTTGAAGAATTTGCTTTTCTTGTTCTAATCTTTGCGTAACATCTTGACAAATTACAAGGTGGCATTTACGACCAAGAAAATCAACTTTGTGCCCATTAATTTCTACTTGAATAAGAGTACCATTCTTTTTTTGGTGCGTAAAAGTGCCAAAATAGATGCTTCCTGCTCTATTTTCTATATCAAGATGAGCATTGATAAGCTTTGAAACTTCTTTTGATGGCCGCAAGTCTTTTAAGGTCATACTCAAAAATTCTTCTCTTGAGTATCCGTAGTGCTTTATGGCACATAAATTTACATCTAGTATTTCTAAGGAGGTATAATCGTATACCCAAGAGGGAATTGGGTTTAATCTAAAAAGACTCTTATCTAATGTATCTTGTTCCATTTTTATATTTTATGGGAGGCGCACAAAGCTCTAGGAAAACAAGACTTCCAAAAATTAAATACGGCATAAAGCATAAATTTAAAAAATAAATTTGAGATTTAAGGTACTCTAAACTTTTTTAATTGGTCTAAAGCTAAAAAATATTTTCACGAAAACTACAAGGTTCTAAATAGCATAAAAAAAGTATAGATTATTTTTATCAAAAACTCATACTATCTAACTAAAAATCAGTTTATTAATGTTAAATAGCCATCTCAATACTCCTTTTTACGAAAACTTTCTCCTTTTTTTATTTCAGACAAGAATAACAGCCTATAGAGATGCAGGTGAAATAGAACATGTAAGAAATTATTTCAAGGAAAGAGCAACGCGTTTTTGAGGAAAAGGTAAGATTGATGATAAAACTAAAAATGGCCTGATATGGTTGGCTCGTGATCGAGATAATTTCGAGTATTTTAATTTTTTTATGACTGAATTTAAAGATGTTTTATCCACGAAAAGATATGCAAAGATGAGAGATCGTTTACTCGTCGAAGAAGGTAAAGAACAATTGTTTGGAACCCAGTGGAACTTCAAAAATTCTAAACGTGTTCCTCACCCAATTCAAAAACCTGAATATGTAGACACTCCAGCCGGCCTTAGAATTTCTGAAGTCCTAAATTTAAGAATAACAGACATTCATTCTAAAAAAACGTACTTGTTTATAAAAGATCGAAAGACGATTTTATCCGCTTATTTAGTAGAACTATTAAGAACCTATTATAAAAATGAAAAACCCTCATATTGGCTTTTTGAAGGTAAGACGGGAGGAAAGTATAGCACGACGAACGTTCAAGCTATTTTTAGAAAGGCTGTAAAAGAAACTCATACCAATTCTTGGGCAACCGTCAATAGACTTCGCCATTCTTTTGCCACGCATTGTATCGAAGACCATATAAACTTGAGATATGTACAAAATATGTTAGGACATAGCTCTCCAAAAATAACAGAAATTTATACCAAAACCATTCATATAAATAAAACATAAAAAGTCCTTTGGATAAACTGCTGGAAAAGAGTAATTTTTAATCTTAGAACATATATGCGACATATAGACAATAAGGATATACAATTGTTGTAGGCAATTGTATATCCTTCTCTAAACTTTATCTGTATATTTGTCGTTATAGAAAGCATAAATGTCGTATATTTATACTTCTAAAAAATATTTCACATGGAGAAAACTTTAACAGCTAAAAAATTAAAAGAAAATAGTGAATTAAAGGTATTCGTTAGGCACTTTAAGAGAGGCAAAGACCTAAAGACTAAAGAAATAACCTACACTCGATTCTTAAGAGATAAACTACTTGTTGCAAACGCAGTCAAAAGAGGAGTTCCTAACATTTTATTTAGTGAAATTAAATCCAACTCTCCTTTTGATGACAAACAGTGGTCTTCGTTCTTAGATATTAACGTACGAACCTTTCAAAGGTATAAGAAAGTAAAAACACATATCTTTAAACAAATACAAAGCGAAAAAATATTTGAACTTGCCGAAGTTGTTAGTTTAGGTAATGAAGTTTTTGACAGCCCTGAACATTTTATGATTTGGCTTAAAACACCTTCAATGGCTCTAGGGAAAATTAAACCAATTGACTTATTAGATTCATCTTATGGCAAAGATATGGTCATTGCTGAATTAAACAGAATTGAACACGGAATTTTTGTTTAATGATAGTTTACAGATTAATTCGTAAGAAATATAAAGATCAGCTTTTAGGCTATGGTGCATCCCTGAATGGTCAACGATGGAATTCAAAAGGTACAGAAGTGATTTATACAGCACAAACTCGAGCACTTGCAAACAGTGAAGTTGCTGTACATATTTCTTTGGGTATTTTACCAAGTGACTATCATATGGTAGACATAGAAATACCTAATTCTCTAAAAACATTAAACATCAACGAAAAAAAACTTCCAAAAGGATGGAATTCTCTACCCTCTAAACCTGAAAGTCAAAATATCGGGGATGAGTTTGTCAATGAAAATCTATATCCTGTTTTAAAAGTACCCAGTGTAGTTGTTAAAGGAGAGTTCAATTATATTATAAACCCAAAACATTCAGATTTTTCTAAGATTAAAATAATAAATACTGAGCCATATCCATTTGATCCTAGATGTTTTAACAACTAAACAGTTTACAATAACTAAGCATATGGCGTGCCGATAGGCTAACGTTATATGTCTTGTTGACTGATCTGCTCCTAAGGATAAGGGGTAAAACGACGGTTTGGGTGTGGGTTTTAAAAGAAGTATGATTGGGGAAAGTAGCGTATTTTCAATAGTTCTATTGCATACAAGCTATTTATGATGCGCTTTCTTTAATTTTTAGTGAGACTATAAAACACCTCTCAGCATAAAATCTAAACCTCCATGTTTTTGGTCATTGGTGGCGCGAAACCTGAGGAAATAACCTCCTTTTTTACAACTATACAACCTCTTCTTGAGCATAAAAATAAATGCTATTTTTTCTAATGATCGTTTCTAACCCAGGGCAAACGCATTAAACTTTCATCAGGTTCAAAACTTTTATTAGGTAATGATTGTCCCATCCTGCTTTCATTCTTCTACTCTTAACCCCTATTTTACTTGATTTTTCGTTTTTCAATAAGTTAAGTGCTATTTTGTTAAGTATAGAGAAGTTTTGAGTTGCGTTACCAGCTCTTTTTCTAGAAGCATCTTCAGAGAAAGCGACATCTAGAGTCCAGTGTAGCTTGTTTTCAATAGTCCAATATGAGCGAATAGCTTTTTGGAAGTCTTGGGGATTTGCTTTTAAATTTGAAATATAATAACGTACTGCTGTTTCTATAGGTTTCTCTGAGTTTTTAAATTCTCTTGTGCTTTCTATTTTTATAATCGTGTTTAGCTTACACCAATTATTGTTTTCAGGTATGAAATGAAAGTTGCTTATAATGCTGCATTTTCGCGTTTCCATGCGTCCATGATCTAAGTCATCAGTTGTATTGGTTTCTATTGTTTTTCCAAACCTGAATTCATCCTCAATGTGTTCTAGTAATTTAGGCTGATTGCCTTTTACAGCTAAAATATAATCGGCTTTTTTATCTATAATGGCTGAGGCTATTTCTGTTTGACAGCCCATAGCATCGATCGTTACGATGGTGTTCTCTAAAGATAAAGCTTCTAATAGCATTGGTATGGCAGTAATCTCGTTTGATTTTTCCGATACCTTAACCTGACCAAGAACTAGATTATTCTCATTAGCCCAAGCACTAACCATATGGACTGGAGATTTTTTCCCACTAGCTTTAGCGCCTCTAATTGTTTTACCATCAATAGCTATAACTTCTTTGGGCTGTAGCTCTGCTAAGGTATTCACCCAAGTTATAAAACAAGATTCAAATTGTGCGCTATCTATATTAGAAAACACACGGTTAAAGGTATCGTGAGAAGGGATACCATTAGGTAAATCTAGGAATGTACGCAGAAATTCTTCTTTGGATTGTGCATAGTTTTCCATTTCATTCCAACTATCTGCACCACAAATCACTGAAATTATTCCAATAACAAGGATGCTTTCTAAATCGTAAAGCTGCTTGTGTGAGCGTCTAAAATCGGGTATTTGACCAAATATGGTCTTAAGTTTGTTTGTTGTTTTCAAAATATATAAATTACTGATTATCAATGTAATATACAATTTTAAAACAACAAAAACAATAAATAAATCATTGATTTACAATAATTTAAATGGAAAATATAAATACAATTATTATGGTTTTTAATGCGTTTGCCCTGGTTTCTAACCAAGGGATTGTTATTTTTAAAAGATTTTTTTTTATCTTTAACAAAAAAAATGCTTGTAAAAGTTTACGGCTCTGCTGTTTTTGGAATTGAAGCGACTACAATTATTGTTGAAGTTAACATTGATAAAGGAATTGGCTACCATTTGGTAGGCTTACCAGACAAAGCTGTAAGCGAAAGTTCGTATCGAATTTCTGCAGCTTTAAATAATAACAACTACAAACTTCCCGGAAAAAAAATTATTATTAATATGGCACCTGCCGATATTAGAAAAGAAGGTGCGTCTTATGATTTAACCTTGGCTATGGGGATTCTTGCAGCCTCAGGTCAAATTCAATCAGAAAATATTGATCAATACATTATGATGGGAGAACTTTCTTTAGACGGAAGCTTGCAACCTATAAGAGGTGTTTTGCCAATGGCGATAAAAGCCAGAGAGGAAGGTTTTAAATATTTTATTTTACCAAAAGAAAACGCCAAAGAAGCTGCCATTGTAGATAATTTAACTGTTTTAGGCGTAGAAAATATTTTAGAAGTAATCCATCATTTTAGTGGTGAGACAAAAATTGAACCAACAATTGTAGATACAAGGGCAGAGTTTTATAAAAACATCGACTTTCCAGAATTTGATTTTTCGGATGTAAAAGGACAAGAATCTATAAAACGTTGTATGGAAATTGCCGCTGCTGGCGGACATAATATTATTTTAATTGGTCCTCCAGGTTCTGGGAAAACCATGTTAGCAAAAAGATTGCCCAGTATTTTACCTCCAATGACTTTGCATGAGGCTTTAGAAACTACCAAAATTCATTCTGTAGTTGGTAAAACTAAAAATAATGGACTGTTATATCAAAGACCTTTTAGAAGTCCGCATCACACAATTTCTAATGTTGCTTTAGTAGGTGGCGGTCAATACCCAAGACCTGGAGAAATTTCACTTTCTCATAATGGTGTGCTCTTTTTAGATGAGTTGCCAGAGTTTAAACGAGAAGTTCTAGAAGTAATGCGCCAACCTTTAGAAGATAGAGATGTTACGATTTCTAGAGCAAAATTTACGGTTACCTATCCCTGCAGCTTTATGTTAGTGGCGAGTATGAATCCAAGTCCGAGTGGTTTTTTTAACGATCCAAATTCGCCAATGACCTCCTCTCCACAAGAAATGCAGCGTTATTTGAGTAAAATATCAGGACCTTTATTAGACAGGATTGATATCCATATCGAGGTTACGCCTGTCCCGTTTGAAAAATTATCCGAAGAAAGAAAAGGAGAATCCTCTGTTGACATCAGAAAACGTGTCACAGCCGCAAGAGAAATTCAATCTGAACGTTTTAAAGATTCCGAAAACATTCATTACAATGCACAAATGACTGTAAAACAAATTCGTGCATATTGTAAATTATCTCCTGAAAGTTTATCACTCTTAAAAACTGCCATGGAAAAATTAAACCTTTCTGCAAGAGCTTATGACAGAATTTTAAAAGTTTCTAGAACCATTGCCGATTTAGCAAATATTAAAGATATTTCTCCAGATCATATCGCCGAAGCCATACAATATAGAAGTTTAGATCGAGATGGTTGGCTAGGATAATACTTGTTTTTGTTGAAGATTACAGTAATTTAAAATGATAAATGGTATCAACTTATCTCCATATTTAATTCTATACTTGCATAAAAAAGTATCCTTTAAAACGAATAAAGAAGACTAAAATTCAGGATTTTTGTACTTTTCTATAAATAGCTTAAGAAATTTAGTATCGCATTTTATCGCAATTACTGATATATATCATAATTTACCTCCTACATCTGCCCTACCTTGCTGCTTTATAATAAATTAAGATCATGGATATTTCTTTATTCTTATTAAAATTTTGGGGATGGTACTGTGTTATTTTCTTTTTTGTTTTGACATTTAATCCTAAAAGAACAAGACAAATTATTGAAGATTTAAAAGATCAGAAATTTACAATTCTTATTTCATTTTTAGCAATTATAATTGGCTTACTAAATGTATTATCTCATAACATTTGGGAACCCCATATTTCGCTTTTAGTAACTCTTTTTGGTTGGTTAGCCCTTATTCTGGGAGTAGCCTTGTTTACGTTTCCTAAAATAATGGTAAAATGGATTACAATCTTCAATATTAAGTTTATACAGGTTTTGTATGTACTGCTTTTTTTTGTGGGATTATTTTTGTTAAACGACGCTTATGGCATAGTTCTCTATTAAAATTAAATATTATAACAACATAAAATTAATCTAAAAAATAATCACATGAAAAATCAAAAATGGCATATAAAATATCTTAAATGGTTTTCTGCGGATGAAATATATGAAACCTCTAAAAACTGGAATTCAGAGTTGTACTTCATAAAAGATGAGCAACATTTTTTTCAACATCTTTTTCATCAATTTGCTGCAAGTTTTATAAAATCTAAAGAGCTTTTTAAAATTAAAAGAATTCTATATGATTTAACCGAACTACAAGAAGAGTGCACTATTTTAATTTGGATTATTTCTAAACACGTCAATAATTTAAATTTATTAATAGATGATGTAAATCAAATAAGAGAGGAAAAAATTTATAAAGAAACGCACCAACAAATATTTGAAGCAATGGATGATTTTCTTTTGAAACATAAAGAGTTTAAAAAAACCCTCTTTAAAATGGTTACAGATGATTTAAAATCATCCCCAGAAAAAATAAGACTAGCGCAACAATAATGAAACAAAAATTAAGCACTATTTTTTTATTTTTAGTCTGTTTAATCATGATACATTGCAGTAGTACAAAGCTTGTTAAGCAATGGAAAAATCCTGATATAAAGAGTCTTTATATATCTAAAGTTTTAATCGTTGGCATGACTCCTAATATTAATACCCGTAAAGAATTTGAATTACGACTTAAAAAAGAGTTTGAAGCCAGAGGCATTGAAGCTGTTATAAGTTTAGAAGTCTTTGAACCAAGTTTTACAGGTGAGAAAGTAAACGCTTTAGAGTTACAAACCATTGAAAATATTTTAGCAGCTAATTATTTTGATGCCATTTTATTTACCAAACTCATTGGTTCTGAAACAAAATTAGCGTACTCAAACACCTTTAAAAACAGTAAATATTTAAACCTTAAATTTAAAGAAGACTACTACGAACATCAAGAAATATTTTATAATCATAAATACTATGATAAATATAAGGTATACCACGCAGAAACCTCTTTATTTTGTATTTGTCCTACTAAAGATCGTGAATTGGTATGGAAAGGATATATCGATATTTCAAGTCCTACTTCTGCAGAAAAAAGCCTGAAAGATTATGTAAAGGTTTTAATTTCAGCTTTAGAGGAGCAACTTCTTCTGCCTAAAACTTTATAAAAAGTAAAACATATGAAATGTCTTTTTTTTTAGAAAATTGATATTTTTAAGTATTTATTTTTTGTACATTTTCTTAATAAATGACAAAAATACATATCATTAAATATCCAGCAACTACGTATTTAAATATCACCTTAAAACAACACTCCAGTATTTCAGATGAAAATTCCACTTATTTTTAAAGTGGATAAAACCTATGTAGCCATTAAAAATAGTACTAATACTAATTCTACATTTCAAAGAAATTAAAACAATAGGAACTACCTAATTTTTTGTCATCTACTTAAGTAAATATTATAAACCAATCCTATCAATATTAAAAAAACACCAAATAAAGTCCATAAATTATAAATTTCACCAAACCAAAAAGTCCCAATAAAAATCATAAAAACAACTTCTAAATACTTTAAAGGAGCAATGAGATTGGTTTCACGAGATTGCAGTGCTTTCGTCATATATAATTGCCCAACATAACCAAAAAAACCTAAACTTAATAAAAGCAACCATTCTACTAAATTAGGTGCTATCCAATTATTTATAGACATTATTCCGCCAAACAAGAATGCCATCATCATAAAATAATTAATGATGATTAATGGGTTTTCGGTATTGCCTATTTTACGAATCACGACAAAAATTATACCTAAAGAAATTGCAGATAAAAAGACTAAAATTAATCCAGTAGAATCCATATCTGTCCCAAATCCTTTAATAATTAGAACCCCCGTAAATGCAACCAGAAACAACAACCATTGCATCGGTTTTATTTTCTCTTTTAAAAAAATAAATGCAAAAATAGCTGCAAAAATTGGAGATGTATAGCGCATGGATACTGCGGTGCCTATAGATAAATAATTTAAAGATTGAAAAAAGCATGTTAACGAAACTACACCTGCAACCCCTCTTAAGAGTAACCATTTTTTATGGTTTCCGAAAAACGGTATTTTTTTTGCTATGATAAGCGGAATTGTAAAGAGCAAAGTCCCTATAGATCTAAAAAAAACAATTTGATACGCGCTAAAATTAGCTAAATATTTTACAATCCCATTCATGATAGCGAATGCGATGACACTTAAGATCATATAAAAAATTGCGGTTGAATTCTTCATTATAAGAAGCTTGGTTGTTTTAATTACTGCTAAAGTTTGGGCAAAAATAGCAATACTTAAAATAAGAAGATGCTTTTTTTTAGAATCTGAAACTCGCGTTAAGGATTGAACGGCCTGTTTGAAGTCTCACGGTTTTTCTCGAAAAGCGAGTGGCTATTTGACTTCGCTAAAAATAAATTTCAGTTTGTTAAAATGCCCAATTTCTTAATACAATTTTTAAATAAAAATTACTCGAAATAAAAACCCTCTCAAATTAATGAAAGGGTCTACTAATTTTATGATAAGATTCCTGCCAGAGTTTATCTTGAATGAAGTCCAAAAGTAGGAATGACAGAATAATTTAAGGTTTTTGGTAATTACCAAAACTACCAACCAAAAACTATTTAGTATCTATAATGCTCTGGCTTAAAAGGACCCGCTTGAGTTACACCAATATAATCTGCTTGGTCTTTGCTCAATTCTGTTAATTCCACACCAATTTTTGCCAAGTGTAAATACGCTACTTTTTCATCTAAATGTTTTGGCAACATATACACTTCGTTTTTGTATGCTTTTGCGTTGTTCCAAAGTTCCATTTGCGCCAAAGTTTGGTTTGTAAATGAGTTAGACATTACAAAACTTGGGTGCCCTGTTGCACATCCTAAATTTACCAAACGTCCTTCTGCCAATAAAATAATATCTTTTCCGTTGATATTGTATTTATCTACTTGTGGCTTAATCTCAACTTTTTCGCTGTTTGCATTTAAATAAGGAACATCAATTTCATTATCAAAATGACCAATATTTGCAACAATTACTTTGTCTTTCATGGCTTGGAAGTGCTCTGGACGAACAATTCCTTTGTTTCCTGTAGTGGTAATAATGATATCAGAATTTGCAACTACAGTTTCTAATTTCTTCACTTCAAACCCATCCATTGCAGCTTGTAATGCACAAATAGGGTCAATTTCTGTAACGGTAACTATAGAACCTGCACCTTTAAAAGAAGCGGCTGTACCTTTACCAACGTCTCCATAACCACAAACCGTTACACGTTTTCCTGCTAACATAATATCGGTTGCTCTACGAATTGCATCAACTGCAGATTCTTTACAACCATATTTATTATCGAATTTCGATTTTGTAACAGAATCGTTAATATTTATTGCTGGCATTGGCAATGTTCCGTTTTTAACACGCTCGTATAATCTGTGCACTCCAGTTGTTGTTTCTTCTGACAACCCGTTGATTCCTGCAGCCAATTCTGGATAACGATCTAAAACCATATTTGTTAAATCTCCACCATCATCTAAAATCATATTTAATGGCTTTTTGTCTTCACCAAAAAATAAAGTTTGCTCAATACACCAATCAAATTCCTCTTCATTCATTCCTTTCCAAGCATACACTGGGGTTCCTGTTGCAGCAATTGCAGCAGCGGCTTGGTCTTGAGTAGAAAAAATATTACAAGAACTCCAAGTTACTTCTGCTCCTAAAGCTTGTAAGGTTTCTATTAAAACAGCTGTTTGAATGGTCATATGTAAACATCCTGCAATTCTTGCACCTTTTAAAGGTTGTTCATCTCCATACTCTTCTCTTAAACTCATTAAACCAGGCATCTCTGCTTCTGCCAATTCAATTTCTTTTCTTCCCCAATCAGCTAAAGAAATATCTTTAACTTTAAATGGCACGTAAGCTGTTTTTGTACTCATATTATGTATATTTATGTTCTATTTTTAGCGATTGCAAAGTTACAACATAGAATTTAAAAAATATGGCTCTTTACAAAACATTAACTATCAGTTTATCTACCAAAGTTTTCATCTGGAAAATCGAAGAATCTTTAAACGAATTGCGTCAAGGAATCATTTTGACCACAAACAATTCAAAACGTTTAAACTCCATGAAATCTGAATTGCATCAAAAAGGATTTTTAAGTATTAGACATTTATTAAAAGAAACCGGCTATGCAGATGCCGATGTAGTCTACGATGAATTTGGTAAACCACATTTAAAAGACGGTAAATTTATTTCTATTACACATTCTTTTAACTTTACAGCTATTATTATTTCTGATGATTTACCTGTTGGTATTGACATTGAAAAACAACGTGAAAAAATTTTAAAAATTGCCCATAAATTTACGCCTTTTGAAGAGTATAAAACAATTGCAAATGTTGATGCTTTAATTAGCAAACTAACCATTGTTTGGGGAGCGAAAGAGAGTTTGTATAAAATTTATGGAAAGAAAAAACTGCGCTTCTTGCATCATATTTATATTGAAGATTTCAAGTTCTTGGATAAAAAAACCACTGGAGCTATTCGTTTTAACGGAGAGGAAGCTATGTACAATATTGAGTTTTTAGAGTTTGAAAACTTTACTTGCGTGTATGCTTATTAAAAAAGTTACAAAATATCAAGTTTAAAGTATACAGTTATAGCTTTCATAATCAGAGATATATTACAAGTTACTTTTTATCTATAACACGGAATAACTTCTTACTTTTGGAGCTTCAACATCAATAAAATATGTCAGAAACTTTTGATTTCTTTTTTGGTCAATATAAAGAATACTCAACCCTAGACACAGCACTTGAGATTATTGCCGTAATTTTTGGTTTTTTATCCGTTTGGTTTTCCAAACAAAATAAAATTTGGGTATTTCCAACAGGGATGATGAGCACCATCATCTTTGTGTATTTACTTTTAAAATGGCAGCTTTTAGGTGATATGATGATTAATGGTTACTATTTTATAATGAGTGTTTATGGCTGGTATATTTGGACGCGTAAGGTAGATGAAACACAGGTAACACCCATTTCTACGATCACAAAAAAAGAAAAATATATGGCTAGTTATATCTTTTTAGCAACCTTAATTTTTGTGTATTTAGTATATACCTATTTTGAAAAATGGACTTCTTGGGTTGCTTATGTAGATACTTTTACTACGGCTATTTTCTTTGTGGGGATGTGGCTTATGGCAAAACGAAAAGTAGAAAACTGGATCTTTTGGATTGTTGGAGACCTCATTTCTATACCTTTATATTTTTATAAAGGATTTACATTTACAAGTTTTCAATATTTAGGATTTACCTTTATCGCAATATTTGGCTATTTAACATGGAAAAAAAGCTTACACAAGACCCCATTAACCTCGTAAAAGTTGTTTTATTTGGACCAGAATCTACAGGGAAAACGACACTTTCTCGTCATTTAGCACGTCATTACAATACTGTTTGGGCGCCAGAATTTGCTCGAGACTATTTGCAAAAAAAATGGAATAATGAACGTAAAACTTGTGAAGCCGCAGATTTAATTCCGATTGCCATTGGGCAAATGAAATTAGAAAATAAATTAGCAAAAAAAGCTGATAAAATTCTAATTTGCGATACAGATTTACTAGAAACTAAAGTCTATTCAGAAGAATATTACGGAGGTTTTGTAGATAAAAAACTAGACAAAGCTGCCCAAGAAAACACCTACGATCTCTATCTTTTAACCTACATAGATACCCCTTGGGAAGAAGACGACTTGCGAGATAGACCTGGACAACGATTAGAAATGTTTCATGCTTTTGAGAACGCTTTAAAAAAACATAATAGACCGTATTTGCTCTTAAAAGATGATAAAAAAGTACGCCTAAAAACAGCAATCAAAGCAATTGATAAAATAATGTCTGAGAAGAAAAACCTTTATTTTTTCTCAAATAATTCTGATGATTAATTGTAATTTTACTTTAAAAATAAAAACGGATACATGAGATTTTTTATAAACTGCTTCCTACTTTTCTTTTCTTTAACGGTTTTGTCTCAAAATAACCTTCAAAAGAAAAATCATTTTCAAACTATTGGGTATGTTTTTAAAACTAGTTTTAACACTGTACCAAGCGATTTCGTTTTTTTAGGAAAAGAGGTTTCAGATGATTGGAAAAAGACAGGATTTTATGCTGCCGGTATTTTAGGATTGATAGCAACCGATAAAATCACAACAAAAGCTTGGCAAAATTATGTTGAACCCAATATAGATTATAGATTACCAAATATCACACCTGATTTTTTAAAAGGAACTAGAGAAAATTGGACTCAAGGTAGCAATGCTTATCTTACCTATCCTATTATCGGTTTGTATGTTGGTTCTCTACTTGGTAACAATGAAAAAGGTCAATTTGCCGGTTTAAATTCTCTTAAGGCCTTAGCATATTCTACGCTGGTAACACAGATTGCTTTAAAAACTATTTTTGGTAGAAACAGACCTTTCCGACCTTTAAATTCACAAACCGTAGATGGACGAAATAACATAAATCCGAATGAGTGGACAAATAATAATTGGGATTTTTTTAACGGAAGGAGAAATACAATTTTGTTTTCAGACCCAACAGGAACAGCATTGCCATCTATGCATGTAACTGCCTATTTTGCTTTGGCAAAAGTAATTCAGATGGAGTACGATAATTATTGGGTGCCGTATAGCATAATGACTGCTGTTTTTTTCCATAATGTAAAATCTCATAACCATTGGATTAGTGATATGGTTGTTGGCGGACTTGTTGGTACCTTAATAGGCCGATCTGTTGTAAGAAGCAGCTGGAAAGCAAGAGGTATTCTAGATAGAAAAAAGCAAAAAAAGATTTCCTTGAATTATACTCCGAGTTTCTCACCAGAATTTACGGGACTTAGAATTGTTGGTACTTTTTAACCGATGGCAATTAACCAATAATTCATGCTAAGTATTATTAAAAAAAGGTATAAAGCGATATCTTTAAAGAGATCAAACGAAAAAGCTAACCACTTTAATTTAGTCTCAAAAATAAGTTCTAAAAACACCGTTTTTTATCAAGGTAAAAGTATTTTGATTGTACCCGATTTTATTTCTTAATTAAATCCTTGAGTGTTTTGTTTACTATTTTACTTAATAATTTTGATGTCTTCGGTCCACTTTGATTCGTGATAACAGATATCCCTAAATTATATTTTGGATAAATGAATAACGAATTTTGAGTGCCACTTGTGCCACCGTGATGACTGTATGAAGTACCGTATTTATCCTTCCAAACTCGCCAATAATAAGCTATTTGCAAGGAACTAGGCACCTCATAAAGAGCTTTGTGAGATTCAGAAATTATTGGATTTTTACTATTTAATTGTAATTTGGCATATCTCAAAATATCCATAATTGTCATTTTCATTCCGCCTGCTGTTCCCCAAAGCGAATTGAACTGGTTAGGTGATTAGACTTCATTATCTATCCAATATCCACGGACTAGTTTTTTCTTCTGTGTTGAGTCTAATTTGATTCAAGTATTTATCATTTCGTATTTGCTAGAGAAACTTTCTTTTAGCAACTCGTCAATACTTTTTTGATAGACCGTTTCTAATATATAACCAATTAATTCAGCCCCTGCATTAGAATAAGAATAATTAGTTCCTGGTTCTGTTTTTATTGAGATAGTCTTTAAATCTTCCAAGAATTTTTCCTTAGCATAAGACTTTTCTAATTCCAAATATACTTCAGGTACGCTTTCATTTAATTTTTCAAATACACCATTCATATGCAATGGAAGAAACATGGGCAATCCACTCGTATGTGTAAGTAAGTTCTTTATGATAATTGGTTTGTCATTATATTCTAAATTCGAATAATCACCTTTTAAATATATCCTGATATCATCTTCCAATTTAATTTTTCCCCTCCAAGATAGCATTTGCTACAAGGTAACCTGTAATGGTTTTAGATACAGAACCTATTTCATAAATAGTTTCGTTGTTTGGTGAATTACCTTTACCCTTTACGATTTCTCCAAAATGCTCTGTGTAAAATTGATTGTCTTTATAGACGCCAACAGAAACAGAATTGATATTCTTGTTTTTTAAAAATCTAAGACCGTTTTTTTGAATAACTTTGAGAATAATGTCATTAAAATTATTTTCTTGAGAAAATGTATTTTCAAAAAAAACAATAGAAAAAAGGAATGTGAAGAATAAGGCGTATTTCATTTTTTTAGAATTCTTTCCTCAAAAATAAAGCCAAAATTCCAGTTTTGTGGAGTTAATTATTGAATTCTGAAGGTTTTTTTATCGAATGTTGGGTAACGTTATTCTTTAGTTTAAAAGAATATGTCTTGGTAGAAAAATCGGTACATCGTTGCTGCCCTAGTTGTAAAAAAGGAGTCTTAATCACGTTGTTAACATTCGATAGTAAAGACCCTATAAAAGATTCTAAAAAGGTAACCGACGTAAAACATTGAAATACAAACAGTAAAAAAATGCCAATGTGCCCATAAAGGATACTACTGCCTAAACTCAAAAAATGCCCCCTAAAATGCCATCTAAAAGGACTAAAAATTTAAAAAACGCATCATAAATAGCTCGAATGCAGCAGAAATATTAAAAACGCTCTCCTTCCCAATCACACTTCTTTAAAACCCAAACCGTCGTTTTCACCCTTATCCTTAGGAGCAGATCAGTCAACAAGACATATAACATTAGCCTATCAGCACGCTATATGCTTAGTTAAGGCGTTTTTTATTTCAGTCGTTTTTTAATATCCATTCTCTGATGCAAAATTCTAACGATTTCTACAATCTCATTTTCCACTTTTCTGTAAAAAATCAGATGCGATTTGATTTTCGTTACTCGATAGTTTTTTCGAGTTTGTTCTGCGGATTTTCCAAATAGATAGTTTTCCGCAATAAATTCAATCTCTCCGATTATTAAGTCATAATATCTATCAGCTTGTTCTTTAGACCATTTGTGAAAAGTATAAACCCAAATATCATTTAAATCATCAATAGCTTGTTTACTTATTTGATATTTGTTTTTACTCATAAGTGTTGGCGATGTAACTCAGACAGGTTTTGTTTCGGGTCAAAATTTTCAACAAATCCGCTATTTTCTCCAACTTCGAGAGCTTTAATCAATTCTCTTTCCTTTTTTTCTTCCCGTTCTAACAAACGTAATGCTGAACGAATTACTTCGCTAACCGAACCATATCTACCAGAATTTACTTCTTCTCTGATAAAGTCTTCAAAATGATTTCCAAGTGATATTGATGTATTTTTTCCCATTTTGGTTATAATTTTACTCAAATGTACCAAATATTGGTAACGTAACCAAATTGCACATAACTTGTTTGTGTAAGGAAATTTGCGTGGTTTAAGAACTAAAGCAAGTAAATAAAACCCGAACCAAGAAAAATCCACGAGGATTTTCGTAAGTTGGCAAAGAGAAAAAATCAAACTATTTTTAAAACGGAAAAATTATCAGACAGAGTTTAAATTACACTCCCAAATGGCAATGTGCCCATGCAGGATACTACTGCCTAAACTCAAAAAATGACACCTAAAATGCCATCTAGAAGGACTAAAAATTAAAAAAAGCGCATCATAAATAGCTTGTATGCAATAGAACTATTGAAAATACTCTACTTTCCCCAGTCACACTCCTTTTAAAACCCAAACCCAAACCGTCGTTTTACCCCTTATCCTTAGCAATGGATCAGTCAACAAGGCATATAGCGTTGGCCTATCGGCACGCCATATGCTTAGTTATTGTGTGTAGTGCATTTTAGTTTAATTTGTCTGGATTTTTCCCAAGTCTTTTCGGTTCAGAACTTACTCTTCTTTCAAGTTTTTTAATATCTTCTTCTGCGGGTAATTCCTCTGGTTTTATACCTCGTTTTAATAGAATGTTTCTGACTCCACGATTGTTTGTAATATGTTCTGCAGAAATTTGTCTTTCAGTTGAAAGTCCTTTTTCTTTTGTGTTGAAAACAGTTATTTCTGTTGCAAAATCTTTTGCTTTTATTGTTATGGTTGGCAAGAAGTCAGCAAGTGCTCTTCCTTTAGGTAATCCCAATTTGTTTTTCATCTGTTGGGTAGTTTTTCCAAATAAGGCTTGGTCACCTTTGCTTCTTATTAATCCAAAATTCCTATCGTTACCAGTTTGTTCGTAAATTAGTTCAGAAAGTTCTTTTTCTGATAATGTTAGTTTTTGTCTCGCCTGTAGTCTTTTCCAGTCTTTTATCCTTTTCTCAATTTCCTCAAATTTTCGAGTTTGTATAGCAAAGTAATTTTGAGCAAATGCTATTTGTTCTTTTCTTGGGTCTCCATTTTGAGCTATTAAGTAACAAGCGTATCTTGTCAACATAATATCATCAATTTTCCGTTGACTTCCAGAGCCTAGTTTAACCATTTTGTTGACGTCAACAAAATGGTCTAAAACTTCGTTACCACTTATCTCACAAGAGATTTTTGATTTAACAATTACTTTTTGGAAATTTCTCCATTCAGAATAGCCTAATAAGTGCTGTATGTCCCTAGCAAACCAAAATTCAATTCCATTTTCAGTCGTTTGAGAATGGTCCTCGAATGTATTTGATAATGATTTTATTACTTCTGATTTCATTTTATAAAAATACGAATTTTATATTAATTTTGAAGTTTTTTGAGCATTACCCACAACGGTATTGTGTATGGTTAGTTGCGTAGGCTAGGAACTAAGTTAGCAAAAGAAAACGAACCAGAGGAAATTGCGAAGGAATTTCCAAGTAGGCGATCACCAAGCAATTGACTATACACGTTGTTGTACGTAGTTTTTAAAAGTTTAGACTTCTGATAAATTCACTTGTAATTTTTGAAACTTCTGCAGAGTGTTTACCAAACCATATCCAATGGTCAGCATTCTTCACAGTATGAAACTGGATGTCATTTCCTAATTTTTTCATTTCTTTATGAAAAGATACTGCGATTTCATAAGGACAATTTCTATCTTTTTCTCCATGAATTAAAAGCATTTTAATAGGACTCTTTTTTAATAAATGGTTTGGTGAAATTTCTTTGGCTATTTCTTTATTTTCGTACTGTTCAGTAATCCATCTATTTTCTCTAGTTGTTAAATCATAAACTCCTGCATTTACTATGATAACATTAGGCACTGCATTTACTCGCAGATTATCTGTACTCTCATTCCAATTCTCAATAAGTGTTATTGCTAAAGATAAATGACCTCCAGCTGAATCTCCTGTGGCAATAATTTTATTAGAATCTATATTATATTTTTCCGCATTTTCTCTTATCCAGCGAATTGCAGATTTAGCATCTTTAACAGACTCAAAGGGGTAAGTATTATGCCTTCCTTTTATTCGATATTCAACAACAGCAACTACCCAGCCTTGTTTGGCGTATGATTCTGCTGTACTAAAAAACCAGTCAGGTTTCCCTTCAGACCAACTACCTCCATGAAATTTTACTATTGTAGGTCGCTTTCCTTTGAATTCCTCAGAATTTGGTATAAACAAATGCATATCTAATTTAAAACCATCTACTTCTTTATAGGTTTCTATAAGGTGATTATCTCTTCCCATTTTATGAGAATTATAAACTTTGCTAATACTTTTTTTATATTCAATTGTTTTACAAGAGGCAATAAAACTAGAATAAATTTTGTCTATATTTTTTATTCCAAAATTGTTAATATGGTAGTCTAGATATTTGTGTTTCCAAAAATCACTGATTTTACTATTGGTGAATATTTTGTCTATAACACTCCAGTCTGCTCGTAATTGCTGATTGTCTGATTTGCTAAAAACACCGCTTCCTAATTTTTTATCAGATTCAATTTGAATGTGTGAAGTTATATATTCTTTTAACTCTCTAGTTGAAAAAAAACTTGTGTCGTTAAAGATTTTTAAGTTCTGGTTCAGTTTAGATTGATTTGTTTTAGATAGGGAAATTTTTTCACCTGTATATCTTTTGTGAAGTTCAGGGTATTCTAAAATAAACTTGTCGAATACCAATTTAATTAATACAGTTTCCTCATTAAAGGTTTTCTTGTCCAATTTACTTTTATTATTGTCAAGATATTGAGTAAAGATGGACTGTAATGAATCTATCTTTTGTGTAAAATCATTTTGGTTTAGAATATATAATGGGTACTTATTTCCTTTAATAAAATTCGATATTGGTTTCGCAAATTCTAATTGTTCTTGCAAGTAGAGTTCTTTATTCTTTTCATAATCTGCATTTTCACAACTTTGTGTAAGTATTATTAAGGACAATATAAAGAATAGTTTTACTCTCATGTTTTTGTTTTTGGTAGTTTGTTAATCGCGAAATACATCATTTGTAATCAGCCATTTTCCATTTTTAAAATGCCATTCTGTAATACCTATTTGATTACTAACTTTTCCTTTGTATCTATAAGTGTTCTTGTATTTTTCTACAGCTATGGTGTCACTAACATTTATGGATATAGAATTATATTCAATTAATTCATAATCATTATTCACAATGTCATTCATCATTTGGCGAATTTGAATCTTTCCACATACTGAATTTAAAATACAAGCATTATCATTATATATTGTGAGTACTGAATCAACTTGTTTGTTGTTCATCCATTTTTTTATGTTTGATTGATTATTATGTATGATTTCAGTTACTTCTTTGGTTGATTGTTTATTAGAGTTAATGACAAGTTTGAAAATAAGAATAGAAACAATAGAAGTCGTTAAAAGTATAAGGATAGTTCTAACTACATTTTTTCTCGAATTATTTGAGTTTTCTGATTTTATTGAAGAACTAAAACCATCAAAATCCAGAACCTTAAAAATTAACTTAAGCGTATAACTTCTTGGTGTAACTTCTGTAGACTCTATTCTTTGAATAGTTCTTAAGCTTATATTGCACTTTTCAGCCAGTTCAGTTTGCGTTAATCCTTTATCAAGTCTTAACTCTAATATTTTTTTTCCTAATTGGGGTTGTTTCATTTCTTTGAAATTCGATGCAAGATTAAATCAATCTTTAATTTCTATCAAATTTAAGCAATGTATTTGATACGTCATTCATATGACATATAGCTTGGAAAGAGAGATGTAATGTGACTTTTGGAACTGGGATTAAATTACGTACAACAATTGTATATGAGCATTGTTGATATATCGCACATATGTTCTACGTTTTAAAACTAGTCTTTTCTAGTAAACTATCCAAAGTACTTTTTATGTTTTTTTTATTTATATGAATGGTTTTGGTATAGATTTCTGTTGTTTTTGGAGAGCTATGTCCTAACATATTTTGTAAATATCTTAAGTTTATATTGTCTTCAATGCAATGCGTGGCAAAAGAATGGCGAAGTGTATGCACGGTTGCCCAAGGATTGGAATCAGTTTCTTTTACGGCCTTTCTAGAGGTAGCCCGAACGCTAGTAGTGCTATACTTTCCTCCGGTCTGACCCTCAAAAAGCCACTAAGAGGGTTTTTCATTTTTATAATAGCTTCTCAATAGTTGTAAAAGATGATCAGATAAAATAGTCTTTCGATCTTTTTTGCCTTTACTATCTTTTATAAACAAGTTTTATTTTTTAAAAATCACTTCGTGAAAAGGTGGGTAAATTGCTATGAAAAAATTGATGATAGCCTTCCATATGCTCACTATCTTATTCTTTTATGCTATAAATTCTAGTAAGGAAATAAAATAATAATCAACACAAAAACCGACACAGGAAATGCCCTAAAAAGATAAAAGCAACTTATAATCAATAGATTAAAAGTTGCTTTTGTTGGCCTACAAGGACTCGAACCTTGAATGTCGGTACCAAAAACCGGTGTGTTACCAATTACACCATAGGCCAATGCTTTTATGCGGGTGCAAATTTAATCGAAAGTTTTAATTATACAAACATTTTTTAATAAATTTTATCTTTAACAAAATTTTATGAGGTGTTTTCTAAACAGAAAAAAAGGTATCACCTACTTTTTAGTATATTTATTAGTAAATTCGCCCACAGATTATTATCAATTTTATGACATCAGAAAACTTTAAAAAGTGGAATCTCATTTTAGGATGGGTAACATTTGCAATAGCTTTAATTACCTACACTTTAACGTTAGAGCCAACAGTAAGCGCATGGGATGTAGGTGAATACATAGCAACCTCTGTAAAACTAGAAGTTGGGCATCCGCCAGGAGCGCCTCTTTTTCAAATGTTGGGTGCATTTTTTGCTATGTTTACTACAGATAAAGCTGAAATTGGTAAAATGGTCAATTTTATGTCTGCTTTAGCTAGTGCATTTACCATACTTTTTATGTTTTGGACGATTACTAATTTAGCCTTAAAACTCTCTGCAAAAACAGGAAACATCTCTAAAGGAAAACGGATTGCTGTTTTAGGCAGTAGCTTAGTAGGTGCTTTAACATATACTTTTTCTGATAGTTTTTGGTTTAGTGCTGTAGAAGGCGAAGTATATGCAATGTCTTCTTTTTTAATGGCATTATTATTTTGGTTAGGTCTAAAGTGGGAAAGTGAAATGCATATGGCCAGAGGTCACAAATGGCTAGTTCTTATAAGTTTTGTGGTCGGTTTATCTTTCGGCGTTCACATTCTTTCTCTATTGGTAATTCCTGCCATTGTAATGTTATATTTCTTTAAAACATACAAAAATATCAACCTAAAAACAACTGCTATCGCTACAGTTATTTCTGTGTTTGTTTTATTATTAGTATTTAAATTCATCTTCCCTTTTACGCTAAAATTCTTTAGTGCGTCAGAATTGTTTTTTATCAATACTATTGGATTGCCTTATAATTCAGGAAGCATCATTGCCGCTATTATTTTAATTGCTTTATTTTATTTTGGATTAAACTACACCAGAAAAAAGAAAAAATTAACGGCAAACACGTTAATCCTTTCCTTATTATTTATCATGATTGGTTTTTCATCATGGTTAATGTTGCCGATTAGAGCCAATGCAAATACTACGATTAATGAAAACAATCCGTCAAGTGCACGTGAATTATTAGCCTATTATGAACGTGAACAGTATGGTGATGCCAATGTTTTTTATGATACCTATTATTCAAATACGTATAATAGAGAGCAAGATGCTAATAATCCCACCAGAGACGACAAACCAAAATACGAGCAAATAGACGGTAAATATGTAATTGTAAACAATTATAAAGATGTTTTACCAAATTGGTCGGACAAACACAAAGGGTTTATCCCAAGAATGGTGAATCCTGCTTCAGAAAAGATGTATAAGACTATTGCAGGAATCCCTGCCAATAGCAAGCGTAGACCCACTTTTGCTGAGAACATTAAGTTTATGATTAGCTATCAATTTGGGTATATGTATGGCCGTTATTTTATGTGGAATTTTGTTGGGCGCCAAAATGATATTCAAGGAAATTTAGATATTTTTAACGGGAACTGGCTAAGTGGAATTGATGTAGTTGATGAAGCAAGATTAGGCTCTCAAGACAAGCTTCCTTGGCAAGTTTTACTCAACAAAGGACGAAATACGTATTATTTTCTACCACTTTTATTGGGTCTTATTGGGTTGTTCTTTCAAATAAAATGGGATAAGCAAAACTTTTTTACGCTATTTCTCTTTTTTGCTTTTACAGGCTTTGCCATTATTTTCTATACAAACCCAAAACCTTTTGAACCAAGAGAACGTGACTATGCCGTTGTTGGGAGTTTCTACATTTTTGCCATTTGGGTAGGTTTCGGCGTACTTGCCTTATATGAATATTTAAAATACTTAGGATCAAGAAGAAAAATAGCACTCGGCATTACGTTAACGTGTTTACTAGCAGTACCTTCTTTAATGGCCTTTGAAAACTGGGACGACCATGATAGGTCTAACAGATACACAACACGATTAAATGCACAGGCATATTTAGAAAGTTGCGATCCCAACGCCATTATGTTTACCATTGGTGACAATGATACCTTCCCACTTTGGTATATGCAAGAGGTAGAAGGCATTAGAACCGATATAAAATTGGTAAATACGAGCCTCTTTCAAACAGATTGGTATATAGACCAAATGAAAAGAGCTAGTTACAAAGCGGCTCCTATTCCATCGCAATTAACGCATGATGAATACAAATACGGCACCTTAGATGTTGCTTATTATTTCGCTGAATTATTTCCTCAATTAAAAGATTCTGTACTTGAGTTAGATGATTATATGAAATGGATCCGTAGCGATAGTAAAAGAACTTTCTATGATTTAGATGATGATGGGAATCCGGAAAAAATATTACCAACAAATAAAATTAGAATTCCTGTTAACAAAGAAAATGTTCTAAAATATGGAATTGTAGCACAAAAAGATGCCGATAAAATTGTGCCTTATATTGATATTACTATTGATAGAGCGCTCGGAAAAAACACTATTTTAATGTTAGATATCTTAAATAATTTTAATTGGGAACGCCCTATATATTTTACAGGGGGCTCTAATGCCGATAGCGAATATATTTGGCTTAAAGATTATTTACAATTAGATGGTGTTGCGTTTAAATTGGTGCCGATTAGAACTCCTACTAAAATATACAACAAAAACGGACAGTTAGAAAGAGAGCTAACTTTGTTTGATATTGGTAGAATTGATCCAGAAAAAATGTATAAAAACATACAAAAATGGGACTGGAGGAATATTAACGACGGTAAAATTTATTTAGATGAACAAACCAAACGAAATGCAATTTCTTTACGAAATAGTTTGATGCGCTTATCTAAGGCTTTCGCCATAGAAGGAGACACCTTAAAAGCGATTGAAGTTTTAGATTTTTCTCTAGACAAGTTAGCCATCGAAGATTTTGATCACTACAGCCTATCCATGGATTACCCAGAAATGTATTACAAACTTGGGGAACAGGAAAAAGCAAGAGAAACTGCTGAAAACTTAATTCGTTTATTTAAGGAAAAGTTAGTATGGTTCAGTACTTTTTCTGTAACAGATTTCGATATGATTTTTGAGGAATTCGACATGACTTTTAGATACTTATACAAAGGTATTGTAGACCAAGTAAGGCAATATGATACAGATGAAAATTTTGTAAGAGAACTAGAAAATGAGTTTAATGATACCTTAACTTTATTTGAGCATATTATGCCTCAAGAAGAATAATAATACCCGTTATTGTTTGAAATTACTGAAAAAGAAAATGATTCTTTTTTCTTATAATACTAAAAAATAGCCTTAGTAATGGTTTCTTTTTTAGTTGAAATAGAAAAGAAAAGGCGCATTTCATAACGGTAATTTCGAGCAATAAATGGTCTAAGAATACGAATTTGGGTGTATTATTTGGATACAAAAAATTGAATTATTTTTTGATGAATTGAAGTTAAAAACAATTAAACAAATTTCTTTTCGGTACTTTTTTGATAAAAAGTAAAATCAAAAAGAAACGATTCATAGTAAGAAATAGAATAAAGTTGCTGTTAAGCGTATTGGTGTACGAGACCAATTAAAGTCTCCGCATCTTGAATACCTGTTTGGCGCCATTTCATTTCGCCATTTTTATAAATCATAAAAGTAGGATTTCCTTTTACACGCAAAGCATCTGCCAAAGTTTCATTTTTCTTAATATCTATTTTAATTACTTTAGCAGTATCCCCTAAAGCAGCAGCAACTTCTCTTAAAATAGCAAGACTATTTTCATCCTCATCCCAATCTGAATAAAAGTCAATTAAAACAAGGGTATCTGCACCAATCAATTCTCCAAATTTTTTCATAATACAATGTTTTTAAAAGGAAAAAATAAATTCTATATATTTCTTTAAAACAAATATAAGAAATCTTATTAAATAAGCTGAGGATCAGGACTTCTTCAATTCTATGACCGTAATTTCTGGCCAAATACCAACGCGTCCAGGAAAAGCATGATACCCAAAACCTCTGTTTACATTCACATATCTGCCATACTCCTCATACAATCCTGCCCATTGTTTATAAACAAATTGTGATGGACTAAATTTTAACCAACCCGGAATTTCAATGCCCATTTGCAAACCATGCGTATGTCCACTTAACGTAAGGTGATAATTAAAATCGTCATTTTTTACTTTTTCTTCCCAGTGACTAGGATCGTGAGACATTAATATTTTAAAATCCTCTTTTTTTATTTTTGCTGATGCCCGCTGTAAATCTCCAGCTTGATTGAAGCCTCTTCCCCAATTTTCAACACCAATCAATGCAATTTTTTGCCCTCCTTTTTCTAAATATCGATGCTCATCCAACAATAAATCAAAACCAATTTTTTGATGAATATCTTTTACTTTCTGGAAATTGTCTATTTTGTCTTGCGGATTTTTCCAATCCATATAATCTCCATAATCATGATTTCCTAGAATGGCATATTTTCCTTCTTTGGCTTCTAATTTATCAAAGACATCCAACCAATTATCCATTTCATCTGCTTTATTATTTACAATATCACCCGTAAATAGCATTAAATCAGATTTTTGCTCATTGATTAAATCAACCCCGTATTGTATTTTTTTCTTATTCGTAAAGCTTCCAGAATGAATATCTGAAATTTGCGTAATCGTGTACCCATCAAACGCCTCTGGCAAATCATCAAAAGTTAATTGATACTTTATGACTTTATAATTGTATTTTCCTTGTACAATTCCGTAAATAAAAGACGCAAAAGGAATCGCGGCTAAGCCCAATGCTACTTGAGAAATAAACTTTCTTCTACCCACCAAAGATTGTGTTTCTTCACTAGAAATTGCAGACATTAATTTTAATCCGCCTCGATAGGCATCCTCGCCAAACAGCACCAAAATAATGACTAATTTTGGGATAGAAAAAGTTAACAAAATTCCCATTGCCAGCTGAAATTGCGGGGTTTGACCTTGACTTCTATCATACGTTAAAATGGTAAGCAAAAAATAGAGATACACACCAACACTTATGGCTAAAAAAGAAAACCTTATCAGCGCACTTTTAGAAATTGTTTTAAACACTTGAAACGTATAAATTTCTATAGCAATGATTAAGGTAACTAAAATAAGAAGTGGAATTAACCAACGGGGCATACAATATATTTTTTAAATCTATCAAAGGTAACTTTTAAAAAATGAATGATTTTTAAGATCTTGTTAAAGTTTTTTTAGTAATTTTAGAGACTAATTTTAACTCAAATGATTGATTCAATAGTCACTTTTTTTGAAAATTTAACAAGCCTACAGAAATTTCTTTGGGTGGTTGCTTGCCTTTGTTTATTCTGGATGCTAGAAGGCATTTATCCTCTAAAAAAACATCCATATAACAAATTGAAACATGCTAAAACAAACCTGATTCTACTAATCTCTACCCTACTTATTAATGTACTATTTGGGATTATAACTGTAGGTGTTTTCTTATGGATAGAAACCACCAATTTTGGGTTGCTAAATTGGGTAGATTGGCCCGTTTGGGTAGAAATTATTTTAGCAATTATGATTTTAGATTTCACATCGCAATATCTTGTGCATTTTTTACTACATAAAGTGCCGTTTATGTGGCGATTTCATGCGGTACATCATAGCGACACCCATGTAGATGTAACGTCAGGAACCAGACATCATCCTATCGATTTTATTTTTAGAGAAACCTTTGCCCTCATTGGTGTATTCATTGCAGGTTTGCCCGTTTCTTATTATTTAATGTATCGTATTTTAACGGTACTATTTACTTATTTTTCGCATGCAGATATTCAATTACCACTTTGGCTAGACAAAACCATTAGTTATGTTTTTATTTCGCCAAATACCCATAAATTTCATCATCATCATGTAATGCCTTGGACCGATACCAACTTCGGGAATATCTTTTCTTTTTGGGATCGCATTTTTGGAACCTTTATATATAAAGACACTAAAGATATTATTTATGGTGTTGATATTTTAGACGCAGAAAAATCTGAAGATATTCTATATCAATTAAAAGCTCCTTTTAAAAAGGATTTAAAATCGGCTTCATATAAAGCCTAATTTATTTTAGATTTTTGTAATTTTATCTTTTCAAAAAGATACAATGGCAGATCAAAAAAGAGTTTTTTTAGTAGATGCATATGCATTAATTTTTCGCGGATATTACGCTTTTATTAAAAACCCCAGAATCAATTCGAAAGGATTAGATACCTCCGCCATCATGGGTTTTATGAACTCTCTTTTAGATGTTATTAAACGAGAAAGACCCGATCATTTAGCCGTTTGTTTTGATCAAGGAGGAAGTGCTGACAGGGTAGAGATGTTTGAAGCCTATAAAGCCAACAGAGATGCAACTCCAGAAGCTATAAAATTAGCCATACCTTATATTAAAGAGATTTTAAAAGCCATGCACATCCCCATCATGGTAAAAGAAGGTTTTGAAGCAGATGATGTTATTGGTACACTATCTAAACAAGCAGAAAAAGAAGGCTACCAAACTTTTATGGTAACACCAGATAAGGATTTTGCACAATTGGTTTCTGAAAATATTTTTATGTATAAACCCCGTTTTGGTGGTGGTTATGATATTTGGGGCGTTCCTGAAGTGTTAGCAAAATTCGGAATAACAGATCCTTTACAAGTCATTGATTATTTAGGAATGATCGGAGACGCTTCAGACAATATTCCTGGGTTACCTGGGGTTGGCGAAAAAACAGCCAAAAAATTTTTAGCTGCCTATGGTACTGTAGAAAATTTGTTAGCAAATACCCATGAGCTAAAAGGAAAAATGAAAGAGAAAGTAGAAGGCGCCAAAGAATTAGGCTTACTTTCTAAGAAATTGGCAACCATTATGCTAGATGTTCCTGTATCTTTTCATGCCAAAGATTTTGAATTAAACCAACCAAATCTTGAGAAAGTTACTGAGATTTTTAACGAACTAGAATTCAGGAATCTACTAACCAATTTCTTAAAAACATTTGACACCGAAACAATTAAAAACACCCCAAAAACGGCTAAAAATAGTACTTCTGCTGCATTAGAAAAATCAAAATATAACAAAGCAGCTTCAGTAGTAGCAGGTCAATTTGATTTATTTGCAGCTCCAGGCGCAGGAAATATGACCAAAGCAGAAACTGCATCAGGGTTTAAATCTATTGAAAATACCAATCATTTTTATCAACATATAAATACTGCCTTCGCAAGAAAATTATTATTGCAAAAATTAATGCAACAAACTTCTGTCTGTTTTGACACAGAAACGACGGGTTTAAAAGCCTTGGAAGTTGAGTTAATCGGAATTGCGTTTTCTTTTGAAGCTGGCAAAGGATATTATGTTTCTTTTCCAGAAAATCAAGACGAAACAAAAACTATTTTAGAAGAATTTAGACCGTTCTTTGAATCCGATGAAATCGAAAAAATTGGTCATAACCTAAAATATGATATCAAAGTATTATCCAATTATGCGATGCCTGTAAAAGGCAAATTATTTGATACGATGATTGCGCATTACCTCATCAATCCAGATATGCGCCATAATATGGATATTTTAGCAGAAACCTATTTAAATTATCAACCTGTTTCTATCTCAGAATTGATTGGTAAAAAAGGTAAGAATCAACTTTCTATGCGTGTGGTTCCAATTGCAGATCAAACCGAATATGCCGTTGAAGATGCCGATATTACCTACCAACTAAAAGAACATTTTACAAAAGAATTAGAGAATGGAAATGTAATTAAATTATTTGAAGAAGTCGAATTGCCGCTTGTTTCTGTTTTAACGTCCATGGAAATCGAAGGAATTAACATCAACACAGAATTTCTGAACGAATTATCTGTTGCTTTAACCGATGACATTAACCGTTTGGAAAAAAATATTTTCGAAATGGCAGGAGAAGAATTCAATATTGCTTCGCCAAAACAATTAGGGATTGTTTTATTCGAAAATATGAAATTGGTTGATAAGCCTAAAAAGACCAAAACAGGTCAATATAAAACAGGCGAAGATATCTTATCTTATTTGGCAAAAGACCATAAAATTATTAGAGATATTCAAGAATATCGTCAATATAAAAAATTACAAAGTACCTATGTAGATGCATTACCCATTGAAATCAACCCAAAAACAGGGAGAATTCATACGCAATATATGCAAGCAGTTGCGGCAACAGGAAGGTTAAGTTCTAACAATCCTAATTTACAAAACATACCGATTAGAACAGAACGCGGTCGTGAAGTTCGTAAAGCATTTATTCCAAGAAATGAAAATTATATTTTATTAGCGGCGGATTATAGCCAGATTGAGTTGCGAATTATTGCAGCTTTAAGTGAAGAGGAAACAATGATACGTGCTTTTAAAAATGGCGAGGATATTCACGCATCTACCGCTGCAAAAGTTTTTAACGTTCCGTTAGATGAAGTTACACGCGAACAAAGAAGCAATGCTAAAACAGTAAATTTTGGTATTGTTTACGGAGTTTCTGCTTTTGGGTTGAGCAATCAAACGGATTTAAGTAGAAGTGAAGCCAAAGAATTAATTGACACCTATTATGAAACCTATCCAAAGTTAAAAGCTTACATGTCTGCACAAGTAGATTTTGCGCGCGAGCACGGTTATGTAGAAACTGTTTTAAATAGACGGCGCTATTTAAAAGATATCAATTCTAGAAACGCTGTGGTGAGAGGTGCTGCGGAAAGAAATGCGGTAAATGCTCCTATTCAAGGTTCGGCTGCTGACATTATAAAAATAGCGATGATTAACATTCACAATCGTTTTGAGGAAGAAAATTTTAAATCTAAAATGCTATTACAAGTGCATGATGAACTAGTTTTTGATGTTTATAAAGAAGAATTAGAAACCATTAAACCCATTATTAAATTCGAAATGGAAAATGCTTTTAAGATGAATATACCTTTGGATGTAGAAATTGGGACAGGATCTAATTGGTTAGAAGCTCACTAGATTAAAAGGCTCTTTTTTTTTCGAATTCCCAGCGCACGATTTTTTTAAAAAATTATTTTCAATTAAATTAGCATTCAAATATGATTTTAATCATAAAAGAGAACTTTTTGATTCTCTAATTTTGCTCAACATAATAAAAACGAATGAAGAAAAAAACAAAAACATTGGAATCCGAAGGGTTGCAAAAAATTAGAACAGATTTTGCTTATCTAATTTCCATATTTAAGGAAATGCTCCAATCTGTAGGAGAAGAAGATTTAGCCGAAATGATTCCTCAAGAAAATGATCATTCATCTATAAAACATACTGACATTCAAGATGAAAAAGTAGCACAAGTAATCGGTATTTATTTTGAACTTCTTAATTCAGTAGAAGAAAATGCCGCCGCTCAATTTCGGAGAAAAACAGAGAGCCAGAATGGCTTAGAAAGTATCCGTGGATCTTGGGGAGAAACTTTAAAGTCTTGGCAAACATCGGGCATTAATGAGCAAGAAATTGCAAAATTATTACCAAAAGTTAAGGTAATGCCTGTGCTAACGGCACACCCATCCGAAGCAAAAAGATTAACGGTTTTAGATATTCATAGAGAACTCTATAAATTATTGGTAAAAAATGAAAATCCTCTTTGGTCTCAAGCAGAACGCTCAATAATACGACAAGAAATAAAAAGTTTGTTAGAACGTTGGTGGCGAACTGGAGAGATTTATCTACAAAAACCAAGATTAGAAGATGAACGCAGCAATGTAATGCATTACTTTGAAAATGTATTCCCAAAAGCCTTACATTTAGCCGATGAGCGTTTGCTGAATGCATGGAATTATATGGGATTTTCAAAGGAATTATTAGAAAATCCAGAACAATTTCCTAAAATAGAATTTGGTAGTTGGGTTGGTGGAGATCGAGATGGTCATCCCTATGTTACCCCAGATTTTACGGCATCTACGCTAAAACTTCATCGCCAATCGGCTTTGAAAATTATGATGAAAAAACTAGTTGAGCTTGCAAAACAACTAAGTTTTTCAGAATATCTAAATGACATTCCAACAACATTTATTCTTGATTTAAAAGCAACTGCAGAAAAATTAGATGAAGAAGGACAAAAAGCGTTAGAACGCAACCCTTCTGAACCTCTTCGCCAGTTCATTAATTTGTTAATTGTACGTTTACAAAATACCATTAACGAACGTTTTGATCTTGATGCATCTTGCTATTATAACAGACCAGCAGATTTAGCTGCAGAATTAAAGAAGTTAAGACAACTTTTAATTCAGTTAGGCGCAAATCAAATCAATATAGAATGCCTTTTACCGATCGAACGATCTCTAGATTGTTTTGGCTTTCATTTAGCAAAGTTAGATATTAGGCAAAACAGTGAGTATCATGAGAAAGCAATAAGCCAAATACTAAAAGCTTCTGGCGCTGCAGATTCAGATTATGCAAACTGGAACGAAGAAAAAAGATTGTCTTTTATCAATCAAGAACTAATTAGCAACCGTCCATTTTTGGTGGCTGGAACTTCATGCGGACCAGAAGCTGACAATCTTCTTGGATATTTTAGAGCCATTAAGGAGTATGTAATGCTGCACGGAACCGATGGTATTGGTTCTGTAATTGTAAGTATGACGCGTAGTTTAAGTGATTTAATGGTTGTTTTTCTATTCTTAAGAGAAGTAGGTTTAAAAGACGATAATTTACCAGTTGTACCATTACTAGAAACTATTGATGACTTGATTGCTGGTCCAGAAATACTGAAAGCCTACTTAACACATCCCATTGTGCAAGAAGTGCTAAAAAGTAAAAAAGCTTTAGTGCAAGAGGTGATGTTGGGCTATAGTGATAGTAATAAGGATGGCGGAATTTTAACCAGCCGATGGACTATTTATAAGGCAGAAGAAAATCTTACCGCAGTAGGAAAACAACTCGGAATTGATCTTTGCTTTTTTCATGGTAGAGGTGGTACCATTAGTAGAGGTGGTGGAAAAATTCATCGTTTCTTAGAAAGTATGCCTGCTGGCGCTATGAGTGGTCATATAAAAGTAACGGTACAAGGTGAAACTATTGCCGATCAATTTGCGAATCGTTTAAATGCTAGTTATAATTTAGAAATGTTGGTTTCTGGTACAGCCCGTCAGGCGATGATCTCTACTAACGAGACTAAAAACGAAAAATTATACGATATCATGGATCGTCTTGTAGAAATGTCTAGAAGTAATTATAGACAATTGTTAGACCATCCGAAGTTTATAGAATTTTACAGTCAAGCTACTCCAATAGATGTCTTAGAACAAAGTAAAATTGGTTCTAGACCAGCCCGTAGAACCGGACAAAGATCATTGAACGATCTTCGTTCTATACCATGGGTATTCAGCTGGAACCAATCAAGATTTAATCTTACAGGATGGTTTGGAACAGGCGCCGCACTTGGAAAATTAGCAGAACAGTACCCAGAAGATTTTGAGTATTTAAAAAAAGAAGCGCAAAATTGGCTTTTCTTAAAGTATGACTTGATTCAAATAGAAACAAATCTGCTAAATTCTGATACCAACATCATGAAAGTTTTTGCAGATTTAGTACAAGATCCTAGTGTTAAAAATGAACTCATGGAGCTTATACTAACGGATTATAACCTTTGTCTGCAGCAAATTGAAAACTTGATGAGTGCATCTGTAGAAGAAAGAAGAATCTCTAAACTAGAAAACAACAAACTTAGAAAAGAGGCCTTAGAAGTATTGCATGCAATTCAAATAGAATCGTTAAAAAATTGGAGAGCGCAGAAAGAAAGCAATCCAGAGGAAAGCAATAAATTATTGTTAATGCTTTTATTACTGGTAAATGCACTCTCTGGTGGATTAAAAAGTACAGGTTAAAATAAAGAAGGATAGGGTATTTATTCCTTTTCAATCCGTTTGAAACGAAGGTAAAAAAATAAAAAGAATATCCTATTCTCATAAACTCATAGCGGAAAAGAAGTATTTAGATATGATTTATGCGCATTTATGTTCATAAAACGGTACTAAAGCATTTCTTTTTCGCTTACTTTTAATACATAAAGAACTATTTTAGAGAAACTCTACTCATTCTTTCTAATCCATCAAAAAAAAAATCAATTTATTAGTACAACATTATACAATTAAATTGGTTAAATTTATATTTGAAATATCGTAGATTTTTATACAAACGCATGTAGCCTTTGTTTGTTCTCAAGTTTTCTAATAATAGAGGCATACAAGAGTAATTAACTGATAGGTGTGTGCCATGTTGCTTAAATTAAGATAAATATTAATAGATAAAAAATAAATTATGATTAAGAGATTAGATTCCAAAAATGAAAATAAAAAGCAATGTGATATAAACATTGTTAGTTGTAGTGCGTCTGGAAGTTTTTTAAAAAGCATTTACGATAAACATTTAAAAATATATAAAACTCCTGAAGTTATAATAAAATTTATAAATAAAGAAAAATCTAAAACAGATTTTTTAATAAACAATCCACCTTTCGGATTATAGCATTACTACTAACAATGTATCGCTTACAAATAAACATTTCATTATAAGTCTAAAACATAGCATTAAGCATTTTCATAATCATTTAAAAATACAGATAACCGATGTTTTTCAAAAAATCAATCATTGCACTGACAGGTCTATTTTTATGTATTTTTTTGATTGTTCATCTCTCTGCAAATTGTATTTTGTTATTACCAGAACATATTGCTAGAGATGTATACAACGCCTATTCTACAACGTTACGAGAAAGTCCCTTTATTAAAATCATTGCGTATGTTTTGTATCTCTCCATTATTCTTCATGCTTTTTACGCTTTCATCATAACGCTTAAAAATCGAAAAGCAAAACCTCAAAAATATGTTGTTGATAATTCCAAAGAAAATAGCACATGGACTTCAAAAAACATGGGCATTTTAGGAATGCTTATTTTAATTTTTATCATTATCCACCTTGCCAATTTTTGGGCACGTATAAAACTAGGATTAGGAGAAGAAGTAGGTTTTGATGCGCATGGAAATAAAGATGTTTATGCAGTAACTTATAGCCTATTTCAAAACATCTATTTTGTTATATTTTATACATTAATTTCTGTTCCGTTGGCATTGCACTTGCATCACGGATTAAAAAGTGCCTTTAAAACTTTAGGATTTTATCATAAAAAAGGGTTGAAAATTTTGGCAAAAATAGCCTTGATATATGCAGTAATAATGGGCATTGGTTTTGCCATCATTCCGTTTATTGTGTACCTCAAATAGTTAGCATATGAAATTAGATTCAAAAATACCTGAAGGAAAACTCGAAGATAAATGGCGTAACTATCAAGTAAAATCGCAGTTGATAAATCCGGCAAATAAGAAAAAACTAAATATTCTTGTTGTGGGTTCTGGATTATCTGGCGCTGGTGCTGCAGCAACTTTAGCCGAATTGGGGTATGATGTAAAATGTTTTTGCTACCAAGATTCAGCAAGACGGGCGCATTCTGTAGCTGCTCAAGGAGGCATCAATGCTGCAAAAAACTATCAGCACGATGGCGATAGTGTATATCGCATGTTTTATGACACTTTAAAAGGTGGTGACTTTAGGTCTCGAGAAGCCAACACCTATCGATTAGCAGAATTATCTGCTCCGCTTATTGATCATTATGTGCAGCAAGGAGTTCCGTTTGCAAGAGAATATGGAGGAACCTTAGTCAATCGAAGTTTTGGTGGTGTACAAGTACAGCGAACATTTTATGCACGTGGACAAACTGGTCAACAACTACTTTTAGCCGCGTATTCACAATTGTATAAAATGGTTCGTGCTAAAAAAGTTGAAATGTTTCCGCGTAGCGAAATGCTAGACTTAGTGGTCATTGATGGAAAAGCAAAAGGCATCATTGTTCGAGATTTAGTTACTGGCGAATTAAAACGTTTTGCTGCAGATGCCGTAGTATTGGCTACCGGAGGATATTCTCGTGTCTTTAGATTGTCAACTTTAGCCATTGGGTGCAACGGAAGTGCTTTATGGAAAGCTCATAAAAAAGGCGCCTTATTTGGAGCGCCAAGCTTTACTCAAATTCATCCAACAGCACTGCCACAATCTAGTGAGGCTCAATCTAAACTCACCTTAATGTCTGAATCACTCAGAAATGATGGTCGTATTTGGGTTCCAAAAATGAAAGCAGATACTAGAAAAGCGAATGAAATTCCTGAAGAAGAACGCGATTATTACTTAGAAAGACGTTACCCTAGTTTTGGTAATTTGGCGCCTCGCGATATTGCATCGCGTGCAGCAAAAGAACGAATTGATGCAGGTTTTGGCGTTGGTCGCTTAAAAAACTCGGTGTACCTAGATTTTAAACATGCTATTGAAAAATTTGGAATAGAAACCATTGAAGATCGCTATGGAAATCTCTTTAAAATGTATAAAAAAATTACAGGTATTGATGCTTATAAAGAACCCATGCAAATTTCACCAGCAGCACACTTCTCTATGGGCGGGCTTTGGGTAGATTACGAACTGATGACAACAATTCCTGGTTTATATGCTATCGGAGAATGTAATTTTTCTGACCATGGAGCCAATAGATTAGGTGCTAATTCATTATTACAAGCTAGTGTTGATGGTTATTTTATATTACCAAATACCATTAATAATTATTTGGCTTCCGAAATAAAAACAACAACCATAACAACAAATCACCCGGAATTTGAAAAAGCTGAAAAAGAAACCAAAGCAAACATTCAAAAAGTACTTGCTATCAATGGCACAAAAACAGTAGATCATTTTCATAGAGAATTAGGCAAAGTAATGTGGCAAGAATGCGCCATGAGCAGAAACAAAGCGGGTTTAGAAAAAGCAATTTCTCAAATTAAAACCATTAGAGATCAGTTTTGGGAGGATGTAAAAGTTACCGGAGATGATAAAGAAATGAATACGGAATTAGAAAAAGCCCTGCGTTTGGCAGATTTCATTGAATTAGGAATTTTGATGTGCACGGATGCTTTAGAACGTGAGGAATCTTGTGGTGCTCATTTTAGAGAAGAGTTTCAAACGGAAGAAGGCGAAGCAGTTCGTAAGGATAAAGAGTTTTCTTATGTTTCTGCTTGGGCATATCATCAGGGCGATTTTAAATTACATAAAGAAGCTTTAGAATTTGAATTTGTACAACCTTCTGTAAGAAGCTATAAGTAATATAGTATGAAAATAACATTTAAAATTTGGCGACAAGAAAGTCCAAAAGATAAAGGAGCCATAAAAAAATACGAAGTAGATGGTTTAACGGAAGACATGTCTTTTCTAGAAGCTTTAGATCATCTAAATGAATTATTGGTTCTTAAAAACGAAAAAGTCATTGCTTTTGAATATGATTGTAGAGAAGGTATTTGTGGGCAATGCGGTGTTTTTATTAACGGTAGAGCACATGGCCCGCATGATCATATAACCACTTGTCAATTGCACATGCGTAGTTTTAAAGATGGCGATACTATTGTGGTTGAACCTTGGCGCGCAAGCTCATTCCCGATTATTAAAGATTTAGTTGTAGACCGTTCTGCTTTTGATCGAATTATAGAACAAGGTGCTTTTATCAGCTCAAAAACGGGTACTGCTCCAGAAGCCAATGCCATTCCCGTACCTAAAGAAATTTCAGATCGTGCTATGGATGCTGCCGCCTGCATAGGCTGTGGCGCTTGTGTGGCGACTTGTAAAAATGCATCTGCTGCCCTATTTACTGCTGCAAAAATTAACCACCTTAACAGTTTACCGCAAGGAAAAGCCGAAGAACATAAACGTGTGGCAGAAATGACGTATCAAATGGAAAAAGAAGGTTTTGGAAATTGTACATTTACAGGCGCATGCGAAGTAGAATGCCCCGAAAGTATTTCAATTGTGAATATTGCAGAAATGAACGCACGCAGAATTCAAACGAATATCATTGGCTAATCAAGAAAAATGGAATTAGATTACATAGAAAATTATAATGGTCTCAAAGAAAATATTGTTCGTCTTTATAACTTTAACAAAGCAGAAGCCATTCAATTTAGATCTCTTTTAATAGAGACTGTTATCGAAAAAAAACAAAAACTAGATTTGGCACAATTCGATTTTATAACGCCCCGTAATTGTAATTTAATTTTCGGGTTGTTTAAATCTGATGAAGGAATTCTTACCAAAGACAACCAAACTTTTTTTTGTATTTTAACCTTAGAGGGTTTTAAGAATATGGTAAAACTAATAGAGCCATTCTGTAAAAAAGAATCTAAAGCCCATCAGTATTTATATGATATTGACAACCCTACGGATCTTTTGTTTTGCCCATCGGCAAGCTCTATAGACTGAGGATAAAAAAGGAGATTATTTAGACAAACATAAAACACATCGCCAAACATGACACACAAAGAATTCAATTTTAATATTTACAATACCGAATTTTACGGTCAATATTGGCAAGGAGAAAACACAAAAGCAGTTGTTGTTTTAGTGCATGGAATGGGAGAACATTCTGGGCGCTATCAACATGTTGCGGAAAAGTTGACGGATCATGATTTTTCTGTAGTCGCTTTTGATCATTTTGGTCATGGAAAAACAACTGGAAAAAGAGGTCATAATCCGAGTTTTGAAGCGGTTTTAAAAAGTATTTCAACAACGATAGAAAAAGCCACAGAACTCTTTCCAAACAAACCGATTTTTTTATATGGGCATTCTATGGGTGGTAATGCGGTGATCAATTATGCCATCAGAAAAAAGCATGATTTAAAAGGCATTGTAGCTACAAGTCCGTTTTTAAAATTGGCTTTTGAGCCTCCTAAAATTAAATTAGCAATGGGTAAAATCTTACAAAAAATTGCTCCGTCCATAACGATGGGTAATGAATTAGATGCCCATGCTGTTTCTAGAGATCCTATAGAAGTTCAAAAATATATAAAGGATCCTTTGGTGCATGATCAAATAAGTCCTAATTTTTCATTAACCTTTATTGAATCTGGTCAATGGGCGATTGGAAATGCCAACAAATTAAAAACTCCTATGTTTTTAGTACACGGAACCGATGATAAAATCATTGATTATCAAGGAACACAAGAATTCGCAAATAATACTGACCACGCAGTACTAAAATTATATAAAGGCGGTTATCACGAATTGCATAATGATTTATGTAAAGAAGAAATGTTACAAGATGTTGTTGATTGGTTGAATTCTCAACTTTAATTTTATCATAGACCTCACAGGTTTTAAAAACCTGTGAGGTCTTATAACGTTATCTTATTCATTTTTAATTTTCGTATTTTTACCCCTTAAAATGATACAAAAATTCACAAAACATATCAACAGCAATTTCCCTTTTTTAAAGGGTAAAAAAATACTGATTGCTATTTCTGGAGGATTGGATTCGGTGGTTTCAACACATCTTTTTTCTGAATTAAAGTATCCAATTTCTTTAGCACATTGCAACTTTCAATTAAGAGGAGCTGCTAGTGATTTAGATGAAGAATTTGTCTATAATTTATCTCAAAAAACGTCTAATCAGATTTTTATAAAAAAATTTAAAACAGAGGAATATGCAAAAAAGCATCAACTTTCTACCCAAATTGCTGCAAGAGAATTGCGTTATAATTGGTTTCAAGAATTAGTTGAAAAACACAATTTCGATTATATATTAACGGCGCACCATGCAGATGATAATTTAGAAACTTTTTTAATCAATTTAACAAGAGGTTCTGGATTAGAAGGTTTTACAGGAATTCCGGCAATTAACGGAAATATTATCAGACCACTTTTACCTTTTTCTAGAGCAGAAATTTTAACGTATGCTCAAGAAAATGATATACATTGGAGAGAAGATGCGAGTAATGCATCAACAAAATATATTCGGAATAAAATTAGACATCAAGTTGTTCCTATTTTAAAAGAAATCAACCCAAGTTTACTTTCCTCTTTTGGAAAAACTCTGAAAAATTTGCAAGAAAGTCAACAAATTCTTGAAGATCGAATTGATGATATTTCATCCGAAGTAATTGAAAAAAAAGAGGCTATTGCTAAAATAAATATTGCAAAAATACAGCAACTCTCGAACCCAAAAGCCTATTTGTATCAATTATTAAAAGCATATAATTTTACAGAATGGAATGATGTTTACCATTTGCTGTCAGCACAATCAGGCAAACAAGTTTTTTCTAAAACACACCGTTTATTAAAGGACAGAGACTTTTTAATTGTATCAAAAAAGACAGATGTCACCTTGAGCGCAGTCGAAAGGTCTTTTGATATTAACGAAGATGAATTAGAAATTACAAACCCAATTCACTTAAATTTTGAAGAAGTTACTAAAAAATCAACAGAAAACAACCAAACTATTTATGTTGATAAAGATTTGTTAAAGTATCCATTAACCATAAGAAAATGGAAAATTGGAGACTATCTTTATCCAACAGGAATGCAAGGAAAAAAGAAGTTGAGTAAATTTTTTAAAGACGAAAAGTTTTCTCTTATTGAAAAAGAAACCACTTGGTTACTTTGCAGTGCTAAAAATGAACTTATTTGGGTGATTAATTATAGACAAGACAGGCGATTTTCATCAAAATTATCCACCAAGAATTACTTAAAAATTACAACATTATAATGAAGAAATTTATAGCACTTTTTATCTTATTATTCTCTTTATTTTTAAATGCGCAAACACAAGATAATCCCATAAAAATTGAAACCTCTGTAAAAAAAATATCGGACACAGAATATGATATTATTTTTAGCGCAACATTATATAAAGGTTGGTATTTATACTCGCAATACAATCCTGAAGATGCTTCTCTTCCGCTAGAAATTACCATTCCAGATGCTACCACAGATTATAAATTAGTTGGTAAGGCGGATGAAAAAGATACCTTTAAAAAATATTCAGAAACTTGGGAAAAAGAAGAAATTGTTTTTAAAAACAAAGCAATTATTACCCAAAGAATTCAATTAACAAACAAAGAAATTACGAGTATCAAACTAAATTTCTTTGGTCAGGTTTGCGAAACAGCTTGTATTAATATTGATGAAAATTTTACCATTTCTTTGCTTGGAAACGAAATTAAAGAAGACATTACAATTGATGACAAAAGTAAAATTCTAGCTAAAAAATTAAAATTAGATTTAAAAAATACATCACTTTTAAAAAACACAACAGATACAGGTTCCGAAAGTTCAAACGGATTATTCAGCATCTTTTTTCTCGGTTTTATTGGCGGTTTGTTAGCACTTTTAACCCCATGTGTGTTCCCGATGATTCCTTTAACAGTATCGTTTTTCACCAAACAATCGCAACATAAAAGCAAAGGAATTTTTAATGCAATTTTATACGGATTTTTTATTGTAATTATCTATATTTTATTGAGTCTTCCTTTTCACTTTTTAGATAATTTAGATCCAGAAATATTAAATACCATTTCTACAAACGTTTGGTTAAACATTTTCTTTTTTGTGGTTTTGGTCTTTTTTGCATTTTCTTTCTTTGGCTTTTATGAAATAACGCTACCAAGTTCTTGGGGAAATAAAATGGATTCAGCTTCTTCTGTGGGCGGTCTTATTGGTATTTTCTTTATGGCATTAACCTTGGCAATTGTTTCCTTTTCTTGTACAGGTCCTATTTTAGGATCTTTATTAGCTGGTTCTTTAACTTCAGATGGTGGTGCTATGCAATTAACCGCTGGTATGACTGGTTTTGGTTTGGCATTGGCATTGCCTTTTGCGTTGTTTGCGCTGTTTCCGAGTTGGTTAAATTCTTTGCCAAAATCGGGCGGATGGTTAAATACCACAAAAGTAGTTTTAGGGTTTTTAGAATTGGCTTTGGCTTTTAAATTTTTGTCAAATGCAGATTTAGTGGCGCACTGGGATTTCTTAAAACGGGAAGTATTTATGGGAATTTGGATTGTAATTTTTATCGGATTAGGTTTGTATTTGTTCGGTAAAATAAAATTCCCGCATGATTCACCGATCAAAAAACTATCCTTTTTTCGTATTTCATTTGGTGTTTTGGTGGTTGCTTTTGTGGTTTATATGGCGCCAGGAGTTTTAAAAAACCCTACATGGAATTTAAGTCTTTTAAGTGGTTTTCCTCCTCCTCAATTTTACAGTTTGTATGCGCAAGAAAGCGATTGCCCTTTAGGTTTAGATTGTTATAAGGATTTTGATGAAGGTTTGGCAAAAGCGATTGAAGTTAACAAACCTATTTTATTAGATTTTACAGGTTGGGCTTGCGTAAACTGCAGAAAAATGGAGGAAAATGTTTGGAGCGAATTAGATGTGTATCAAGTTTTAAAAGAGGATTATATTCTGATTTCTCTGTATGTAGATGATAATGAAAAGCAATTGCCAGAAGCAGAACAATTCGATTTTTTAAAACCAAACGGAAAGGTAAAAAAAATACGAACGGTTGGCGATAAATGGTCTACGTTTCAGGTCATCAATTTTAAAAATGCCTCACAGCCTTATTATGTTTTATTAAGTCCAGATTTAGAAGTTTTAAATAGTGCACAGCAATATACAGACAGAGACACCTATTATAATTGGTTGCAAGAAGGTTTACAAACTTTTAATGAAAAATAACGTGTATCATTTTTGATAATTAATTTTGATGAAAATCTAAAAAAATATGAAAACCAAAGGCTCATTTTTAGTTATAATTTCTCTTTTTAGTATTGCTGTTAATGCTCAAAAAAAGAACATAAATTTATCAAACAAACCTGCAAGTATTTATACGTTTTCTAAAGCTATAAGTGATAAAAATGGTTTTTCTGCCATCAACAAAAAATTACAACTTACTAATTTTAATTTCGTTTATGTGGATCTTTTAGACTTAGATTTGAATCGAATGTCTATAGATTCTAATAATCTTAGGAATACTCCTTCTGCTTATATTTTTGATGATTATAAAAGATATCAAGATCGAAATTTGCTAAAAGGATTTTTACTAGAAAACGATCCAACTCGTTGGAACTTGCAATGCCAGAACCCACTTTCTGTTCAACCTATTGAATAAAAAAACAAATTCAATACTTTTACTAGAAATTAAACATCTACATAAAAATCAGCTATATTTATATCGTTTTCGTAGATTTTTAAAACATTATTCGTAAAAAGCTATGTTCTTTACTTTTTGTTTTTTGTAATTTCACGGTATAAAACAAAAAAAATATGTCTGCATTACCAAAATTGACGAGATTTAATGACAATGTGTTGTCTAAATATCAAATTTACAACAGCATATTTATCACCCTTCCTTTTGATAAAATTGATAATACGGGAGTATTACTGCCGCTGTTTCATAAAATTTGCGAAAAAGGTTTTAAAGAAGGAAATAATCCTACAGAAATTGTAGAGCAGTTTTTCTATAAATATCTAGATACTTTAAATAAAAAAGATAAAAAGGATTTACTGTTTCAATTCATTCAATATATAGAACGCCAAGTAGTTTTATTTGATGCCATTGAAGACGCTGCTTTTCCGATTGTAAATAATATGGACGGTTTTGGTACCCTGCGTAATTCTAAAGAAACTGCCTTTTTAAGTGATAAAAAAGAAGCCCTCAAAAAGCATTTAGAAGATTTTAAGGTTCGCATTGTTTTAACAGCACACCCTACACAATTTTATCCAGGTTCTGTTTTAGGTATTATTACAGATTTAGATAAAGCCATTCAAAATGACGATTTATTATTAATCAAAAAATTGTTGGCGCAATTAGGAAAAACACCCTTTTATAAAAAAACGAAACCAACACCTTATGATGAGGCCATCAGTTTAATTTGGTATTTAGAAAACGTGTTTTATCATTCTGTTCCTGAAATATACAATTATATTCAGCACAATATCTATGATGGTCATCCTATAGAAAATGAAATTATAGATCTTGGTTTTTGGCCTGGAGGCGATAGAGACGGAAACCCTTTTGTTACAACTCAAATAACCTTAGACGTAGCCGAAAAATTACGTCAGGCGATTTTAAGAAGTTATTATGGTGATATAAGAAGTTTAAAAAGACGCTTTACTTTTGATGGTGTTCAAGAAATTTTATCTCAAATAGAAAAACGCTTATACAAACATGTTATTAGAAGCTATAGCAAGGTTAATTTTTCTCAAAAAATACTATTAGAAGAATTATATGCGGCGAGAGAAATTGTTGTAGACAAGCACGACTCTTTATTTATTGAAGAATTAAATGACTTTATTAACAAGGTACGTATTTTCGGTTTTCACTTTGCTACGCTAGATATTCGACAAGATAGTAGAGTGCATCACAAAGCATTTACACAGATTGTAGATGATTTAATAAGCGCCGGCGATACGACGTTTCCTGAAAACTATCATCAGTTATCAGAAAAAGAGCAAATTGAAATTTTAGCAGTCACAAAAGGAAATATAGATCCTAAAATGTTGTCTGATGAGATGTCTATAAGTACCATAGAATCAATTTATGCCCTTAAAACGATTCAAAAGAGAAATGGAGAACGTGGCGCAAATCGATACATTATTAGTAACAATCAATCTGCATTAAATGTAATGCAAACTTTTGCGATGCTCAATTTATGTGGTTTTGAAAATGAACTCCCTGTAGACGTCATTCCGCTTTTTGAAACTGTCGATGATTTAGAAAATGCGAGTGATGTAATGCGCACTTTATATACCAACAATAGTTATCGATACCATTTATCGAAAAGAAAAAATAAACAAACCATTATGTTAGGGTTTTCCGACGGAACAAAAGACGGTGGTTATTTAATGGCAAATTGGGGTATTTTTAAAGCAAAAGAAGCGCTTACAAAAATTTCTAGAGAATTTGATATTGAAGTTATTTTCTTTGACGGTCGTGGCGGACCTCCTGCAAGAGGTGGCGGAAAAACACACCAATTTTATGCTTCTTTAGGACCAACAATTGAAGACAAGGAAATTCAATTAACAATTCAAGGTCAAACCATTAGCTCTAATTTTGGGACTCTAAACTCATCTCAATATAATTTGGAGCAATTAATAAGTTCTGGAATTAAAAATGAGGTTTTCACAAAAGATCAATTAAATGATTCACACAGAACTATTATAGATGATTTGGCAAAAACGAGTTATAAAACCTACGTTGATTTTAAAAATCATCCGCAGTTTTTGCCGTATTTAGAGCAAATGAGTACCTTAAAATATTATGCAAAAACAAATATTGGTAGCAGACCTAGTAAGCGTTCTAATTCTGATACCCTAGATTTTTCTTCGTTAAGAGCCATTCCATTTGTAGGAAGTTGGAGTCAGTTAAAACAAAATGTCCCCGGCTTTTTTGGTGTAGGAACTGCGCTAAAAAAGTATGAAGATGCCAATCGTTTTGATGAGATTGTAGAGTTTTACAATGCGTCAGATTTCTTTAAAACCTTGCTAGAAAATAGTATGATGAGTTTAACAAAATCATTCTTTGGTTTAACTGCTTACATGGCGAATGATGCAGTTTTTGGAGATTTTTGGAAGTTAATTTTTGAAGAATATACCATTACAAAACGCTTACTATTAAAATTAACCGGGCACAAAGAATTGATGGAAAATTATCCGGTAGGAAAAGCATCAATAGCAATAAGAGAAAGTATTGTACTGCCGCTACTCACGATACAGCAGTATGCATTAAAGCAAATTCAAGAATTGCAAAAAACCGAAGGAAACGCTGAAGAAATAGAAGTCTTTGAAAAAATGGTGATGCGTTCTTTATTTGGTAATATTAATGCGAGTAGAAATTCTGCTTAATTTAGGGCGATAAATAAAATAGTAAAATGCAACCCTATTTTGGTTGCATTTTTTTTTGATAAAAGTAAACGAAAAAGAAAGGATTTATGAACACTTGATATGTTTCAACTGCTTGTACTTTTGAGTCCGTAACATTTTTACTAGTTAAAACTCTTATAAAGGAGTTCTTAAAATAATGATACCTCATCCCATAGAAATATTATTAGGAATGTTTTGTTTTGTGTGCTATAAATTTTACAGGAATTGAATACAGTTTAGATGTACTTGCTTTGTCTATTGAAAGTGTTTTTTTATTTAATGAGGTTTTTATGAACCTAATAATCTCAAAATCTTCAGAATCAACCGACATTACGGTAATTTCGTTATGCTCATTTAATTTAAATTCGACATTTACAACGATATCTTGATAAACCGATGTTTCGTCTATATTTAATAATTTTTTGACTTGTTCCTGTAAGGTAAGGCTATCTTTTGGCAATGTTCCCATTGTATTTGCAAATATTTGGCTGCTAAATGTTATTAAGATTCCGAATAGTAATGTTTTGATTGTCTTCATTGTTTAAAATTTAAATGATTAATATACTATGTAGACGAAACTATCCATATTTTGTTACAGTACTATGCATTGCATAGTACAAATTAACAAGATTTAATAGATTATGCCTTGTACTTTTTCTTTAAATACAGGTAAAAAATAAAGCATTGCCTTTGTTAGAGTCGTTTTTTTAACAAAAAGTAAGCGAAAAAGAAACGATTTATAATGATATACTATGTCTAAATTGGTATCATGGATATTTTAAAACGCGAATTCATAATGATGCTTATCATTTTACATTTCTTGATTCTTTGGTATTTTTAGAAAAATTACGATACCATGAAACATATTCTTTTACCCACAGATTTCTCTGCAAACTCTATTCATGCCATAAGATATACCATGCAATTATATGAAAATTCGTCGTGTTCCTTTTCTATTTTATATGTTCAAAAAGAATCTAAACTCATTGTTGATGTTTTAATGGCAACTTCTGAAAAGACTAATAATTATCAATCAGAAAAAAAAAGGAAAAAAAAAGAATTGAATGAATTAGTTCTCCAGTTAAAGGAAGAAAACAAAAATCAAAATTTTACATTTAAAGTATTTTTTGATACCAATTCTTTAACTGATGCCCTAAAAAAGGTGATTATTTCAGAAAATATAGACCTTATTATTATGGGTAGTAACGGTGCCACAGCAATAAAAGAAGCAATTTTTGGCAGCAATACCTTAAATGTTATTAGAGAAGTAGATTGTCCTGTTCTCGTGATTCCTGAAAATTACAATTTTAAACCTATCCATTCCGTTTTGTTCTCAACGGAACAATGTAAAGATTTTAAAACAGATAAAATAAAACCGCTTACCGAACTTTTAAAATTACAAAAAGCTTCTTTAAGCATCTTAGACATCAACTCGAATCAAGAAGAAAAACAGCAGCATAAAACTGCTTTAGCTACTCTATTTTTAGAGATTCCTTTTGATTACTATAGTATTCAGCATCTTCCTGTACCCGTTGCTATTAATGCGGCCATACAATTGTTAAATTTTGACGTACATGCTTTATTTATAGAATCCACATCCTTTATTGATCGTTTTATTTATGGAACTGAAGATGATGATATTAGCTACGGAACTAAAATACCTTTACTTGTTTTACATGCATAAAAATTATGTAGATCCTTAAATAGCATCCGTTTAAAAAAGTATAAATCAATAAAATTATATCCGTTATTGTTTAAAATTACTTTACATTTTAGTTTTTTAAATCTTGCAACGCTAACACAGGCATGTTGGTGCTAACGCCTAATTCTTTTACCATAGGGCTCGAGAAAATACTTCCGAAAGAATCATGTTTCTTGTTTACAAAAGCTATCATTTTACCATCTCTACTTTGAGTAAAATCCTGATTGCTTTCTTGCAAATATTGATGGAATACCCTTTGATGTGTATACTTAGTTGAACCTAAAATCTTATCGAGTAAAATTTTATTTTGCTTTTGTTCCTTGCTAAATTCCTTATCACTTTGAATATACAAAACTCGAATTGTTGCATTGGTTACTTTTGAAATTTCTATGAGTGTTGCCATTTCATTTTTCTTGAAATGGATTTTAAAATTAGTAGCAAACACAATTTCTTTTGGATTTTTAAAAATAATATCACCAGGAATAGACAATACCGCAGAGCTTCTAAACTTTTTGATCGTGTTTAACGTATTACTACCCAAAATCGCGTTTTCATCATCAGTCTCTCCGCGCATTCCCATAATTATCAAGTGGATCTCTTTCTTTTCTATAATTCTTTTAAGAACGTCATGAAAAGTTCCGAAATCATTCAAAAAATGAAGAGTATGATTTCTATTGTCATCAATAAAAGAAACTTGAGACTTTAAATTTTTCATGTTTTTTTCAGCCTGTTCTTCTACTTCATTTAACTTTTTAAAGGTAGACTCTAAACTTAACAAGATTTCATTTTTGAATTCTGGAAGTGGAAGATAATAAGAATGAATTATAAAAAATTCGCAAGACTGTGTTTTGTATAATTCAATAGCATAATGTATAGCATTATAGGCATTTTTTGAAAAGTCTGTTGGTAGTACTATTCTTTTTGTCATGCTATCTATCTAAAAAAATATCATAAAAGTGCATACATTAGTTAGTTAAAAGTTTGATATTTATAAGTCATTGCTCGGTAAAATTAATAATGGAGTTCTAATAGTTTGTGATATTTCTTTGACCAGATTTTCTCTAAATAAAGCACTCAAAAAACTATGTTCATGATAGCAAATAGCCAATATATCTATTTGTTCTTTATAAACATACTCCATAATGGTATCTGCTTTGCTTCTTGTTTCAGGAAGCCATTGAAGTTCGAAACCATCTTTTTTAGACGTTTTTAATAAATTTTGAAGGTGCTCTAATTGCGTATCATTCAATTTTTCTCCCTCAAAAACATAAATAATTTTTGTTTTGGCATTAAATAATTTGCTAATTGCTTTTAAGGGAGCTAGCTGTTTTTTTGAATAGCCTCTTTTAAAACCTGAAGCAAGTCCTAATTTTTTAGGTTTTTTATACTCTAGTTGATCTGGAATTATTAAAAGAGGAACTTCTTTGATGCTTTCTATAACTTCAAAACTATTGCTGCCAATAAAATAGTTTTCTTTAGCTGCTGCTCCTTTGCTGCCCATCACTAAAAAATCTACATTTTCTTTTAGAATAACTTTTTGAATTGCTTTTATTAAAAAAAAGGAGGAGGCAATAATTTGGAAAGTATGTTTAGTTGGTTCTATATCGCTTATAAGTTTATGTTGCACCGCTAAACATTTTGCTTCTGAAGTAGAACAAAGTTTGCTAACCAATTCTTCGGATTTATAAACATAAAAAGGATCTGTAATTTGCAGAATTTGGTCTTTAAAAGAATTTAAAATAATAAACCTACAAGGTTCTTTCTCAAATAATTTAGCAGCATAATATAAAGCGCAATAAGCATTATTTGAAAAATCTGTGGGTACAAGAATCGTTTTCATAATACAGAATATGTATGTTTATAAATTACTGTTTTTTAGAGGGTATTACCAAAAATGGCACATTGGTGCGATAAACCATTTCATTCACTATAGGTTTAAAAAGTAAATTCTCTAAGAAATTATGTTTGTTATACAGCATTATTAAGAGGTTAATTTTATACTTTATTTCATAGGTTTCGATGGCATCTACAAGATCTTGCTTTTCTGCAACATGAAATAAACGTAAAGTATCAATAAAGAAAACATCTAAAAAAGCTTCCATTTTTTGCTGTTTTTTTTCTAAAGGAACGCTGTTATATACATATAAAATATGCAGTCTAGAATTATTTGCTTCACAGAGTTCTCTTATAAATGAAAAGTATTTGTTAGATTTCTGAAATCGATAATCCGTAGGCAATAAAACTTGAGTTGGTTTTATATATTTAAATTCAGCAGGAACAGCAATGATAGGAAAATTTAATTTTTTAATAGCTTTCATGGTATTGGTTCCTATAAAAATCTCTTTGGCTCCTGTAGCTCCTTTAGTTCCCATAATGACTAAATCTATTTTCATCTCTTTGATAACTTCTTTCATATGAGGTATTAAAAGATTAAATGACGCCATTGAAATGAATGAATGATTTTCATTTTTAAATTTCTTTTTGAAAAAATTTTCAGTTTCTTTTAGTTTTTGTTCTGCTGTTTCTTTTTCTATATTTTGTATCGCCGGCGGAGAATAAGTATCTAACATACTACCTGTATTGGTAACCAATGGTGTATAGGAGTGAATAAGAAAAAACTTACATTTTACATCTTTATATAATTGAACGGCATAAGAAATCGCATTGTCTGCGTTGTCTGAAAAATCGGTTGGTAATAAGATTCGTTTCATAATTAAGTTTGTTTTTTTTATGATTAGCGGTGTAAATTTTGAAGTACTAAAAAAGGAATTTGTATTTCTAATCCTATCTTCTCAATAGTAGAGTTATATAGAATATGTTCTAAATAAGAATGCCGTTGATTTACCATAACAAGCAAATCTATTGCATCTTCTTTAATGATTTTATTGATACTATTTGTTATACCATTTTCAGGAGTTTGTAAAAATGTACATTTGTTATTTTCAAAAAATTGATCTAAAAATGATTTATTGTCTAATTGTCTGTGTAACGATTCTTTAAAATCAGATATATATAAAAAAGTAATAGTTGCTCCAAAACTCAATGCCAAATTACTTACTAATGCAAGTTCTCTGTATTTAAAAGGCAACATATAATCCGAAGGAAATAGTATCTTTTTAAGGCTCTTTTTATAATAACCGAAAGGAACAGAAAGCACAGGACATTTTACATATTTTATAACTTGTAACGTTTTACTCCCAAAAGTTATATTGCTCTTATTCATTTTTCCTTTGGTTCCCATAACCACCAAATCAATATTTTCTTTATCTACAATTTCATTGGTTTCATCTACCAGACCTCCAAATCTAGAAATAGAAGTAAAGCTATGTTTGGTGTTTAAAGAAATACCAAGCACCTCGGCAATTTCTTTTTTTAATGACTTGTCTACTTTTTTTTGATAAATTTTTTTGAGTTCTTCAAAATCCTCTCTACTCAAATCCTTTGCAATGGCATACAACTCGTCTGCATATGCATGTAATATGATAAATTTAGTTTTCTCATATTTCATTAAATACATCGCATACTTTATAGCGTTTAAGGATGTTTTAGAAAAATCTGTTGGAATTAATATTTTTTTCATTTTAAAATGTCTTCAAGCATTTTACAAAATTAAGTTCGAATTCAAATAGATAAAATGACGCAGGTCATTTGGTTCATTTACAAAGCACTTTATTTTTACAGAAAAACTTATTCACTATAAAACTAAATAAAAATAGTTATGCTTAAACCTCACTACGATAAAGAAATAACCGAAATACTGAATTCAAAATATATTGGTAATTTAGGGTACATTTATAAAAATGAACCTTATGTTGTACCGATTACTTATTTCTATAATGAAAATGAAAATAACATTATTTGTTACTCAAATATTGGCCATAAAATAACCGCTTTAAGAAAAAAGAAGCAAGTTTCGTTATGTGTATCTACCATACATTCATTAAATGACTGGAAATCGGTCGTCATCAAAGGAACCTACAAAGAACGCTCAGGTAGTGGAGCAAAAGCAATACTTCATCAATTTTCATTGGGAATTAAGAAGATTATTAAAAATCAAGAAAATAAAGAGCTCAGTTTTATACATGAATTTTCTTGCAAAGTTAAAAACAATGATATCCCTGTAATATTTACGATTGAGATAAATGATATTACAAGTAAAAAAGGGAATTCTAATTCTAATTCTAATTCTATTGAACAATTATAATGTTACCCTGTTGTAATTGACGCAACATTTATCAAAGTAAATAGGCGCTAACTTTTAGTTGTTTTCTAGGTTTTAAGTATGCAATATTATGCTGAATTTCAAAAATTTTAATGTTGCAGATTGGTTCTCATTTTATCGTATTGCCGCTGCCCCAATTCTTATTGTATTATTAATTTATAAGCAAGAACTGTTTTTTACATGGTTTCTATTATTTAGTTTTTGTACCGATGCTGTTGATGGTTATTTGGCAAAGAAGCTAAAAATAACAAGCGATAGAGGTTCTCAATTAGATTCACTTGGTGACCAAATAACATTTATTGTTAGTTTATTGGGGCTTTGGGTATTTGAACCTAGTTTTATAAAACAAAACATTACGTTAATTCTAATTGCCTTTATTCCCTATGGTTTGCAAATGCTAATGGCTTATCTTAAATATGGAAAAGCAACTGCATTTCATACCTATTTAGCAAAATTTTCTGCTATTCTTCAGGCATCTTTTATTCTTATTTCATTGTTTTTTGTACCCTACTACCCGCTATTTTATGGCATGCTAATAATTGGTTTATTAGAAACTATCGAAGAAATTATACTCATTTTAATGTATGATCATTGGGCATCAAATATAAAAGGAATCTTTTGCGCATTGAAAGATAAACGCAGAACAAGCAATACAAATGCATCGAAATAATACCATTGATTATTTGATATCGCTCTTATAAAAATGTAAATAGAACTGACCTTCATCATTTTAAACCCTTGCAAAGAATATTACTTTTACTCAAATAGTAACTTTATAAATTATGAAAAATTTTAAATTAATACTGCTATTTATTTTAGGTATCATGAATAGCGCAGGAGCACAACAACTCAAAAACATTAATGAAATAGGAGTGTTTAATGAGGGTCTTATCGCTATAAAGGTTGGCGATTCTTGGGGATTTTTAGACACCAATGGAGAGCTTGTTGTTGATTACAGAAAAGATATTGTTGGCACGTCTAAAGAGCCACCAATATTTAGTGATGGTTTATGCCTTATCAAAGAAAAACGAGAAGAAGTAGACTATTATGGCTATATAAATGTGAAAGGTGAAACCATTATTCCACCAGAATATATCGTAGCAAAACCGTTTAAAAAGGGTATGGCAAGCGTTATTACATATTACAAAACAGACACCGGTAAAAATGTTTTTGATCAAAATGTGGTCTATTATACATACCACGAATTAATCATTAATACTAAAAACGAATGTGTACTATACTTTAGAGAGCCCCGAAATTTATTGTTGCATAAATTAAAATTACAACAAGGAATTCCTAAAATACGAGCTAAATTTTTAAACGATCATCTTATTTCAGTTTTAGAGGATGACAACTCGTATAGTCTTTATAATTTACTTAAAGAGTAGTAATCCCTTTTATCATTAGCAATTATGGGTTTTAAAAAATACAAATAAGATGACCAAAAAATTGAGAGAAACCTCCTAAATTATGATTACAAAAATAAGATGAATAAATTATTTTTAGTCTTTCTATTTTCACTATTTATTGCTTCCTGTAGGTCTAAAGAAGAAAAAATAAAACCTATTTTAACTTCTATTTCTAGTTCTGTATATGTTTCTGTTACGGTGCAGCCAGATAGTTTATACCAAGTATTTTCTAGTGTAAATGGTATTTTAGAAGCTAATTTAGTTGCGGAAGGAGATCCTGTTTTGAGAGGAACACCCATCATTCAAATCGTAAATACAAATCCAAAATTAAGTTCAGAAAACGCGCTGCTCTCCTATCGTTTGGCACAAAAAAAATACAATAGTAAGGCAGCGATACTCATTGGTATTGAAGAGGAAATAAAAACTGCCAATCTTAAACTTAAAAATGATCATCTTAATTACCAACGACAAAAAAATTTATGGGAACAAAAAATTGGATCTAAAGCTGAATATGATGCAAAAAAATTAGCGTTTGAAATTACTACGCATGCTTTAAAAGGATTACAAAACAAATACAATCGTACAAAAACAGAACTTAAAACTCAATTGCAACAGGCTTATAACAACTATAAAACAGCACTCATAGCAACAAAAGATTTTAGAATTTCTAGTACCATAGATGGTACGTTGTATGCATTGTATAAAAAACCTGGAGAAATTGTAAACACACAACAGCCCCTTGCTATTATAGGAAGCACCAATTTATTTGAAATAGAAATGTTGGTAGATGAGGTAGATATTGTCTTCATTAAAAAAGGACAAAAAGTAATCATCAGTTTAGATGCCTATCCAGGGGATGTTTTTACTGCTTTTATTTATAAAATTTATCCTAATAAAGACAAACGAAACCAAACTTTTAAAGTAACCTCTCGTTTTGAAAAATCTCCTAAAACATTATATCCTGGTCTTTCTGGTGAAGGAAATATCATCACAGCAATTAAAAAAAATGTATTGACAATTCCGAGAGATTATCTTTTAGCAGGCAATAAAGTAAATACAACAAACGGTTTGGTACCTGTTACTATTGGTCTTCAAAATTTAGAGCGTGTAGAAATTCTATCAGGTATTTCTACAGAAACAGAGCTCATTAAACCCACAAAAAAATGAATTGGCACATTATCTTAAGCATTGCAAAAACACATTTGCTTACCAAGGTAAAACAAACAACAATTGCTGCTTTGGGGGTTACATTTGGTATTGGTTCTTATATAGCCCTGGTTAGCTTTATGACTGGACTTAATGGAATGCTAGACAATTTGATTCTAAATCAGACGCCTCATATTCATATTTACAATGAAATTGAACCCTCAAAAAAACAACCGATAGCTACACATCCAGACTTCGAAAATGCGTTTAACATTATAAAATCCATCAAACCAAAAAAAACGCAAACAAAAATTCACAACGCGCTACCACTTATTGATAAACTTCATAAAAATAAAGATGTCCGCACTGCAAACCCACAATTAAAAACACAGATATTTTATATTTCGGGAGCTATAGAATTAAGTGGAAATCTTATTGGTATTGATATTCTTAAAGAGGTTGAGTTCTTTAACTTTAAGGATTATATTGTAGAGGGCGAACCAAAAGATTTACTGAATAACAAAAACGGGATTTTTTTAGGTTCTGGCGTTGCCGATAAAATGTCGTTAAAAGTAGGAAATCGCTTACAAATAAGCACCATACAAGGAACTTTATTCCCTTTAAAAATTGTTGGAATATTTCAGAGCGGAATTGCTGATTTAGATAATATTCAGAGTTATGTGAATTTGAGTACTGCTCAAAATATATTAGGAGTACCTCAAAATTATATTACAGACATCAATGTAAAACTCTACGATATAGAAAAAGCCTTACCACTTGCAAAAAATATTGAACAACAATTTAGTTTAAAAGCAGTAGATATTACCACTGCCAATTCCCAATTTGAAACAGGCACTAATGTTAGAAACTTAATTACGTATGCAGTTTCTGTTACCTTACTAATCGTTGCCGGATTTGGCATTTATAATATTTTAAACATGCTTATTTATGAAAAAATGAATGATATTGCGATCTTAAAAGCCATAGGATTTTCAGGAAAAGATGTGCAATATATTTTTTTAAGTCAAGCTATTATTATTGGTTTTGTTGGGGGTCTTTTAGGCCTACTTATCGGCTATGTAATTTCTTCAATTATAGCCAAAGTTCCTTTTGAAACCGAAGCACTGCCCACAATTAAAACGTACCCTGTTAACTTTAATATTTGGTTTTATGCGATAGGAATCGTATTTGCCATGGTCTCTACTTTTTTAGCCGGGTATTTACCTTCATTAAAAGCTAAAAAAATAGATCCCGTACTCATTATAAGAGGACAATAATAAATACAACACTGTGATACTAGAAGCAAAAAAAATAAACAAACATTTTAAAAAGCCCATCTCTTTTCATGTTTTAAAAGATATTAATTTTTCGATAAAAAATGGCGAATTTGTTTCTATCATGGGAAAATCTGGTTGTGGAAAATCGACCTTATTATATATCCTTTCTACCATGGATACCGATTATGAAGGAGAATTATATATAAACAATGAACTTATTACAGGAAAAAATAAAAATGAATTATCTTTTATCAGAAACAAACATATAGGCTTTGTCTTTCAGTTTCATTATTTACTTTCAGAATTTAGTGTCCTCGAAAACGTAATGCTACCTGCTAAAAAATTAGGAGAAAAAACCCTAGAACAAATTGAAGCAGATGCTATGGAAAAACTAACGATTTTAAATATTGAGCAACTAGCTCATAAAAAAGCTTCTCAAATTTCGGGCGGAGAAAAACAACGTGTTGCCATTGCAAGAGCGCTCATTAATAATCCTATTATTATTATGGGTGATGAGCCCACAGGTAATTTAGACAGTCATAATGCTGAAAATGTGTTTACTATTTTTAAAAAGCTCTGTATGGAAGAAGGCCTTTCATTGCTGATTGTAACACACGATTTGGATTTTGCCAATAAAACAGATCGAATTATAGAAATGTTAGATGGTGAAATTAAATCAATTTAATTTTTTATAATATCATGTAAATAATACCAATTCTTTTAATTTTGGAAGTCTTTTTGCTTTTCATTCCTTTTGCCGTTCTAGCTTCCTAAAATAACCTCTAAATAAAAAGTTATGCTGTAAGGCTTCCATAGTTTCATTTAACTTTTGGGAGGCTTCCTTTATTTCTATCATCGTTGAATCTATGGTTTTTGGCAGTATTTCGTTTTTTGTAAGATAATTAAAAGTGCTTTTGGCAGTATTTAAATTCGCAGTCATAAGCTCTAGTTGTTGTGTTGTTTTTAAAATCGCTGCGCTTGATTCTTCTATATTAGTAGCCATTTTCAGCATGTTATTTCCTAAAATAGTATCCGTAAGTAAAATACCTACAGCACTTTGTTCCATATCTATTTTTGAAAACTTATAATTTAAAGATCCTATTAATCTTTGAGCACCTTTTGCAGATTGTTTTAGGTTTAATATAGTAGCACGAATATCTTTGGTTAAAAGCGAGTCTGTAATTAAAGTACCCAAAGCGCCTTTCCCTTTCAAAATTTGATCGGTAATTTTCAATAAATCTGCCGTTAACAACGCTGCATTTTCATTGGTTACATTTAAGGTAGTCAACATATCATCTGCCCCAATCTTGCTATAAGATTTAATGGTATCTTTAGAAACAACAGTTCTTAAATTCTCTTTACCAGGAAGAATATTAACCACCATACTCCCTACCAAACCATCGGATCCAATACTTGCAATTGCATCTTTTTTAATAAAAGCGCCCGTTTTTTCTTCAATCATCATTTGTACAACAATCTTGGTGTTAGTAATCATTTTAATGTCACTAACAGTGCCCACATTAATGCCAGAATACCGTATATTATTGCCTAATTGAAGTCCGTTTACATTTTTAAATACAGCAAAAAGTTGAATGTTTTTACTAAAAATATGTTGCCTATCGCCAATAAAATAGAGTGCAATTAATAGAATAAAAGTACCTAAAACTATAAATAAGCCTACGCGGGTTGTATTTGATACTAATTTTTCCATATTATTTAATTTTTAAAAAAGGCTTGAACTTTTGGATCTTTAGAATTAGATAGTTCCTCAAAAGTTCCTTCCACATAATTAATTCCGTCTACTAATAAAATCATTCGATTACTAATTACGCGCGCGCAATCAATATCGTGTGTAATGATTAATGATGATGTTTGATATTTTTCTTGAATAGTTCTCATTAACTGAATAATTTCTTTTGCGGTAATAGGATCCAAACCTGTGGTGGGTTCATCATATAAAATAATCTTTGGCTTTAAAATTAAAGCCCTTGCTAAAGCCACACGCCTTTGCATTCCTCCAGAAAGTTCTGCCGGCATTAAATCGATTGCTTTTACCAGACCCACATTTTCTAATGCTTCCATAACTAATTCTTCTGTTGTTTTAGAAGCATCTACTTTATCGCGATTTCTACGCAAAGGAAACTCCAAATTTTCTCGCACTGTCATAGAATCATACAAGGCACTTCCTTGAAATAAAAAGCCAATTTCTGTTCTCAACAAATCCAACTCTTTTCTACCTAGTTCTAAAATATCCGATCCTTTAATACTAATCATTCCAGAATCTGCTTGCATTAAACCCACCAAACATTTTATCATGACCGATTTACCAGAACCCGATTTGCCCATCACCACCAAATTTTCACCTTCGTATAGTTTTAAATTAAAACCATTTAACACCTTGGTATCTCCAAAACTTTTATGAAGATCTTTAATTTCTAAAACAGGTCGTTTATCTTGATTTTTTTCTTTCATATTTCAACAAAAATATCAGTAATAAATACGGCTATAAAATCGATTATAAAAAGTAGCATCGAGGTATACACTACTGCTGTATTAGACGCTTCTCCTACACCAACTGTGCCTTTTGAACAATGATATCCTTTATAGCAACCTACCAAACCAATGGCAAAGCCAAAGAAAAATGATTTTATTGTAGCCGGAATTAAATCGCTAAATTCTAGGGCATCGAATACCTTATTAAAATATAATAGATAGGAAACTTCTCCTTTTAAATTCTCGATAAGTGCAGAACCAAATAAGGCAATGGCATCTCCAATAAGAATTAATAAAGGAAGCATTAAGGTGGTCGCTAAAATACGTGTTACTACTAAATATTTAAAAGGGTTTGTGCCAGATACCTCCATCGCGTCTATTTGCTCTGTAACTTTCATAGACCCTAGTTCTGCGCCGATTCCTGAGCCAATTTTTCCTGCACAGATAAGGGCAAAAATTACGGGACCAATTTCTCTTACAATAGACAAACTTACCATAGATGGCATCCAAGAAGAAGCTCCAAATTCTAATAATGTAGGTCTAGATTGCAATGTAAACACCAATCCTAAAATAAAACCTGTAACCCCTACTAAAACCAAAGACCGATTCCCTATTAAGTAACATTGCCTTAATAATTCTTTCCCTTCAAAGGGAGATGTAAACAATTCTTTAAAAAAACGAATACCGAAATACGTCATAGCTCCCACTCCATCAAAAAAAAGTTTTGCTCTTGCAACTATGGAATTCGTTTCGCTCAATTTCTATCAATTTTGAAAAAATTAAAAATACGACTACTTAAACCGGTTATAAATGATCTAGGTCAGTTATAAAATGCAATAGTTGCCATTATATTAACCATCATTTCAGGGTACTTTTAAGCTTCAAAATATTTACAGGATAAAAATAGTATGTATTAAAAGTGCTCTACTTTTATCTTATTGTTTGATAACAATGATAATGCATTCAAACAAACAATACATTTATAAACGAAAACTTACAAGAAATAGAAGATTATATAGAAAATAATTATGGGTCTTTGTTAAACACCTTGGATAATCAAATTTGAGTTTGCCACAAATAAAGTAAATCATATAAATAAAGTTGCCCAGATTTCTATATCTTCGGAAGAGATTGCAGACCAAAAACTAGCTCACCTATACCTAATAAACATTGGAATAATTGTAAATTAAATAAGTTGGATAGCTCAAAAAATCAAATAGTAATTAAAATTCAGATATAACCATTTTTTTCTTATTTTTAAGGCAATTACGTAGACTTTAATTATGAAACAACCCCAACTAAATAATACCTTTCTAGACCAAAGCAAAGACTCTATTTGGATAGTTAATCTTGACTTTCAATTGATGTATGCTAATAAAACGTATTTAAACATTTTAAAAACAATTATAGGAAGAGAACCACAGCTTTATGAGTCTGTATTTCACGAAAAAGTTGAAGAATATGATCTTGAAAAATGGAAAGCATATTATACTCGGGCACTTAAAGGAGCATATTTTGACATAGAAGATCATTATTACAATTTAGATTTAGAAGAAACGCAATACGGTCAAACTACTTTTGAACCTTTAACAGGTGATGATAATACTGTTTTTGCAGTCGCTTGCCGATGGAAAAACATTACGAATATCGTAAAAAATAAAAATGAAGAGAAGCAACTATTGGATGCTTCTTTAGATGTTTTTTGTACCATTAATAAAGATGGCAATTTTGTGTATGTAAATGCGAATTCTTTAAAACATTGGGGGTACTTGCCCGAAGAGTTAATTGGCAAAGCATACAAAGATCTTATTTTAGAAGAGGATGTACCCAAAACGATGGAAGCTGCGGACAATCTATTTAGCGGACAAGATTTGAAATCATTCTCTAATCGCTACAAGAAAAAAAATGGCGGTATTGCTTATAATTTATGGTCAGCAAGATGGGACCATAACACCAATCTAATGTATTGTTCAGTAAGAGATAATGAAGAAAAAATTGAACAGGAAGAAAAAACACAACAAAGTGAGCAACGTTTTAAAGCTTTGGTTCAAGAAGGTTCTGACCTCATAAGCATACTAGATACAGAAGGAAACTATCTATACACGAGCCCCACAAACACTGCATTACTTGGTTTTGTGCCAGATGAAAAGAATGTTAGAAATATATTTGAATTTATCCATCCAGATGATGCAAAAAGAGTTCGAGCTAGTTTGCAAAAAGTAGTTACTGAAAATAAAGTGATTGTTGAACCCTTTCGGTTTCAAAATTACAAAAAAGAATGGCGTTGGCTTGAAAGTGTGCTCACCAATACGTTAGACAATTTTGCCGTGAATGGTATTATCGTAAATTCTCAAGATATTACAGATAAAATTAAAGAAAAACAACAACTAAAATTATTGGAAAGTGTCATCACCCATACAAAAGATTCTGTTTTAATTACCGAAGCAGAACCCTTTGATGAACCTGGTCCTAAAATTCTTTTTGTAAATGAGGCTTTTACAAAAATGACAGGTTATACTGCAGCAGAGGTCATCGGTAAAACGCCCAGAATACTGCAAGGACCTAAATCTGATAAAGCAGAACTTGCAAAACTAAGTAAAGCGATTAGAAACTGGCAGTCTTATGAAATAACGACCATCAACTACAAAAAAAACGGAGAAGAATTCTGGATTAACTTTGCCGTAACACCCGTTAGCGATGAAAACGGTTGGTATACCCATTGGATTGCCATAGAGCGAGATGTAACCTTAGATAAACAAAGAGAAGAAAATTTAATCATAGCAAAAGAAAAAGCAGAAAATAGTGAAGCTAAATTCAAATCTTATGTAAACCAATCACCGATTGCTGTTTATACAACAGATATAGAAGGTAAATGTATTTATGCCAATAAAACTTGGTTAGAGATAGCCGATATGAATTTAGAAGAAGCTCTAGGAGATGGGTGGATGAATGCGATTCATCCTGAAGATGAAAAGGATGTTGAAACGAATTGGAATACATCCATACAATCAGGAGGTAAGTGGCAATATGAATATCGGTTTATCAATAAACATAAAAAAGTTACGTGGGTTCAAGGAACCGCTAAAGAATTGTTTAATGAAGAAAATAAATTGATAGGATATCTAGGAACCAATATAAATATAACAGAGCAAAAAGAAGCAGAAAAAGCATTAAATAAAACAAAAGAAGAATTAATAGCTAGCGAAGAGCGCTTTCGGGAAATGTTTAACCATATGAGCAATGGTGTATGCCGATATACCGCTGTTGATGATGGAAAAAAGTTTATAATGGCAGATATTAATTTTGCCGGAGAGCGTTTGATTAATACTAAAAAAGCCGATTTTCTAGGTAAAAGCCTGCTTGATATTTTTCCAAAAATGAGCCACCAAGGCTTAACCGATACTTTTAAAAGAGTTTGGGAAACAGGAGTATCAGAATTTTATGACGAACAATTATACGAGGATAAGAACTTGTCTGCATATTTTAAAAATTTCGTTTACAAATTAAGTTCTGGTGATATCATTGCCATTTTTGAAGATGTAACGGAGCGTAAACTGGCAGAACAAAAAATTATCAAAGCCAAAGAAACAGCAGAAGAGAATGAACGTAAAATGAACGAAGCGCAACAACTAGCTCGTTTAGGCAGTTGGTATTACAACGTTGCAAAGGATGAAGTTGAATGGTCTGATGAAACTTATAAAATTTGGGGAATTAAACCAGAGGATGGACCCTTAAAATTTAACGATCACAAAAAAGCAGTGCATCCCAAGGATTGGCAACGTTTTGAAAATGTTGTGAAAAATGCCATTAAAAATGGTATTGCTTATCAGATAGAAATGCGTATTCTAAAACCTAATGGGGCTTATAAAACAGTGAGTGCCATTGCAACGATAATTTTTGACAAACACAATAAAGTAATTGCACTTAAAGGAACTATTCAAGACATTTCTGAACGAAAAGTCATTGAAAATAAACTAAAGATTGCTAAAGAAAAAGCTGAGAAAAGTCAGTTTTCTATGACCGAAGCCGGCAGAATGGCTAAAATAGGCTATTGGTCTTTTGATAAACCTACAGGTACAATGAGTTGGTCTAATTCTCTTCATCAAATGTATGGTTCTGATCCTAAAGACCCGTTACCAAGTTTTGATGAAATTCTTAACAGTTTTAATGAAGAATCCAAACAAAAATTGATAGAAGTTTCCTTAGCGCTTGATAATACTGGCATTGCTTACGAACAAGAATTAAAATTAACCAATTTAAAAAACGAAAAACGTTGGATACGAAACTTTGGGCAACAAATGCGCAATGATAAAAATGAAGTTATTGGCACTAGAGGCGTGCTACAAGATATTACGGACGCCAAGAAATTACAGCTAGCATTAGAGCTTTCTAAAAAAAATATAGAAGCTTCTTTAAAATTGGTAGAAAAAAGTGAGCGCTCTATGTCAGAAGCAAGTAAAATCGCTAAAATAGGGTATTGGGAATATCATAATCTAAATGATACATTTATATGGTCTGATTATATGTATCAAATTTTTGCAGTAAACCCAAAAGAGGGCATTCCTTCTCAAGTAGAAATACTAAAATGTTTTCATGAAGATTCTGTAAAAAAATTAAAACAAGCAATTTTAGAGCTTACTACAAAAGGTATTTCTTATGACATCGAAGTAAAAGTTGTTAATTTCAAAAATGAAGAACTTTGGGCACGAATGATCGTGCAACCTGTATATAATCATCAAAATGAAATTATAGGCAGAAGAGGTATGATGCAAAACATTACAGATGCTAAAAAGATACTGTTAGAATTAAAAAACTCTAAAGAAATTGCTGAAAACGCCTTAGTATTTGCAGAAAAAAGCGAGTATTCTATGAATGAAGCGGGTAAAATGGCAAAAATAGGATATTGGGAATACAACAGAGAAACCGTTGTTTTAAGTTGGTCTGATGCTATTTATAATATATATGGTTCTGACCCAAAAAATGGCGTACCAACACTTCTCGAAATTTTAAGCGTTTTCACGGAACAATCAAGAAAAAAACTACTGAATGCAACCTCAAATCTAACGAATAATGGAGTTTCTTATGATATTGACTTAGAGTTAATTAACTTTAAAAATAAAAGAATTTGGATCCGAGACCTAGGACAAGCCGTATACAACCATAAAAATAAAATTATTGGCAGAAGAGGTATGACGCAAGATATTACAGCTGCTAAGAACGCACAATTAGAAGTCTTAAAAGCCAAAGAAAAAATACAGAATAGCGAACTTAAATTTAAATCTTATACCGAAAAATCACCGCTTACCATTTATACAACAAATCTAAAAGGAGAGTGGATTTATGTAAATCAAACTTGGACCGAAATGACTGGGATGCCTCTAAAAGAATCTCTAGGCAAAAAATGGATGACGGCATTGCACCCTGATGATGTAGCATTAATAAAAAATAAATGGTTTGGATCTTTTGCATCACGAGGAAAATGGAAGTATGAATATAGGTTTATAGCGAAAAGCGGAGAAATTGTTTGGGTAGAAGGCTCTGCAAGAGAATTATATAATGATAAAAATGAATTGATAGGACATTTAGGCGTAAACGTAAATATAACCGAACGCAAAAAAGCCGAACAAGAAAAAAATAGTTTACAAAAAACGCTAGAAAATAGTCTGAATGAAATTTATATTTTTGATTCGGAAACATTACAATTTACTTATGCCAACAAAGGTGCGCTGCTAAACCTAGGCTATTCAGAAAAGGAAGTAAAATTATTAACTGTAATTGATATAAAGCCAGAATTCACTGAAACTTATTTTAGAGAGCTTGTTACTCCTTTAATGCAAGGTGAAAAAAATAAAATTATATTTTTTACAAAGCACCAAAGGAAAGACGGCAGCTTATACCCTGCGGAAATACATTTACAATTGGTTACAGAGGGCAATCACAAAAGTTTTTTAGCCATAGTCCTGGATATTTCAGAACGTAAAAAAGCTGAAGAAATGTATCGTTTATTGTCAGACCATACCAATGATTTAGTTTGTATGCACGATCGAGATCGTAAATTTACATACATCAGTCCATCCATAAAAAATTTATTAGGTTTTGAACAGACTGAATTATTACATAAAGAAGTGTTCGAAATCGTTCATCAAGAAGACATAGAACCTTTAAAAAAGGCTATTCAAGAAAGAATATTTAAAGGTTTAAATACAGACGCTTTTACCTTCAGAGCACGTCATAAAGAGGGTCATTATGTATGGTTAGAAGCTATAGGATCGCCCGTTATTGAAAATAAAAAAATTGTTTCCTTTGTTACTTCTACGAGAAACATTAACCAATGGATGTTGGCAAAACAAGAAATTGAAGAATATCAATCTTCTCTTCAAAGATTAACTTCAGAAGTTTCTTTGATTGAAGAAAAACAAAAAAAAGAAATCGCAGCCAATATTCATGATCATTTAAGTCAATCTCTTGTAATTTCAAAAATGAGAATTAGTGATTTAGAAAAAAGAGTTGAACTAAAAAGTGCTTACGAAGATTTAGACTTTATCAAATCACATATTTCTAAAGCTTTAGAAAATAGTCGTAAAATTACCTATGAACTATCGCCACCTATTTTATATCAATTAGGTCTTGTAGATGCATTAGATTGGTTCGCAGAAGATACTCAAGAAAAATATGGTATTGAATTTCAATTTAATAGTAATGTAGATAGGCTTAATCTTGATGAGTTTCAATCTATTTTAATTTTTAGATGTGTTCAAGAAGTGGTTACCAATGCTATAAAATATGCAGAAGCATCTTTAATGACCTTAGAATTTATAAAAGAAGAAGAAGCTATTCTTATTTTTATAAAAGATAATGGTAATGGCTTTGATACCAGCATCCTAAAAAAATCTAGTAGTTCTAGTTCTGGCTTTGGTTTGTTTGCTGTGCAAGAGCGTGTTAGAAACATGAAAGGAGATTTTACGATAACATCAGAGATCAATAAGGGTACCACTATTAAAATTTATGTACCTTTATAAAAGTTCGGATTTGTATATGAATGTTTTAAAGAAAATAAATATTGTTTTAGTTGATGATCATCAAATACTTCGTGATGGTTTAAGAAGTCTTATTGAGCAAAAGTCTAATTTACATATTGTAGGAGAAGCTGCAGATGGTAGATTTGCTATTAAATTATGTGCAAAATTAGTTCCTGATGTTGTTATTACAGATGTCGCCATGGCTGGCTTAAATGGTATAGAAGCCGCAAGACAAATTCATAAAAATCATCCCAACATTAAAATTATAGGTCTTTCTATGCATGCCAACAAGAAATTTATTCAAGGGATGTTTAAAGCTGGTGCCTTTGCTTATTTATTAAAAGATGGAGATACTGATGAGTTAATTACCGCGATTACGACTGTGATGCAAAATAAAAAATATCTTTCTAAAAATGTCAATCAAGATTATCTTACGCTTTTACACGAAAATAATGTGGTTCATGAAAAAAAAATAAGTTCAAGAGAAACTGAAGTTTTACAACTGCTAACAGAAGGAAATACGTCTAAAGAAATTGGTGAATTGTTATTTTTAAGCTCTAAAACAGTAGATGTACATAGAAATAATTTAATGAAAAAATTAGACCTATATACCATACCTGATTTAACCAAATATGCAATTCGAGAAGGCTTAACTTCATTAGGAGATTAATCAAAAACAAAAAGTTCGTTTACGGTAAACAACACACTTATACATCACTTTGCTTTATCGATATTTTATAAGGTTTTATATCGTTTTTAATATCAAAAAAATGTGCATTTTTTTAATAGTAGTTGTTTGGTTTACAATCCAAAAAATCAAGGAAGTATATTGCTTATCCCAATTGTACTTCGAAATAATTGCTTATAAATTTGAAATCTATTTTCTTTAGATTGCTATCAAAAATAAAGTATTGCAAAGATTCTAGTTGTATTTTATATTGAAAATAGAAACGAATTTAGAAGGCGTTATATCATTAAACCAGTAGTCTAATTTTACCTTTTTTTCTAAAAATTTTTACGATAATCATAGCCATAAAAAAAAAGTTAAAAACTGGGGGAAGTAATTAACTTTTAATTCTGTTATAGGGGAGACTATATGTTTTATATTGTGATTTAAAGATAAGCCCAGTTTAAAGATCTTACCATAAGCAAATTCCTTAAATTACACTACTATACATAAAAAGCTAAATGTTAAAAAGCCACTTAGCTTTTTATTTTTGTTTATGGACAAAATTTTATGTTTAAAATTATAGCTTAAAAATAAGTCCAATTTAAAACGATCACTATCAGCAATATAATTTTAAAATGTCTTGTTTATTAATTCGCTGTAACCGCTAGTAAAATAGCCACATAATGACAAACAGCCGCTGTTAATACAAAAAAATGCCAAACTGCATGGTTATAAGGATATTTATCCCACAAATAAAAAATAACACCAATAAGATAAAGAGCACATCCTATTAAAATCATTGTGAGGATATTTGCGGGAATACTTTCAAAGAAAGTGCTTCCACCAACAACCATAATACACCCCATAGCGATATAAATTAATGTTGAAAACACCTTCCATTTTCCTGTAAAGAAAATTTTAAAAATAATACCCACTGCCGTTAAACTCCATAAAATTGATAACAAAGTAATGCCGAAAACATCTTGCAAATACATCAATAAAAATGGCGTGTATGTACCTGCTATTAAGAAATAAATACTGATGTGATCCAGAATTTCGAGAATGCGTTTTGCTTGGGCATTTTGAAAACCATGGTAAAGTGTAGAAAAAGTAAAAAGCTGTAAAAAACAAAATCCATAAATAGCCGCACCAATGATGCCCACAGTATTATCACTTTTAATGGCAAAGGCTATTAAAATAGGAATACTTACAATGCCAAAAATAATTCCGAAACCATGCACGATGCTATTTACGAGTTCTTTCTTAATTTGTGTACTTGAGTTTTTTATTTGCATAAAAGTTTATTTTTACAGTTTTTTAAATGAAACCATTTTTGTAAAATTACTCAAATCTATGCTGAAATTATTTCCTTTGGATATAAAGTTTGTAATTTCCTCTATAGCTATTCCAAAATATTAAAAAATCAGTTTTTAGACAAAAAACAACATGAAAACTACTATTTTTGAATCATCATATTTAAGATATGAATAATGGCAATGAATCAAAAAACGATACTTTCTGAATTACAATTTAAAGCAACTAGAAGTTCTGGTGCTGGCGGACAACACGTAAATAAAACTTCGTCTAAAATTGAATTATCTTTCGATTTAGAAAATTCTAATTCCTTAAACGAGAATGATAAAGAACTACTAAAGGCAAAACTATCATCAAAATTAACTAAAGACAATATCTTAATCTTATTCTGTGAAGAAACAAGGTCACAACATAGAAATAAAGAGATTGCCATTAAACGCTTTTTAGAATTGTTAAAAACGAATTTAATTCGCCCTAAAAAAAGAAGAAAAACAAAACCAAGCAAAGGAACTCTTTTGAAAAGAGTTGAAACTAAAAAAAGAACTTCTGTAAAAAAAGCACTCCGTAAAAAACCAAAACTTAATTAAATTGCTACAAAGTTTTGATCTTGCTTAAAACGGTATTCTTTTTTGTTTTTGCAAAAAATATAGTTATTAGGTTTTAATCAAAAAAATAGGAAGCAGGAAAAGGTAGCCACTAAAAAAATCATTATTTTGTTTCACAATCAATTTTTCTAACTTAATTTTGCATCGTTCTCATAAAGGGGTGCTTTTTTTAGTATTCAGTTTGCAGTTGCAGTTTACAGTGAAAACTCTAAACTTAAAATTAAAAACTTTGAATTAAAAACGGCTGAGATCATACCCAATGAACCTAGAACAGGTAATGCTGTTTAGGGATACGAACGTTAAGAAAACAGCTAGCAAGTGTTTTTAATGAGTAGCGAAAAAGCAATTCTTTTTCGAACAATTTAACGTTCACATATTAATTATTCAATAATAACCACAAGAATAATTACCTCTTTTTATTCGTTTTAAAATTTTTAAAATGAAAAAAATATCTATTTTTTTATTCTTGTTTGTAAGTATACTTGCAAACGCCCAATCGTATCAACTTTCAGGAAAAGTTATCGATAAAAACAAAGAACCTTTGCCAGGAGCATCTATTTTGGTAAAAGAACTTAAAAAAGGAACTTCCGCAGACTTTGATGGCAACTTTAGCTTTACACTTAAAAAAGGAACCTATACCATAGAAGTCTCTTTTTTGGGTTACAAAACAATTTCAGAAAAAATTATACTTTCTAAAAATGAAGAATATATAATTCAACTGAATTCTGATGAAACCGTTCTAGATGAAGTTTTAGTTGCTGCTGTGCGTGCAAACACAGACATTCCGGTTACGTTTTCTAACCTATCAAAAAAAGAAATTGCAAAACGTAATTTAGGGCAAGACATTCCTGTTTTACTAAATTACATGCCTTCTGTGGTTTCTTCTAGTGATGCCGGCGCAGGTATTGGATACACGTATATGAGTGTGCGTGGTTCTAATTCAGAAAGAATTAATGTAACCTTAAATGGTATCCCATTTAACGATGCAGAAAGTCACGGTTCTTTTTGGGTAAATTTAGGCGATTTTGCATCCTCTACAGAAAACTTGCAGTTGCAACGTGGCGTTGGAACCTCTACCAACGGTTCTGGTGCTTTTGGTGCAAGTTTAAATATTTTAACAGATGCCGTTTCCGAGGAGGCTTTTGGAGAAATATCCAACTCTTTTGGTTCTTTTAACACCAGAAAACATACCGTAAAATTTAGTACCGGTAAAATTAATGATCATATAGAAATTGCCGGTCGTTTGTCTAATATTTCTTCTGATGGCTATGTAGACAGAGCTTTTGCAGATTTAAAATCGTACTTCTTACAAGGAAGTTATACCGATGAAAACACCCTAATAAAGGCGATTACCTTTGGTGGAAAAGAACAAACCTACCAAGCTTGGTTTGGTTTAACAGCAGATGAATTGGCTGAAGACAGAAGGCAAAATCCGTATACGTATGACAATGAAACAGACAACTACGAACAAAATCATTATCAATTGCATTGGAATGAAAAATTGAATGAAAATTGGTCAACAAATTTAGGCTTAAATTACACCAAAGGATCAGGATATTTTGAGCAATTTAAAGATGGTGAAGATGCTGCAGACTTTAATAATTTAATTGCCGATGGTAGCGATGTGATTGTAAGACGCTGGTTAGATAATGATTTTTATGTAGTTAATTTTAACACTAACTATAAAAAGGATAACTTAAACTTTATTACCGGCATTTCTTATTCAAATTATACTGGAGATCATTTTGGAGAAGTAATTTGGGGCAGTGAATTGGCACAGAATGTAAATATTAGAGATCGTTATTATTTTTCTGACGCCAAAAAAACAGACTTTTCTGCTTTTGCAAAAATAACGTTTGCTATCAACGAAAAACTTTCTGGATATGCAGATTTACAAGGACGTTTTGTAGGATACCAAACCGAAGGAATTACCAACGATATAGTACCGATTGATGTGGATAGAACCTTTAATTTTTTCAATCCAAAATTTGGTTTTACCTATAAAATAAACCCTAATAATAATTTGTATACCTCATTTGCTATTGCCAATAGAGAACCAAATAGAAACGATTTTGAAAACGGAGTGAACACTCCTGAAACTTTAAATGATTTTGAATTAGGGTGGCGTTTAAATAAAGAAAGCGTTAAAATAAACACCAATATATATTATATGGATTACACCAATCAACTCGTTTTAACAGGTGCTTTAGATGATGTGGGGCAACCTATCAGAGCAACTTCTGGAAACAGTTATAGACTTGGTTTAGAAATTGATGCAGATATTACCTTCTCAGAAAAATTCTCGATAAGACCCAATGCAGCTTTTAGTACTAATAAAAATAAAGATTTCTTTATTACAAGAGACGGAAACACAGCGCCACAGCCTTTAGGAAATACAGATATTTCTTTCTCGCCAGATGTAATTATCGGAAATATGTTTACCTATATGCCCGCAGAAAATTTGCAGTTTACATTTTTAACCAAATATGTGGGAGCACAATTGATGAGTAATTTTAGCAGCGCAATTTCTGATACAGATGTTTTAGATAGTTTTTTTACGTCTGATTTAAATGCAGTATATCAAATAAATCCGAAGAAAATTTTTAAATCAATTACATTTACCGCGTTAATAAACAACATTTTTAATGTAGAATATGTAGATAGAGGTTATTACTTTACATTTGATGATACTTGGTCTGCACAAGGTGTTACCACTACCGTAGATGGTGCCGGATATTATCCGCAAGCTACAAGAAACTTCTTAATTGGTGTTACTTTACGTTTTTAAAAATTAACCATTTTTAATTATTTTTGATTAAAAAAGAACAATAAATGGCCGTTTTTTAGATAAAACGGCTTATTTTTTGTATTTTTGTGCTTTATGGAAAAAGCGACTACTTCTCAAAAAAAAATTACTTCAATGTACAAATCTGGTTTTAAAGTCCTTTTAAATCCATTTTATATGTTTATTTTTTCTGCTTTCTAGCGATCAATTCAATTGCAAACACGTTTTGCACACACGACTTCAATCTTATTACCTATACGTACATCCAAAAATGTATTTCTAGCAACATTATTAATTTATTTATATGAAACTAATTCAAATTAGAAGAAAAACAAGACAAGAAAAATATTATTCCGCTGCCATGGGAATGCTCAACTCTAGAGTTACCTATATTAAAAAATATATCTTAGGATTTCCTATAAAAACAATTCATAAATACCGAGAAACTTATAGTGGTGAGGTAAAAAACTGTGAGGATTGTAATTTATATATTTAAAATAACTTCTTAAAAACACCTACATAAAAAATATGAGACAACTTAAAATTAGCAAACAAGTAACCAATCGTGATGCCAAATCTTTAGACAAATATTTTCAAGAAATAAGTAAAATAGACCTAATTACTGCCGACGAGGAAGTAGAATTAGCGGTGAAAATAAAAGCAGGAGATGAAAGAGCCTTAGATAGTTTGGTTCAAGCTAACTTAAGGTTTGTAGTTTCTGTAGCAAAACAATATCAAAATCAAGGTTTAAAGTTATCTGATTTAATTAATGAAGGTAATTTAGGCTTGGTAAAAGCTGCAAAACGCTTTGATGAAACAAGAGGTTTTAAGTTTATATCGTATGCTGTTTGGTGGATACGACAAGCGATTATGTCTGCTTTAGCAGAGCAATCTAGAATTGTGCGTTTGCCATTGAATAAAATTGGGAGCATCAGCAAAATTAAAAAGATATACTCTAAATTAGAGCAGCGCAATGAGCGCATCCCTACTTATGTAGAAATTGCCAACGAATTAGATACCACCGTTAACGATGTAGCCTTAAGTATGAAAAATTCTGGACGCCATTTGTCTATGGATGCACCCTTTAGAGAAGGTGAAGAATCAAATTTATACAGTATATTAGGTTCTGATGAATCTCCTAGACCCGACAGAAATTTGATGAAACAATCCTTAAGTTTAGAAATTACAAATGCTTTAGGATCCTTAAGTTATAAAGAGGCATCGGTCATTAAAATGTTTTTTGGAATTGGACAAACATCTCCTTGTAGTTTAACCGAAATAGGGGAAACTTTTAATATTACAAGAGAACGTGTAAGACAAGTAAAACAAAGAGCCATCAAAAGATTACAAAGAAAATCTAGTACAGAAGTATTGAGAACTTACTTAGGATAAAATTATAGATTTAGTTTTCTAAATTTTTAATAAAATCTTCAATTGAAGAAGCATTCTCAACAGAAAATTCACCAATCTTTGTTCTTCTTAAAGCTGATAAATGCGCTCCTGAGTTGAGTGCATTTCCGAAATCATACGCCAAAGAACGAATGTAAGTACCTTTGCTACAAACAATTCTAAAATCTACCTCGGGTAGGTTTATTTTTGTAAGCTCAAAACAATCAACAGTAACGGTTCTTGCTTTTATTTCAGTAGTTTCACCTTTTCTTGCTAATTCATATAAACGTTTTCCATCTTTTTTAATTGCAGAAAAAATGGGTGGTTTCTGTTGAATATCACCAACAAACTGTTTGGTCGTTTTTTTTAATAAATTTTCTGTAAGATGATCTATAGGAAACGTTTGATTGATTTCTGTCTCTAAATCATAGCTTGGCGTTGTTGCGCCTAGCGTAAAAGTACCTGTATATTCTTTTATTTGATTTTGATAGGTATGTATTTCTTTCGTTTGTTTTCCTGTGCAGAGAATTAACAAACCGGTTGCTAACGGATCTAAAGTTCCGGCATGACCCACTTTAATTTTTTTAATTTTAAATCGTTGTTTAATGTGCCAACGCAGTTTATTTACTGCCTGAAAAGAAGTCCATGTCAGTGGTTTATCAATCAATAAAACTTGACCATTTTTAAAATCTTCTTCCGTCATTAACAAAAAATTAAATACTTAATTTATAGATAAAAAAGTGAATGATTAACAAAGCAATTCCTAAAACAATTCTATAATAACCAAAGACTTTAAATCCTTTTTTACTTAAATAATCAATAAAAGATTTAATAGCAATTAATGCCACAATAAAAGCAAGAATATTACCAACAATTAAATAATTAATTTGATCTGAAGTAAGCTCAAAACCCTCCTTATAATAATCATAACTCTTTTTTGCGGTTGCTCCGAACATTGTTGGTACTGCTAAAAAGAAAGAAAATTCTGCAGCAACTTTTCTGTTAATCTTTTGCGTCATTCCACCAACAATACTTGCACCACTTCTAGAGGTTCCAGGAATCATGGCTAAACATTGAAAAAAGCCAATTTTTAATGCCATCATATAACTTATTTCGGTGTGCGCTGTAGGGTTTGCCTCATCATATTCTTCATTTGCTTTAAACCAATCATCAACTTTTAATAGAATAAAACCTCCAATAATCAGAGAAATAGCCACCGTTATAGGACTTTCTAACAAACTATCTATGACATCATTTAAAAGCAATCCTAAAACTACTGCAGGAATAAATGCCACTAATAGCTTAAAATAAAAATCCCAACTTTGAAAAAAGCGCTTCCAATACAAAACAACTACCGATAAAATGGCTCCTAATTGAATTACAATTGTAAAAAGCTTTGTAAAATCATCTGAAGCGATGCGCATAAAGGAGGATGCTATAATCATGTGCCCTGTTGAAGATACAGGTAAATATTCTGTGATGCCTTCTATCACAGCTAAAATAATAGACTCTATTAAATTCATAATTATTTTTTAGGGTGGGCTAAAATAGCATAAATTTCTATACCTAATCCAATAATTACCAAAGTTGGTGCTAAACGAATACGTTGCCAATTATAAATTTCTTCATTAAAAACATTAGGATCATCACTACCACCACCTGCCATAAAAATAAAGCCGAGCGCAATAAAAACAATACCAATTAACATGATAATATAGTTTCTTTTACCAAATAAAAATTCCTGTTCTTGATTCATTTTATTTTCCATTTGTATAAATTTATAAAGAATTTCTTGTGAAATAATTGTCTTAGTTCCTGTTTGTTTTAATAATATAGCTCGTCTGTTCGTAAGTTTAAAAAACGCTGTGTAGCGAAGAAAGTACTTAACATTGTAATGATAAATGCCGAAAAAATAACGCCTGCGGCGATATATCCTAACGTAATATAATCCTCTAAAAAATTTAAGCTTGGTATGTATTTGTCTAAATAATAAACAACCACTGCTAATCCTGCTAATGCTAATAAAGCACCCACCATTCCTAGTTTTATACTGCGCCAAATAAATGGTTTTCTAATAAAACCTTTCGTTGCGCCCACCATTTGCATCGTTTTAATATTAAAACGCTTTGAATAAATGGATAATCTTATAGAACTGTTAATTAAAATCATGGCGATTACAGCAAAGAAACTGCTTAAAACTAGCAACCAAAAACTAATTCGCTTAATGTTTTTAGTTAATATATTAATGAGTGGTTTGTCATAAGAAACATCTGCAACAAATAAGTTTTTTTGGAATTTTTTTTCTAATGCCTCCATTTTTTCTGGAGTTACAAAATCTGCCTTTAAGTAGATATCAATTCCGTTTTTTAGTGGATTTTCGCCAAGAAACTTCAAGAAATCTTCGCCAATTTCTGCACTATATTTTTCTGCTGCTTGCGCTTTACTTGTATACACAACATTTTTTGTAAAGTCTTCTTTTAAAAGAGATTCTCTAAACGTTTTTATTTGTTTTTGCGTTACTTTATCTTTTATAAAAAGTGTAATTGCTACTTTTTCTTTTACCAAATTGGCAACAGAAGTAGATTTTAATAAAACAAATCCTAAAATACCCACCATAAAAAGTACCAAAGCAATGCTTATTACAACAGAAATGTAAGAAGATTGCAAGCGCCTTTTTTGATAGGAGTCAAATTTTGAAGACATTAAGAATTACTTTTTAAATCGGTGCAATATAATAATTAACAGGCAGTTCACAGGCACAGTTCACAGTATTTTAACGTATACCCACAAAACATTACAATATCGTTTAAAATTAGTTTCCTTTAAAATTATTAATCTTTATAAATGGCAGAGTAACGAAAGCTATACTTCAGTTTTATGTTTTTATTAATGCTAAAATCATGTAAATTTTTATTCAAAATTACAAAATATAAGGGATCTAATCAATTTCTTGACATAACTCAATTAAAACTCCATTGGTAGTTTTTGGATGCAAAAAAGCAACTAATTTATTGTCTGCACCTTTTTTGGGAATTTCATTTAAAACCACAAAACCTTCTTCTTTCAATCTTTTTATTTCTGCTTTAATATCAGTGACTGCAAAAGCAATATGATGAATTCCTTCTCCTTTTTTAGCAATAAACTTTGCAATTGGACTTTCTGAATTGGTAGCTTCCAATAATTCTATTTTATTAGGTCCTGTTTTAAAAAAAGAAGTTTTTACTCCTTCAGAAAGTACTTCTTCTGTTTTGTAATGTTTTTCTCCAAAGAGAGCCGCAAATAATTGATTCGATTTTTCTAAATCCTTTACTGCAATTCCGATATGTTCTATTTTATCCATCATAAAAAATTATCTAGCGTTTATTTTAATATTATCTAATTCAAAAGTTCCATCAAAATTAATATTTCCAGTTCCTGTATATCTAAAAGCGATGTATGCCGTACCTGAATAATTAGATAACTCTATATATGTTGAATGTACCCAATTTTTAAAATTTTCTCCATCAGCAACAATTTTTGCAGGCAGAATATCCCAAGTTGCTGCCGTAATATTGCTTGGCGTTCCATCCCAATCCACAGAAATTAAAACTTCTAAATCACTTCCGTTAGCAAAGCTATTGGAAGTTTCGAAAGATAAAAACTCTTCCGTTGTGGTTTCCAAATTTACACTTTTTGTAATTAACCACGTTACCGTATTTGCATTACCTGAATTTCTAGAACCTACTCTTGCCGCTTTGCTCTGTGAATAAGTATCTGTATAAGATCGCCAAGATTGTGTGCCTTCTTCTCTATAATTTAACCAATCTGTAATACTAATTTCTCCTGATGAAGCTTCAAAATCTTCCGCTAATAAAATGGTTGGAAAATCACTTTCTGATAACGTTTCACATCGATTGCCTACCATAGAAACATCGTCTGCCGAGTTTAAAACCAAAACTAAAAAATCACCCCCAAAATCTTTAGAAACGATTGCATTTATAGTTCCTCCGCCAATGGGTAATGCTTTATTTGCAAAACTTGCAAAAGAGCTTGTTTCTAGAAGTAAATCTGCATATCCCAATGTTTGGCAGGTTTGTATTTTGCGTTGTGTATCAAAATCTTCTGTAGGATCCACATAGGATTTTCCTGATAAATCCGCAGGAAAAATAACCTCTTGCACTTGCACAAATGTACCAATATCCGACGCATTTAACCCCGCTAAAGAAACCAGTTTAGGAACAATAATTTCAGTTTTTTCAGAACGATATAAATGATTTCTAATTTGATTTGTTGAAATACTTTCTATTTCTTTTTCATCTGATGGACTCACTTTTCCTCCGATAGCAATGATGCCATCACCAGAATTGGTTTCGCCTAGATATAAATCTTTTAGATAAATATACACCTCTCTACCAATATTAAACTTGTTATAATTATTGGTGAGATTCACCGCAATTTTTATTCCTGATGTCGGATTTTCTGGAGCGTCTTGCATATAAAATTCTCTAAAATAATTCCCTTTCTGATCTGAAGAAACCACATACCCTTTCACCACAATATTTGAACTTATTTTAAGCGGCTCAGTTCCTGAAATGTATAACTCTTTTAATTCGCTGATTGGTTTTAGTTCTAATTGATTACTAGTAATGCTATCTAAAATATTGTTTAATCTTATATTTTCTTCGTTACCGATACTTTGAGGTACTGAATAATCTGCATCTTCTACGCAAGAAATAAATGAAATACTCGCCAAAAATGCTAGTATCAAAATGGTTGTTTTGCTCGTTTTCATAGTTGTTATTTTATTGTTTCTTATAAGCTTATGTTCATGTTTAAAAAGTAAGTGGTTCCTCTACCATACCAATATTTGTTGCCAAAAACAGGAGTTTCTAGTGCTTTATCCTCTCTTAATTGCCTAAAATTTGCATTTCTTCCTTGCTCAAATCCACCAGATTTATAGACTGTATTTAGTAGATTATTTACGGTTGCAAAAATGCTTACATATTTGCCTTTTATTTTCCATGACTTACCTCCTACCAGATTTACAACCATATAATTATCAAATTTTTCTTGTTCTAATAATTCTCTAGCCAATTCTGGGTCGTATTCTACAAATGGCAAACCATCATCGTCTGTATAAAAATTACTAGATCTGTTTAAGGGTGCGATATCTATAAAAATATTGCTGAAGAAATTTGCCGTAGCACCTATCCACCAATATTCAGGATCTCGATATTCAAAACCTACTGAATATGCATTTTGAGGACCTGCAGCTAGTTTATAATTTTTAAGGTTAGTTTGTCCGAAATCTTTAGAGCCATTGATAAAACCCGCAGCAACAGATTCGGAATCTGCTTCTGAAGTTAAGTATAAGTTTGGATTATTATCATACGTAAATTGCCCTATAGAAGCAGCTCCTTTTAATTTAATTTTAGGTGTAATTTGGACTTCCAAACCTAGTTCAATACCTACATGTTTTTTACGAATGCCTGTTAAAACCTCTTGTACAAAGGCGGTATTATCGCCACCAATTCCATCAGCAAAATAGAAAGAAATTTCTGTGGCATCTTTCATATAGTTGTAATATCCTGTTAATCTTGATGTAATTATAGGACTTCTAACAATGTAACTAACATCGGTAGAAAATATTTTTTCATTTTGTAAATCTTCTACAATATTGTTATTCTCTCTTGAGTTAGAAAAAGAATTTCTGATGGTTGGTGCCTTGGTTACAAAAGTAAAGTTAGCATCTAATAAATGACGCCCCGTAATTTTATAAGTAGCGCCTGCTTTTATACCATAATTTATAAAGTCTAATTTTTCTGATGGTCCTAAAGACGTTTCAGAAAACCCTCCGTTTTGATATAATCCTTCTCTTTGATGGGTTGTTCTGGAAACATTTGCAGCCACATAAAAATCTACTTTGCTATATTTAAATTGTGTTTGTGTAAAAGCGCTAATCACATCAGAATTTAAGTTATAATTATATCTAAAGGCATCGCCAACACCAACTACTCTATTCGGATTTAATAAATCGTTTTGGCTTTGTGCTTCCGTTTCGGCAAAATTATCAATATCTAAATACCCTGTACCACCCAATAAATTGATTACCTCAGCAAAACTATGAGAGCGCAAACGTCTATATGCTAGCTTTGCATTCAAGGTGATGTTGTTATTAATGGCGGTATTTAAAATTGAATTAATACTAAATTGTTTGTCATCATTTCTGTCTTCATACAAAACATAGGCATTATTTACGCCCGCTGCTTTGTTAGTGATATTTGCATCAAAAATCCGACTCCAATCTAACTGACCATCCTTTAAAAATATTTGTTGATTTTGATATGCGCCGGCTAAATCATTATTTCTCACAAAGAAACTTGGTAAATTTTGATAATAAGACGGACTCGGATTTGCGCCCGCATTAAAATCTAAACGACTATTGCCTATTTTTCCAAACTGATACGATACATTTGTTTGGATTAATGTATTTTCGGAAAGATCCCAAAAATGATTAAACATTAAAATAGGTTCTTTTACTTCTTTAATTCTAGAGTTTGTTTTTCTTCCGTTTAAATATCCCCAATATTCATTGTATGCAATACCCTTTAAATCAAAAACCTCTTGTGTATTGGGTGCTGCTTTACCTCTTCTATTGGGTGTAAAAATTGCTGTAAAATTAACGCTATGCTTTTTATTTATTATTTTCTCTATCGCCGTAAATAACGAATATGCATTATACGTTGTTCCTTCATTAAACCCCTCTAAACCCGATCTTCTACTAGCAGAAAAAGTCATAGCCCAACCACCACTTAAAATCCCTGTTGCATGTGTCGCCATTACTCTATGCTCGTAACTTCTGTTAGAAGATGAATAGGTAATTCTTGTTCCAGGTCTTTGTTCAGATGCTCTAGTGCTGATATTTGTAGCTCCTAAAAGCCCACCAAACGTAAAATTAGAGGCTGCTAAACCATTGCTAAATTCTTGATTTCTTAAAACGTCATTTAAACCACCCCAATTGCTCCATTGTGCTCTACCATCATAGAGTTTATTCATTTCAATTCCGTTAATTAATATTTTACCGTTCCCAGAATCTAAACCTCTTATTCTAAAAAATGAAGAACTAAACTCAAAAGCAGCAGTTCTTAAATAAATATCTCTTGTTGCTTGTAGTAAACCCGCAATATTATCTGCTGCACTAGCGTCGTCATTTAATTCATCATCAGTAAGTGTAATTAAACTTAAATCTTGATCTAATGAAAAATCTTTATACAGAAATATAGTTCCCAAATCTATGGTCTTTCCAGAGAGTTCTATTGGAAAATTTTGAGATTCGTATTCTTTAAACCTAATTTCTACAATATAGCTTCCGTTTGGTATGCTTTTTATCATAAAAATTCCGTTAGAATTTGTGCTTAGCTGAATCGGCGTGTTTACAATGCTTAAAGAAACACCTTTAAGTGGTTTTTCGGAATCACTATCTACAATGATTCCCTTTAATATATTTTGTGCGCTCACTGTATTCACAAAAAATAGGAACAACAATTGTATGGATATACGTTTTTTCATAAATTTTTGTCTAAATTTATGAACAAGAATTTAAAAAATTTTACGGGTTTCCACAATCACCAGTATTTTTTTTAAAATTTTATAAATTAAGTTGTCTTTTTACTTTTTTAAATGAACTTAAAACTTTGTAATTTATGAAAAAATCATTGGTCGTCATTAGCATCTCACTCCTCATGGTTTTTACTACTTTTTCTCAGCGTAAAGAAAAGAAGTACGTTATTAGAACCATTGCTTTTTACAATTTAGAAAATCTTTTTGACACTATAAATGATACGGCTATTAACGATGAAGCTAGCCCAATGATGGAATTGAAATCGAATAGATCTTTTGTATATTGGGATAAAATTGATAAACTAGCCAGTACCATTGCACAAATAGGATTCGATAAGGCACATACATCACCTGCCATTATTGGTGTTTCTGAAGTAGAAAATTTAAGTGTTGTAGAAGATTTAGTAAAATCTAAACATTTAATAAAAAAAGGATATGGCATTATTCATTATGATTCTCCTGATAAACGCGGAATTGATGTAGCTTTATTATATCAAAAAAGATATTTTAAACCAGTACATCACGAAGTTTTTAACCCAAATATTTATAGAGATAATTTTAAAGTATATACTAGAGATCAGTTGTTAGTTTCTGGTTATTTAGATGATGAATTGATTCATATCATCGTAAATCATTGGCCATCTAGAAGCGGTGGCGAAGCAAAAAGTAGACCATTGCGCGAAAAAGCAGCCTATCAAAATCTAAAAATATTTACCCAAATAAGAGCACAAGACCCCAGCGCAAAAATAATTACCATGGGCGATTTTAACGATGATCCGATAAATTCTAGTTTTAAAAAAGTATTAAAAACAAAAGCGAAGAAGAAAGAAGTAGGCCTTTTAGATATTTACAACCCTTATGAAGATTTGTATCGAAGGGGTTTTAATACCCTGGCTTACAGAGATAATCTGAATTTGTTTGATATGATTTTAATTTCATCGCCTTTATTAGACAAAGGCGATAAAGACTATACGACGTATAAAATGTACCAAGCTAAAATTTTTAACAAACGTTTTTTAACGGATAAAAAAGGGAGATTTAAAGGATATCCTTTTAGAAGTTTTTCTAATGGAGGCTACACAGGTGGGTATTCAGATCACTTTCCGGTGTATATGTACTTGATTAAAGAAAATAAATAAAACAGAATATTCTAAAAACAAAAAACCTCGCAATTCAAGAATTGCGAGGTTTTTTAGGTTGTTTATTCTTCTTTTGCTGCGTAACCTGTTATTTGGTTATCTTGAATAGCGATAATAAGTCTCCCAAAATCACCTCTAAAATGGGTAGTATTTGGTAATTGCAAACTCATTAATTCGCTACTATCAAATCTTGTAATTAATTGGTTTCTACCATCAGATAATTTTATTCTAAAATAACAACGCTCTGAAGGTATGGCTCTTATTTTACTTAAATCGGGTTTCCATCTGTTAGCATCTGTAAAATGAGGTGGTACAGTAAGAATACCGGTTTTTACTTCTCTCTCAAAATCAATAGAATCTGTAACAATAAATACATTGTCTTTAAAGCCTCCTATAATATATTTTCCTGTATAAACTTTATTCGTTGAATTTGAAAGATTAATTTGAAAACCATTTCTGATTACGTCTTCATCTTCGTCTATTAAACAAGAAATGAATAACAAACTGAATACTAGTATTTTAATAAATTTTTTCATAATGTTATAGTAATAAGTCAGGGTTTAAATTCGGATCTTTAGAAACATAACATGTATGCACATAAATAGTATTATATATTTTTCTTATACATGGGTCGTCAGGTGCTACACCAGCTCCTGTGTTTTTATCTATGTTTATTAAACCATTAGGATCTTGACTGCCAATACAGTTTGAATAATCGTTAGTTACAATAACAGCTGGATATTTTGGAGCTATTGTTCTTTCAAAATATACAGCATAATGTGTTGGTTTTGTAGCTATTTCGTTAACTACTTCTTGGTCAGAGTAATTAAATGATGGATTTGTAGGGTGTTCTTTTACAATATAACAACTCCTTAATTTAACTCTATCTAGTATGGCGTTAATTAACTCTGTTGTGCTTGGTCTTTTAATGGCTACATTAATACCCCAAACTTTTACAAAACTCGCTTTACTTAGCCATATTTCTGTACCCACTTTGTTATTGTGTAAATCCATTTCTTTAGAGTCTATGTTATTAGATGGACCACAAATACTTTCTCTTAAATCAGAAACATAAAGTGCAAAATTTGCTCTTTTAGATTTAGAAACCAATGTAAAATAGTTTTGTGCTAATAAGGCATTCCAATAAATATGTCTAAAAGCATCTTCTCTTGTATTACTAGAACCTATGATAGGGTATTGTGCCAAAGATTCAGATTTTGCTTTTGGCCCAGCTATACTATAGGCTATTATAGATCTAACAAAGCCATAACTTGGTGTAGTAAGAGCAATAGTACATGCTGCAATTTCAAATTCCGATTTATTTGTTGTGTTTAAATGATTATATAAATTTGGATTATTTGCAATTTCTTCTAAAACTAAATAATCTAAATTTTGTGAGTAATATTCATCTATAATTTGGTTGTTAGCATTTATATCACTTTCCGTAAAACCTATAAAATCATTTTGAATCATAGCAATGTTAGTTGTGCTATTGGAGTCAAAATAATTTATCGTTAAACCATTTAATTTCTCATAAGGCAAATTATGCACAACAACTTTAGCAGCTTCAAAAATTGCTTCTTTGCTTGGCAAATCTAAAGAATCTATAGTTTTGTAAGCAGAAGATTTATTGGCTTTTTTCTTTTTTCTTAGTTTATTATAAAGTTTTTTTAAGTACTTTTTAGTATGTTTTTCTTTTAATTCATCCTCTGTTGAATTAAATCTATGGTCTACTTCAAAACCTCTGTATTTAATTTTTTTCTGTTTTTCTGTTTTTTTAGATAAAGTTGTGTCTAAAATTACTTTTTTAAGTGTTTCCTCTTTACTAAATTCTTCGAGGTAAGTGTCATCTTGACATTTAGACATAAGTACTGCCCCCCCTACAAATAAAGAGAATAATAAGATTTGTTTCATCTTTTTCATAATATATTAAATTTAAATAGTTACAATTTTTTTACTAATGTAATCATTTTCAATGAAATAATTTACAAAAAACAAAAACCCGAAACTGTTTAAAGTTTCGGGTTTTTTTGATAAAAAATTATTGCCTTATTTATAAAGTTATTTTTCTTCTTTTGCAGAAGTAAATTTATAATGTAAGTATGTGTAAGCATCTCTAGGTATAATTGTAATCCACTTTTTATGTTTTAAATACCATTTAAAACGAATAGAATTTACTCCTTTTGTTAAATAGGAAGCAATAAAAGGATGAATATGTAACTGTATCTTTTTATCGGTTGATTTATGCTGCTCTGAATTGGTTATAAATTTCTCTAAATCCGATTCAATTTTATCTAACAACACAATAGGAGCCTCTACTTGTCCGTCTTTATTTGGGTTATCTTCGGTAGTCTTTATACTCAACTCAGGTCGTACCCTTTGTCTTGTAATTTGTACCAATCCAAATTTACTTGGAGGTAATATTTTGTGTTTTGTTCTATCAAAAGACATTTGTTCTTTTAAGTGCTGAAACAGTTTATTTCTGTTTTCAGCCTTATGCATATCAATAAAATCAATAACTATAATACCACCCATATCACGCAGTTGCAACTGGCGTGCTATTTCTGTAGCAGAAATTAAATTTACTTCTAATGCCGTATCTTCTTGAGAACCTGCTTTATTAGAACGGTTTCCGCTATTTACATCAATAACGTGCAAAGCTTCTGTATGCTCTATAACTAAATAGGCACCTCTGCTCATAGAAACTGTTTTTCCAAACGAAGTTTTAATCTGTCTTTCTATTCCGTATTTTTCAAAAATAGGAATTTCTGATTTATGCAACTTTACAATTTTTTCTTTTTCTGGATAGATTTCTTGCAGATACTCTTTTATTTCTACTTTCAAAGTTTCATCATTTGTTACAATATTTGTAAAAGTTTCATTCATCACATCTCTTAAAATAGAAGATGCTCTGTTTAACTCGCTTAATATTTTTGTTGGTGTGTTTTTGTTGGGAATACTTTTACACATTGTTTTCCAACGTTCTAGTGAGTTTTGCAAATCTTTATCTAATTCTGCTACTTTTTTTCCTTCTGCAACAGTTCTTAAAATAACGCCAAAACCTTTAGGTCTTATGCTCTTTGCTAATCTTTTTAAACGCTCTTTTTCCTTTGGATCTTCTATTTTTTGTGAAACAGAAACCCGATTAGAAAAAGGAACTAAAACCAAAAATCTACCTGCAATAGACAACTCAGAACTTAATCTTGGTCCTTTTGTAGAAATGGGTTCTTTTACAATTTGTACCAACAGGTTTTGCCCTGTTTTTAATACTTTGCTTATACTACCGTCTTTGTGAATATCTCCCTCTAAGGGGAAATTTTTTAAAGTGAAATCTTTATACTTACCTGTGCTTACTTTCTTAATGAACGAATTTAATGAGTTTACTTGCGCACCTAAATCGTGATAATGTAAAAATCCGTCTTTTGGATATCCTACATTTACAAAAGATGCATTTAAGCCGGTTAACACTTTTCCTATTTTGGCTAAAAAAATATCGCCTACAGAAAACTTGTTTCCAGTGGTCTCATTATTTAATTCAATAAGTTTTCCATCTCTTAATAAGGCAAAATCAATATCAGATGAATTTGAACGAATTATCAATTCTGTTTTCATACTGAACTGGTTTTAACACTGCACTTAATTGTGCAGATGGATTAATATTGTCAGGTATTTTGTAATACCGTGAGAAGATTTATTGCCTTACACAACAAATAAATCTTCGAATGTCAATGAACTTTTTTGGGTTGATTAATTAATTTTTTTCGCTAAGCTGCAAACGAAAAAGTAAGCATTAGCTTACTTTTTCTTTTTGTGTCTATTTGCTCTAGCTCTTTTTTTTCTTTTGTGTGTAGAGATTTTTGCTCTCTTTCTTTTTTTACCACTTGGCATAATGTTCTGGTGTTTTTTAAACCTTTAACGGTTTAGATTAGTATTTTGTTACTTTACAGCTACTTTATTCTTTACTCCTTCAGTAAAAGTTTTCGCTGGTTTAAAAGCTGGAATGTTGTGAGCTGGTATCTTAATAGTCGTATTTTTTGAAATATTTCTACCTGTCTTTTCTGCTCTTGTTTTGATGATAAAACTACCAAAACCTCTTAAATATACATTTTCGCCATTTTCTAATGCACCTTTAACTTCTGTCATAAATGCCTCTACTGTTGCTAAAACATCTGTTTTTTCAATTCCTGATTTATCTGAAATTTTTGATACGATATCTGCTTTCGTCATGTCTCTATTTTTAATGTATTTTTATATGTTTACCTCCAAAAATGCGGATGCAAATATATGATAATTAATCAATTCCAAAAAAATAAACACTTAAATTTGTGTGAATTTTATAATGTATTATTGTAAATCTATTTTTTATCCATGAAATTTTCTAACACTTTAATTTACTGGTACTTACAAAATAACAGAGAACTACCTTGGCGTAAAACTAAAAACCCATACTTCGTTTGGCTCTCAGAAATCATGTTACAACAAACTAGAGTTGCGCAAGGTATGGCTTATTACCTGAAATTTACAGACAAATTTCCAACAGTTTTTGACCTTGCAAAAGCAGAGGAAAGTAGGGTTCTTAAAATGTGGCAAGGTCTTGGTTATTACTCAAGGGCAAGAAACTTACATTACACTGCTAAACAAGTTGCAAAAGAATTAAATGGCCAATTTCCTGCAACCTATAAAGAACTTCTAAAGCTAAAAGGAATAGGAGATTATACAGCATCTGCCATTGCATCTATTTGTTTTAATGAACCCAATGCTGTGGTAGATGGCAATGTTTATAGGGTTTTATCTCGCTATTTCGGAATTAAAACTCCCATAAATTCATCCGCAGGAATTAAAGAATTTAAAACTTTAGCGCAAACTTTAATCGACACAGCACAATCCGGAACCTACAACCAAGCAATTATGGATTTTGGCGCTTTACACTGCAAACCTCAAAATCCGTTATGTGAAACCTGCCCTTTAGCGGATAGTTGTGTGGCCTTAGAAAAAAAATTAATCAAAGAATTACCCGTAAAAGAGAAAAAAATTAAAGTAAGAAACCGGTATTTTAATTTCCTAGTGATAAAAACAGAGGATGAAACAACTATTTTATCACAAAGAAAAGGCAAAGGAATTTGGCAAGGCTTGTATCAATTTCCGCTCATAGAGGGCACTGAAAGTATCAATAAAAATGAGCTTATTGCATCCAAAGAGTTTGTAAATTTATTTCCTAATGAAACTACTATTTCACTTTTCAACAAAAAAGAAATTGTCCACAAACTATCTCATCAACATTTGCATACACAATTCTGGATTGTAGAAACCAAGTTTGCATCCAAAGCTACTATAAAATGGTCTGAAATAGAAAAATATCCTGTTCCCGTATTAATCGCTAATTTTTTAGAAGTATATCAACCAAAAAGTAATTGATATTTTTAGTACTTTTGATATACTAATTAATTTGTCAGTTCGAGTAATTTTTTGAATTGATAAATGATAAAAATTGTATCGAGAACATGGCAGGAACAATAAACAAGGTAATTTTAATCGGTAATTTAGGCGATGCTGTAAAAATGCATTATTTTGATGACAAAAATTGTATTGGTCGTTTCCCGATTGCTACCAGCGAAACATACACAAACAAGCAAACAGGAGAAAAGATAACCAACACAGATTGGCATAATATTGTGGTTAAAAACGGGCTGGCAAAAGTCTGTGAAAAATACCTCACAAAAGGTGATAAAATTTATATTGAAGGAAAATTAAAAAACCGTCAATGGGAACAAGATGGTATAAAAAGATATGCAACCGAAGTGCATGTAAACGAAATGACGATGTTATCGACTAAAAAAACGAGTGATAATACTACGAATCCGGTACAAAATAATCAATCTTCTGTCGCAACTCCAAAAACTGTTGCAAAAGAAGAAGATGATGATGATGATCTACCTTTTTAATTAACCTATAATTTTTAAATTTGGACTCAGATCCCGAACATTTATTTTTAGTAGTCTTCGCTTCCATCGATTTTTTAACAGGAATAAATGCTCTTGTTTTAATGCTTTTATTCATTAGTTCTGCATTAATATCTGGTACAGAAGTGGCTTTTTTTTCGCTTTCACAATCCGATTTAAACACACTTGCTAACGAAAGCAAAGAAGAAAATATTATTGTTACTTTACTAGAAAAACCCAGAAAATTATTGGCAACAATTTTAATTACCAATAATTTTATCAATATTTTAATTGTACTCTTATTTGCTTCTTTAGCAGAAACATTGTTTGGTCATTTTGAGTATACGCTTGACCTATTTGTATTTAAAGTTCCAATTCGTTTTCTCATTGAAATTGTTTTAGTTACTTTCTTAATTCTCTTATTTGGCGAAGTTTTACCCAAAGTTTATGCCTCTAGAAATGCACTTCGTTTTTCTAAAATTATGGCTAAATTTATTCATGTTATAAATATTGCTTTAACGCCGTTTAGTTTGCCTTTGATAACACTTACAAAGTTTATCGAAAAAAAATTAGGGAGCAAAAACAATAGCTTTTCAGTAGAAACTTTATCGCAAGCCTTAGAGTTAACCTCAGAAGGTGCAACGACCAAAGACGAACAAAAAATATTAGAAGGAATTGTAAATTTCGGAAACACAGAAACAGTACAAATTATGAAACCAAGAATAGATATTTTTGCGCTTTCTGATTCTGAATCTTATGAGAATGTTTTAGCTAAAATTCTTGAACACGGATACTCAAGAAATCCCGTTTATAAAGAAAATACCGACAATATTATTGGAGTTTTGTATGCTAAAGATTTGTTAGCACATTTAAATAAAAAAAATTTTAAATGGCAAAGTTTATTGCGCAAAGCTTTTTTTGTGCCTGAAAACAAAAAACTCGATGATTTATTAGATGATTTTAGAGCACGTAAAAACCATTTAGCCATCGTAGTTGATGAATACGGAGGTACAAGCGGCTTAGTTACTTTAGAGGATGTAATTGAGGAGATTGTGGGCGATATTAATGATGAGTTTGATGATGAAGACTTACAATATTCTAAGATTGATGTAAATAATTATATTTTTGAAGGTAAAACGACCATCAAAGATTTCTGTAAAGTTTTAGAGGATGAAGACGAGGAAATTTTTGAGGAAGAAAAAGGTGAAAGTGAAACGATTGCAGGTTTTATTTTAGAAATTTCGGGGAAGTTCCCTAAAAAAGGTGAGAAAATAAACTTCAAGAATTATACGTTTACCATTGAAGCGCTCGATAAAAAGCGTATTAAACAAGTAAAAGCAACACGAAATGCGTAGTATTCTTATTCTGATTATCCTTTTTATGTTTATTTCTTGTAAGGAGGCAGTGCTGCCAAAACCTGCTGCTTATTTAAGTTTAGAATATCCTAAAAAAGAATATAAAAAACTCGCTGTAAAAAGACCTTATTCTTTTGATGTTTTAAAAACGACCACAATTGTTGATGAAGATAATAATTGGTTAAAGATAACCTATCCTAATTTAAAAGCTTCAATAGACATTACTTACCGACCTGTAGAAAATAACCTTAAAGAATTATTAACAGAAGCCGAAAAACTAGTCTTTAAACATGCTGTAAAAGCAGCACAAATTATTCCGAAAGACTTTACTAATGCTAAAAAAAGAACTTTTGGTACACTTTATGAAATTACAGGAAATGCCGCTTCTCATCTTCAATTTCATGTTACCGATAGTACAAATAACTTTATAAAAGGTTCTTTGTATTTTTACGCTAAACCTAATTACGATTCTATTTTACCTGCCGTAGCTTATATTAAAAATGATGTTCTGCAACTTATTGAAACTTTAGCGTGGAAGTAAGTAAACATAACTAGACCTCGCAGGTTTTAAAAACCTGTGAGGTCTTTAAATTCAATAAAATTAAACAATCTCCATTTTTTTCAACAAAAAACTAGCATTCATATTTTTACAAATTCCATTTTTTAAGGTATAATCAAAATGCAATTCGTCATTGATAATTTCCGCATCAAAATAGTAATTTTTAATCGTAGAAAATTCGTTTTCTAATTCGCACAAACTCACATCATGTGTAGCAATAATTCCTGTGGATTTCGATTTGGTCAATTTTTCGACAAACTTTTTAGAGCCAATGGCTTTATCTTTGCTATTGGTTCCTTTTAAAATTTCGTCGAGAATTATAAAATATTTTTCTTCAGATTTTTCAGGATCAATTTTATCAACAATAAATTTTAAACGCTTTAATTCTGAATAAAAATACGATTCGTCTTCCGTTAAGGAATCTGTAGTTCGCATGCTGGTGATTAGTTTTATTGGCGAATATTTAAAACGTTCTGCACAAACTGGCAAACCACAATTCGCCATAACAATAGACAAAGAAACGGTTCTTAAAAAGGTGCTTTTTCCTGCCATATTTGCGCCTGTTACTATAAAAAATTGTTCTTCATCAATCCTAAAATCATTATCTACTCTTTTATCAGCATTTAATAATGGATGCCCTAAATTACTAGCTTGTACAACCTGTTTTTCTGAGCTTATTTCTGGAAAAATAAATTTAGGATGATTAAAATGAAAATTTGCCAACGAATTTTGAGCGTCAAAATACGCCACTACTTGAAACCATTTTTCTGCAGTGTGCTTGTATTTAGCAATCCATTTCTCTACCCTACGTGCATTATAAATTTCAGACAGAAAAAAACCATTCCCTAAAACAGCAATAATCATATTATTTCGTTGATCAAAAGCATCTAATATTTTTGAAAACTCTTTGAAAATTATGGATGCTTTCTTGTCTTCGGATTGAATAACTTTTTGGTGCTGTAGTAATTTTTTTGAAGAAAAATGTTCTGACTCAATTTCATTTAATAGTGGATGATATTGCTTAAAAACACCTCTTACTTTATCTGTTTCCGTGTATAAATTACTGGTCTTTTTTACAAATATTGCCGTTATGAAAAGCCCCATAAAAAACCAAATAACGATAAAGGTAAATGAAATGAATCCGAAAGAAATTAAGGTAATTAAAACCAAAGAAATTATAGAAAATGCAATTTGAATCGTTGATACTATTTTAGGAAAAACTGATGTATACTTTAAAATCCATTCAGTAATAAATACTGTTTTCGTTTTAACGGTCACTAAATTTGCTAAAGCGGAAAAATGCTGACGCCATTTTATTTTTTCTGAAAGCTCTTTAATTGCTTCTTGTTTTTCTGAAATTTCGTCTATTTTATTCTCAGTAAGTATATTTGCCAATTCCGTTTTACCATCAATGGTTGCTGTTCTATTGGCATATTGAAAAAATGAACCTACCCCAAATAAATCGATATCATTGCTATAAAAATGAGCAGGATTCACAAATTCTTGACCGGCATCTAAATGATGAAAATCTCTATGTAAAACTTTAATCTCGGTAGTATTGATCTGTAGTTTTGCCTCAACAATATCTTTTTTTCTTTTTAGGTTGATGAATTTTACTACTAAAAATGAAAAAAGTAAAATTCCTAAAAAAGCAATGATTAAGACCTCTGGATAGGTTCCAAAAGTTAGGTACATCAGAAAACAAGTAATCAAAAAAACAGCCAATCGAAACACTCCCAAATTGAAAAGTTTCTTCTTAAAAAGTGCGACTTCTTTCTCTAATTCAATTTTTTGTTCTGAATAAAATTCTAAAGGATTTTTCATTGCTATTATTTGTAGCTAGAAATTCCGCCAGTTAAACTTAAAACTTCTAATGTTGGATATTTCTTTTTCAGCTTTTCTGTTGCTTTGTAACTATTAAATCCTCTTTGACAAACCATAATGTATGTTTTACTAAAATCGACTTCTATTTTTTCTGCGTCAAATTTAGTGATATGAATTGTTTTTTGAACTTCAAAAGGCAATTTTAAATCCTTTAAAACCGCTATAATTAAAAGATTTTTATCGCCTAATTTTAATTTTAAATCTTCAGGAGCTATTTGCCAATCTGGATTTTGATAGGCACAAGCAGCATCTATATAAGTTTGAGTATTAAATATTTTAGTAATTTTTTCTTTTAAAATAATAGGTTTTAACCTCATTTTTAATTGTGTATTCTCAAGCGAATTATAAATCAATAATTGATTTGTTAACGGTTTTCCTACCCCAAGAATCAATTTTAAAACCTCATTTACTTGCTGTGTCGCAATCATGCCAACAATAGAATTTAACGTTCCTGCTTCCTCACAATTAGGAATATCTGTTGCCATTTCTGGGAAAGCATCTCTTAAATTACTAGAATAACTTCCGTCTTTTTGTAATACATTAAATGAGGTAACATACCCATCAAACTTATATAAAGAACCATAAACCAGTGGTTTATTTCTAATGACACAAGCATCGTTTAACAAATATTTTGTTGGTAAAGAATCGGTTCCGTCAATCACAAGATCAAAGTTTTCAATCAACTGAAAAACATTCTCTTTCGTCATCGACTTGTTGGTAAAACTAATTTCTGTAAAAGGGGCTCTTTGTTTTATAAAGTGTGATAAGACCTCTACTTTGGGTTTCCCCACATCTTCCAAAGCATAAAAAACTTGTCGATGTAAATTAGAAATATCTACCCTATCAAAATCTACCAAATGAATCTTTCCAATTCCGCTTGCGGCCAAATGAACTGCAATCGGACTTCCTAAACCACCGCAACCCACCACTAAAACAGAAGCGTTTTGCAATTTTTGCTGCCCAACTTCACCAATTTCTGACAAAGTAATTTGACGTTTAAAAAGCTTATTTTTGTCCATTATTTATGACTAATTTAAGGTATTCTGGATACAAAATTTCTGAAAAATAAATTTCACTCGAACTGAAAAATGAGTTGTAAGTTCGAGTGATTTCGATTTTTCATCGAAATTGTATCGAGAACTTTTTAATTATTTGTAATCTCCTTTTTAGCAATTTCAAATTCTTCTGGAGTATTTATATTTCTAATAAAATCGTCCTCAATTTCAACAATTTCAACATCAGAATTAATTAACATTTTACGCGGACAAGAATAACCTTGTGCCAAATACTGCAATAAAATAGGATATGCTTTTGGCTCATAAATAGTAATTAATGGCTCAACAAATTCTTTATTTTTTCCTTTAATTGCAGTGGCAACTTTACTCGGATTTCTATGCTGTAAAAGTAACTGAACAATTTTAGCACTTACAAAAGGAACATCTGTGGCCAACACAAACCAGGCAGCATTTAGATCTTTTTGAAAAGCAGAACAAATTCCGCCAAAAGGACCTAAATTATAGAACTTGTCTGAAATTTCATTTTCTTTTTCTGAATCACTTTGGACAGAATAAAACGTTTTAAGGTTATTATTTTCTAACAATTCTTTTGCAAACTCTTTTTGAGGTTTTCCAAAATAATTCAATTTAGATTTATCTGTTCCCATTCTGGTACTTTTACCGCCCACCAAAACCAACCCTTTTACAGGTGCAATTTTTTCTTGAATAAGATGATCAATATGATTTGCTATTTTATCAACCTCATCAATTGTATAGCACCTCTTATTTTTAATATTTGGATATGTATCTACTAAAAAGTCAAAAAACTGAATGTCTTTTTTCAATTTGATAACAAACTGAATGTTGTCTAATTGTGCCAACCGCTTCAACACAGAAGCTTCTTTAGTTTCATCTAAAATCAAAATTTGTTTTGCTCCTTGGTAATGATTTCCGTTGATAAAAAGATAATCTAATTGTGCAAAACCTATACGTTGTTGAAATTTATTGATGATTCCAGAAGAGGTTATTTGTAGATTTCCTTCGTGATGAAACACGAATTCTGACAACCTATTTTTATCCACATTTTTTGCATGAGAAGCATCAAAATAACCCAATTTATATTGTGATAATTTCGCTGAAACCTCTTTTACTAATTCAGAAATAGTATTGCAATTTGTCCCTAAAATCGCAATTTCATTGGGTGCAAAATTATCGTTATTTCGTCTTTCTAAATTTGTATGTTTACTATGTTTTTTCATTTTTTCTGAAATTATTTCAGTTTTTTTATCTGTTTGAGCGAAGTCGAGAACTTTTTAAAACCTCTCGACGGCGATCAAGGAGAGAATTAATTTTTAATATCAGATTTCCCTCCGGTTTTTTCTAATAACTTTACTTCTTTGATAACCATTTTCTGGCTGATGCTTTTGCACATATCATACATGGTTAAACACGTAATATTAACGCCAGTTAACGCTTCCATTTCTACGCCTGTTTTTCCTTCAATCGTCACTTTACAAAAGACCTCTACATGCTCTGAATCTATAACATTGATATCAATATCTACACCGTTAATCAATAAAGGATGGCACATAGGTATCAATTCAGATGTTTTTTTCACTGCTTGAATTCCCGCAATAATTGCCGTTTGAAAAACAGGTCCTTTTTTGGTCATCAATTCGTCTTTTGTAAAATGAGAAATTACTTCCTCTCCTAAAAACATGGTTGCTTTTGCAATGGCTGTTCTTTTGGTAATTTTCTTTTCAGAAACATTGACCATCTTAGGATTGTGTTTTTTATTTATGTGGGTAAAATCGCTCATTTTTTCTAATTAATTTTCTCGATACAATTTCGATGAGTTCTCGATACAATTTCAATGAAAAATTGAAATCACTCGAACTGACATCGTATATGATCTGTTTTAATAACCTGCTGTCACTTCGAGTGAAATTTCCTTTTCAGAAATTTTGTATCGAGAAGCTTATACCTATTTAAACTTCTTCTTTGCTAAATTAGGGAGTTTTTCATACTCATCATTAATTAACGCCTCCTTTTTTGCTCTTGACCATTTTTTATTTGTTTTTCCGTATCAATTGCAAACCCTGCATCAGAAAACTCTGCATAGAACATCAACTCTAAAGGTCTTCTTTTGTAAGTGTAACTATCTTTATGTTTTCCTTGTTGATGTTCAAAAAATCGTTGCTCAAGATTTGATGTAAAACCTGTATAATACGTTTTATCAGAACATTTTAGAATATAAACGTAGTAGATTTTCATAGTTTCATTTTGATGAGTTCTCGGTACAAATTTTTCGTTCCTCAAAATTCACTCGAACTGACATCGCATATGATCAGTCTTAATAAACTTGCTGTCACTTCGAGTGAAATTTCTTTTTCAGAAATTTTGTATCGAGAAGCTTTTAAGTTCTATTTACTTTTTTACTTCTAAAGTGTTCTCGATACAATTTCGATGAAAAATCGAAATCACTCGAACTGACAGAGTGTTTAAAATAAAATTTATCTATACCTAATTATTGAATAATTTTCACCTTTTTTAAAGTCACTTTGATCACTTGGTAATTGAATAAAAGCATCCGATTTCACTAAACTCGCTAAATCACCAGATCCATTTCCTGAAATTGGAAACGCAACTAAATGTCCAAATTTATACACTAACCTTACTTGTAAAAAATAAGTTAAACTTGGTTTAAAAGAAACATCTTCCCCTAAGATTGCGGTTTCCTTTTGATGCTCTACACCAACAGATTTAAAATACCAAGGATAAAAATACACCAAACAATTTACAAAAGTTGAAATCGGGTTTCCGGGAAAACCAAAGACAATTGTTTGTTTTTTTTCATGCTGATAACCATGCTGTTCATTCTTGCTTAAAGAAGCTGTGCTTCCAAACCAAAAAGGTTTCCCTGGCCTTTGTGCAACTTTATGAAATCGTTTTTCAACTTGTAATTCTTCAAAAACTTCGGGTAAAAAATCAAACTTTCCTTTACTTACTGCTCCGCTAAAAAGCAGCACGTCATATTCTTGTAAATAGTTTTCAATTTTTGATTTTAATAAGGGTTTGTCATCGGTAATATGCGCAGTTTCTGCGGTAATATTCAAACGTTCTAGCAAAGAAACTAAAGTAAATACATTGCTTCTTCTTATTTGATGTGCTAAAGGAATTTCATCTACCGCAACCAATTCATCACCTGTAGAAATAATCATTACTTTAGGTTGTTTGGCAACTTTTACAAACGATTTACCAACGGTTGCCAAAACACCTATCTCGGCTGCTGAAATTTTTGTGTTCTTTTGGATTAAAACCGTTCCTTGCTTTCCATCTTTCCCTTTTACATGAATATTTTGTCCGTCATTTACAGCATCAATATGAAGGATTGCAAATCCGTTTTCAATAGAAATGTCTTCATATCTAATAACCGTATTTGTGTTTTTTGGCAAAACCGCTCCCGTCATTACTTCGATACAATTTTCTGAATTTTGAAGTGTAATTTGTGGACTTCCTGCTGCTTGAATTCCTTCTATTTGAAAGCTCCTTCTACCTTCTTTAAATTGAGGGAAATCAATTGCAATACCATCCATAGAAACTCTATTAAATGGCGGAAAATCTCTATCTGCCGAGATTTCTTCTTTTAAAATTTTACCAACAGATTTTAAAAACGGAATTTCTTCAACTCCAAAATCTTGAGTTGCATTTAAAACAGTTTCTAAAGCTTGTGCTACTGAAATCATTAAGCAATTCTTTTTTGAATTCGTTGAAGTTGAGTATCTCTATCGTTTATCACAAAACAATATTCTTTTTTTTCTTTAGTAATTACTTTTATACCATTATCGACAGTTTTCATTGTTTTTCTTTTTTCAACTTCAACGATATCTGAATATTTTATATTGGTCTGTCCTTTCTGGATATTTAAAGAATGACTTTTAAAAATTAATCTTTCGTTTGTCAGGAATATTTTCCCTCCCACACCTTCTAATCCTCTAAATATGTTTGCAAAAATTTCTTCTTCAATTTTTTCATTTTCAAGAAGCTCTGGCTTTATATTATCTATTCGTTTTCCTACAAATTTTTTCATAAACCAAGGAAATAGAAAAATAAAGAAGAGCGTCATCGAAACACCATAAATTACAGCCTGTATAATTACCATTTCAATACTTTGAGCTGTATTTAACAAATACAATATTAAACCATACAATACGGTTGTAGAAACGGCTAACAAAGTTATTTGTTTCCAATTCAATATAACTTCAAATTCTTTTTTCATCATTAGCATATTAGATTTTTACGTATATAGGAATGAGAATACCTATTACACAAGAGTATTTTCCCCTTTGGGGAATTAAAAGGGGATTACCCTCCAATTGTACTCATACTTTCAGAAGCGCCACCATCTTTTCTATTGGCTTCTGCAATAAAACCATTTTCTGGTTTGTCTTTTATCAAACTTAAAAAGAGCTCTTTTAAATCGTCATTACTCGCTCCTTTTCTTATAAAATCTCTTAAATTAAAAACTCCGTCATCAAACAAACAATTTTTAAAAGTTCCGGTGGATGTAATTCTGATACGATTACAATCATTACAAATTGTTCGTGTAAATGCAGGAATAATACCCACAGTTCCTAAATGATTTTGGATGGAATAATTTCTTGAAGTTGAAGATTTTTCAGACTGAATTTCAGTGACCTCAAATTCCGTTTTTATCTCTTCTAAAATTTTTCTAAAGGTCCAATTTTCTTGCATCTCGCGTTGTCCTTTTCCATTAAAAGGCATTTCTTCAATAAAACGGACAGCCACATTTTTATCTTTTGTCAATCTTACAAAATCCACAATTTCATCCGTATTAAAACCCGATTGAACGACTACATTCAGTTTTAAATTTAAACTGCTTTTTTCTAATAGTTCAAAAGTTTTATACACCTCAGGAAAGACATCTCTCCGTGTAATTTTGGCAAATTTTTCTCGATCTAAACTATCAATGCTTAAATTGATGTGTTTTACTTTTTCTAACTGTTCAATTTTATCAATATGATGAGAAATTAAAGCCCCATTTGTGGTAATATTAATTGCATCTAACAAATCGTTATAAGACAACATTTCTAAAAAGCCCACAAAGTCTTTTCTTACAAAGGGTTCTCCGCCCGTTAACCGAACTTTATTGACACCCAATTCTGTTAAAACGCGAATTAATCGATACATTTCTTTAAACGTCAGTAGCTCCTGTCTTGGCACAATATCTATTCCGTGAGCAGGCATGCAATATTGGCAACGTAAGTTACAACGGTCGGTAACTGCCAAACGCACATATTCTATTTGTCGTCCAAAATTATCTATTAATTTGCTCATTTAATTTGGCAATTTCTTACTTAACAGTCCATAAATAAATGCTCCTAAAAGTGCACCAACCAATAAAATTAGAGCCGGCACCAATTTAAAACCTAATATTACAAAAATGGGTGCCGCACAAGCTCCAGAAATTGCCCAGCCTAAACCGAATAAAGTTCCGCCAAAAATGGTGCTTATAAATCCTTTTTTCTTTGGTTTTGGTACTATTTTATTTCCGTTGATATCCTTAATTTTTCCACTTTTAAATAATTGCATAAAAACCAAAGAGATGACCACTGCTCCGCCAATAATTCCGAACATATGAAACGATTGAAACTTGAACATTTCGTAAAAACGATACCAAGAAATGGCTTGCGTTTTACTTAAAACAATGGCGAAAAAAACTCCTAAAATTAAAAATTTAATATTTTTCATTTGTATATATTTTGATGACTAACAAATTTTTGAAATCTGATTGTCAGAATGTTTTTTAGATTAAAAAAGAATCGGAATTATAAACCAAGTTGCGATGATCCCGCCAATAAAAAAGCCAATAACCGCTAATAAAGACGGTAATTGTAAACTGCTTAAACCCGTAATTGCATGTCCAGAAGTACAACCGCCTGCATACCGTGTTCCGAAACCAACTAAAACTCCCGAAATTATTAAAATGAGAAAACCTTTTAGTGATGAAAAAACGTCTTCTCCAAAAATCTCATCAGGAAAATATTGGTTTCCAACATTTGAAAAACCTAAATCTGTCAATTCTTGCACCGTTGTAGGATTTAAGTCTATGTTTTGATTTGGAATTAAATAATTTGCAGCAATAAAGCCACCAATAATCAATCCGATTACAAACATCAAGGCAAAATCTCGTTCTTTCCAATCTTTTTTAAAGTAATCAGAAAATTTTCCGGCGCCCGCCATAGAGCAAAGTGTGTCGAAATTTGTAGAAGCTCCAAAATTCTGTCCAAAATAAAAATATAATAACAACGAAATTGCTATTAATGGGCCACCGATATACCAAGGCCAAGGTTGTAAAATCAAATCCATTTTATAATTTTGTATTTAAATAATCCATAATTAATTTTGTAGCACCAAGGTTCTGTTGAATATATTTCTTATTGATTTCTCCGGTTGATTTTCGAAAACCTTCATCCTTATAAAGTTTAGCAAAAATACTAGAAAAATCCTTCTGATGATGTATAGAAATGCATCCTTTCCGCTTCACTAAATCAACAGCTTCTTGAAATTTCTCATATTTATTTCCTATGACCACAGGAATACCAAAAGTTGCTGGCTCTAGAATATTATGTAAACCGGTTTTTAAACCTCCACCCACATAAGCAACATTAGCAACCGCATAAATTTTAGTTAAAATACCAATCGTATCAATAATAAAAACTTGATATTCTTTTAAATTTTTACCTGCTTTTGTAGAATATAAAATTGTTTTTTTTTGGATTGATTTCTGAAGTTCTAAAACAGCATCCCCATTCATATTGTGTGGCGCAATGATAAACTTTTCATTTTCCGAAGCGTCATGATTGATATAATTCACTAACAATTCTTCATCTTCTTTCCAGGTACTTCCGGCAACAACAAGGTATTGATTATTTTTAAATTCAGAAATAAAATCGAGTCTATTGTCTTGTTCTAAAATTTTAGAAACCCGATCAAAGCGAGTATCTCCAGCAATCGTTACATTCTTAAAATTAATAGTGTTTAACAAGGTTTTAGAAGTTACATTTTGAACAAAAAAATGATCAAAAGCTTCTAAAGATTTTTTCATAAAGCCACCATACCATTTAAAAAACAACTGATTTTCTCTTAAAATACCCGATACCAAAATTGTTGGAATCTCCTTATTTTTTAATTCATACAAAAAATTTGGCCAGAACTCATATTTTATAAAAACTACCAAAGTAGGATTTACTTCTTTTATAAATTTTCTTGCATTCGATTTTGAATCTAAGGGTAAATAACAAATAGCATCTGCTAACTTATAGTTTTTTCTAACTTCATAACCGGATGGGGAAAAAAAAGTAACTAGAATTTTATATTGTTTGTATTCTTTTTTTAACGCTTCTATAATTGGTATTGCTTGCTCAAATTCGCCCAAAGAAGCCGCATGAAACCAAACTGTTTTTTCGTTTTTTAGTTCGGCTATTTTTAAGAATGTTTCATTTCTTCCCTCAACAAAAAGCTTTAATTTCTTATTGAAATATTGTAAAACAAATAGAATTTTAGTTGCTAAAAAAACAAGTGCCTGGTACATAAATTTCATCCCTGTAAAAATACAAAAACGAACTTGTATTTTTACAAAAAAAAAGTTACCTAAAAAAAGGTAACTTTTATTACAAATGAAGTAAATCTCTTGTCCCCCAACATTTAATTTACTACGTAGAGTATTATTATAATAATTAAAGATATAAACTATTTTAAAAATTGAGGTTAAAAAAGTTCTTAAACACTTTTTTAATGTTCTTAAACACTAAATCATTAAATATACGTAATTGCTTTTAGAACATTTTCCTTGTATTTTTTCCCTATCGGGATTTCTATATTTTCTACTATTAGAAAAGTATTACTTATTTGTTTTAGGTGCTGTTTATTGATAATGAAACCTCTATGAACTCTTAAAAAATTATTATTTAATTTATGAATTACCTCATTTAAGCTAGATCTGGTCACAATATTTTGATTGTTTTTTAAAACGATCTCGATATAAACATGAGCGCTTTTTAAATACAATATATCTTTAAAATAAATTTTTTTAAAATTACTTTTATCTTTTACAAAAAGAGAATCAACAACGCTAAGGTTGGTGTTTTTTAAACTTTGTTCTTGACTAGAAAAATTATGCAAGGCAATTTCAATAGATGTATACAATTCTTTTTTAGAAAACGGCTTTATTAAATATGCATTGGGCATTACTTCTTTTGCTTTATGTAGCGTGTAAGAATCCGCATTTGCGGTTAAAAAAATAAAAGGAAAATTATATGATTGTCTTATCTTTTTTGCCAAATCGATACCTGTTTTACTACCTGATAAATGAATATCTAAAATTGCAATATCTGGCTTTTCTCTTTCTATGGTTGCAATAGCTTCTGTGTATGTAATGGCAGGATCTATGGGGATATAAGAGAGTTCATACAAAGCTTTACAAATATCATCTGCAATTAGAACCTCATCTTCAACCACTAATACTTTTATTTTATCCATAAAGATTTAATTCAAAATTAATGAGGTTTTAAAACTTATTTTTTACATATTTCATAAACAATACGACTAATGTGTCATTTTTCTGGCGTGTTCATCTTTAAAATAAATTACAAATTTCGCTCCATTTATATTTGTTTGAGTAATACTACCATGCAATTGTTTTACCAATCTGTAGATAAGTTTTAAACCTAAACTAGTAGTTTTTGCAAGGTCTAAATCATTTGATATTCCTGATCCGTTATCTTCAATAATTAATTTATAATTATGCGCGTGCTCTTTTGAAATTTGAATAAAAAGAGTGTTCTTTTTATCACTTGTAAAAGCATATTTAAATGAGTTTGTAATTGCTTCATTGATAATTAAACCTAACGGAATGGCTGTATCTACATCCAAAAAAATATTTTCTACTTCAATTTTTGTAGCAACTTTTATTTTCAATTCGTACACGAATGATATTTCCTTAATTAATAAACTTATATATTCGTTAAAATCTATTAAACCACTTTCATTTCTAAATAATTTTTGATGGATTAAAGCCATCGATTTTACTCTGTCTTTACCTTGTTTAATGCGATTGATTGCCTGTTCATCTTCTATACCCTCTAACTGGAGTTCTAACAAACTAGATATAATTTGAAAATTATTCTTAACACGATGATGTACTTCTGTCATAAGAACTTCTTTTTCCTTTAAAGTTTTTCGAATAATGTTATTTTTTTCCGATAAATCTTTGGATTGTCTTTTTATTTTCATGATAATAATAAAACAAAAAAACAAAAATATCCCTGCCAATGCAGCTATAATGGCATAAAGATCTTTCTTTTCTTTTTCAAAAATAATTTCTTTTTCCTTCTCTTTAACAACTTGTTGTATTTTATAATTCGCTAAGGAATTCGAGAGATCTTCTGAATAAATTTTTTTGGTATTATTTATATTTTTGTCTTTATAACGAAGCGCTAAATCATAAAATTTGTAAGTTGCTAATGTATTTGAACTAACTTTATAAAATTGATTCAAATCATTTGGACTTAAATCTTTGGCTAAAACCTCTAAATTTTCTATCAAAGTAGGGATGTCTTTCGCATCAAACTTATTTAAAATTTTCTTTTTTAAAAATTCATCTTTCTGTAGCTTACCAATTAACTTTATGTATAACACATAGGTAAATTTCTTTGTATCTGGATCATTAAAAAGAATACCAATTAAACTGATGACTCTTTCATTATGCCCTCCTTTAAAAATATAAGCATCAATTAAATGTTCTATGGTACTGTGATAATAAGGACTCGTTGCCGCTAGTTCTTCCTGTAACTCCAAACCTTTTTCGCTAATCGCGATATATTCATCTAATTTCCTTTCGTTCACTAAAAAGTCTGATAAATGATATAAAAACATAATTTCTAGTTGCTTATCATTTAACTTTCGTGCGGTTTCTAAAGCTTCTAAGCAAAGTTCTTTTCCCTTCGGATCATTCTGAATTAAATACATCACAATAGGATGCGTTTTTATCTTTGTTTTAGCTCTTAAAACATCCTTATTAGAATCACTAAATTTGTTGATGTATTGCTCTAATTTATGCTGCTCTACCGAAGCTTTATCTAAACTAACCTCGTCTCTTAATTTAGATATTTGAGTCCATTTAATTTCTACATACTCTAAATTTATATTTTTAGTATTCGTAGGCTCGATTACATGACGATTGATAAAATTAGAAATCTGATCATAGCTTTGGGAGCGTCTATTTCCTAATCCAGAAATAAAAGAATAAAATTCTGAATATGAAACGGGTTTATTGTTTATAATATTTCTATAAAAATCGTAATACCTTCCTTGCTCTATCTTTAAATCTAAATAATATGCTGCAGAGTCCAGTTTATTTTCAATAATATACCTTTCTACTTTTAAGTTATATGGTTCTGGTATATTTTTCTTTTCGCTAAAAGAATTTAAAGATTGTGCAGAAGTAATAAACGTTGTAAGGAATAAGAGAATAAAATAGGGGGTTCTCATGAGTTTGATTAATATTTCTATAAATTTAATCAAAGAAATTGGAAAAGCAACAATATAATTTTAAAAATAAAAACGCTCAGACTAATAAATTAGTCTGAGCGTTTTTATTTAAAAAAACTTAATTTCTTATACCTCGAATGGAGTTATAGAAACATAAGATCTATTGTCTTTTTTCTTACGAAATTCAACAACTCCATCAACTTTTGCATGTAAAGTATGATCTTTACCCATGTAAACGTTTTCTCCTGGATTGTGCGTTGTTCCTCTTTGACGAACAAGAATATTACCTGCAATTGCAGCTTGTCCTCCAAATATTTTTACTCCTAGACGTTTCGATTCTGATTCTCTACCATTCTTCGAACTACCTACTCCTTTTTTATGTGCCATGATGTTATGGTTTTAAAATTGAAATTCTAATTTAGTTAAAGCTTTTATTAATTTAATTCAGCTTTAGGAGCAGCTTCTTTTGCAGGAGCAGCTTCTTTTTTCGCTAACTTTTTAGCACCAGTAGTCGCTATAGATTCAATCTGAATCTCGCTTAAGTACTGTCTATGTCCATTTTTCTTTATGTAACCTTTTCTTCTTTTCTTCTTGAAAACGATTACTTTATCACCCTTAAGGTGATTTAAAATTTGAGCTGTTACTGAAGCTCCTTCTATAGCTGGGGCGCCAATGGTTACGTTACCAGCGTCGTCAAGTAAAAGAACATTGTCAAAAGTAATTTTTGATCCTTCTTCTCCTTGTAAACGATGAACGTACACTTTTTGGTCTTTTGCAACTTTAAATTGCTGCCCTGCTATCTCTACGATTGCGTACATACTAATTAGTTTTGCGTATTTCTACTTATTAATGCATTTAACTTACTGAAAATGCGGATGCAAATATACTTATTTTTTATAATTTAACAACATTGCTTCTTATAAATTTTTTATATACCATCAATTAGAAATATTATACAATTTTAACGCTATTTTAAGAGCTATCTTTCTTATTTTTGAAGTTGACCATTTGTGTAATCTTTAAGTAAAAAACTAGAAAGCCTTGCGTCAAACTCAAATATAAACTATTAAAAAAAAATCAATGAAGAAAAGTATTTTATCTCTTGCTTCCGCAATGTTATTTGTTTTTGCAACAAATGCACAAAAAGTGGAATTTGAAGAGTACGATTTAGATAACGGAATGCACGTTATTTTGCACAAAGACACTTCTGCTCCGGTAGTAATAACCTCTGTAATGTATCATGTTGGTGCTAAAGATGAGCAACCAGGAAGAACAGGAATGGCTCATTTTTTTGAACATTTATTGTTTGAAGGAACAAAAAATATAGGTAAAGGCGAGTGGTTTAAAATGGTTTCTTCGAATGGCGGAAGAAATAATGCAAATACTACAGACGATAGAACATACTACTATGAAATTTTTCCTTCTAATAAATTAGAATTAGGACTTTGGATGGAATCTGAACGTTTATTGCATCCTATTATTGGTCAAGATGGCGTTGATACACAAAATGAAGTTGTTAAAGAAGAAAAAAGATTGCGTGTAGACAATCAGCCTTATTCGCGTTTTTTAGAATATGTTAAAGAAAATATGTTTAAAAAACATCCCTATAAAGGAACCACGATTGGTAAAATGGCAGATTTAGATGCTGCTACTTTAGAGGAGTTTTTAGCATTCAATAAAAAGTTTTATGTACCTAATAATGCAACTTTAGTGGTTGCGGGTGATATTGATGTAGCTTCCACAAAAAAAATGATTCAGGATTATTTCGGACCGATTCCAAGAGGTGCAGAAGTTAGTAAAGACTTCCCGATGGAAGATCCTATCACAGAAGCAATGACTGCAAAAGGCTATGATGCAAATATTCAAATTCCTGCAATTATGGCGGCTTACAGAACGCCTTCTATGAAAACAAGAGATTCTAGAGTTTTAGACATGATTTCCTCTTACCTAAGTACCGGAAGAAGCTCCGTGCTTTATAAGAAGTTAGTTGATGAGAAAAAAATGGCTTTACAAGCGGGTGCTATCAATGTAAGTCAAGAAGATTACGGAACTTATATTTTATTTGGTTTACCGCAAGGTGAAACAAAATTAGAAGACATCATTAAAGAAATTGATGAAGAAATTCTTAAAATGCAAACAGAATTAATTTCAGAAAGAGATTATCAAAAATTGCAAAATCAGTTTGAAAATAATTTTGTGAACTCAAATTCTAGTGTAGAAGGTATTGCAAATTCTTTAGCACGTTATCATGTTTTATACGGAGATACCAATTTAATCAATAGTGAAATTGAGATTTTCAGATCAATTACCAGAGAGGACATTCAAGCAGTTGCAAAAAAATATTTGAATCCTAATCAACGATTACTTTTAGAATATTTGCCAAAAGAAAAATAATATAGCCTCAATCTTAGATTGAGTTTTCAAAAAATAAGACATAAATTATGAAAACAAAAATTTTATCATTCATAGCATTTCTTCTAGTATCTGTTGCCGTAAATGCACAAATAGATAGAAGTACCATGCCAAAACCAGGACCAGACCCTGAAATTAAATTAGGTACACCTACCACCTTTACCTTAAAAAATGGTTTAAAAGTTATTATGGTAGAAAACCATAAACTACCGAGAGCATCTGCAAGTTTAACGATTGATAATAAGCCTTACTTTGAAGGTGAAATTTCAGGAGTTTCTGGAATGATGGGGAGCTTATTAGGTCGTGGAACTACTAATATTAGTAAAGACGAATTTAATGAAAAAGTAGATTTTTTAGGCGCCAATGTTGGTTTTGGTAGCTCTTCTGCCTATGCATCTTCCTTAAAAAAATATTTTCCTGAGATATTAGGTTTAATGGCAGATGGCGTAAAAAATTCTCAATTTACGCAAGAAGAATTTGACAAAGAAGTTCAAATTACCTTAGATGGTTTAAAATCTGATGAAAAAAATGTTACCTCGGCAGCAAGACGTGTAGAAAATCTTTTAACTTTCGGTAAAAATCATCCTTTTGGAGAATTTACATCAAAAGAAAGTGTTAAGAAGATTACATTAGAAGACGTAAAAAAGAACTACAACACGTATTATAAACCTAACAATGCATATTTGGTAATTGAAGGTGATATTGATACAAAAGAGATTAAAAAATTAGTAAAAAACTTATTTTCAGATTGGGAAAAAGGAGAAATTCCTGCTTACACCATGCCTGAAACGAAAAACGTGCCAACCACAGAAATAAATTTTGTGAACATGCCAAATGCCGTGCAATCTGAAATTGCAGTCATCAATAATGTAAATTTAACTTTAGGAGACAAAGATTATTATGCTGCTTTAATGGCGAGTAATATTCTTGGTGGTGGCGGAACTGCTCGTTTATTTATGAACCTTAGAGAAGACAAAGGATATACGTATGGATCTTATGCTAGCTTAAGACAAAACAGATATGCGGGTACTTTTAGAGCAACGGCAAGTGTTAGAAACATGGTAACCGATAGCTCTGTTGTAGAGTTACAAAGAGAAATTAATAAAATTAGATACCAAAAAGTAACTCCAGAAGAATTGAAAAATTCTAAAGAAGAATACATTGGTGGTTTTGTAATGGACGTGCAAAAACCAAGAACTGTGGCTAATTTTGCCTTGAATATTGAACGTTACAACTTACCAAAAGATTTCTATGCAAACTACATTAAAAATATAAAAGCAGTTACTTTAGAAGATGTTCAAAATGCTGCTATTAAATATTTTAGAGGTGACAGAGCAAGAATTGTAATTACAGGAAAAGGAATTGATGTTTTAAAGAATCTAGAAAAAACAGATTACGTGATTAAATATTTTGATAAATATGGAAATCCGACTGAGAAACCAGAAATGACCATGCCAATTCCAGAAGGAATGACTGCTGGAAATGTAATCGATAAATACATCGAAGCTATTGGAGGCAAGGAAAAGGTAATGGCTGTAAAGACAACCATGATGATTGCAAATGCTACCATTCAAGGAACACCTTTAGTAATGACCATGAAAGCTGCTGCACCTAATAAAACTTCTCAAGTAATTTCTGTGATGGGAAATGTTGCGCAAAAAGCTGTTTTTAATGGTACTACTGGATATCAAGAAGCAAGAGGTCAAAAAATGGATATGCAGCCAGCACAAATAGAAGAAGCAAAAGCTAATTTAGTTCCTTTCTCTGACATGGCATATACAAACGGAACATTAGACCGAATTGAACCTGTTGATGGCGTAAACTACTTTGTAATTAAATACAATGACAAAGAAATATTTTATAACATGGAGTCTGGTTTAAAAACAAAAGAAGTAAAAACAGTAAAAACTCCAGACGGAAAAGAAGTTCAAGTTCCTACTACTTTTAGTGATTATAAAGAAGTAAACGGCGTTATGTTTCCATACACAATTGGTCAGAAAATGGGTCCAATGGATTTAAATTTTGAAATAAAAGAAATTAAAATAAATGAAGGCGTTTCTGATGCTGATTTTGAATAATTATTTTTAAAAATAGAGTATATAATAAAGAGTCAAGATATATTTCTTGGCTCTTTTTATTAAGTAGTTTATCAACTCAAACAATAAAATCTTAACGATTCTTATTCACCAAATAAACACCAAATAAAATAATAGCTCCAGCAAATATTTGAATACCACTTAACTTTTCTCCATCTAAAAATCCCCAGAAAATAGCTACTAAAGGAATTAAATACGCCACAGATGATGAAAAAACAGGATCTGAAATATGCACCAATTTATTATAAATAGTTTTTGCAATTCCTGTTCCTACAATCGATAAAATGGCTAAATAGCCCAAAGACTCCATTAAAACTTCATTTTTTACATCCAACGTAGCAAAGAAATCTGTACAACCTAAAACAATAATTGCCGGAACTAGTAATAGTAAAAAATTACCCGTTACAATAGATAATGCAGGTACATCACTCAAATATTTTTTTATCATATTTGCGTTTAAAGCATACCCAACAGAACCTATAATGATCAAAAAAGCAAACCAATAATTCTGATTCGGGTTTAAAGAAGCTCCTTTTAAAATCAGAATTAAAGTTCCTACCAAACCGATTAAAATTCCAAATAGCTGCTTTCTTTTAAATGTAAAACCAAAAATTGAAGCTCCTAAAATTAAGGTATAAAAAGGTGTTAACGAATTTAAAATCGATACAATGGAACTATCGATGTTGGTAATGGCAAATGCAAATAAGAAACCAGGAATAAAAGTACCCGCCAATGCTGTAAATACAACATACCTATAATGCTCTTTTTGAATCTTTTTTAACGACGGAAAAGCCACTGATAATAAAAAAATTGCGGTAAAAATCATTCTCAAAGCACCTACCTGTATTGGTGTTAAACCGATTAAGGCTTTTTTCATCAAAATAAAAGAACTACCCCAAACTAACGCGAGAACTAGTAAATAAAACCATTTTTGTTGTTGAGGATTCATAAGTTCGGTAAATATTTGCAAAAATCTGATATTTATTTAAATAGCTATCTAAATATTGATAAATTTGCACAATAACTAAATGCCAAAACTTGATGACCTTTTAAACAGGTTTTTATAAACTTATAAATTTATTCTCATGAAAATTCAAAAAGTACTATCCGCTATTGCAATTGCGTGTTTCGTTCTAATAGGATGTAAAGACGAAGTGAAAAAAGAAGTGAAAAAAGAGCAACTTTCTTTAGCTATTTCTGGAATGACCTGCGAAATTGGTTGTGCAAAAACCATTCAATCTAAATTATCTAAAAAAGAAGGCGTTTTAAATGCTAAAGTAATTTTTACCGATAGTATTGCCAATATTGAATTTGATTCAAATACAACCTCTAAAACAGCTTTAATTGCTTTTGTAGATGGTATTGCTGGTGGCGATTTATATAAAGCCTCTGAAGCTTCAATAGTTTCTAAAAAGGCGCATGTATGTTCAGGTAACTGTAAAGAAAATTGTGAAATGCATGCAGCTTCCGAAAGCACTAAAAAAGCACATGCGTGTTCTGATGCTTGTAAAGAAAAGTGTGAGATGAAAGCTGAAAAAATGAAAGCCGAAAAAATGACTTGTAAAGAAGATTGTACTATGGCTTGTTGTAAAGATAAAAAAGCTTAATTATCGATTACATAATCACTATAAAAAATAGTGGTTTTATACTATCACCATGAGCATCATTTCTAAAGATATAACAAAAGCCATTACGCTATTATCAAATGATGAATTGGTTGCTATTCCTACAGAAACTGTCTATGGTTTAGCAGGAAATATCTTTAGTGAAAAAGCGATTCAACGTATTTTTGAAACCAAAAAAAGACCCTTTTTCAATCCGCTAATTGTTCATATTTCTTCGGTTGATGTTCTAGATACGATTGTTTCTCATGTTCCTGAAAAAGCAAAAATATTAGCCAATACTTTTTGGCCAGGATCTATGACTTTGGTCTTAAAAAAGACTAAAAAAATTCCTGATATCATTACAGCAGGCAAAGATACAGTTGCGGTGCGTGTACCAAATCATCCTGTAACTTTAGAGCTACTTAAAAAACTACCTTTTCCTTTAGCCGCGCCAAGTGCCAATCCTTTTAACCAAATTAGCCCTACAAAACCAGAACATGTAGAACACTATTTTAAGCATGACATTCAAATGGTTTTAGATGGGGGTGCTTGTAAAAATGGCATAGAATCTACCATTATTGGTTTTGAAAATGACGAACCTGTTGTTTACAGATTAGGCGCTTTAGCTATAGAGGATATTGAAAGTGCTGTTGGTAAAATCACCATCAAAAATAAAAAGGAAGAAAACCCTGATGCTCCAGGAATGTTAGACAAACATTATTCACCAAAAACTAAAACTATTTTAACATCTTCAATTTTAGCTGAAATTGAAAATCATCAAAATAAAAAAATTGGTGTTTTAGCTTTTAATACTTCCTTTAAAAGTGATAAAATTGCGGCTGAAATTATTTTGTCAATCACTTCTAATTTACAGGAAGCGGCATCAAAATTATATGACAGTTTGCATCAACTAGACCATTTAAATTTGGATCTTATTATTGCCGAAAGACTCCCTGACATTGGGTTAGGAAAATCGATAAATGACCGTTTACAACGTGCTTCCTTTGTGGCTTTATAAACTTATTTATAAACTTAAAAGTCAAAAATAAAACGAGATATCTTACACTAAGGTTTCTTCTAATTCGTCATTCATAATTCATACGATCCTCATCTAAAAGTGAAAACAAGAAAGACCTAAAGATAGACAGTAAAATACTAAAAAATAACGCTGCTAAAAAGCCTGAAACTGCAAAACCATCTACCAATTTATCTGCCAATAGAATGATAATTGCATTAATTACAAACAGAAACAAACCAAAAGTGACTAAAGTTGCCGGAAGTGTAAAAAATACCAAAAGCGATCTAACAAACATATTTAATAACGAAATTACAATAGCAACAATAATTGCAGAAATATAGCCATCTATGACCACTCCAGGTAAAATATTGGCTAACAGAATCACTGCTAAAGCCGTTAATAAAATTTTTAAAAAGGTTTTCATGTGCTGTAATTTAACCTATTGATTGCTAAAAGTGTACCGAAATAAAAAGCCTGAAGTTTTGACAGGTTTAAAAAATATCATTTGTTTCTAGACACATTTTCTTCTAATTGAGCCCAAGGTTAATTTAAATAATACAGATGATTATATATCTTTGTTAAAATTCGCCTCCATTTAGTAGAAAATATGGGACTTTATAATAAATATATTCTTCCGTCAGTAATTGACTTCGCTTGTAAACAAAACGCTAGCATGCGCCAACGAATGAAAGTAATTCCATTAGCTGCCGGAAATATTCTGGAAATTAGAGTGGGCTCAGGATTGAACTTGCCTATCTATGATAAAGAAAAGGTAACGCATTTAACTGCCATCGATCCCTCAAGAGAAATATGGCAGAAAAACAGCATTGATGTACAAAACCTACCCTTTGAGTTTGCATTTACAGAAGCATTTGCCGAAAATATACCAGAAGATAATAACCAATTTGATGCCGTTGTAATTACCTATGCCCTTTGTACAATTTCAGATACAAAAAGAGCCCTTGAAGAAGTACGAAGAGTCTTAAAACCAAATGGAAAATTAATTTTTTGCGAACATGGCAAAGCTCCGGATAAAGTTACGCAACAATGGCAACATAGCATTAACCCCATATGGAAACGTCTCGGTGGTGGTTGTCATTTAAATAAAGATATTCCATTCATCATTCAAGAAAATGGATTTAAAATAAAGACTTTAGAAAAAATGTATATCCCAGGATGGAAACCTGCAAGTTTTAACTATTGGGGTACCGCTGAAGTTTACTAAAATATTTACAACTCAAAACAACAGAAACTATTTTTGGCACAATTACAATTACAATTACAAAAAAGGATTCGTTTCTCCTATTTTTACTCTTGTTTTAAGAAAAAAGACGGTTATTGCTAACGTTTGTTAGTCGCTAACTCACAAATACCTTTCTAATTTATAGCACTTTAAAATTGTATGTATTTTTCTTTTAAAACTAGTTTTGATAAAATGGCAACTGAATGCCAAATGCAAACAATTTTCAAGAACCAAAATTTTCAGCCATTTTATTATCAATTTCTAGGTTAAAATAAGCTGCTGGTGTAAACGTATAATTGTCTTTTAATGACTAGATTTTTTTATGAAAATAAGATTTCTGATGGAGTCTATTTTAGTTTATTTTGAATTCTTTTGTTCTTAGTTTATTTTTTGTGATCATCCCAAAATTAAATAAAGTTAACCATTTCAATATATTTTAAAGAAAAACAATTTTATTTGTTATGAATCATTCATATTTTTCGTTATACAAATAGCATGAACAAACAAGATTTTAAACAGAACGTCTTTTCATTTTCAGAAAGAATTTACCCTATGGTTGCAAGAATGCTCGGCGGCAATCATAATGCTGAAGATGCAATTCAAGAAATAATGCTAAAACTCTGGGAAAAACGAAATCAGGTTGCAAAACACCCAAATATAAAAGGTTTGGTATTCTTAACAGCTCGAAATTATTGCATAGATGTGTTGCGTAAAAAATCACTTTTGGTAGATGATGCTACTTCTTATTTAAAGGTAATAAAATCATCGAATGATAACTCTGATATAGAATGGCAAGAACTTAATAGAATTATTCAGGAAATTCTAAAAAAGTTACCTGAACAACAAAAAGAGGTTTTTGTAATGCGCGATTTAGATGGATACGAATTTAAAGAAATATCGGCAACACTAGAAATTACAGTAGAACACGTTAGAGTTTTAGTATCAAGAGCAAGAAAATTTATAGGAGCATCCTTAGAAAAAACATACCATTATGAACAAGGAAAATAGGAAAGATATTATCAAGAAATACAAGTCTGGTACGTCTAATTTAGAGGAGGAAAAATTGCTATTTAACAGTGCAGAAAAAACGGATGAACCTTTAAAAATATGGGCTGATTTTGTGAAGCAAAACCAAAAAGAAATTCCAGAAAACTTGAATGATAAATTATGGGCATCTTTTGAAGAAAAAACTAAAAAATCCAATAAATTTAAGATTGGAATACTATCTGCTGCTGCATCAATTACGTTGATTTTCTCATTGTTCATTTATAATAGTAATCAAAATACACTTACAGAAACAGAAAAGCAAGCGTTATTAAACGAAGCCAAAAATATGTTTATTGAAGCTGACAAAGAAAAAGTAATGTATCGAAAAATCTTAGAAAATGATTTGGTCATTGTTTACACAAAAACACAATAAAAATAAATAAAGTCTATTAATAATTAAACATCAATAAAAATGAAAAAAATAATATTTGCATCAATTATGATACTGTGCTCACTTTCAATAGTCCGAGCACAGGAAGAAAAAAGCGATAAAGAAAACCTTTTGGTAAAATTAAAAAAAGGTGCAACACCAATTATTTATGTAGATGGTAAAATTTTCGATTTCCCTATGGAATTGATAGATCAAACTCAAATAGAATCGATGTTTGTCATAAAAGGAAAAGATGCAATTGCTAAATACAAAGCACCAAATGGCGTTATTTTAATAAAAACAAAAGCGGCAAAGCAGTTAGATTTTTCTTATATAAAAGCAGGCGAGCATTTAAAAGAAATGGCCAATAAAAACGATCCAAAAGTAATTATTGACGGCAAGGTTGCTGATAAAAAAACGCTTGATACATTAAGTCCGAATACTATTGATAAAATGGAAGTAATAAAAGGAGAAAAAGCCATTAAACAATACAATGCGCCTAACGGTGTCATTATTATCACTACAAAAAAAATGTAATCAATTCAAAATATCTTCATTGAAATACTCAGCCAAATAAAACTTTAAAATCGTTTTATTTGGTTGAGTTTTTTTTGGAATACTTTATTTTGATGATTTCCCTTCAACAACAATAACAATCTCCCCTTTTGGTGGTTTATTTGTATAATGCGCTAAAACTTCAGTAGCAGTTCCCCTTACAGTTTCCTCAAACATTTTTGTGAGTTCTCTTGAAACAGAAACTTGCCTGTCAGCGCCAAAATATTCTACAAAATGTCCCAATGTTTTGACTAATTTACTGCCAGAAAATATTGAAAGTGTGGATGTTGTAAAAGGAGAGAAAGCCTTAAAAGAATATAATGCACCAAATGGGGTAATTATTATTATCAAAAAGAAGAAAAATAAAAAGTAATTTTAATTACATGCCCAATTTCAGACCTCACAGGTTTTCAAAACCTGTGAGGTCTTTTCGAAGAGTACTATTTATCTTCCAATAATCAATAGCTATTTCTTCCCTTCAACAATAATAACAATCTCCCCTTTTGGTGGTTTATTTGTATAATGCGCTAAAACTTCAGTAGCAGTTCCTCTAATCGTTTCTTCAAACATTTTTGTGAGTTCTCTTGAAACAGAAACTTGCCTGTCAGCGCCAAAATATTCTACAAAATGTACCAATGTTTTGAGTAATTTACTGCCAGAAAATATTGAAAGTGTGGATGTTGTAAAAGGAGAGAAAGCCTTAAAAGAATATAATGCACCAAATGGGGTAATTATTATTATCAAAAAGAAGAAAAATAAAAAGTAATTTTAATTACATTCCCAATTTCAGACCTCACAGGTTTTCAAAACCTGTGAGGTCTTTTCGAAGAGTACTATTTATCTTCCAATAATCAATAGCTATTTCTTCCCTTCAACAACAATAACAATCTCCCCTTTTGGTGGTTTATTTGTATAATGCGCTAAAACTTCAGTAGCAGTTCCCCTTACAGTTTCCTCAAACATTTTTGTGAGTTCTCTTGAAACAGAAACTTGCCTGTCAGCGCCAAAATATTCTATAAAATGGCCCAGTGTTTTGACTAATTTATGCGGAGATTCGTAAAAAATCATGGTTCTCCTTTCTTCGGATAAAAGCAAAAAACGTGTTTGTCTTCCTTTTTTTACAGGCAAAAAACCCTCAAAAACAAACTTGTCATTGGGCAAACCCGAATTTACCAACGCAGGAACAAAAGCCGTTGCACCTGGTAAACAATCTACTTCAATATTGTTTTCTACACAGGCTCTTGTCAATAAAAACCCAGGGTCTGAAATAGCTGGAGTGCCAGCATCGGAAATTAAAGCACAGGTTTCTCCATTTTGTATTCTTTGCACCACACCTTTAACCGATTTATGCTCATTATGCATATGATGACTGTGCATTTGAGTGGTGATTTCAAAATGTTTTAAAAGTTTTCCGCTGGTGCGTGTGTCTTCTGCTAAAATAAAATCGACTTCTTTTAGAATTCTGATGGCTCTAAAAGTCATGTCTTCTAAATTACCAATGGGTGTGGGTACTAAATATAGTTTACTCATAATAATTAGTGGTTAAAAATGTCTAAATAATCATCAAAAATATAAAGACGATTTCTTTGAGAACCTGTTATTTCCTTTAAGATTTTTAAATTCTCAAGTTTACTTATCAATTGGTATGCAGATTGTGGGTTTTTCTCTATAATTTCAGCGACTTTTTGTGCATCAATAACAGGATTGCTGTATAAATAATCTACTATTTTATGGGCGTCAGAACTTCTTGCTCCTAATTCAGCAATGTTCTCTTCCGTGGATTTTGAAAGATGCATAATTGCATTAAAAGTTAGTACTCCTTTTTTTGAAGTTTCTATTATTCCAGTTAAAAAAAACTTAAACCATTGGTTAATATCATTATGTGTTCTGACTCTCATTAAATTATCATAATACAAACTTCTATGTTTTTCAAAAAAATCTGATAAATATAAAATAGGTCTTTTAAGAATGCCTTTACTAACCAAATACAGCGTAATTAATAATCTGCCTACTCTGCCATTTCCATCTAAAAAAGGGTGTATTGTTTCAAATTGATAATGAATCAAAGCTATTTTTAACAAATCTGGCATCGGGTTTTCTAAATCGTTTGCAAACTTTTCTATATCAGAAATCAATTCTATGACTGTGTTGTGAATAGGAGGTATAAAAACTGCATCATTTATAGAAGCTCCTCCAATCCAATTTTGACTGGTTCTATATTCTCCTGGTAATTTATGATTGCCCCTAACGCCTTGTAATAAAATTTTATGAGTTTGTTTTATCAAACGACTTGAAAAAGGAAGTGTATGCAGCAAACTTACAGCGTGATTCATTGCCTGAATATAATTCTGTACTTCTTCCCAATCATCTCTTTTTTCGCTTGAGATATCTTCTTTTTTAAGAAAGACTTCCTCCATATTCGTTTGTGTACCTTCTATTTTTGAGGATTGTGTAGCTTCTTTTGCAATGTGCATTTGTGTAAATAAATCGATATTTACATATTCAGAATGCATATCTAATCTTCCTAATTGTCTATCTGCAAGGCTTAATAATTGAATCAGTTTCATATCACTTATCATCCAATCTCTATTAATTTGAGTAGGTTGAAAACTTTTGTAATATCCTTGATTTTGATAGAACCCTGAATTAAAATTTATCATAATAAGAATTCTTTTATTATGTAAATATATTAAAAAGTCATAATTAAATAATTATAATTATGATTATTGTCAATATTTCATAATAACTACTATTGTAATTATGATTTTAAATACGTTCATAATTCTCCACAGTAATATCTGCCATCACATTTCCTGTATGTTTTATAGAAAGCGGTTCAAATAATAAAACATGAACTTCTTCTTTGGCAATAGGTTTGTGTTCAACACCTCTCGGAACAATAAAAAATTCACCTTTATGTAAAGTGATGGTTTTGTCTTTGAACTCAATGTCTAATGAGCCCTTGATTACCATAAAAAACTCATCTTCATTTTCGTTTGTATGCCAAATAAATTCGCCTTTTAATTTTGCCAATAAAATTTGTTGTCCATTTAATTCGCCTACCTTTTTAGGTGACCAATGATCTGAAAATAAATTTAATTTTTCTTGAATGTTTATTGCGCCCATATCAACAAATCTACAAAACTAATTTCGCGTTACCGATTGAAGCGACATCCTTTTTGTTTTTTACAAAAAGATATAGCGAAAAGCGGGGTATTTCTGTTTAGAAATGAACGCCCAAAAGATTATTATTCAGTCAAAAATGTTTAGTTTTGTAGCCTAAATTTTAGAAGAAAATGTATAGAAGTCATTCTTGTGGCGAGTTAAGAGCATCGCATGTAAATACAGAGGTAACTTTATCTGGTTGGGTACAAAAATCGCGTGATAAAGGGTTTGTCATTTGGGTTGATTTGCGAGACAGATATGGAATTACACAGTTAATTTTTGATGAAGAACGCACACCGAAAGAAATGATGGAAAAAGCAAAATCTCTAGGAAGAGAATTTGTAATACAAGTTACAGGAACCGTGATTGAGCGAGAATCTAAAAACGCAAAAATGACAACGGGCGCCATTGAAGTTTTAGTTTCTAAACTAGAGATTTTAAACGCGTCGGTAACCCCACCTTTTACCATTGAAGATAAAACGGACGGAGGAGAAGACATCCGAATGAAATATAGGTATTTAGATATCCGCAGAAATCCTGTAAAAGACAGTTTAATTTTTCGTCATAAAGTAGCCATGGAAGTTCGTAAATACTTGTCTGATCAAGAATTTATTGAAGTGGAAACTCCGTATTTAATCAAATCTACTCCAGAAGGTGCCAGAGATTTTGTGGTGCCAAGTAGAATGAATGAAGGGCAATTTTATGCCTTACCTCAAAGTCCGCAAACTTTTAAACAATTGTTGATGGTTGGCGGAATGGACAAGTATTTTCAGATTGTAAAATGCTTTAGAGATGAAGATTTACGTGCTGACAGACAACCAGAATTTACACAAATTGATTGTGAAATGGCGTTTGTGGAGCAAGAGGATATTTTAAATGTTTTTGAAGGATTAACCCGTCATTTATTAAAAGAAGTTAATAATGTTGAGGTAGAGAAATTTCCAAGAATGTTATATGATGATGCCATGCGTTTGTACGGAAATGACAAACCAGATATCCGTTTTGGGATGGAGTTTTGCCCCTTAATCCCCAAAGGGGAAACGTTTGGGTTTTCAATTTTTGATGATGCAGAACTGGTTGTTGGAATTACTGTAAAAGGTTGTGCAAATTATACTAGAAAGCAAATTGATGAATTGGTAAACTGGGTAAAAAGACCTCAAATTGGTGCTTCCGGTTTAATTTGGATAAAACATGAAGAAAATGGAAATGTAAAATCTTCAGTAAATAAGTTTTTTGATGAAGATTATTTAAGGTTTTTTGCAAATGAAATGAAAGCAGAAAAAGGTGATTTAATGTTAGTTTTGTCTGGCGAAACCAATAAAGTAAGAACACAACTATCTGCTTTAAGAATGGAATTGGCAGAGCGTTTAGGCTTGAGAGATCCTAAAGTATTTGCGCCACTTTGGATAATTGATTTTCCGTTGTTAGAATTAGATGAAGAAACAGGTCATTACCATGCCATGCACCATCCTTTTACTTCACCAAAACCTGGACAACTAGCATTGTTAGACACAGATCCTGGCGCTGTAAAAGCAAATGCTTATGATTTGGTCTTAAACGGAAATGAAATTGGTGGAGGTTCTATTAGAATTCATGACAAAAAAATGCAAGCAACCATGTTGCGTCATTTAGGTTTTTCTGAAGAAGATGCCAAAGCACAATTTGGCTTTTTAATGGATGCTTTTGAATATGGAGCGCCACCGCACGGTGGTTTGGCTTTTGGTTTGGACAGATTGGTGGCCATTTTAGGCGGCCAAGAAACTATAAGAGATTTTATTGCATTTCCAAAAAACAATTCTGGACGTGATGTAATGATTGATGCGCCTGCTTTTATTGATGATGCGCAGTTAAAAGAATTGAGTTTGAAGCTAGATATGAAAGCATAACAAATAATTTGTAAATATGAAGAGCTCACAAGTTTCTTGTGCTGAACTTGATTCAGTATTAAAACCTTTGAGCTCTTTTTTACTGCTAATTTTTTACTATTTTTAAAGGATGAAACACCTTATTACACTTTTACTCCTTTTTACTTCAATAATTAGTTTTGCGCAAAAAATTACGGGTGATGAGCTGCTAGAAAAAGCCATAAAATTTCACGATCCAAAAGGAAATTGGGCAACTTTTAATGCTGAATTTTTTGTGACCATGGAAACACCAAAAAGTTCAGATAGAAAAAGTAACATTCATATAAATTTACCCAAAGAATATTTTTCTATGGTGGCTGTAAAAGATACCATTACCTCTGAATATGTTATAAACAAAGGTGTTTGTTCTATGGCAATTAATGGGGATAAAGCTCCATCCGAAGAGAAAAAAAAGCAATTTGGACTAAGTTGTGAGCGGGCAAAATTGTATAAAAATTACTATACCTATTTGTATGGTTTGCCCATGAAATTAAAAGATGAAGGCACAATCATTCACCAAAAAGTAACAAAAAAGAAGTTTCAAGGAAATGAATACTTGGTTTTAAAAGTAACCTATCTAAAAGAGATTGGTAAAGATACTTGGTACTTTTATTTTAATCCAAAAACCTATGCCATGGAGGTGTATCAGTTTTTTAAAGACGAGTCTCAAAAGGACGGAGAATATATAGTCTTATCTGGTTTAGAAACCATCAATCATATTAAAATACCTAAAAACAGAGCTTGGTATTATAATAAAAATGATGGGTATTTAGGAACCGATACTTTAATCACAAAAAAAGAGTAGCATGACATTTCCAAAAGAATTTAAAGAAGCTTTAAGTCATTTGCCATCGAAAGAAAAAGATAAATTAATTTTACGCTTATTAAAAAAAGATGTGGTTTTGGCAAATCGTTTACTTTTTGAGCTAATCGGCACAAATACGGTAGAAGAACAAAGAGATAAATTAGAAACCAATCTGCTGTATAGAATAAAAAAAGAAGCAGAAAGTGGGCATTATTCAATAGGTTATTTAAATTGGGATGTACGAGAGTATAGTGGTTTAATAACACAACATGTAAAAATTACCAAAGATAAATTTGGGGAGGCGTATTTGAATTTAATAATGATTAATGAAATTTTATCCATCAATAGAAATTTTATTTTAGAAAGTCGCCCGCTTGTAAAAAGAAGGAAATTCTGTGTTGGCGTTATCGCTAGAGCTTTTAAAATTTTATTGCTTATTCATAAATTAGACGATGATTTTTTAATGGAACTTGAGCCGCATTTAAAACAATTTGCAGAACTAATTGCAGACAATCAATTTTTGATGGATACGGCTATAAAAAATGGATTGGATATCAACTGGCTTCATCGTACAGAAATTCCGGAGGATATTATTTCCATTCATAAAGAAATTAGAGCAAACGGTTTTTTAAAATAATGATAAAGTAAAAAACATAGATGGATCTTTAAGCATAAAAAGTAGGTTTACAGATGCAGTAATTTAGAGTAAATTACTAGCATTAATTTCTATTTATTTGCATTAAATGACAGCAACAAAAAACAATGGTATCAAGAAAAAAAATATTTAAGAAAATTCTCATTTGGAGGTATAAAACAATTTCTGAACGACAATTTTTATATATTTTAAGTATTTTGGTTGGTTTTTTAGCAGGATTGGGAACTGTTTTCTTAAAAAACTTTACACACTATATTCAGTTGCTCTTATCGGTAGATTTTTTAAAGAAATCTGAAAATTCTTTATATTTTGTGTATCCCATAATTGGTTTGATCCTTGTTGCCATTATCAAAAAGAATTGGTTAAAAAAACACATTGGGCATGGTATTTCTACGACACTTTTTGCTATTTCTAAAAGAAAAGGAATTATTCCTAAATACAACATCTATGCTTCATTACTAACGGCGCCTTTAACGGTTGGTTTTGGTGGTTCTGTAGGTTTACAGGGCCCCGCAGTGAGTGCAGGAACAGCTTTAGCCTCCTACACCTCTCAGCTGTTTCATATGAGCACAAAAACAAGGATGCTTTTAATAGGCTGTGCAACTGCAGGCGCCATGTCTTCTATGTTTAAAGCGCCTATTGCCGGAATTGTTTTTGCCTTAGAAGTCTTTAGTTTAGACATTGCCTTTGTTTCTTTGGTGCCGTTGCTGTTGGCATCTATTTCTGCCATTATTACTTCGTACTTTTTTTTAGGCTCAGAGGTTTTGTTGGGTTTTGAACTAAATGATAAATTCGAAATTAACGAATTAGGTTTTTATGCTATTTTTGGAATCTTTACAGGTATTATTTCCATTTATTTTTCAGTAGTCTATTTTGCCATCAGAAAGTTCTTTTATCAATTTAAAAAACGATATGTACGATTGCTAATAGGGAGTTTCATTATCGCTTTTATTTTATATTTAATGCCTTCTTTATATGGTGAAGGATATGGATTAATCAACAATTTACTAAAAGGAAATCATATCGCAGCCATTGGCAATACTCCCTTTTCTTTTGATCATGATAATATTTGGATGGTAATTCTTCTATTACTGCTCATTACTTTTTTTAAGGCAATTGCCATGAGTACAACGTTTGCCGCTGGCGGAGTTGGAGGTATTTTTATCCCGACTTTAGTAATGGGAAGTGCTTTGGGCAATGCTTTTGCAAAAATGATTAATAATTCGGGTTTAGGATTTGAAGTTTCTGAAGCCAATTTTACATTAATTGGTATGACTGGGTTAATGGCTGGAGTTTTACACGCACCCTTAACCGCTATATTTTTAATTGCAGAAATTACAGGAGGTTATGATTTATTTGTGCCTTTAATGTTGGTTGCTGCCATCTCTTTCTCGTTTACCAAATATTTTGTTTCTAATTCCATTTACACCTATAAATTAGCGCAAAGAGGAGAACTTATTACGCATAACAAAGATAAAAATGTAATGATGATGCTACAGATAGACGAGCTCATCGAAACTAATTTTAAACCTGTTCAACCAGATATGTTATTGGGCGATATGTTAAAAAAAGCAGTTGCCAAATCTGCAAGAAATATTTTTCCGGTGATTGATAAAAAAAATCAATTTTTAGGAATTGTTTTGTTAGATGATATTCGACCTGTAATGTTCGATTCGAAAATGTATACAACAGTAACGGTAGAAACTTTTATGAAAGCTGCCCCCGAAACCATTCTAGATACAGATTCTGTAGAAAAAGTAATGGACAAATTTAAAACAAGCAATGCATGGAATTTACCGGTTGTAAAAAACGGAATATATATAGGTTTTATTTCAAAGTCTAAACTACTAAATGCATATAGAAATAAATTAGTAGAGGTTACTTCTTAGGTGAAAATGATTACGAGAATTTAATCCCAAGGCTCCAAATTAACCTCTAATTGTTTTTGACTCGTAAGTATTGATTTTTGTTTTTGTTGCATTTCTCCAATTTTTAAGCAAGAGAACAATAAAAAACAAACTTCTAAATCTTTTTTATCCAAAAGTTGTAGTTTAATATGATTTGTAAAGTCTTTGTCTAAAAAAGATTCATCAATTTCTGCAATTTTAGCACCATTTTTAAAAATAGATGTTTTCTTTTTAAAATGACTTTGTACCTCATACGTAATCTCATTAAAATCAATTGCGTAAATTGTTTTTCGATTGTTCTGAGAAATAAGATGTATCAAATTTCCATTATTTTCTTTGATGGTATAGACCATTTTCCATTTCCAAAATTGAAATTTTTTAATTATCGAGAAAATCAATTTTCCCTCTGAATTAAAGAGTTCACACCCAAATTTACCAAAATCTGTAAACCATTGAGAGTGGTAAATTTGTTGCTCAGACTGAAAAACAACCAACTTGTCGTCAGTATGTTTTATGGCATAGGTTTCAGTATTCATTGTTGTTTTCTTTTAAAAAATTGATTACTACATCCGGAAAATCGGTAAAAACACCATCTACATTGGCATCTATTAAAATTGTTTGCATCATTTCTTCAAAAGTATCAAATTCTGCCAAAGCATCTGCTCTAAATGTGTAAGGATGCACTTTTAACCCTAATTGATGCGCATCAGAAACTAACGAAGTAAAGCTATATTGATCCTTCACTTTTGAAGCTAAAATTTGTTTGTACCATGGGCCAATTCCGTCTGCATAGGTTGCAAAATGTTTTAATTCTTTGGCTTGTTTAGGATGCTCTATTAACTGAACTAAAAATAATTCTGACTTTAATTCTTTTCGAATGCGTTCTAATTCCTGCGCATTAAAGCACTGCAAAATACAGTTGTCTTTTTTGGTTTTATAGCCATAATCCGCAAGTACTTTTAAGACAATTTCTGTTATATTTTTTCCTTCCTTTTGATGAAATTCAGGAGCTTTAATTTCAGGATAAATTCCGATATTTTTTTCGGTCGATGTATTTAAACCTTGAATTAATTCAATTTCTTCTTGCAAAGAATGGATTTTAAAATTCCCTTTTCCTTTCGGAAAGCGATTTTTGTATACTTGTTCTCCCGTTTTTGGATTAAACCGTTCGGTAACTTGCAACGTTTTTAGCTCATCAAAAGTAAAATCAATTACATAAAAACGATTGTCTTTTCTGTTTCTACTTGGAAATATTGTGGCAACATTGGTCACATCATCTAAATAAATATCATGAATTACTATCGGAATATTATCTTTAGATAACACTAAATCTTGCTCAATAAAATCAGCATTCATCGCATGTGCCATGGCTTTAGCTTCTAAAGTGTGTTCAGGTAAATATCCAGAAGCACCTCTATGCGCAATGACTATTTTTTTAGACATGGTTACTTGTTTTTTATTTTGATGGCAAGAAAGAATCATCAAACAAACCAAAAATAAGAAAATTGACTTCATAATGATGAAATATAATTTTATAAAATAATATGCTGATCAACGATCAACCTTAAAAAAGAGTAAAATTCGTGAAACTTGTGTCATAAATATAATTAAAGATATAACTTTTGTAAATTTGCAGCATGAAATTAGCAATAAAAATAATGTTTATCATCTTTGTTATTTGGATGATTACTGGAGGATATCTTTTGAACACAGAACACGAAAAAGCAAAAGTTGTTATGGGACTGGGTGTTTTGTATTTGTCTTTTCTTTTTATGCCTTTGTTTATTTATTACAGATACCGAGATGGTAAATACAAAAAATACATCTTAAATGATCAGAAAATAAGAGAGGCTTTTAATCAACATTCCAAAAAATAACCACTGCTTTCTTAAAATTTAAACAGAAACTCCGAGGCAGTTCTATGAACCTTCGGTGCTCTTGCCAATTTTACTGAAAATGCTAAGGTTAAAACAACATAAAATAGGGCTATTTATACTTCTAAAAATGCATGAGGTTTTACCATAAACCTTCTTGTATGGATACCTTTTCTGTTTTTAATTTTTTTTCGGCAATATCAATTAAATCTCTTAAAAGTGCTCCATTATAAGCATCTAACTGACTTAGTAGTAATTTATAGTTTTTAATTATTTCCAATAATTCTTTTGTTTCTACCGTTTCTAATTGGCTACGAAAGGCTTTAAAGGATTGTTTGATTAATTTATCGTTTAGACTGCTCATTTATAATTTTTAACAAAAGTAACCAATACTTGGTTTTTAAAAAAGAGCGTATTCAATAGTTTTTATAATTTCTACAGGATGGAAGATTCATGAATACCCATTTTAAAAACCGAATTTTTCCTAAATATATTAAGCTTAAATTATAGAATTAAATTGGCTTCAGAAACTGTTTTAGTCCTCTAAAATAGTTAAATTATTTTTGCTCTACGCTTAAAATTACAGATAACATCATTAATTTTTCTGTTAATAAAATGGTTTATTTTGTTCATAAATATTAAGGTATAAATCTGCTTTTGAATTTTCCATAACATAAAACTAATTGGATTTTATTAATTTTTGCTATCTTTAAAATCTGATTTTCAGTTAAAAAAATAAAATAATTAGAAAAATATAGGAGTTATTTTCTAAGTTTAAGTTTATGAATCTAATTCACTTTTTCTAATAGTAAACATTCAATCTTTAAATGCGTAACAATGGAAACAAAATTACACAAAATTATCACACTTTTATTGGTCACTTTACTGCCCGCATCAATTCTAATTGCACAAACTTTGCCAGAAGGAAACATCATGAAAGATATTGATGGAGGTACTTTTATTATGGGAAACAATAGTTTAAAAGGCTCAATACAGGTAAGCAATCTACCATTCAAATATATGCTATCACTGGACAACTTGTTGTTGGTTTTAAAATAAATTCTGAGGTTCAAACTATAAATGTAAGCAGTTTATCTAAAGGAATTTATATTTTAGAGATTGACGAAATTCTAAAAAAATTGGTTATCAATTAATACCAATTCTACTTCTCTAATGGTTGGCGTTCTAAATTTATAATTTATGTTCTTTAGATGCTATAAAAAATAAAAGCATCGCATGCGTTAGAGTTGTATATTTTACAAAAATATAAAGGATATAGAACCGAATTTAGTTAGTCATTTTGATGTTTCTTTAGTGCAATGCTACGCTTGCATATTTTAGATATAAAATTCTACCTATATTAGGAACTCAAATATCCATGAAAAATCTTAAAATTTTATAATATAGTGCAGTTTATTTGAGGTAAACTAAAATTTGATTGCCCGCTAGATTTGACATAGCCCCCAAATTCATTGTTTAACTTATTTTCTGTAAAAATAAAAGCCTTTACATTTCTGTAAAGGCTTATTACTCTTAGGCTCCCCCTCTTGGACTCGAACCAAGGACCCTCTGATTAACAGTCAGATGCTCTAACCAACTGAGCTAAGGAGGAGTTTGCTACACAAAATTGTGTTTAGCGAGTGCAAATATATACCTTTTTAGAATATTGCCAAATTTTTTTTTATAAAATTTAATAAAATTTTATCAGGTTATCTTTAAAATAAGCGAGGGCACTAATACTAAAAATTGTATTTTTGTTAAAATTTAATAATTAGCAAAAAAGTATAAATTTTAATATGGATAAATTTTCGTTCTTAAACGCAGCACATACAGGCTTTATAGGTGATTTATACAACCAATATTTAGAACACCCGGATGCAGTAGAACCAAGCTGGAGAAGTTTTTTTCAAGGGTATGATTTTGCAAATGAAAATTATTCTTTAAAAGAAAAAGAAGAAGTTTCTGTAGAAATTCCGCAAGAAGTTAAAAAAGAATTCTTGGTGGCAGACTTGATCAACGGATACAGAACAAGAGGTCATTTATTTACAAAAACAAATCCTGTTAGAGAAAGAAGACAATACCAACCTTCTTTAGATATTGAAACCTTCGGTTTATCAAAAGACGATTTAAATAGTTATTTTTCTGCCGGAGAAATTTTGGGTTTAGGAAGAGTAACCTTATCAGAAATTATTGAGCATTTACAAAATATTTATTGCGATTCTATTGGAGTTGAATATATGTACATGCGAAATCCTGAAAAATTAAAATGGTGGCAATCTAGATTGAATGAAAACGAGAACCACCCAAAATATTCTACCGAAGCCAAAAAGTATATTTTAGGAAAATTAAATCAGGCAGTAACTTTTGAAAGTTTTTTACAAACAAAATATGTAGGCCAAAAACGTTTTTCTTTAGAAGGAGGAGAAACTCTAATTCCTGGAATTAGTGTAATGTTAAGAGATGCTGCAGAAAAATATGGTGTAAAAGAGTGTGTTTTAGGAATGGCTCATAGAGGTCGTTTAAACACCTTGGTAAACATCTTTAAAAAACCAGTTAGAGATTTATTTAGTGAGTTTGAGGGTAAAGATTTTGAAGATGAAGATATCGATGGTGATGTAAAATATCATTTAGGTTTAACACTAAGTAAAACCTACAGAGACGGTAATGAAATCAAAATGAATTTAGTGCCAAATCCATCGCATTTAGAAACTGTAGCCGCGGTTGCCGAAGGGATTACAAGGGCTAAAATTGATAGAAAATATGCTGGTGATTCTAGTAAGATTTTACCCATCGTAATTCATGGAGATGCTGCCATTGCCGGGCAAGGAATTGCCTACGAAATAGTGCAAATGGCAAAATTAAACGGCTATAAAACGGGCGGAACAATCCATATTGTGGTCAATAATCAAATTGGTTTTACTACAAATTATTTAGACGCACGTTCAAGTACCTATTGTACAGATGTTGCCAAAGTAACATTATCACCGGTTTTACATGTAAATGCCGATGATACAGAAGCTGTATGCCATGCAATGCAGTTGGCATTAGACTTTAGAATGAAGTTTCAAACTGATATTTTTATCGATTTACTGGGCTATCGTAAATACGGTCATAACGAGGGTGATGAGCCACGTTTTACGCAACCAAAACTATACAAAGCAATTGCGAAACATAAAAATCCTAAAGATATTTATGCTGATATCTTACTAAAACAAAATTCAATAAGTTCATCTTATGTAAAAGAAATTACAGATGAATTTAAAAGAATGCTTGAAAAAGAATTTGACAACTCTAAAAAAGATAAAAATTCTAAAGTAGAAGAGTTTATGGAATCTACTTGGGAAGGTTTTGAACGCGAAGATCAAGCAGCCATGTTGCAAGTAGTACAGACCAAGTATCCAGAAAATCGATTAAATAATATTGCAAAAGTAGTTTCTACAGTTCCTGAAGGTTCAACTTTTGTAAGAAAGGCAGAACGTATTTTGCAAGGAAGAGCTAAAATGGCATTCGAAACCCGTAAATTAGATTGGGGAATGGCAGAAAATTTAGCCTATGGTTCTTTAATGGAAGAAGGATTTAATATTCGTATTTCTGGACAAGATGTAGAAAGAGGAACTTTTTCTCATAGACATGCTATTTTGCGTGATGCCGTTACCGAAGAAAGAATTAATTTACTGAATACAAACCCCGATTCTAAAGGGCAAATGACCATTTACAACTCCTTATTGTCTGAATATGCCGTGTTAGGGTTTGATTATGGTTATGCAATGGCAAATCCGAATACATTAACAATTTGGGAAGCACAGTTTGGAGATTTTTCTAACGGAGCTCAAATAATGTTCGACCAGTATATTTCTGCCGCAGAAGATAAATGGAAAGCTCAAAACGGAATTGTAGTTTTATTACCTCATGGGTATGAAGGGCAAGGTTCTGAGCATTCATCCGCAAGAATAGAACGCTATTTACAATTATGTGCAGAAGATAATATGACCGTTGCAAATTGTACAACTCCAGCAAATTTCTATCATTTATTGCGTCGTCAAATGAAACGAGATTACAGGAAGCCTTTAATTGTCTTTACGCCAAAGAGTTTATTGCGACATCCAAAAGTGGTAAGCTCCATTCAAGATTTAGCAAATGGAGAATTCCAAGAAGTAATAGACGATACGTTAAATCCAGAAAATGTAAAGAAATTAGTTTTTTGTATGGGTAAATTCTATTATGACTTACTAGAGGAAAGAGAAAAATTAGAAAGAGACGATATTGCTTTGGTAAGAATTGAGCAATTATTTCCGTTACATAAAGAAAAAATTCAGGCAATTATAGACCGATATCCAACTATTGAAGAATATGTTTGGGCGCAAGAAGAGCCAAGAAATATGGGAGCTTGGAGCTATATGTTGCAACGTTTTGAATTGAAAAATTTAACAGTACGTTCAAGAAAATATTATGCAGTTCCGGCGGCTGGTTCTAGCACAAGATTCAAGAAAAGACATCGAGAAGTTATTGATAGTGTTTTTAAGATAGCGTAAGTGCGTTAAGGATTGAAACGGCATCCTTTTTTGCTGTCAGTTCGAGTGAAATTTCTTTTTCAGAAATTTTGTATCGAGAACAAAACAAAAAAGATACAGTGTAAAGCCTGTTAAAACGCCCAAAAATAAAAAAATACCGATACGGTTTTGAGAACCTTGTCGCATTAAAAAAGTATATCAATTAAATGCCTAAATAAGTTTGGCAACTATAAAAAAAGAGACCATGAGTGTTTTAGAAATGAAAGTTCCTTCTCCAGGAGAATCGATTACAGAAGTAGAAATTGCAACTTGGTTAGTTGAAGATGGAGACTATGTTGAAAAAGACCAACCGATTGCAGAAGTAGACTCTGACAAAGCTACATTAGAATTGCCTGCTGAAGAAAGTGGAATTATCACTTTAAAAGCAGAAGAAGGTGATGCGGTTGCTGTGGGTGCAGTGGTGTGCTTAATAGACACAAGTGCAACTAAACCTGATGGAGATGCAGCAAGTAAAGAAGATGAGGCTCCAAAAAAAGAAAAGGAAGAAACGAAAATTGAAGTAAAAGAAGCTACGAAAGCAGCAACCTATGCAACCGGAACTGCTTCTCCTGCTGCTAAAAAAGTATTGGCCGAAAAAGGAATGAGTGCTTCCGCTGTAAAAGGAACCGGAAAAGACGGAAGAATTACCAAAGAGGATGCCGTAAAAGCAGTGCCTTCTATGGGAACTCAACCAGCCAATGGTTCTAGACATACAGAGCGCAAAAAAATGTCTATGTTGCGCAGAAAAGTTGCGGAACGTTTAGTTGCTGTAAAAAATGAAACAGCCATGTTAACTACTTTTAACGAGGTAAACATGCAACCAATTTTCGATTTACGTACAAAATATAAAGAAAACTTTAAAGCAAGGCATGGCGTTGGTTTAGGCTTTATGTCTTTCTTTACTTTGGCAGTTGTAAGAGCCCTAAAAATGTATCCTGATGTGAATTCTATGATCGATGGAGACTTTCAAATAAAACAAGATTTCCAAGATATTTCAATTGCAGTTTCTGGTCCTAAAGGATTAATGGTACCCGTAATTAGAAATGCAGAAAATTTATCTTTTAGAGGCGTAGAATCTGAAGTAAAACGTTTAGCAATAAGAGCTAGAGATGGGCAAATAACGATTGATGAAATGACAGGAGGAACTTTTACAATTACCAATGGTGGTGTGTTTGGTTCTATGTTGTCTACACCAATTATCAACCCTCCGCAAAGTGGTATTTTAGGAATGCACAATATTGTAAACAGACCGATGGCAGTAAACGGCGGTATTGTAATTCAGCCAATTATGTATGTTGCTTTGTCTTACGATCATAGAATTATTGATGGTAGGGAATCTGTAGGCTTTTTAGTTGCTATTAAAGAAGCGTTAGAAAATCCTGTTGAATTATTGATGGATGGAAATATAGAACGCGCATTAGAAATGTAGTTTTTAAAAATACTTTTATAAAACCAAAAAGCCGATAACGAATTAATTTAGTTATCGGCTTTTAGTTACAACTCTTTTAAATTTATAGGATTCCTAATGATACGAATACCATTTTAGACCTATAAATTGGTATAATTTGATTTTCAGAAAATTGATTATAAATTTAATATCATTGTTGTCCGATAAAAGATAAAAAGACCGCTTTCGCTGTTAGAGTAAAGAACAAAGACTTGAATGTAACTAACTGAAAAACAATATTATTATGATTTTTAATTTTTCGATACATCATAAATTCTAAAGCGGTTTTAATAGCAAGGTATACTACTTTAAAGGCTCTTCAAAATCAATACTATCCATACTTTAAAAGACTTTAGCTAATTTTAATCGGACAACACTAATTTAATATAGAAACATACTCTTTAGATGTTATTGAAAATAAAAGCATAGTTGCGTTACCTTTGTATATTCTATTGAAATAGAAAGGAAATAAAAACGAATTTACTCATCCTATTTGATTTTTATTGGATATTGTATTCCATAAAGCCATAATAAATCCTCTCTTTTTTGCTTACTTTTTATCAAAAAAAAGACTGTAAGGAAGGTTCTGCTAATTATTTTTAATGCCGTACATCATTAAATCGTTACAAGAAAATATCCAATACAATGATTTCAAGAAGAATACAATATATTTTATTCTTTACACGTAGCATTATTCTTGTAAAAAAAAGATTTTTAAAACCAAAAATAGAAAGGCTAAAAAAAATATCTATTTATAAAAAAAAACTGGAGGTTATTAAAAACCTCCAGCCTCTTAAGGATATAAAAGTTATCTTTTATACCGATTCAATCCCCCAATTGACTCTTATATGCCAATTATCATTTACAATAACTGGTACTCTATTTTTTAATTTTAAATATTTTAACAAAAAGTAAAAACGGAAAGCCTAAACTTTCCGTTTTCTATGAAGTTCTTATTATTTTATCAATCAATTCCAATCAGTTAAAAACTTCTATCTCTAGAAAGATTTTACAAACGAATTTTTAAAAGACAAAATGCTAATTACTTCATACGACCCCTGCTACTTTGCAGCAAGCAGAAATCGTTTTTAAGAAACCGAAACACCCAAATGTTTCGATTTCTTAGAAGCTATAAAATATAGTTTAAAAGACTTACTACTTAGATATTCCTATGGCTAGGAATATAAATCACAAGACCTAAAATATGTTTTATAACTCCAAAATTTAAAGGATACTGCTATCCAATAATCTCTATTTTAAAATTTTCAAAGAACTTACTTTTTCTTATTTGCACTACAAATATACATGCACTTTAGAGCACAGACACTGACCTAGATCAGTTAGGGAGTTTTTTTTTATAAAAAATATTTTATACCAATTCTGTATTTCTTTTTGATTGTCTATAAAATAGTCCTTGGCTTTATTCTACAATTAAAAAGAGGTTTCTTTAAATTAAAAATGAGAAGCCTAAAAGATAATCTATGTATAAAAAAAACTGGAGGTTATTAAAAACCTCCAGCCTCTAAGTATGAAAGCTACCTTTCATACCGATTCAATCCCCCAATTGACTCTTATATGCCAATTATCATTTACAATAACTGGTTCTCTATTTTTTAATTTTAAATATTTTAACAAAAAGTAAAAACGGAAAGCCTAAACTTTCCGTTTTCTATGAAGTTCTTATTATTTTATCAATCAATTCCAATCAGTTAAAAACTTCTATCCCTAGAAAGATTTTACAAACGAATTTTTAAAAGACAAAATGCTAATTACTTCATACGACCTCTGCTACTTTGCAGCAAGCAGAAATCGTTTTTAAGAAACCGAAACACCCAAATGTTTCGATTTCTTAGAAGCTATAAAATATAGTTTAAAAGACTTACTACTTAGATATTCCTATGGCTAGGAATATAAATCACAAGACCTAAAATATGTTTTATAACTCCAAAATTTAAAGGATACTGCTATCCAATAATCTCTATTTTAAAATTTTCAAAGAACTTACTTTTTCTTATTTGCACTACAAATATACATGCACTTTAGAGCACAGACACTGACCTAGATCAGTTAGGGAGTTTTTTTTATAAAAAATATTTTATACCAATTCTGCATTTCTTTTTGATTGTCTATAAAATAGTCCTTGACTTTATTCTACAATTAAAAAGAGGTTTCTTTAAATTAAAAATGAGAAGCCTAAAAGATAATCTATGTATAAAAAAAAACTGGAGGTTATTTAAAACCTCCAGCCTCTAAGTATGAAAGCTACCTTTCATACCGATTCAATCCCCCAATTGACTCTTATATGCCAATTATCATTTACAATAACTGGTACTCTATTTTTTAATTTTAAATATTTTAACAAAAGGTAAAAACGGAAAGCCTAAACTTTCCGTTTTCTATGAAGTTCTTTTTATTTAATCCATCGATATCAATCAGTTAAAAAATTCTAACTTTAGAGAATTTTAAAAACGAATTTTCAAAAGAAAAAATGCTAATTACTTCATACGACCTCTGCTACTTTGCAGCAAGCAGAAATCGTTTTTAAGAAACCGAAACACCCAAATGTTTCGATTTCTTAGAAGCTATAAAATATAGTTTAAAAAGACTTGATATTTATATATTCCTATTGCTAGCAACATATATCACAAGACCTCAAATATGTTTTATAACTCCAAAATTTAAAGGATACTGCTATCCAATAATCTTTATTTTAATATTTTCAAAGAACTTACTTTTTCTTATTTACATTACAAATATACAGGCGATTTAAAGCATAAACACTGACCTAAATCAGTTAGCGTGTTTTTTTTAAAAAAATGTTTTACCCTAATTTAAACTTACAACCCCTTCCATAAATTGTTACTTTTTCGCTTACTTTTTATCAAAAAAAATTAGTTAAAACTGCTATTTGTTCGATTAAAATAAAAAGCCTAAAGCAATTTTGATTTCTTTTTAGGTACTATTATCTTGTAAATATCAATATGCTAAAAATCTCTTAAGTATTTTAATTCTTCTGATATCCATAGATATCCTCTAATAATATCTGCTCTCCAGATTCATCAACAATAGTAAGATTGTAGTTAATGTTTATTTTAGTTCCTAATGTTGCGTGGTAGTATATAAGCCAAGCAGCGGCTTCATTAGTGGCAATACAACCATTAGAATAAGGTTTGCCCAATGAAATAGGATTGGTGGTAGGATGAATCATTTGCCCATTTCTGATACCATTTATCTCTGTTTCAATAAAAGGAATTTGAGGTAATCGCGTCACTTTTTTATCATCTCTAGTGGTACTAAAATACTGCTTACCGTTTACAGGATCGTAATAATCAGGATTCCTGATATGATCAACAATACTTCCGGTTCCAGTAATAGTTCTTAAATCGGTTACTCTATTGCCCATTTTTAAGTATTTCTTTTCATTTCTGCCTACTCTAATGGGAAACTCATATAACAAAACTGAATCTTCATAAATGCGAAGTTTATATTCTGGTATATTCACATCTATAATTGTGTTTTGAAACGAAGAAATAATTTCTTCCGCTTTTGCTAAAACAGGAACCATAAAGACACTATTTTTTTTTAACACAACCATTTCTCTTTGATTGTATACAAAAGAATCTTTGGCTTTCATTCTATAATAATCAGTATTTTGAAGTCTATCAATAATCCGAGGATTTGCTCTTACCAAAAGATGTTCTGTTAAAGAATATGGTGTTAAGGAGTCATAACGAGTCACTAAAGAGTCTATAAATTCAAAATAATGCTTAACAGTGATATTTTTTTTTACGTGAATAGTAAACAAAGTGTCATTTACAACAACTACTGTTTGGGTAATTTTATTCTGTGAAAAGTTTTGTCTATTATTTTCTTTAAGATAGTATAATAAGACGATTGCCAATCCTACCATTCCAAAAAGTTTGCTATATATTTTATTGAATAAGTGCATTTAAATTGAATAGGAATGAGTAACGAATCTTTTATTTTTTAATTCTCTAGTTGAATTGTATTTGTAAAAAGAGAATTCTTTAAAATTAAAACAGAAGGCCTAAGAAATTACTTATTTATAAAAAAACTGGAAGCTATAAAAACCTCCAGCTTTTTGGTGGCATAAAAAACTTTTTATACCGATTCAATTCCCCAATTGACTCTTACTATTTTTTTAATTTATACTGTAATTTATAAAAGTAAAAACGGAAAGCCTGAACTTTCCGTTTTCTATGAAGTTCTTTTTATTTTATTTATAAATACCAATCAGATAAAAAATTCTATCTCTAGCAAATTTTTACAAACGTATTTTTAAAATAAAAATGTCAATTACTTCATATAACTTCTCCTACTTTGCCATAAGCAGAAATCATTTATCAAAGAAATCGAAAACCCCAAATATTTCGATTTCTTGGAAGATATAATGTAGTTTAAGAATACTTGCTCTTTCTATAATCCTATTGCTAGAAACATATATCACAACACTTAAAATACGTTTTATAACTCCAAAATTTAATGGATATTACTACCCAAAAATCCACACTTTAATGCTTTCAAAGAACTTACTTTTACAAGTACACTGCAAATATACATGCGCTTTATACTATAAGAACTGACCTAGGTCAGTTGGAGTATTTTTTTTATATAAAAAGTTATTGTTGTCCGATTAAAATTAGCTAAAGTGTTTTAAAGTCTTGATAGTCTTGATTTTAAAGAGTTTTTAAAGTAGTACACCTTGCTTTTAAAACCGCTTTAGAATTTATGATGTATCGAAAAATTTAAAATCGTAATAATATTGTTTTTCAGTTAGTTACATTCAAGTCTTTGTTCTTGATTCTAACAGCGAAAGCGGTCTTTTTATCTTTTATCGGACAACAATGATAAAAAGTATTTTATACTAATTCTCATTTGAAATTAATTGGTATCACAAAAAGTAAAAACGAAAAGCGTGAACTTTTCGTTTTCTAAAAAGTTAATTATTAACTTCTATAATTTTAGTTTGAAGACACCGTTTCTGGCATTGCTAGCAAATTAAAAAATTCATCTAATTTTGGAATAATAATAATTTCGGTTCTACGATTAGATGCTCTACCCTTTGAAGTTTTATTGGTGTCTTTTGGCATATATTCAGATCTTCCACCGGCCGTCATTCGTTCTGGCTGCACATTAAAATTAGTTTGCATTAACCGGACAATAGCTGTTGCTCGCTTGGTACTTAAATCCCAATTATCTTCCATACAATTTGTTTTGATAGGAACTGTATCTGTGTGTCCTTCAACAAGAATATCTAATTCTTTGTGATCATTGACAATTTTTGCTATTTTACCAATAACGGCTTGTGCAGATTTATGAACTCTATAACTACCCGATTTAAATAGCATTCTGTCTGAAATAGAAACATATACAACTCCTTTCTTAACCTCAATATTTATGTCTTCATCGTCAAAATTATTTAAAGATTTTTTCAAATTCATGACCAGTGCAAGGTTTAGAGAATCTTTTTGTTGCATAGAGTTTGTTAAATCTTTAATATATGTGTTTTGTTCATTTAAAGCCTCTAAAGACTTCTTAATGCTTTCTGCCCCAAATTTACTGACAATAGAAAGATCAGAAAGTCTCTCTAATAAATTGGTGTTTGTACTTTTAAAATAATCAGATTCTTTTTCTAATACCTTCACCCTATTTTTTTCATTCGCTAGGTTATTTTCGATTACTAAGAGTTCGTTAGACTTTGTTTCTAGTTCGTTTAAAGTAGTTCTAAGTTCGCCCTCACAAACTGCCACACTGTTTTCTAAATCTGTATATTTTTTCTGACTTACGCAGGATGTTAAAAGTGTCAGAACAATAATAGTAGTAAACTTTATAATTTTCATTTTGTTTAGTTTTAATGATTAATACTGAAATATTTATTAGCAAAGAAACCCACAAAAGTTAATTGAATCAATGACGTGAATCAGTTATAACCTAAATATACCCTTCGTTAAGCATTGATTTTTAAATATTTAAACATATCGTATTTTATTTAAGTCCAATAATGATTGTTATTTTATAATAATTTAACTAATTGTATATCACTATGATCTAAACGGTGGAATAACCGCAATAAAGAACAGACTACTTATTTATGAGTTTCAAAACAAAATAATCTTAACTAAAATTGTAAATCTATTCTGTATTGAAACCTATAATCATCTTCCAAATTTCTTTAAAAAAGAGGAATTCTTTCTTTGGTTCTATAAAAAAGTGAGAGCCGTGTAACATTATTTTAATCAAATAATGTTACAATAAATCGTCTTTTTATGGCTTACTTTTTATTAAAAAAATGAGCATAACGAAGACTACATGAATGCTGTTTTAAAATTACTGTAAAATAAAATGATGATTTTTTTCTTTATAGAAAATAGAAAAATAAAGCATCGCATTCGTTACGATTTCTTTTTATGTTGAAATAGAAAGGAAAAAAGGGTGTTTTATTGAGGGCATTTCAATGCAGAATTGGTATCATGTAAATTCACTTAAAGATTGCTTCATATTTTAAAGAGTTCAATTTGTAAAAAAGGTAATTTCTATTCATAAAAAAACTGGAAGCTATAAAACTTCCAGTCTAATAATGGTCTGAAAATTAATTTTCATACCAACCCCAACTATTACTGTTATGCTTAGGTCTTATTAAGCACATATATTTTTAATTCTTTTTTAAAAGAGTAAAAACGGAAAGCCTAAACTTTCCGTTTTCTATGAAGTTCATATTATTTTATCTAGCAATACCAATTAATTAAAAAATTCTATCTCTAGCAAATTTTTACAAACGGATTTTTAAAAGAAAAATGCTAATCACTTCATACGATCTCTGTTACTTTGCAGCAAATAGAAATCATTTTTTTAAAGAAATCGAAACACCGAAATGTCTCGATTTCTTCGAAGATATTAAATGTAAATCGAAGACTACTTGTTCTTTATATACTTCTATATACATCACAAGACTTAAAAATACACCTCAATAACTCCAAAATTTATTAGATATTACTATCCAATAAATTATCTTTTATCAAATTATCAAAGAACTTGTTTTTTAATTATACTACAAATATACAGTCACTTTATAGCCTCTAAAATGACCGGGGTCAGTTGAGGCATTTTTTTAAAAATAAAATTACATCTTGTCATAATATTACTTCTAAAATATGAACTCATTTCATTACCATCTAAAATAAATAAAGCTTACTGACGCTCGTCATTTTACAAAACTTCTTCTGGTTGCATCTTTATAACTCTAATTTAGAACCTAAGACAAAACCTATGGACAATGAGACTCCTTATCATATAATTCGAAAAGAACTTCGAAGCTCTATAAAGGAAAAACTTCCTAAACTAAAGCTCCTAAAGAAGAAAGAAGATGAAATTAAATTCTATGATGTACTCTTAGATATTGAACCTAATATCAAAAAGCATATCATTAAAATAATACATACTGATATTCAAAAAGTTCATTTTAAGAAGATTACATACAACTTGAATAATCTTATAGATCAATTATTTATTGAAACTTATGATCATATTGAAAATTTCTCTGATGACGATGAGTTTTATATATGGCTTTACAAAAAAACCAATGAAATTCTAGATGATGTTATGATACAAGAACTAGAAGAAATTGCACAAATAAGAAACAGCTCACTTAAAAAGGTTCAGCAACTGTTAAACGAAACAAAAAAAGCATTACAAATAAGTTTTTTCAACAGATATCCTGTCAACTCATAACGCTCTTTGTAAATGGAATATAAAGATTATTATAAAATATTAGGTGTTAAAAAAGACGCTTCTTTAAGAGAAATTAAAAGAGCGTATCGAAAACTTGCGGCTAAATATCATCCGGATAAAAACCCTAATAACAAAGGTGCAGAAGAAAAATTTAAAGAAATTAACGAAGCAAATGGAGTTTTAAGTGATGCAAAAAAAAGAGAAAAATATGATGCTTTAGGGTCTAATTGGGAAGCCTATCAACATACAGGAGATGACTGGAAAAAGTATGCAAACCAAAATACCAGAAGAAGACGTACTTATCAAGGGGATCCTTCAGGGTTTTATGGGCAACAAAACGGCGGAGAAACTTTTTCTAGCTTTTTCGAAACTTTTTTTGGCGGTGGTAGACAGCGAGCTAGAGGACAACAAGCAGAATTTTCTGGTGGTGACATTCAGGCTGAAATGCCCATCACACTTATGGAAGCATATCATGGAAGTAAGCGCACTTTTAAAATTCATAATTCAACTTTAAGAATCAATATAAAACCTGGTTCTTATCATGATCAACAATTAAAAATTAAAGGAAAAGGGCAGCCAGGCATACAAGGAGGAAAAATGGGAGATTTATACATCACCTTAAAAGTACAGCAAGATGATCGCTTTAAAAGAAAAGCAAACGACTTACTTTATGAGATTCCTGTAGATTTATATACAGCCATTTTAGGGGGTAAAATAGGCATAACAACTTTTACCGGTAACTTAAAAATAACAGTCCCTAAAGGAAGTGAAACAGGAAAAACACTCCGAGTAAAAGGAAAAGGAATGCCTATATATGGCAACCCGACAGAATTCGGAGATTTATTGGTAAAATTAAATGTGAATTTACCTAAAAACCTGACAAAAGAAGAAGAAGAAATTTTTAAAAAATTACAAAATTTAAGAGAATCAAAAACTGTAAATACTAATTAAAAACGACCTACTTATGAGTTTATTAGACAAAAAAATCATACCAGGAAACCACGGCAAAACATTTGGAACCAATGCAAAAACTAGCGATGATTTAAAGAGTATTAAAACTAAAATATTAGAGTTAGAAGGAATAAAAAGTGTGGAGCTTAATAATACCGTTTTTCCAAAAGAATTTACTATTCATACGTCTAAACTAGTTACAATAGAGGAAATAGAAGAAAAAGTAAAGGCTGCTGGTTTTCATTCAGTACCAAAAAAAACGTTTATACTCTGATCAATACTAACTTTTAAACACCATAAAAACAAAGGTTTATTTACTTTACTATAAATAACAAATTAAATTCATAATTAAAATAAAAACATATATCATGAAAACTAAAATAGCAAATCCAAAAACAGCATTACTTTTAGAGGCAGGATTAAACGTACTTCATTTTGAAAGTGTAGAATGGTTAGATACTATTGCCTTTTGGAAAGACGAAGTAAAATTCTTTTACAAGATTTTAAGTGAAAAAGAATCTTCAGAAAAAAATAATTCGGACTACCATAGAATGCTAAAAACACTCGATAAAATTCATCTTGATTTGTTTGATGATTTAGAGCATAGCATTATTGAACACGAAAAATTATTATCAAAAATAGAACAAGGACATAAAGGAGTTTCAGATTACGAATACCGAGAAAAACATCGTCATATTTATGCCCGAATGGACACTTTTACCAATGATTTTAAAAACTTTAAACGAGTTGTTTTTCAATATATAAAAGGGTTATAGTAAAAAACATCATCTAAAAAACAAGCACCATGAAGCTAATCATATACCCTAAAGAACAAAAGACATCTGAATCTATTCAGAACCTTATGGAATTTTATTACAGTCTAAAAATGCATCATTTGGCAAGCGACCTATTGAATAAAGGATTGTCGCCAGAACAAATTTCAAATGCCGTGTCGATGGCTATTAAAATAGCCCAATCCTCGGGTATTGGAACTCAAAAGCATTTTATGCCTGTTTATAGTTCCATAGATCAACAAATAATTAAGGATTGTAAGCTTTCTGCTATAGGGTATGGATTGGTATTGATGAATGCAAACCCAAATTTAGCAGTTGTAGGAGACTTTCAAGTAAGTTTATTAAAGAAATTTATGATGATAGAAGATTAATTTTAAATACTTATGAGATATCGTTATACTCCATAATGATATCTCATTTTTTACTTTTAAAAAGATTTTTTATATTAATTGGTCTTCCAAATGAATGTTTGTAAATTTAAAATCAATTTTCTTGAGATGCTTTAGAAAATAAAAGCATAGCATTCGTTGCAGTTATTTATGGTATGGATATAGAAAGGAAATGAAAAATAATTTAGTCAGATATTTTAATGTTTATTTCGAACTACACAATTTTAGATATATAATGCCGCAAAAAATTGTCTTTTTTCCTTACTCTCTACAAAAAATGACGGCAACGAAAGCTACGCTCATACTTTTTAAATTTCAATGAATTAAAAAAATAACACTCATTTATTTACGCGGCAGCATACATTTAAATGGGTATTATTACATATACTTCGTTAAAAATCTAAAAAAATCTTTTTTAAGTTCTGCGTAAATTTGCCTTTGTGTTTCCATGTCTTTTCTGCATTTCAAATGCTTTTTTGTTAATTGCACATCCAAAGCATTTTTTCCTGTTTTACTTTGCCCAGCAATGCGTGTTTCATGTTCCTCGATATTTTCTTGCAAATCTTCGATAACACCGCCATGAAATATAAATTCATTTTGATAATGCTCTAATTGAGATAAAACCTCTTTATCCGTCCAGCGTGTTACCAATTCACTCAAACGATTATTAAAAGATTTTAATTCATCTCTCCAAAAGGCGAGTTCTCCTTTCCATTGTGTATGCTCAAAATGCATATTAGAATTAAATAAAACTTCTGTGATCATAATAGTATATTTTTAATAATATCAAGCTCAAAGATTGTATTTTATCGATTCATTAAAACTGATCTTAGTCATTTTTGAAAATTTTAATACAAAATCATCTACTATCAATTCTATTTTGAAATTACTGTAAAATAAAATGATGCTTTTTCTTGATAGAAAATCATTGTTGTCCGATAAAAGATAAAAAGACCGCTTTCGTTGTTAGAATCAAGAACAAAGACTTGAATGTAACTAACTGAAAAACAGTGTTATTACGATTTTAAATTTTTCCATACATCATAAATTCTAAAGCGGTTTTAATAGCAAGGTGTACTACTTTAAAAACTCTTGAAAATCAAGACTATCAATACTTTAAAACACTTTAGCTAATTTTAATCGGACAACACTAATAGAAAATAGAAAAATAAAGCATAGCATTCATTACGGATTCTTTTTATGTTGCAATAAAAAGGAAAAAAGAGCGTCTTATTGCGGTCATTTCAATGCAGAATTGGTGTCATCATCTAAATTTTAATAATATCCGTAGGCGTTTCAATCAAAATAGTTTTGTCTCCTCTTAAAGCGATCGGTTGCTTCATAATCTCTGGATGATGTTGTATCATTTTTATCCAGTCCTCAGTTGAAAAATTATGAGGTTCAAAATTTGATGTATAAGAAGGATGTTCTTGGTTTACCAAATCGCTTACCGCCAAATGCAACCTATCTGAAAGTTCTACAATTTGTGTTCCAGTAAGCTTTGTTTTTAAAATATCTATTTCTTGTATTGGTAAACCCTCAGCTTTGGCATAAGCCAATGTTTGTTTTGCTCTGACAGATTTAGAGCTGTAAAACAAGGTAATCTGTCTGTTTGAAGTGGCTATTTCTCCCATAATTTCATCGATTTATCCGTTTTGTTACCCCTTAAGTATGATGCTTTAGCAACTCTTTTAGGCTTTCTAAATACTCTTGCAAAACTTGTTTATTGATATGTGGATATTTACTTTCGGGAAGCGTAACTGGGTTTTCATCCAAATTACGATAGAGCTCTGGATATTTAGTTTCAATAACCGAAGTAAGTTCCGATATTTCTTTTAGAATATATTGTAAATCTTCCATAATGTATAATGTTCTTTAATCTATTTAAAATTGGTGTATAATTAATTGTATACGGATATTAAATTCATAATTCAGAGCAAATACCAATAGTTTTTGCTTGTTAAGAGGATAAACCTTTTTACAAAATAAATATAATTAAGTGGGCGTGTTTATAAAATGACCTGCATCATTTACAAATACATCATCAAACATTTACTTTGCAGTATCATTATTTTTAAATGATTAATTGTATGAATTATACCATAATCGGCAATATCGTTGCGCATAAACAAGCTATTTTTACTTCCAAAAAACAAATGCATCCTTTGGTATCAAAAGCAATTAAATAGATATTCCAAACCTAGTTGAATTATCTCTAAATTCCTTTACTGTTATTTTAATACGATGTTTTATGAATTTTCTTGGAATACCATCAAGTTTATATTCATCTAAATTTATACATATACTCTCAGAATAAATTTTAAATTTGATATATACAAAATTTATGTCATGAATAAGCAAGAAACCCATCATCATAAAGGAATTGAGATTTTTGGAAAAAAAACAGAACTCTATTTTGCGGTTTTATGCGGACTATTTCTAGTTATTGGTTTTCTTATTGCAACGTTCACTGCTTTACCCTTTTGGTTTTCTCTATCCTGTTATCTTATCTCTTATTTTTTTGGAGGTTATTTCATTTCCATTGAAGCATTCCAAAAAATTATAAAAGGGGGTTTTGATATCGATTTTTTAATGATTGCGGCGGCGGCTGGTGCTGCATATATAGGGAGTTGGGCAGAAGGCGCATTACTTTTATTTCTTTTTAGTTTAGGGCATGCTTTAGAGCATTATGCTATGAATAGGGCTAAAAAATCTATCAAGGCTTTAGGAGAATTATCACCCAAAATAGCACTTTTAAAAAAAGACGGAAAACTTACAGAAATTCCCATAACAAACTTAAAAATTAACGATATTATTGCTGTAAAACCGAACACAAAAATTGCAGCAGATGGCGTAATTATTAAAGGAAGTAGTAGCTTAAATCAGGCTCCCATAACTGGAGAAAGTATGCCTGTTGATAAAACATATATTGAAGATATTGATAATTTACCGGCGTTTAATGACATCGATAAAAAACATATTGTATATACAGGAACCATAAATGGAGATAGCAGTTTAGATGTTTTAGTACTAAAATTAAGTAAAGATTCTACCGTTTCTAGATTAATTAAAATGGTGAGCGAAATTGAAACTCAAAAATCTCCCACCCAAAGAATTACTAAAAAATTCGAAAAATATTATGTACCCATTGTAATTGTAAGCGTCTTTTTATTATGTTTTACATACTTAATAATTGATGAGAATTTTGAGCAAAGTATTTATAGGGCTATTACCGTTTTAGTTGCTGCAAGTCCTTGTGCACTAGCCATTTCAACACCTAGCGCTGTTTTGAGCGGAATTGCAAGAGCGGCTCAAAAAGGAGTACTTATAAAAGGCGGAAAAGCTTTAGAAAGTTTGGGGGAGATTACCACCATCGCTTTTGATAAAACAGGAACGCTCACAGAAGGAAAACCGAAACTGACCAACGTAATTCCTTTACATAATTTTGATGAAAAAGAATTGGTACAACTCATTCTAGAAATAGAAAGTTTAAGCAATCATCCGCTAGCAAAAGCCATCGTAAAAGACATCAAAAGTCAGTATAAAATTCTGGTAACCAACAAAGCTAGCAATGTAAATGCTATTCAAGGAAAAGGAATTGAAGCTACTTATCAACAAGAAAAAGTATTTATTGGAAACATAAAATTGATGGAAAGTGCAGAAATTTTGGTAGATGAAGTTACTATTTCTAAAATGAAGGCTCTTTTAGAAAAAGGTCATACCGTAATGCTTATCGGTCTAAAAAATAAAATTATCGGATTAATTAGTGTGATGGATCTACCTAGAAAAATGGCAGCAGATACACTTAAACGGTTAAAAGAAATAGGCATAAAGCGCATGATTATGCTTACTGGAGATCATCAAAATGTAGGTGATGCTATTGCAAAACAAATTGGACTTACAGAGGCGAAAGGAAATTTATTACCAGAAGATAAAGTAAATGCCATAAAGGTGCTTTTAAAGCGCGATGGAAAAATAGCGATGGTCGGTGATGGTGTAAATGATGCACCTGCAATGGCTTTAAGTACGGTAAGTATTGCCATGGGAGCAGCCGGTAGTGATGTTGCTTTAGAAGCTGCAGATGTTGCATTAATGTCTGATAAAATTGAAAACTTACCTTTTGTTATCGGTTTGAGCAGAGCGTCTAAAACCATTATAAAACAAAATATCTTTATAAGTTTAGCGGTAGTTTTTTTACTCGTTCCTGCAACAATCTTTGGGCTCACAAATATTGGTTTAGCAGTCGCTTTTCATGAAGGCTCTACAATCGTTGTAGTTCTAAATGCTTTACGATTATTGCGCTTTAAAACGAAATAACCTCAATTTTATAATTTATTTTTGATCACTTAACTATTTATAAAGGAGCTGTTGCTTTATAAAATATAGCATTTTTAGAAGTTGAAATTTTATAAGAAGCATTGGCAAGAATTAGCACAGAATCTCCTTTTTGGAGGTGTAACGTTGTGTTGTGTTCTGTAATCGTTGCTTCGCCTTCTAACAAAATTAAAATTTGTGCGGTTTTTGTTTCCGATTGATAATTTTGAGAAGTATTTAAAATAAGTTGACTTAATTCGAAATCTGGCGCAGGACTTCTATAAATGCGCTCAATGCCATCCGCTTGCATTTCGCCTTGCATAATATTAGGAATGGTTGGTTTGAATTCTATATGCTTTAATAATTCTGGAATATCGATATGTTTAGGCGTTAAACCACCTCGTAAAACATTATCTGAATTTGCCATCAATTCCATATTTTGACCTTCTAAATAGGCATGAGGAATTCCTGCATCTTGAAAAACGGCTTCTCCTTTGTTGGCCTTTACGATGTTAAAAAAATAAATAGAATAAATGCCTTTGTCTAAAATTGTTGTATCCGAAGAAGAATCAACGGCCTTTGCTGCCCAATAATCAGGATTTGACTTTTCTAATTTCCCTGCTTTATATGCCGGCAAAACTCGATCAATTAAGGGTTGTAATATTCGGTTATTTTCTTCATCTGACTGTTCCATGACTTTTTTGTAGAGTCCGAAATATCCCTGACTTTCAAAAACAGGCACTAAATGTGTAAATTCTGGAATATTTTTAAGTGTGGCAATTAGTTTATCTTTTGATAAAAAACCATGCAACAACCAAAACTCGCCTAATGCCACCATAATTTCTGGCTTATGGTTGTCGTCTTTATAATTTCTGTTCGCGGCATTTAAAGGAATGCCCTTTTCATTCTCTAACTTAAACCCCTTTTCTGCCTCTATTTTAGTAGGATGAACTTGTATCGATAACATTTCTTCTACGTCTAAAACTTTGAATAGAAATGATAATCTTCCAAATTTACTCGCTATTTTTTGACCTAATGATGCTATTAAATGCGCCTTTAAAAATTTGTTTAAAGGTCTTTCTTCGTTTTCAATAAGCACTTCAGAAGGTGCCTTTTCATGTGCTCCTAACCAGTATTCAGCGCATTTTTCTCCAGTAACGGCTATTCCTAATAAATTTGGAATAAATTTAGAGCCACCCCAAGCATAATTTTGAATTTTTCCTTTCAAAGGATATAATTTTGTCATGGTAGTTTGATTTAAAATTGTGTTGAAATTTGATTTCGATGTTTAAAAACATGAATATGTAAGTAAACGAAGTCTATTGATTCTTATTCAAAATGGTAGCACTAGCTTGTGCTGTTGGATACACCACTAAATCTTCGATATTTACATGATAAGGTCTGGTAATTACAAAATGAATAATATCGGCAATATCCTCTGCTTGTAAAGGCTTAAATCCTTGATACACTGTTTTTGCTCTTTCTATATCACCTTTAAAACGCACATCAGAAAACTCGGTTTCTACCAAACCTGGATGAATTGCCGAAACACGTATGTTATGTTCATTCAGATCTAACCTCATCGACTTATTTAAAGCATTTACAGCAAATTTTGAGGCACAATATACATTTCCGTTCGTGTAGACTTCTTTACCCGCAGTAGAGCCAATATTAATGATAAATCCGCTATTATTTGCTATCATTTGCGGAATTATCGCTTTAGAGACATACAATAATCCTTTTACGTTAATATCTAACATCGCATCCCAATCATCAATATTACCATCTTGAATGGTGGATAAACCATGCGCATTACCTGCATTATTAATTAAAATATCAATGTTTTTAAAGTTTTCTGGAAGTGATTTGATTGCTGCCGAAACTTCTTCTCTTTTAGCAACATCAAACTGTAAGGTAGTTACCTCTGTTATTTTTGAGAGTTCTTCTTCAAGCTGTTCCAAACGATTTTTTCTTCGTCCACAAAGCACTAATCTAATCTTATTTTTAGCAAACAACTCTGCTGTTGCTCTACCAATTCCTGAAGTTGCTCCTGTTATAAATGCTGTTTTGGTCATAAATTCTTTTATTTTTTATCCTTAGATTCTTGCTATCGTTTATCTCGATGATCAAACAAAAAACAGCAATATCAGTACAAATATAAAACTATAAAACGATAAAAAGTAGGGCTATTTTTCTTTTGTAAAAACCAATTTTTCCTGAATTTTAAGCAAAGAAAAAACCGTCCCCCTCAGGACGGTTTCCCTTTCAATTGGTTATTAAGAAATAACCAATCAAAAATCAACTAACCAAACTTTATTTTAAATTTCTTCTATTTTTTGTTTTTCTTTCTATTTTAGTACGTTTTCTGTTGTTATTTCTTACAACATCCTTTGCACTTTTAACAGTTCTTTCACCTTTTAAATATTGTACAAATCCTCTTCCAGAAAACTCATAAGTTGTGTCTGAATTTAAATGATATAAACTGATTCTACTGTCATTAATAACGCTTAATTCGAACTCTTCAATATCTCCACCATCATAAATCAATGTTAATATTTTTAAATCTTCATACCCTGTGACATCAAAGATTTCATAATCGCCTACATAATCCCAATTAATAGAATCAACTTGAGTGCCAAAGCTATCCTGAGAACTATAAAATGTTGTTATATTTTCTGGTGTAAATTGCAAATAATTTTCATCATCAAACGCATTGGGTAAACCTCCTATAGCATCTACCTTTGCCCAGGCAATATATTCTTGTAAAAAGTATTCTATATTTTCATAAAACAGTTGATCGTAATCGAAATTATTCCTGTTATATCCTATTAAATAATAACTTACATTTTGTCTAAAATTATACAATCTTATCTCATTATCCGATAAAATAGTTACTTCAAAATCATTGGCACCATCTAAATCATGATCGGTTTCTAATACACCACTAAAAGTATTATAAGTTCCTACATCGATGCCCAAACCATTCCCCGTTCTACCAATATCTACAATATTATTATTTGCATATAAAATTCCGTTGATAAACGATAAGGTAAATGCTCTTGAAACATATGGAATGTCGCCAGATCCTGTGGTTTGATGATAATCTACATACCAAATATCATATCTAGAAACTACGTCTTCTAATGACGGTTGAAAATTGTCGAATGAATCGTTATAAACCGTTGAGCATGAACTGAACATTGCTGCGCTAAGCACAATGGCTAAAAGTAGTTTTAAAGTCTTCATAAGCTGTCTATTTAAGGGTTATGCTTTATGAATATTCAAAATGTGTGCCAAAAATAATTCTTCCTCTAAAAAAGAATTTATGGATTGTTTTTAAGCGATTCAGAAGATGAAGAAAAAAGGAAACCCTATTCTTTTTCTATCCCTATAATTTTAAAGTACTTCTTTTTGCCTTTAATTCTATAGCTAATAACAGCTTCATTGTCTTTTAATTGAAAAGGCATTTCTTTTAAAATAGGGACAGCGTTTTGAAATTCCTTTACAGGGTTTTCATCAAGAATTAAATCTTGTTTCTCTTTGCTTTTAAAATAACCAAGCACCAACTTACTTTCGTTTGTATGTTTTACTTGCAAGTCCGTACTTCTTTTATCAAAAAAAACACTATCAAATTGAATCATTTTGTTTGATGTGTAAGTGATTTTCAAACTCTTTCCTTGAATACCTTGTTGCTCATCATACCAATTTTGCACCACTGCTGAAGTAATTTGAAAAGGTGGATTTTTATCAAACTTGGCAGATCCACATTTTGAGAAAGCGAGTATAACCAACAGCATAGAGAAAATATTTTTTGTTTTCATATCACGTATTTATTTCATCAAGATCAATTCTTATACCAAGATATAAAAAAGATAAGAACTATTTTTGAAGAATACATTAATTCTATGGAAACACAAAAGCGAATCAAATTGATTCGCTTTTGTATATTAGTTTGATATCTTGTGTATTCTCTTATATTTCGTCTAATTGTTCAAAGCTTCCGCAGTTAATAAATTTGACTACACTGCGTTTCGTCTAATTGTTCAACGCTTCCGCAGTTGATAAATTTGACTACACTGCGTTTCGTCTAATTGTTCAACGCTTCCGCAGTTAATAAATTTGACTACACTGCGTTTCGTCTAATTGTTCAACGCTTCCGCAGTTAATAAATTTGACTACACTGCGTTTCGTCTAATTGTTCAACGCCTCCGAAATTGATAAATTTGACTACACTGCGTTTCGTCTAATTGTTCAACGCTTCCGAAATTGATAAATTTGACTACACTACGTTTCGTCTAATTGTTCAAGGCTTCCGAAATTGATAAATTTGACTACACTGCGTTTCGTCTAATTGTTCAACGCTTCCGAAGTTGATAAATTTGACTACACTGCGTTTCGTCTAATTGTTCAACGCTTCCGCCCCACCAACAATTTCTAAAATTTCATTGGTAATCGCTGCTTGACGCGCTTTGTTGTATTTTAACAACAACTCATCTCTTAAATCAGTTGCATTGTCTGTTGCTTTGTGCATTGCCGTCATACGAGCACCGTGTTCGGATGCAAAACTATCTCTAATCGCTTTATATAATTGCGTTTTTAAAGATTTTGGGATTAACGCTAAAACAATTTCTTCTTTCGAAGGTTCAAAAATATAGTCAGAATTTACTGCTGAAGCATCTCCCTCTAAAATAGGTTTAATCGGTAAAAACTGTTCTACTTGAGGTAATTGAGTTGCTGCATTTTTAAATTGATTGTATACCAATTCAATTTTATCATAGTTTCCATGTACATACATCGCCATTAACTCTTCTGCAATCACAGCAACGTTATCAAAAGTTAAATCGTCATAAATATCATTTCTTGAATCGACAACCTTATAATTCTTAGATAAAACGGCAGCTCCCTTTTTACCAATACCAAAAATATCTACTGTTTTATCTGAATATTTTTCCGCAACCGTTTTAATAAATTCTTTAGAAATTGATGAATTAAAACCACCACATAAACCTCTGTTAGAAGTTATTACTACCATTAAAACTTTTGAAACCTCTCTTTGATCAGAATAGACTCCACCAGCATCACCCTCTAACGTAGCACTTAAATTTTGTAATAATTCAGTTAGTTTAGAAGAATAAGGTCTCATGGCTACAATAGCATCTTGAGCTTTTTTCAATTTTGCAGCAGATACCATTTTCATTGCAGAGGTAATCTGCATAGTAGAACCGATTGAGGTAATTCTGTTACGTATTTCTTTTAAGTTTGGCATATTTCAAGTTATGAATTATGAGTATAGAGTTCAGAGTTTTTAATAATTGAAACTAAAATTCTAATGAACTCTTCACATTTATTTTTCAATTCTACAGGAACATTTCTTCCTGTGGCTTTTAATATTTCTATCCAATATTTGGTTTCATCTGCTTCTTTTAAAGCAATACCAAATTTATATTTAAAATCTTTTTTACTATACCCCCTTTGTGCTTCCCTAGTATTGGCTCCAATACTTGTTCCACTTCTTAACAATTGAGAGGCTAATTCAAAATCTTTATTCTCTTTTAGAGTGTCACAAAATCTAACTATTTCGCAAGCAAACTGAAAGCTCTTGATTCTAATAGGACTTTCATTTAGTTTACTAATAATTTACAACTCTGAACTCTTAACCCTTGACCCTGAACTTGGGTTATGCGAAATGAGTAGAAATCTCTTTAGCTGCTGCTACTAAAACAGCAATTACTTCGTCTGTTAATTTACCAGCCTTTAACGTATCTAAAGTGTCTCTATGTTTTGCGTTTAAGTAATCTAGATAATCCGTTTCAAATTTCTTTACCTTATTTACAGGAACATCTTTTAATAAGTTCTTAGAACCCGCATAGATAATTGCAATTTGATCTTCTACAGTATACGGATCATTTTGTGCTTGTTTTAAAATTTCAACATTACGCTGACCTTTAGAAATTACACTCATAGTTGCCGCATCTAAATCAGATCCAAACTTTGCAAACGCTTCTAATTCACGGTATGCTGCTTGATCTAATTTTAAAGTACCTGCTACTTTTTTCATGGATTTAATCTGTGCGTTACCACCAACACGAGATACAGAAATACCTACGTTAATTGCTGGACGAACACCCGAGTTAAATAAATCTCCATCTAAGAAAATTTGTCCGTCTGTAATAGAAATTACATTTGTTGGAATATATGCAGAGACATCTCCTGCTTGTGTTTCAATAATTGGTAATGCGGTTAAAGAACCTCCACCTTTTACAATTCCTTTTAAAGAATCTGGTAAATCGTTCATTTCACTTGCAATTTTATCATCATTAATGATTTTTGCAGCACGCTCTAATAATCTTGAGTGTAAATAAAATACATCACCAGGATACGCCTCACGTCCTGGAGGTCTTCTTAATAATAAAGAAATTTCACGGTAAGCCACGGCTTGTTTTGATAAATCATCAAAAATAATTAAAGCAGGTCTTCCAGAATCTCTAAAATATTCTCCAATAGCTGCTCCAGCAAATGGTGCATATACTTGCATTGCTGCAGGATCTGATGCATTTGCCGCAACGATTGTTGTATATGCCATTGCGCCTTTTTCTTCTAACATATTTGCAATGGATGCAACTGTAGAAGCTTTTTGACCAATAGCTACATAAATACAGTATACTGGGTTACCAGCATCGTAAAATTCTTTTTGATTTAAGATAGTATCTAAAGCAACTGTAGATTTCCCTGTTTGACGGTCACCGATAATCAACTCACGTTGACCTCTACCTACAGGAATCATTGCATCAATAGATTTAATACCAGTTTGTAAAGGTTCTGTTACTGGCTCACGATAAATAACACCAGGAGCTCTTCTTTCTAAAGGCATTTCAAAGGTAACTCCTTCAATAGGTCCTTTACCATCAATAGGACTTCCTAAAGTATCTACAACTCTTCCTACAATTTCTTCACCTGCTCTTAAAGAAGCAATGCGTTCTGTACGTTTTACTGTAGAACCTTCTCTAATAGAAGTAGAAGCACCTAATAATACAACACCTGCATTATCTTCTTCTAAATTTAGAACGATACCCTCTAAACCGTTGTCGAATTCTACTAACTCACCATATTGTACGTTAGACAATCCATAAACACGAGCAATACCATCACCTACTTGTAAAACGGTACCTACTTCGTTTAACGTAGCCTTTGCTTCAAAATTTGTTAACTGTTGCTTTAAAATTGCTGATACTTCAGCTGGTTTGATACTTGCCATCTTTTATAATTTGATGTATAATTAAATTTTTGGGATATAATGACTGTTGTCAAATTCCTTTTTCAATGCATTTAAATAACTAGAGATACTTGCATCGTATTGCATATCTCCCACACGTAATATAAATCCGCCTAAAATATTTGGATTGATTTCGTTCTCTAAATTAGCTTTATCGCCTGTTAAAGCAACTATTTTTGCCAAAACTTTGGCTTCAATTGCTTTTGTTAAAGGCACTGCAGTTGTAACTTTTGCAACTTGCATATTCTTATCAAAATCATAAATAATTGCATATTGTTTAGCAATTGAATGCAACATTGCAATTCTTTTATTGTCATTTAACAAATGAAATAAACCTAAAGAGATATTGTTTATTTTACCTTTAAATATGGCATTTAAAACATTTATTTTATCCGAAGATTTTACGATTGGACTTTCTAACATTACTTCAAAATCACTATTCTCAGAAATTGTCGTAGCAATAAACAACATATCGTTGTTTACAGCAGTCTGTTCGTTAGAATCTTTAGCCAGATTTAAGATTGCTTTTGCGTATCGTAATGCTGCTCTTGAATCTTTCATATTGTTTTAATTTAAAGTAATATCTTTTAAGATTCCTTCCACCAATGCTAGTTGATCTTTCTTAGATGATAATTCTCTTTTAATTACAGACTCTGCAATATCTATTGATAAATGTGCAACACTCTTTTTTATTTCTGCTAAAGCTGCTTGTTTTTCTTGTTGAATAGAAGCTTGTGCAGTTTCAATTAGTTTGGTGGTCACTTCTTTTGCATCCTCTTTTGCTTCAGCAATCATTTTATCTCTGATGTCTCTTGCCTCCTTCATCATCGCATCTCTTTCAGCTCTTGCTTCTTTGACAAGCTTCGCATTATCTGCTTGTAAATTTTGCATTTCTTTACGGGCATTTTCTGCAGCAGCTAAGGCATCTTCAATTCCAGATTCTCTTTCTTCTAAAGATTTTAAAATTGGTTTCCAAGCAAATTTTACCATCAAAGCTATTAATGCTAGTAATAGTATTGTTGATACTACAAATAATCCTGGAGAAAAGTCGTTTAGTAAAGTTTCCATTCTATAAATAAATTAATTTCTTCTTTTGTTTAATTTTGATGTATTGATTTGAAGCAGATACATAAAAAATTTAAAAATAGGTTCTGTAACCAACCGTTACAGAACACTATTTTTTGTTTTTGTTTGGCTTATTTTCCTAAGAATAATGCACCAAATGCTAAACCTTCTAATAATGCAGCGATAATAATCATTGCTGTTTGAATTTTCCCAGTTGCTTCTGGCTGACGAGCAATACCTTCCATTGCTTTTCCACCAATTTGACCTAGTCCGATTCCTGCTCCGATTACGATTAATCCTGCGCCAATCATGTTGTACATAATAATTGTATTTATATTAAATTAAACAAACTTGTATTAATGAGCTTCTGCGTGATCATCTACCGCCATACCAATAAATAATGCTGAAAGCATTGTAAAGATATAGGCTTGTAAAAAAGCCACTAAAACCTCAATTAATGTTATAAAAAATGATAATACTAAAGACAATCCTGTTGCACCAACAACCCCTAAAGATTCTTTAAGTGTAAACATAATTGCTATTAGACTCATTACCACAATGTGACCTGCTGAAATGTTTGCAAACAAACGAACTAATAATGAAAATGGCTTTATAATTAAGGCACCGGCTAATTCTATAACCGCTAAAATAGGACGAATTAAAACAGGTACTCCTGGCATCCAAATCATGTGCATCCAATATGCTTTTGTACCACTCACCGAATAAATTACTAAGGTAAAGATTGCCAAACAAGCTGTAACCGCTAATTGACCTGTAACATTAAATCCTAAAGGTGTTAACCCCGCTAAATTTAAAACCCAGATAAAAAAGAAAACCGTTAATAAATACCCTGTAAATCTTCTATAATGTTTTTCACCAATATTTGGTCTTGCAATTTCGTCACGAACATATAAAACCAAAGGCTCTAAAACTCTTGCAAAACCTGTAGGTACTTTTTTTGTTTTGTATTGATTTGCCAATCGAGAAAACCAGAATAATAACAAGAAACCAATTAACAAGATACCAACCACACTTTTAGTGATTGAAAAATCTAAAACTTTATGAGCATTTGTAGCATGATGCGTTTCATCAAAAGAAACTGTAGAGGCATCATGATCTAATTCTAATATTTTACTATGAACTTTAGCAAACTTTAATCCCTTTTTTTCTACGATTACATGACCATCGTCATTATGATGAAATTCTGAAGACATAAAAGTTACTAAACCTTCCGAAGACCAAATAATTACTGGCAAAGGAAAACCGAAATGTTTTCTTTCTCCCTGATCTGAAGTGTATGAAAACAATGAAAAATCATGAGAGTCCTTGATGTGATGCAAAATATAAGCATCTACTTCTTCCTTCGTATTTACGCGTTCTCCATCGTTTTGACTGTCGCTGTGTTGGTCTATACTCGAAGCAAAAATTGTGGCCGAAGAAAAGGCTAAAATTGCTATTGTAAGAAACTTGATTGATTTTTGTGCAATCTTCATTGTTAAAATACGCTTTCTAAATTCGGTGCAAAGGTATGTAATTAATCAAAAGTAAAAAACATTTTTTTGTCGCTTTTTATTTATTCTTTTTTATTGAGAATTTTAGCCACAAAAAAAGCTTCTGTTAATAAAAATATGAACGCAGGTATCAGCAGTGACACTCTTGCAATTTGAGGTAAATTTTCTTCTTTAAAGATAGGCCGATAAAAGAGTGCACAGAAAAGTACGATTTTTAAGAAAAGAGTTCCTAAATAGATGAAACCAAGTTGAGAAAAAATCTTATCAACATTTGAAAATAGTTTAAAATTTACACAAACTAACAGGGAAAAACCAAGATGAAATACATACACTTGTTTCAGCGAAAATGGTAAGGTTATGGCTTGTTTCTCTATGTAATTTTGGTGTAAAGAAAAACTTAAAAAAAAGACTCCAAAAAAAAGTAGAAAATAAATAAAAATACTCTTAATCATTAATTCTATTGGCTTGTTTAATTAATGAATACATGGCTAAAAAGATGGCTAGAAGTGTAATTGTTTCTGTTAAAAAGGAAGTTTCAAAAGTACGGTCTAACCATTTGCCTAATAAAAAACCAAGGTAAATGGTAAGCCCCATTTGCAAGCCTGCTCCTGAAAGTTGAATTGCTTTATTGAAAGGCTTTTTGTTTTCCTTTTTTTTGTGGGTACCCGTTTCGTTTTGATTTTTCTCCATCCTCTTTTTTTACTTCTTTCGTACTTACTTTCATTAAACATGAGGCATTGAATGTAGCCCCTGGCTCTACCGAAAGTTTACCAACAATAACATCTCCAGAAATATTGGAGACCGCTTTTAAAGTAAGCGTTTTCTCCACATTTAATTCCCCAGAAAACCTACCTTCTATATCTGCATTTGTGGCTTCTATTTTACCTTGAACAAAACCACCACTGCCAATAATAACTCTTCCCTTTGTTTTTAATTCGCCTTCTAAAACCCCATCAATTCTAAAATCTCCATCTGAAATAATCTCTCCTTTAATTGTGGTGTTTTTTGCAATTACATTTCTTTCCATTTTGTTTGGATTGATTATTTTAGAAGTTTCCTTTTTATCTTTGTTAAACATTTTACTTGGTTAATTGTACTATAATTTCTTTAGCCTTTTTTCCTTCTTCTGTATTTCCATAACTAACGGCAACAAATTCTAACGCTATTTTATAAGATTCCTTATCTTTAATTTTACCGATTGCAAAAGCTTTTAAGAGTTCGAATTTAGGAACTAAATCTGAATTAGGAATTGTGACTACAAAAGTATTAATTTTTTCAATTACCTCTTCAAATTTAGAATCTTTGTAATCATAATACATTTTTTTATAGGCTGTTTCTACTTCATTTACGGTAACTTCTTCTTTAAAATCTGTATTTGGGTTTAAAATTACTTGCGCAAATTTGGTATTCGGATAGTCCGTAAGAATAACCTTTTTATATTTCTCCGCCTTTTCTGTATCTCCCAGATTCGTGTTAATTTGATATAAATGCCAATTGATGGGTAAAATTAATTCTTTATTCGGTTGTAAAGAATCCACTCTTTCTAACCTGATTTTTGCTAATTTTTGATTTTTAAATTGCTCTTTATAAATTAATCCTAACTCATATAAAGCTTGATTTCGATCTGTTTTTAAACTATCAATTACCTCTTTTTTTGTGGGAATTAAACTTAAATAGGCCTCTATATCGTATTTAACGTTTGCTTTTGTTACTTGCGCAACATCATCTTTTGCCGCAGTGCCAATGGTGGCTTTTTCAGACCACCTCCAGTTATCTTCTAGTTTTCTTGAACCCCAAGTTTTTTTAAAGGCTGTTTTTCCGAAACTTAAAGATTGATTATTATAAAAATACCATTTTCCTTTATCCGCAGCTTTTATACCCCCAGCAGTGTTTCCAAATGCCATTTGATTTAATCTTAATTGTGCCGCAGCTTCATCTGCCTTTTTTAATTTTTCTATATACGCTTCAAAATAATCTTTTTGATCTTCTTTTGATAAGGTTGCAATTTTAATAATACTATCATTTGTAGCAACTACTTCTTCAAACTTAATTAAGGATGCTAAATTTCTGTATTTTCTTTTAACACGTCTTATTCGGAGGTTTAAACTGTCTTTAGACACTTGTAAAACACTATCATAATAAGCACTTGCATATTGATATTCTGACTCTTTAAAATATAAATTACCTAATTTTTCGTAGGTAAATGTTTTCTGTTGATCACTACCATTTTTAGCCCTTAAAGAATTGTTGTAAAATACTTTGGCCAATTTAATGCTGTCGTTATCTTGATGCAACACCGCTGTTTGATAATATAATTCGTCTAAATACGGTCTATTATCTCTATTTTTTATCAACTTTCGCAACCTTTCTAATACCGCAATAGAAGAAGAATCATTGGTGGTATTTCTTGCCAATTCGATATTTGCATGAATGCGATATTTATAGGGTGCTTTTTTAAAATTGATTAATCTCTTGTACACTAAGTTTGCAGAATCTTTTTTATTTTCATCACTATACATCTGGCCTAAAATAAATAAATTTCTTGCAGATTGTTCTCTATTTTTTAAAGTTCTTGTTGCTAATTGCAACTGTTTTTTTGCTTTCTGTAAACTATCACTTTTTACATACGCCATTGCGAGTGCTGTATGGCCTTGTTCTTTAATTTCATCGGGTAAATTGGCCTCTAAAGTATCCCTAACCACCAATAAAAGTTTCATGGTTTCTATGGCCAATTCTTCATTATCCATTCTAATATTTGTTTTGGCTCTCCAAATTTTAGTTTCTGCAATTAAATCTGCATTCGGATATTTGGCAATTACATAATTAAATGCTTCTACCGCAGGTACAAAGCGTTGCGAATAGTACCGAGCTTTGCCTAATAAAAAATAAGCATCGTCTATTTGACTGTTGCGTTCAACTCCATAGATATTCATACCATGTTTCTGAATGGCTTTTACAGCTTTTTCTTCTGCCCTTTCAAACTTAGTTAATTCTTTCTTGTCTTCATTTCCACCAAAACCTGCTCCCGGACTGTTGTTAAAAGTGGCTACGACAATTTTGTCTTCTTCAAATTCTATCGGTTCTATGGGCAAACGTTTAAACCAATCGTCTTTGTAATTGGTGTTTATTTCTTCAAGCCCTTGTTGAAAGGCTTCTTTACCATTAAATAAAACGTTGAATTTTGTTGTTAGTGCATGAAAATTTCTATTAATAATGGTATCTTTTTTTGTACTGCAAGAAAAGATGGTTACAAAAATAATGAGGGTAAAAAATATTCTTTGAGTGTTTTTCACACGGATAAATCTAAATTAAATAGTTGTTTTTAAAAAACTAAAAGCTCTTATTGATAACTAATTTCTGATGAAAATAGTATAAATAAGAGCGTAAAAATAGTAATAAAATAAGAATAGGTTGCTTAAACAGAAAAATAGCTCTCTAATTCTTTTAATGTTTCTGTTGATGTTACAATATCTTTAACCACATTTCCTTTGTCTAAAACCACAATACGCTCGCAAACTTCGGTTACGTGGGTTAAATCGTGACTAGAAATTAAAACAGTAACTTCTCTATTTTCTGTGAGTTCTTTAATGATGGTTTTTAATCTTATTTGTGTTGTTGGATCTAAATTTGCAAAAGGTTCATCTAAAATTACCACTTGCGGATTTCCCATCATTGCAGCCACAATTCCTGCTTTTTTCTGATTTCCTTTACTTAAATCTCTTAAATATTTTTTCTTCCCAACAATTTCTCCGTTAAAAAACTCATCAAATTGAGATAAAAAACTTTTTACATCAGCTTTGTTCATACCTCTTAAATCGCCAATAAACTCAAAATATTCTTCTGCAGTTAAATACCCAATTAAAAAAGATTCATCAATAAAAGAACCTGTAAAAGATTTCCAATCTTCGCTTTCGTTTACTTGAATGTCGTGATTTATAATAGCTCCAGTTGTGGGTCTTATTAAATCTAATAAAATATTAAAGTAGGTTGTTTTTCCGGCTCCGTTATTCCCCACCAAACCAAAACTTTGACCTGTCGGAATTTCTAGAGATTCTATATGTAATACTTCTGCTTTTCCGTATTTTTTTGAAAGTTGCGTAGTTTGTATCATTTTCTTTTTAATTTTCTTGATTAAATGCGTGAATCATTACGTATTTATTTTTGATATACTTTTTTGTGATGGATGCCATTAACTTTTTATGCAATGCAATGCCTATAAAGCCTAAAATAGCCAAAGTTAAGGTAGCTATTTCAAAACTTACCAACCAATTAATCAATCCAAAAATTGCCATTGGCAGTAACATTAAAGGAAAACCAATGATCCATTGCACAGCGCCCGTTCCTTGAAAGTTAAAGGCTGCTTTTTCATCTAAATTTATTTTTTTTCTATTAAAGGTTCCTCCATATAAAATTACATGTGTATTTACACCAACATTGTAAATCATTGCTGCAAAATGGACTACTAAAATTTTCCATCCGAAGTAAACATACGGAATTCCTAAAAGAAAAAGAGCAACAACACTAATCGTCATAATTGTAAATTTTGATTTTAAATAACGCTCGTATTTAAAATTTTGACTCATGAGCATTTTGTAATAACTGCTGTCCCAAGCCGGAATAAATTGCCCAAAATTGATTAAGAAGGTACCTGTTGAAAATATCCCAACCAAAACATAAATGACCTCAACATCTTTTAGAGCCGATTGTGGATAAAAATACAACCCATATAACAAACCAAGTGCCAGCATCCAAATACCAGATTTTGTTCGTTTATTTCGCCACATTAAACGTAAATCGTTTTTAATAAATGGCGCTAAATCTCCTAATCTTTCTGTAAAAGATAAATCTGCAGAGCTTACCTCTTTTGTTTTTTCTGATATCAACGCATCTAAATACACTTCATTTCGCAATTGTTTGTAATTCAATACATACAACACCAGTAAAATAATTGCAAAAACGATGACTGTTATCGGATTTTGGTAGATGAAATCGAATCCTGTACCTACAAACCCAGGTAAATTGAACAACTCAAAATATTGCACTATATAACCTCCTAGAAGTATGGCTATTAATGTTCCGAAAGCAATATTATTTTTGTTGATTAAAAAGTTCAGAAAATTTACAGATTGAATTATTAAAATTACTGTAAATAACCAGCCTAAAACTCCTGACACATCATACCCTTCTTTGATTAAAACAACCGAAAACGGAATATAGAAAAACAACCCCATGATATTGAAAAATGACAAAGAAGATTTTGCCAAAATAAAATGAACAATTTTACTTTTTTTAATCGGTAATACTAGCAGTGGTTTAATATTCATTACAGGTAGTTTCTGCATAAGATACCTGAAAACTAAATCGCCAACGATGGCATACATTAAAAAGGAGTTGACCAATACTAAAGGATCTTGATCTGGGAATTGCTTTTTAAGAATGAAATACCCTCCGATTCCTACAACAAGAAAAGAAGCTGCAAAGTACAGCGCAAAAAAGACCAAAAGGATGTTTAAAAAAACACTCTTTTGCCAATTGGCAGACCTAAAATATTGTTTCCATTCTAATTTTAAAAAGTGTGAAATCATATATTAGTTTTTAGTTAGTTATACTATTAGTAAAGAAACGATACGTTTTGTTACAAATTTTTTACCATTTTATATTCTGGGTAGGTTTCATGTAATAATTCTTCCGCTTTTTGGGGGATAACGTAAGTAATTAAGTAAAACAGAATAATAACAATGGTTGCTGAAAAAGATACGAACAATAGCCAGTGATTTTCCAAAGAACTGAAACTTACATTTGTTAAGTTGATACAATTAAACAAATTCACCAAAGCGAGCCCTGTAAAACCATTTCTTGAAGTTCCGATCATTGCTTCTAAAAGAAAAACTTTTTCTTCCTTATTTTTTTGTTTTTTCTGTTTTTTCTGATTTTTTCTTGACTTGTATAGTACAATCATATCATACATAATTAAAACTAAAAAACTTCCCATCAAAACATATTCTGAAAATGGTATTTTTAAAATAAAGAAAAGAGTCAAAAAGAGGGTGGTTGTAATTACTATTTTAGGCAATGTAAACCATTCTTTTAAAAACCTCCACAAAATCTTTCTATAACGCTTGTTCATCTGTTTTTGTTTGGCTTCTATGACATCCATAAAACCAAAAATTCCAAACTTTTTGAAGGATTTATCTCGGGCTTGTTCAAAAGTTAAATTGGGTGTTTCCTCCCAAATACTTTCTATATCATTGGCCAAATGATCTACCAATTCGGTTTGCACATCATAATGATATACATAATGTTGCCGAGTAAATTTGTAAAGATTTTCTATTTGTTGTTCTGTGAGTTTCATCAACATAACAATTAAACCATTTTAAATTCTGGATAGGTTTCTAATAATAATTGATTCGCTTTTTTAGGAATAACCACTAAAGTGATATGGCCTAAAATAATAACAAACGTAATTAAAAAGGCAGATAAAAACTTTTTAAAATCTCCCATCATTAAAAAATCTTTTGATGAAGTAAATGGAAAGTCGAAAAAGTAAAATAACATCACAAAAACATTAGCCATTCCGTTAACACTTATAATCTGTTCAAACATCCATATTTTGCCTGTTTCTTTCTGCTTTCGTTTCAATTTTTGTCCTTTTACAATCATAAATAAGAATTGTAAAATCATTAGTGTAACAAATATTCCTATATAAAGATAATAAGCATATTCCATTTTTTGTAGTTGATAAAATCCATAAAACAAAACCATAGTAAGTACTATTTTTGGCAAACCAAACCACTCTTTGATGAATTTGAAAACCAATTTCAAGTACTTTTTAGTCATTTGCCATTGTTTCTTTTCAACAACATCCATAAAACCAAAAATGCCGAATTTTTTGAAGGATTTGTCTCTTGCTTGTTCAAAAGTTAAATTAGGTTTTTCTATCCAAATCTGCTCTATATCATTTGCCAAATGATCTACCAGTTCTGTTTGCACATCATAATGTTCTACATAATGTTTTCTGGTAAATTTGTAGAGTTCTTGAATTTGAGTTTCTGTTAGTTTCATTCGCCAATCAATTTTTGTTTAATCGCTTTTATGTTTTTTATGTTTTTTAAGTGAATTAAAATTCCTGCTACAGAAAAAATGCTGTTTATACAGGTCACTAAAAACCAAATGAATAATTGTGTTTCTTTTGTGACAGGGAAAATTCCATCTGGTTTTGGGAATTGTAAAAACAGATTTAACATCAGAAATGAAAAGAAAATATAAAAACTGCTATAAACCAAATAACCCGATTTTTTCATCCGTAAAAATTCTTTGAAATACAAAACAAGACCTAATGTTATGGGAGTAAATAGTAGAAAAATGGTAATTGTTTTAAAAACAAAATAATTACCAAATAAAAAAACCAAAGAATACAAGCTTATCAAGAAAAGCATTAAAATAAAAGACTTTGGGCTCGTAAACAAACTAACAACTTTGTTAAAATACTGTTTTCTAACTATTTTATTGATGTCTAAAAGACGTTTTTTATTTAGCCCTTCTAAATTTCTATTTAATTGCAAGGAATAAAAAGAATTTTCTAAAGCACTGTTGTAGGATTCTCCTATTTCTAAACGACTTTCGATATCAGAAACAACATGATCTAATAGCTCAAGTCGAATGTCCCAATAGGTAATTCCGTTTTTTTCTAAACGGTTTTCTATATATTGTATTTGTTTTTTTGATAATTCCATTGCTAAACAATTATATTTGGATATTGTTCTTTTACTAATTTTTTATTTTGATAATACACATATTCTCCAGACCAAAAGAAGAGTAAAATCATTACAAAAATGGCTAATTGTATGTTATTGTAATCAGCATTTAAAAAACTTTCTTTACTTCTAAATGAATTTCCTAAATGAAATAATTGATACAAATTCAAAGCAACCACATTAAAATGATTTGATTTATCTAACACAAGAAAACTTTCTTTTTTGTTCTTTTTTCTATAAAAAATAACACTTATATTTAGTAGATACGAAAAAATTAAAATTGTAATTAAAACATCAAAAAAGGTTTTTGTATCCTTAAAAAGACTCATTATTTGAAATAAAACAAAAAACAGACCTACCGTAATAATTATTTTAGGAAGTTTAAAAAAGGTTGTTAAATGATGTAACGATTGTTTGTAAAACTTTTTAGTAACCGATTTTGTTTTCTCTTCTAAAAGTTTGCTAAACCCTCTATCAGAAAAATTTCTATGGATGTTTTCAATTTCTTTTTTAAAATGTAAATCAGGATTTTCATCTAATTTTGGCTCTAAGATATTGGCAAAATGATCTACAATTTCTGTCCTAACATCATAATGCTTAATTCCACATACATAAATATAGTTGTGTATTTGTAAAAGTTGTTCTTTTGTTAATTCCATACTTTATGAAATTTTATGTTTTAAAATTGCTTCTTTGTGCTTTTTATAGAAATGAAAATAACTAAAAGTCGCGTAAATAAAAGTGCAGAACATGCCAATGTTAATGCCGTTTAATTCTTTTAATTTTGTAAAAAATATGGCTAAAACAATTAAACCAGTAAAAGCACTTAAACTTTGCGATTTTAGCACAAAACTATAAGTAGTTTTTAATTTATAATTTCTAAAAACTAACATATACATAAAAGCTAGAAAACTTAAAACTGTAACTCCTTTAAAAAGGATAAAAGAAACGTGCTCTGTAGGGTTTTCAATTTTAAAATTAAAATGAGTTAACAATAAAAATGGTAAAAAGTAAGATGCTAATAAAAACACATACTGTTTCCAATATACTTTTTTAGCTTTCTGAATTACAATTTTTGGTGCAGAAAAACCTAACCCAAAAAACATACTTGTTGCTTCTTCTAATTTCGGATTCCAGTTTTGTTTTGCAGTTGCAAAGGCATGATGAAAAGTAACTTCATTTTCAATTATTTTATCTTCAATTTCTGAAACAATATGATCTAAAACTTCTATTCGTAAATCTACATAAGTAATATTTTTTGAATTTAAATAATTTTCTACTTGCTGTATTTGTTCTTTTGTTAATTCCATAGCGTTAGTTTAACAAGTGTTTGTATTTTTCTAAAATGATTTTCTTTTCTTTAAACATTGCAATTAAGGAGGCTATACTTAACGAAAATGCAAAAAACCAGTATAAACTAAAAACAAAAGAGTAATCAGAAATAAAGTCTCTATTTTCGATAACTAACGGAATCATTACCATCATATAAGGGATGCCAAACCCTAAACCAGTTCCTAAAAACTGAACTTCTTTAAACTTTCTTAATTTCTTTGGTTTTATAGTAGAAGTAAATAGTGAAAACCCATAAATAAAAAGTACAGAAAAAAAGAAGCATAGCCAAATCACTTCATTACTTAAGTTTTCTGATAAAAAATACATTAATAAAAAGGTAAAAAGAGTAATTGGAATCCTTTTTATATTTGTAAAAAAACTAAAATATTGTACCCAAACTTTTTTATCATAATCTACTTGTACTAATTGAACTCTACTATCTGTAAACCTTCTAATAAACCCTAACTCGTTTGATAAATATTGAGATAGGTTTCCGTTTTCTGATGTTTCTTCAAAGTCAGACACCAAATGGTCTATTAATTCAACGCGAACTTCTTCATTTACTTGAGGATATTTTCTATCTAAAAAATCCTCCAAAAAATTCAACTGTTTTTCTGTTATTTCATAGCGCTTTTCCATATTACTCCAAACTAAATTTAGGGTTTACCAAATGCTGCATCGTTTTTAAAAACTCTTGCATTTCTTCCAATTTATTGGCGGTTTCTTTGGTGCCGTTTTCGGTTAATTTATAATATTTTCGCAATCTATTCCCAACTTTTGCAACCTCTACATCTAACAAACCATCTGCTTCTAATTTGTGCAAAGCTGGGTACAAAGCACCTTCCGTAATTTTCAATTCGCCTTTGGTGAGTTCTTTTACTTTTTGCGTAATTTCATATCCGTACATTTTATCATTACTTGCTAATAACTTTAAAATAATGGTTTGTAAAGAACCTTTGTATAATTTTTGATTTCCCATTTTATTGGTGATTTATATCTCTATATTTGTTTGTGTCCAAGTACTAAATACAAATATATACATAATTTTGTTATGCATACAGAACTTATGTATTAAAAAAGTTTTAAAAACGAGGGTTTTTTAAATTAATCATCAAAATAAAGATAAGAATGAAGCAATTTTTTAATAAAACTATAAAAACGCAACACCTAGTCATATTTCTACTTTTTTGCGTTTACTCTTTAGGTTATGGTCAAATAAAACTTGAAGCGAATGGGAAAGGTAAAACGTATGAATTGATAAATTCTGTTCTAATCAATGAGAAGAAGATAGCTGTAGAAGTTCCAGATTGTAGTCATGAAGATTTTGGAAGACATATTTCTGAAAAGTTCGATTCAGACTTAAATAAATATGTATTTGAGTTTATAATTCATATTAAAAATGATAATGATCGATGTAAAAAAACTAATAGACAACGAAATGAAATTAAAGCCACTAAAAAATCAAACGAAATTATTTTAGCAAAAGAAGGAGAAAAATTAAATTATAAATGGAAATTTAAATTAGAAGAAGATTTTCAAGTTTCCAAATCTTATACAGATCTTCATCAAATTAGGTATCATAAAGAAGATGGTAATGAACCATTATTTATATTTACTGCTAAAAAAAGAAAGGGAGAGCCAAAGTTTGAAGTTGTTTATATAAAAAATGGTGAAAAGGAAATTTTGCAGAGTATTAAATTGTCTAAACTTACAAATCAATGGATTTTAGCAGAGGAAACTATAAGTTACGCGAAAAACGGAACTTATAGCTTAATCTTAAAAACTTTAGATGGTAATTTAATTCTTAAAATTGAAAATAATAATATTCAAACTTGGTTTGAAACGATGAATTATGCCATACCAAAATGGGGTATTTATAGAAGCTTAAAACACGCTGATCAATTAAAAGATGAAAAGGTATATTTTGCTGATTTTGAAATAAACAACCTCAAAATAGATAAATAAAAGTTATACTGGTTTTTCTACCTTTAAAACATCGGCAATAACACGTTCTAATTCCGTTTTTGGTAACGCTCCATTTGCCATTTGTGGCTCACCTTCTGCAGGGCAAAACAACATAGAAGGAATACTTCTAATTCCGAATGCTGCGGCTAATTCTTGCTCTGCTTCAGTATCAATTTTATAAATATCAATTTTACCTTTATATTCTTCAGACAATTGTTCTAAAATTGGCGCTAAGGATTTACAAGGTCCGCACCAATCTGCATAAAAATCAATGAGAGCCGGTCTTTTTCCTTCGAACTTCCATGCATCATTTTTTTCAAAATTAAATACTTTTTCTAAAAATGCTTCTTTTGTTAAATTTTCTGTCATAATTAAAAATTTTTTTTTCTTACTAGTAAGGTAGTCGTTTTCTATGAAAAAACATTACAATTATCGTTTTTAAAATTTCATTAAAAACAGTAAACTATTGATAATCGTATACTTATATTTTATTTAAATCTTAATTTGCTCAATTTATTAAATATAAAAGCCTTTACCAAAATAATTATTTTTTTCAGATTCTTTACGCTCGTTTAATTTTCGTTTCTTGCAGAAAAGAAAAAAATAAAGAAATCCTAACGTGACGTATCCTAAAACAACAAAAAAACCAGTTGTAGATTCCTTTTTTGGAACTCCTGTTGTAGATAATTACAGATGGCTAGAAGATGATCAAAGTCTAGAAACAGAAGACTGGGTAAAAGCTCAAAACGAGGTTACTTTTAATTATTTAAATAAAATTCCTTATCGTGCACAATTAAAAGAACGTTTATCAGAATTATGGAATTTCGAAAAAATAGGAGCTCCATTTATAGAAGGAGATTACACCTATTTCTATAAAAATAATGGATTGCAAAATCAATATGTAATCTACAGAAAAAAAGGAGATGGTGAAGAAGAAGAAATTTTTTTAGATCCTAATACTTTTTCTGATGATGCGACGACTTCTTTAGGTGTTTTAAGTTTCTCTAAAGATGGAAAAACAGCTGCTTATACAATTTCTGAAGCAGGATCTGATTGGAGAAAAATTATTGTGATGGATGCCATATCTAAAACCATTAAAGAAGATACTTTAGTAGATGTAAAATTCTCTGGAATTTCTTGGTATAAAAACGAAGGTTTCTACTATTCTAGTTACAACAAACCTAAAGGAAGTGAGTTGTCTGCAAAAACAGACCAGCACAAATTATACTATCATCAACTAGGAACTTCACAAAAAGAAGATACCATTATTTTTGGTAAAAAACCATCAGAAAAACATCGCTATGTTAGTGGTGAGGTTTCTGAAGATAATAACTATCTTTATATTACAGCGCGCATATCAACCTCAGGAAACAAATTATTTATTAAAGATCTTTCAAAACCAAATAGTCCATTAATTACTGTTTTAGACCATACAGAAAGTGACACCTATCCTATTGAAAATGCAGGTAGTAAAATATATGTAGTAACAGATTTAAATGCACCGAATAAAAAAGTTGTTACCGTAGATGTCGCAAATCCTACTCCAGAAAATTGGATAGATTTTATTCCTGAAACTGAACATGTATTGCAGTTAAATTCTGGTGCAGGGTATTTCTTTGCAACCTATATGATGGATGCTGTTTCTAAAGTTTTTCAATATGATTTTGACGGAAAACTAATTAGAGAAGTAAAATTACCTGGAGTTGGTTCTGCTGAAGGATTTGAGGGAAAAAAAGAAGCTAAAGCCGTTTATTTTTCATTTACGAATTATAATACTCCTAGTTCTTCTTATAAATTGAATCCAAAAACCGGAACTTATACATCTTACTGGAAACCTGCAATTGCTTTTAACTCGAAGGCATATGAAAGCAAACAAATATTTTATACCTCAAAAGACGGAACAAAAATACCAATGATGATTACGCATAAAAAGGGTATAAAATTACACGGAAAAAACCCAACTATTTTATATGGTTATGGAGGATTTAATGTTAGCTTAAAACCTGCTTTTAGTATTACAAACGAAGTTTGGATGGAACAAGGTGGTATTTATGCAGTTCCCAATTTAAGGGGTGGTGGAGAATATGGAAAGCAATGGCATGACGCCGGAACCCAAATGAAAAAACAAAATGTTTTTGACGATTTTATTGCCGCTGCAGAATATTTAATAGCAGAAAAATACACCTCTTCAGCGTATTTAGCAATACGCGGTGGTTCTAATGGCGGCTTATTAGTAGGTGCAACCATGACACAAAGACCCGATTTAATAAAGGTTGCTTTGCCAGCCGTTGGTGTTTTAGACATGTTACGTTATCATACGTTTACTGCTGGCGCAGGATGGGCATATGATTACGGTACTGCCCATGATAGCAAAGAAATGTTTCATTATTTAAAAGGATATTCACCCGTACATAATGTAAAAAAGGGAGTGCAATATCCTGCAACTTTAATCACTACAGCAGATCATGATGATAGAGTTGTACCTGCACATAGTTTTAAATTTGTCGCAGAATTACAAGCAAAGCAGTCTGGAGATCATCCTACATTGATAAGAATAGAAACCAATGCAGGTCATGGAGCAGGAACTCCTGTTGCAAAAACGATAGAGCTATATGCAGACATTTTTGGTTTTACTTTATTTAATATGGGATTCAAGCAATTACCAAATCCGTTAGAGAAAAAATAAAAGCATAATTATTCATGATTTTTTTTAACTAACTTTGATACAATTATTTAAATTCAGATAATAATCAATTAACACACAAAAAAAATGAAAACACTTAAAAAAGTATTTCTTGTTTCTGCAATTGCCTCTTTGGGAATCGTTGCCTGTAAGCAAGAAAAACCAGAAGAAAAAACTCCTGGAATCGCCTTAGAAAATATGGATACAACTGTAAAACCTACAGACGATTTTTTTAGATATGTAAATGGCAATTGGATTGACAAAACAGAAATTCCAGATGATCAAACCTCTTGGGGTGGTTTTAATCAATTGCGAAAAAAAACAGATGCAGATGTTTTAGGGATTTTAAATACAGCTATCGAGGAAAGAAATTTTCCGAAGGTAAAAGACGCAAAAGGAAATGAAATAGATTCTGACCAAGAAAAGGCCGTTAATTATTACCAAACCATTATGGATACAGTGGCTAGAAATGCCCAAGGAAAAGAGCCTGTAATGCCTTTTTTAGCAAAAATAGAGGAAATTAAAACCAAAAAAGACGTAGAAACGTATTTAACAAAAATGGCGCCATACGGAGGTGGCAATTTCTATGGGTTTGGTGTTTATAACGATTTAAAAAACAGCAGTGAGTACGCAGGATATTTGGGCGCTGGAGGTTTAGGGATGACCAGAGATTATTATGTGGATGAAAAAGTAGCGGATAAATTAGCAAAATATCAAGAATTTGTGGCAAAAATGTTGCAAGAATTTGGAGCTGATGAAACCACTGCAACTAAAAATGCCGCGACCATTGTTGCTTTTGAGAAAAGTTTAGCGGAGCCAATGATGACGAAAGAAGAACGAAGAGATACGCGTAAAATGTACAACCCAATGTCGGTTGAAGAACTTACAGAATTAGCTCCCGAAATAGATTGGAAAGCGCATTTAGTAGGAATTGGTGTTCCTGATATTGATAGAGTTATCGTTACAGACCCTGGTTATTTTAAAGCCATGAGTACTGTTTTTAAAGAGCGCTCTGTAGCCGATATAAAACTATTATTACGTTGGAGTACGATTAACAATTCTTTAGGGTTATTATCAACCGATTTAGAAACTGCCAATTGGGAATTTTATAGCAAAGAGATGCGTGGGGCTAAAAAACAACGCGCAAGAGATGAACGTGCTTTAGGAAATTTAAATGGTGCTATTGGAGAAGCTTTAGGAAAGTTATATGTAGAAAAAATGTTTCCGCCAGAAGCAAAAGCAAAAGCAGAAGAAATGATTGACAATGTGATGCTTGGGTTTGAAGCTAGAATTGCCCAATTACCTTGGATGACCGAAGAAACGAAAGAAAAAGCCTTAGAAAAATTACATAAACTAACGGTTAAAATTGCGTATCCTGATGTTTGGAAAGATTATTCTGAATTACAAGTAAAAGGACTAGAAAATGGCGGAAGTTATTTTGAAAATTCTATTAATGTTTCTCAATGGAATTATTCCCAAAACATGGCTAAATTAGGAAAAGAAGTCGATAGAACGGAATGGGGAATGTCTCCACAAACCGTAAATGCTTACTTTAATCCGGTAAATAATGAGATTGTTTTTCCTGCAGCAATTTTACAACCTCCTTTTTATGATTATAAAGCAGACGAAGCTGTAAATTATGGCGGAATTGGTGCGGTGATTGGACACGAAATTTCACATAGTTTTGATGATTCTGGTGCTCGTTTTGATGGTGATGGAAACTTAAAAAATTGGTGGACAGAAAAAGATGCTGAAGCATTTAAAGTCGTTGGCGATCAATTAGTAAACCAATACAGTGATATTATTGCTATAGATAGCATGCATTTAAATGGAGCCTATACTTTAGGAGAAAATATTGGCGATTTGGGAGGTGTGCAAGCTGCTTATGAAGGTTTACAAATTTTCTTAAACAAAAACGGAAGGCCTGAAAACATTGACGGTTTTACTCCTGAACAACGTTTTTTCCTCTCTTGGGGAACCATTTGGAGAACTAAAATGCGTGATGAAGCGTTAAAAAACTTAATTATGACCGATACACATTCTCCAGGAATGTATAGAGCGTATATGCCTCTTAAAAACATTGATGCTTTTTACGCTGCTTTTGATGTGCAAGAAGGTGATAAAATGTACTTAAAACCAGATGATAGAGTAAAAATTTGGTAGCGAATTATTGCTACAAATTCTTTTAAAATAAAAAGCATTCAAGATTTCTCTTGAATGCTTTTTTTGCTTCAAATGAACTAAAAATCATCAGAAATATTGTCTATAATTTCAACTTTTTAAAAGTGATTTTTTTTGCAAAAATCCGCAAGTAATACTAAATTATTTATCCTACTTTTGCTTCAATTACGAATGTATATTTTAAGTATCATTGCATTTCAAAATCAACAATAAAAGCATATAACAGATTAATTCTATTATTCTTTTCTAATTACGCTCTGTGTTTAGACGGCATAAAATCTAACAAAAATCATAGAATACTTTAAATGGTCTTTATACATTGCAAGTTTCTATTTTTATATCAAAAAAGAATACATGAAAAAACAGATACTCATAGCATCCCTTTTATGTGTTGCACAAGCTTTGTGCTCGCAAGAAACCATTCCTGCTTCTGGAGGAGAAAGCACAGGAACAACTGGATCAGTAAGTTACACAGTTGGTCAAATTTTTTACACGACTCATGGAGCTATCGCGCAAGGAGCGCAGCAAGCTTATGAGTTTCAAACATTGAGCAATCCTGAACTGACCACAGTAAGTTTAGCAGTATCCACGTTTCCAAACCCTACTTCAGATGATATTGTGCTTAAAATATCCGATAGTCCTTTAAAAAATTTAGAGTACTTTCTTTTTGACTTGAATGGAAAATTGATTGCGAAAGGACAAATTTCAAAGACAGAGACACCCATTAAAATGCAGCAAGCATCCATCGGCATTTATCATCTAAAAGTAACTCAAAAACAAAAAGTTTTAAAATCGTTTAAAATCATTAAAAAGTAAATACTATGAAGAAATTTTTCCCTCAACTAGTAGTAGCCTTCTTAATTACAGCGAGCGCCTTTTCCCAATCGCCAGAAAAAATGAGTTACCAAGCAGTGGTAAGAGACGCTAACAATACCTTAGTAACTTCCCAAATTATAGGAATGCAAATTAGCATCTTACAAGGCGAAACATCGGTGTATACTGAGACACAAACACCCACAACCAATACCAATGGTTTAGTGAGTTTAGAAATAGGCACAGGTACCATCATAAATGGCAATTTTACTGAGATAGATTGGGCAAATGGCATCTATTTTATAAAAACAGAGATTGACGTAACAGGTGGCACTACCTACACCCTATCAGCAACCACCCAATTATTAAGTGTTCCTTATGCACTGCACGCAAAAACAGCAGAACGTATTGAAGGAAATCTGTACTTAAATGCAAATTCAACAGTGCAATTAACAGGAGTTATCAGTAATGATATTCATGCATTAACCTCAAGCGGAGGCACTATTTCATGGACGGGAACCGAAGGAAATTTATACAGAATTGTATTAACTGAAGACGCTATACTTCAAAATCCAACGAATCCCATTACAGGCGCTACCTATATGTTTTTAATAAATCAAGATGCGTCTGGACTATGGACATTAGATTATGATGATAAATTTTTGTTTCCAGATGGTATAGACCCGGTCATAGATTTCAACGCTCACTCCAAAAACTTAATGACGACTATTTTTGATGGGACTGACTTTTTAGTGGTATCTATAAAAAACTTTTTATAGAACATGAAAAAAATATCATCTCTATTTTTAATATTCAGTTCCTTCGTCTATTCGCAAGGAATCAATTCTGGGTTATTTTTTTCACAAGCAGCAGCAAATTCAAGCAAGGCAAAAAAAGTAATTATTACTTTTGATGCGCCTCCGAATACAGTAAATGTAAAAACCTCATACTATAAATACAATAAAGAATTTGCATTTTCTTTTGGAATGGATGATGGCTTAATTGGTGCCTATAATACGGCTGTGCCCTTATTTACTGGGGGAACGGTGATTCATCAAGATGGGCTTACAGAAGGATATCCTGGTTTATTTTATTCAGATGGCGCGGGTACTACTATTCCTTTTGCCGCCACGATGAATGTTAATATGAAGAATATAGGGGTTTCAGCCGGAGCCAACATGAGTGAGGCCATGCTAAGAGATGCTTATATAAAAGGCTTTGCATTAACCAATCATGGATTTACACCAAGAACCCAGTTTGATCTTGATGGTTGGGACGATGACCCGGTGATTAGAGACCAGCAAATTAGGTATGAAATAGAAGAAAACTACAACCAACTAAAAGCGGTTATAGGCATCAAGATTGACAATTTTACAGCGCCTAGTAATGATGATTCCTATCATGCCATTACCACTCAAATGAAGACTGATGGTTTTCTAAAAATTGTGAACAACATCGGCAACCCAAGCAGAGACAAAGGGCATGATTTTACTGCCGAATATTGGATGGCTAATGAGGCTACTCGCTGGTTTTCAAGAGATTTTACCATTTGGACAGAGGGTGCTGTAAATAAAACCCCAAGTGATTTTGATTTTATAAATACCAAACTAGCTGCTGTAGGCAATGAGCATGCATGGTTTACACTTGGCGTGCATAATGTAGATATCAGTGAAACCGGTTCTACCGGTGGAGCCTCTTTAAAATACCTTGATTTTAAATATGTGATGGAAGGTTTAGAATTAAATTACGGTATTAAAGGAGCCGATAATATCTGGATGGCTCCTATTAACATGGTCTATGAATACTTAATTTCGGCGAGAGATGCGAGCTATTCGGTGCATACCGTTGGCAATAAAGCCACGATATCGTTTAACTTTTCAGCCGTAAATCCAAAGTTTTTAGAACACGCTTTGTCTTTAATTGTAGACGCAGATACCAATATTACGAACATCGCTTATGAAGGATTCGATGTACATTCTTCGAAAATAAATTATCAAAATTTAGGCAATCATACCGCATTGATTAATGTTGCGTATCAACCACCTTACCATGCCACTGCGTATCAAAGATTAGAGGCTGTCGTAGCAGTAAACTCTGTGAAAGCTACTCTATCGCAATCAGATCTTGAGTATGCACAAGGATTGGTAAATGCGCTACCTCCGGGAAACTTTAAAGAAGGTCTTGCTGCAGATTTAGAGAATATTAAGGTAGTATTAGGTTCGGTAGTCATAAAAATAGATTTTGGGAGAAGTCTGCATAGTTATATCTCTCCTTATCCATGGAATAATCTAGCCACACCAGACGCACCAGGGCACTTAGCCGGCGCTAAATTGACAAATATGGATACTACTACTTCAACAAAATCAGGCATAGATTTAGAAGTAATAGCGCCGTTTGAAAATTATGACGCTAATTTTTCTGGAACGAATGGAGATCCTCAAGCCAACTTCCCATTTGAGGCAGAAAGAGACTGTTTTAAAACACCTGCGGGCCTTACATCTACATTAAGACTCACCAATTTAAATGAAAATAAGGTATATGACTTCACCGCTTTTTCTTCAAGAAATGTTATCGGAACTGCTACTGAAATAACAATTAATGGAGAAACAGTAACCATAGATCATAAAAAGAATTTATATGACCTTGTTTCTATAAACAACGTGGTTCCGAATGCTGGCGGAATCTTAGAGATACACATAAAAGGTACCGGATCAAGTAATGTTCATGGTTTTTTAAATGTTTTACAAATTACAGAGAAAAACCCTTAGTAATACTATCTACAACTTCAGTTTACCTTAATAAACATTTAAAGGGTTAATCTAAAAGAACAAAAGCACCTGTTTTATCAAGAAACAACGAAATATAAACAGGATGTTTATTACTTCTAAATCTGTGTTGGCCGTATGCAATGAAATTCGTCAATTAAAGAAAAATAGAAAATTAAATTGGTTATTTTGTATCTTTGATGAAAAGATGAAAAGCTATATAAAAATGAACTTAGAAGCTCGAAAAATAGAATTTGTACAAGAATTTTTAAAACTTCAAAATGAAGAAGTAGTTTTGCGTCTTGAACAAATTTTGAAAAAAGAGAAAAAAACCTCAAACGATAGCATATTTAAACCTATGACTCAAGATGAACTGAATAAAAGAATTGACAAATCGGAATCTGATTTCCGAAATAATCGATTTAAAAATAGTTCTGAACTTTTAGCCAAATACGAATAATGACTTTGAAAATTATTTGGTCTGAATTTGCTGAAACTCAACTTGACGAAATTTACCAATATTACGAAAAGAAAGCAAGTCCAAGAATTGCAAAAAAACTTCTTAAAGAAATTCATTAACAAACCAGATAAATTATTGCAATCACCATTAATTGGACAATAAGAAGAGTTTCTTAGACAAAGAAATAATGTTTATCGTTATTTAGTATTCAAAAACTATAAACTAATTTATTCATTAGATTCAAAAAATGGATTTATAAAAATTGCTGACGTTTTTGACACCCGACAAAATCCACTTAAAATTAAAAGAGCGAAGTAATTGCCAGTTGACAATAACTAAGCATATGGTGTTCCGACCTGTGCCGTGTTTCGGTATAGGCCAACGATATATGCCTTGTTTACTCATCTATTGCTAAGGATAAGGGGGTAATTGACAGTTTGGGATTGGTTTTTAAAAGAAGGGTGGCTGTGGTAAGGAAGTTTTTTTAATATTTCTATTATATTCAAGCTCTATTTATGATGCTTTCTAATAACTTATTCTTAGACAACGCTCAGATAAAAACTAAATAACAAAGGAAAACTAAGTAGAACATAAAAAGCATTATACAAAATAAGCCGTACAAAATGTATAGCTTTTTTTTGCTTATTTAGAATATTCCCGTTCACTTCTTTGTTGGTTTTCATGATAATCAGTAGTCCCTTTATCTGAATTTTAAAAGATTTTAAAAGATTTTAAAAAAATTGCCCAGATTACGGAAACCCGTAAAGAATATTAAATTATTGATGGTAGGTTTGAAAAAAATCAGGAATCATGTATTGTGATGTAATTTCAATTTATGTACATGAAGTTGTTATATTCCAGCGTATGATCAAGTTACATTACTTGCACCAATATACAAAGGATTTTATCAAGAGGAAAAACCAAATATAAACAGGATGTTTATTCTAACATAACATATTGTAGCCAATGCTAAAGAAATGAAGAAATTTGATTTAAACATTGAACAAATTCTAGAAAATTGGGAAACATATCACGCAATTCGTGAAATAATATCCAATGCACTAGATGAAAAATTACTGACTGCCACTGATGAAGTTGAGATAAATAAAGAGAATGATGTGTGGATTATACGTGATTTCGGTAGAGGAATTAAATATAATCATTTAACTCAAAATGAAAATAAAGAAAAGCTATCAAATGATAATGTAATTGGCAGGTTTGGAATTGGATTAAAAGATGCTTTAGCGACATTTGAGAGAAATAAAGTTAAAGTAGAAATAATATCAAAATTTAATCGAATTACCATTTCAAAATCAAAAAAACAAGATTTTGAAGATTTATTCACTCTTCACGCAATTATAGAAGATTCAGCTAAACCAAATTTCATCGGTACAGAATTTAAATTAGTGGGCATAAATGACTTGGATATTGAAAAAGCAAAAAAATTATTTTTAAAATTCTCTGGAGACAATATTATAGAAACTACAGAACAAGGACAGATAGTTTCCAAAAGTAGTGATAAAGGAAGTATTTATGTAAATGGAGTGAAAGTAGCAGAGGAAGAAAATTTTTTATTCAGTTACAACATCACTAAATTAAACTCTTCTTTAAAAAAATCATTAAACAGAGAACGAACAAATGTTGGTCGAACTGCATATACTAATTCTGTTAAGAAAATATTATTAAATGCAAAATCAAAAGGTGTCGCTGAAATTCTAGCAGATGACTTAACAAATATAAACATTGGAACTGCCCACGATGAATTATTATGGATAGATGTCCAAGAACATTCTGTAAAGATTCTAAATCAATTAGGGAAATATCTATTTGTAACTTCTTTCGAAGCAATGCAATTTCCAGATATGATTGACCAAGCTAAAAACAACGGGAATAAAATTATCATCATTCCCGAAAACTTAAAATATAAAATTAATGATTCCATAGATTTATCAGGAAACCCTATTAATGATTTAGGACAATTCGTTGATGATTACAATGATAGCTTTGAATTTAACTTTATCGAGCCGAGTGCACTAAATTCAAGGGAAAAAATTATTTATGATTCTACCAATAAAATAATTGATTTATTCGGTGGATTACCAAATCAAGTAAAATCAATAAAAATTTCATCAACAATGAGAACAGATTTTTTTAGCGAAAATGAAACTTTAGGACTTTGGAATGGAGAGCTAAAATCAATAATAATTTCTAGAAAAACATTAAAATCACTAAAAAGTTATTCCGGTACTTTAATTCACGAGTTGATTCACGCGAAAACTGGTTATGACGATGTTACAAGAGAATTTGAAACATCTCTAACAAATTCAATAGGTGAACTATGTGAAAAATTAATTCGTAACGAAAAAGCGAAGGGCACAAAGCCGTATAAAAGTAATGCCGGGGATTTTACTAAATCAGAAACTAATTCTAATAAGAAAAATAAATCTTGGCTGAATAGGCTATTTTCTTAAAAATGCCACTACTCTTATACGTATTCCAAATGATTGCAATCTAAGAAGATATACAAGAACATTAACATATAATGAAAGAAGAGGAATTTTAGATGTACTAGACGGTTATGATGTTCTTGAATCAGGAATTAAAAATTAACATGAAGTAAAGTAAGTAACAACTTTAGCAAATATTACCCGGAAATTCTCAAAACCAACCTAAATTAAAAATTTTAAACGAAAAATAAATATGGAAACGAAAAATTGCCCTTACTGTTCTGAAAGTATTCTTGAAACTGCAAAAAAATGCAAATTTTGCGGAGAATTTATCGATGAAGAATTAAGAAAGGAACGAAAAAAAGAAGAAAACAAAAAACAGCCAGTACAGGAAATAATAGTTCAGAAAAAAAATAGTGGATTAGTAACATTTATATTAGTCCTTGTTGCTATTATTCTTCTTGTTGCTTTACTTGGAGTTTAATGTTTTTAAAAATTTCAATATTAATTTTTCTTGTAAATCAAATTCTTCAATATTTTGGGATAGGAAATTACTTTACAATTTGCTTTCTTGATGATTTATTATTTTTTCCAGTTTCGTATTCATTCATTGAATACTATTTTGAAATATTGAAAAAGGAATTTACGATAACAACTAAATTCGCAATAATAGGAATTATTATCACATCAGTTGCATTTGAAATATTACTACCAATTGTGAATGAAAAATACACTTCCGACATTTATGATATTCTTTTTTATACACTTGGTGGCATAATATTCTTAATCTTTGGAAAACGGAAAAAGAGTAAACAAAATTTGACTCTGAAAAAAACATTTGCTCAGCCATAAAAAAATTGCTGGTAAAAGATAATTTACATTAGACATTCCGCACTTCACTTATATTTGTGTTTTATTTGCTAAATTTAGTACTTAAAACACTCAACTAATCTTATATAATAACATTGTTAATTATACAAAAAACGAACAAATTGATAAAACTTTTTAGTAAAACATCTGAAAGTATAGATGGCCCTTCTGGTAATAACGAAAATTCATACAACTATTATCACAAAAGTAATCGAAAAGATATTGAGATTATTAGAGTAACTCTAGAAAGTTGGTTTTCAAAATATCCAGAATCAGAAAAAATAGAACTAAAAAGTCGCTTTAGAAAAGACTTGGATTCTGCCTTTTTTGAACTTTTCCTTTTCGAAATGTTTAGAAAGCTAGGCTTTAATATTACAATTCATCCTAAACTTGAAAATTCAAATAAAAGACCTGATTTTCTGGTATCAAAAGATGGGTTTCAAGCATACATTGAAGCAAAAATTTGCCTGGATAAGACAGAAGAAGAAATGTCTTTTGAACGACGTCAAAATGAATTCTATGACCAATTAAGTAAAGTTAAGATAAGAGGGTTCCTTTTGCGAATAGAAAAATTAAATTTTAAATCTCAAAAACAGCCAAGAGTTAAAGAATTAATCACAAAAATAGAACTAGAAGTAAATAAACTAGACTCAGAAGAAATAAGAACTAGAGTGGAAAAATATGGTTTCGATGGTTGTCCAAATATTAAATTTGAAAATAAGGATTTTAAAATTTCAATTCAGCCATTACCACTAAATAAATCAAAAAAAGATAAAATAAGTAAAAACCCCATTGGAATGTTTCCAATAGAAACTTTTTGGGGCGGAGGTGAAAACTCACTTCGACAATCGATTCTTAAAAAAGCAAAACGTTATGGGAAGTTTGAGGTTCCATTTTTAATTTGTATAAATGCTTTAGGAAAAATAAGTTCAGGAAAAATAGATATAGAAAACGTAATTTGGGGTTCCTTAAAATATAGTTATTCCACGAATCCCGAAAATAAAGACGTGAAAATAACGCGAAACAGTGATGGAATATTTTATAATTCAGGAAAAGAAAAATTAAAAAATGTTACTGGAATTATGGTTACAAAGGTCTTTCCATCAAATATTCCAAATTCAAAATATTGGCTATTTGAAAATCCATTTGCCCGGAATAAATTCGACTTTGAGAAACTCAATTTAGTTTATAATTATTTAAATGGAAACGAAATAATAAGTCGAGATGGCAGTGATTTCGATGAAATTTTTGGAATATCTAAAGATTGGTTAAATTAAAAAGTTCTATTTACAAGACGTTTATAATTGGTTTCTAAATTGTGATTAATTAAAAGTAGATGAGAAGATATGAAAACTTTGTATGAATAAGCCAACGCTAAAAACCACACCCATTTACAATTCTCTAAACTCAACCCTACACCAAAAATCACAAAAGAGTATGTCTTGCCAACGCTAACATTCAACCTAAATAACAAACAAAGGAAAACCACGCAGAACGTGAAAGGCACTGTAAACAATAAGCCGTAGAAAATGTATGTCCAATTACTTGTTAGTTACATCCAATAGAAACTCTTCTACAAACACAAAAATCACTTAAACCGAATTATCATTTAAATAAAAATATGTATTTTAGATTTCATAATTAAAATGGATTATTTATGGAAACGATAGCGCATATAAAAAATAATTTAATTGCAAGAAATAAAGAATTTATTGAAACGAACTATCCTCTAAGCAGAGCCATAAAGGTATTTCGCTCGTTTCATTTTGACCTAAAAAGGTCAAAAACCAAAATTCTATTATTTTGATTCCCGTTTTCACGGGAATGACAATTTCAACGGAAACCCCGACGCAGAGCATCGTGGAATTCTTTTCGATTAAAGATTCTTCAGATTTGAATTTTTTAAAAACGCTTCAAACAATTTTTGACACTTCAGAACAAGCATTATTTCAGCTATCTTCCGAACAGGAAACCTCAATTTTAATCGGAAGAAAACAAATAGGCGCTAAGGAATTTTCGAAAAATGAAGTTGTAATTTCCGAAATGAAAGAATGGCTGACAAAAAAATAATTTAGTCAAATAATGCCAAATTGAACTTAAGAAAATTCTTGAGTTTTATAACGAAAGAAATGGGTCAAAAAAATACAGCTTAAAAATACTTACCGAAACAGAGTCAATATTAAAAACACTATCAAAAAGTGAATATATTGGGAGATTAACCTCAAATAAAAAAACACGAGTAATCCCAATGAAAGTTTATCTTATTTTTTATGAAATAAATGAAAATATTATTGAAATTGTTTCTTTTTGGGACAATAGACAAGGCGAGCAGAACAAGAAAATAAAGTAAGAATCTACGATTTTCCAATAACTAACTATTTGGCCCACCCATAAACCAAAATTACATATTTTGCTGCCTGATCCGGAATTTAAAGTAATTGGAAGTTCCAAGAGTTAGCACTAGCTTAAAAAAAACAAGAGCGATTTTAAAGACCTTTAAAGCCTTTTTTTTCAGTTGAAGGTATATCTTCAGGGCAGTGTCTTGTTACTTTAAGAAAGGAGCATCTACCATAACAATAATCCATCACTATTGCTCTGTTAAGGAATTCGATTTGATAAGACGGTAAACGAAGGTTTGTGAGTGGGTTTATCAATCAAAGACACCAATCATCCTTTTTATTTTTTCAACTTGGTAAACAAATCCCAAAGCACTACTCCTGTGGTTACAGAAATATTTAAAGAATGTTTGGTGCCCAATTGCGGAATTTCAATACAAAAATCGCTGGCATTCACAACGGCTTGCTGCACACCTTTTACTTCATTTCCCATTACAATGGCATATTTCTGGTTTTTCTTCGGATAAAAAGTATCTAATTTTGTGCTGTTTTCTGCTTGTTCAATCGCCAAAACTTTTACATTTTCAGCTTTTAATTTTTCAACTAACGCTAAAGTATCCTCTACATATTCCCATGCAACAGATTCTGTGGCGCCCAAGGCAGTTTTATGAATATCCTTGTTTGGTGGGGTTGCGCAAATTCCGCATAAATAAATTTTTTCTATCAAAAAAGCATCACTCGTTCTAAAAACAGAACCAATATTATTTAAACTTCTAATATTGTCAAGAACCACTATTAAAGGCGTTTTTTGGGTCGATTTAAATTCATCAACTGAAATTCTATGTAATTCGTTATTTTTTAGTTTTCTCATATTTAATTTTTAAGGTTTGGCTTAAGCCAAAAATATTATCTTTTTTTACAGTGGGTTGAAACCCATTGCTAGTGATCATGATAGTTTTTATTTCTTTTTGCTAATTTTCATCCTGTTGAATCGCATCCTGCTTCAGCAGGATGTATAAAATTGTAATCCTTAAAATGGCTTTAGCCAAAATATAAATAACATCAATTTTTAGATCAGTTTTCAAATTGATTTCAAATTTATATATCTTTACATGACTAAACAACAGAATTCTCTTGTTTAAATTTTTGGATTCAAGATTTATTAGCCCCTATTTAGGTTTGTTTACCATCCTTTTATTGTATAATCTATAAACTTTGTGGATAACTTGAAACAAAAGAAACTTTAAACTTTTGTAAATTCGCATAAAACAAAAAAACTCTACTCTTGGCAAAATCAAAAGTAAAAAAGGTAACTCCTTTAATGAAACAATACAATGCCATCAAGATTAAATATCCTGATGCTATGTTGCTTTTTCGTGTAGGAGATTTCTATGAAACTTTTGGGGAAGATGCTAAAAAAGCAGCGGGAATTTTAGGCATAATTCTTACCAAACGAGGCGCTGGAAGTGAAAGTGAAACAGCGTTGGCAGGTTTTCCGCATCACTCTTTAAATACCTATTTGCCAAAGTTAGTAAAAGCAGGTATGCGTGTGGCCATTTGCGATCAATTAGAAGATCCTAAAATGACCAAAACTATTGTAAAACGTGGGGTAACGGAATTGGTAACGCCAGGTGTTTCTTTAAACGACGAAGTTTTACAAAGTAAAACGAACAACTTTTTAGCCGCAGTTCATTTTGAAAAAAAACAACTCGGAATCTCCTTTTTAGATGTTTCTACTGGTGAATATTTAGTGGCACAAGGAACGGCTGAATACATCGATAAATTATTGCAAAATTTTTCTCCTAGCGAAGTTTTAGTACAAAAACAACACAAACAACAATTTTTAGAATTGTTTGAAAATAGATATTATACGTTTTATTTAGATGATTGGGTGTTTCAAAAGGAATATGCCAACGAGACGTTACAAAATCATTTTGAAGTTAAAAGCTTAAAAGGTTTTGGAATTGAAGATATAAAAACCGGCATTATCGCCGCCGGTGCTGTGCTATACTATTTATCAGAAACGCAACACAATCAGTTAAAACATATTCAACATATTAGCAGAATTGCGGAAGATAATTATGTTTGGATGGATCGTTTTACCATCAGAAATTTAGAGTTGTATAATCCTAATTCTGTAAATGCAGTCACGCTTTTAAACGTTATTGACAAAACTATTTCACCCATGGGCGGAAGGCTGTTAAAACGTTGGTTGGCGCTTCCTTTAAAAAATATTGAAGCCATTAAAAATCGGCATGAATTGGTAAAATTTTTTATAGATTCTGATGATTTTTCAAAAACAGTTACTTATCAATTAAAACAAATATCAGATCTAGAACGATTAATTTCTAAAGTTGCTACCGGCAAGGCGTCGCCAAGAGAAATTGTATTGCTAAAAAACTCTCTAAAAGCAATTTTACCCATTAAAGCATCCGCAGAAAAAAGCAAAAATAAAACGGTAAAAGAACTCGGTCATCAACTGCATCCTTGTGAAGATTTAATTCATAAAATTTCTGAAACTTTATTTGATGAAGCCCCGGTAAACATCAACAAAGGAAACGCAATTGCCCCGAACGTACATCAAGAATTAGATGATTTACGTGCTATTTCATCCACCGGAAAAAAGTATTTGGATGACATGTTGGCTCGAGAAACGGAACGCACCGGAATCTCTAGTTTAAAGATTTCGTTTAACAACGTTTTTGGGTATTATATTGAGGTTAGAAACTCGCACAAAGATAAAGTTCCAACAGAATGGATTCGGAAACAAACCTTGGTGAATGCCGAGCGTTATATTACCGAAGAACTTAAAGAATACGAAACTAAAATTTTAGGCGCGGAAGAAAAAATTCAAAAAATAGAACAAGAAATCTTTTCTAAATTATTACAATACATCATTCAATTTGTACACGTGGTGCAAGAAAATGCACAAATCATTGCAAAAATTGATTGTTTGCGTTCTTTTTCAGTGTTAGCAGTTGACAACAATTATGTGCGACCACAAATGGATGAAAGTACCGATTTAGAGATTAAAAACGGGCGTCATCCTGTTATTGAAAAACAGCTACCGATCGATCAAACCTATATTGCCAATGATGTGGTGTTGAATAGAAATCAGCAACAAATTATCATGATTACTGGCCCAAACATGTCTGGTAAATCGGCTATTTTAAGACAAACTGCTTTGATTGTTTTATTGGCTCAAATGGGAAGTTATGTGCCTGCTCAAAATGCTAAAATTGGTATTGTTGATAAGATTTTTACACGCGTTGGTGCAAGTGATAATATTTCTATGGGCGAATCTACTTTTATGGTAGAAATGAATGAAACGGCGTCGATCTTAAACAACGTTTCTGAGCGTAGTTTAATTTTATTAGATGAAATAGGGCGCGGAACTTCTACCTATGACGGAATTTCTATTGCTTGGGCAATTTCAGAGTTTTTGCACGAACATCCTACAAAAGCAAAAACGTTATTTGCAACACATTATCACGAACTGAATGAAATGACGGCTACTTTTGAGCGCATTAAAAACTTTAATGTGTCTGTAAAAGAATTGAAAGACAATATTATTTTCTTACGTAAATTGGTTTCTGGAGGCTCAAACCATAGTTTTGGTATTCATGTTGCTAAATTAGCTGGAATGCCAAATATGGTGATCCATAGAGCGAATAAAATATTGGCACAATTAGAAAAAAACAACAAAAACGAAGACGTTAAAAATGCGTTAAAACAAACACAACATGAAGAAATGCAGCTCAGTTTTTTTCAGTTAGACGACCCGCTTTTAGAAAATATTCGTGAAGAAATATTAACCATAAATATTGATACCTTAACGCCTATTGAAGCCTTAATGAAATTGAATGAGATTAAGCGAATGTTGGTTAAGAAATAGGATTAATGCTTATGATTTTTTACACCTTTTTTTTCATAGTATAATTCCATCGCTAATTTTCTTTGTTCACTTTCTTTAAAAGTTAAATTAAAAAACTCTTTATAAGAATTAGTTTTTATTGCAGTGTTTAATTTAGTTTCCAATCTTTTTTTGAGTTTTTCAACTAAGTCTAGTTTAAACTCTGAATTAATACTCTCATTATATAAATATTCATAAAAACGATATGGATGGGTAAAACCTAAATTTTCACCCAATTTTTTAGAGTTTTCTTCAGATTCCCAAATATAATACCCTATTTTTTTCCATTGATATGTTATTCTATACTCGGCAATTCTTAGTGCATTCCAATCTTTCATTTCTATCATTAAAACCACGCCTAAAGAATCGCTATATTTATTTATTCTCTCGCTTATAAATTTAAAGTCTTTAACACCTTTGTTAAAAGTTATACTATCAATATTAATAGAAAAATTTTTATTTAAATACTTGTACTCTTTACTTAGAAAGTCTATTTTTTTAAGACTATCTATTTTCTTTCTTCTATTTTTTAGATAGTTTATTCTATCTATTTTTTTATCATTTACTGTTTGTGAAAAAAATGATGCTATTGTAAAATATAGCATCAATGTTAAAGTGATCTTTTTCATATCATAAAAAAATTGTAGCTACTATTAAATATGCTCTTCTGCACCGATTAAAACAGTGCAATCTGCCTCTGGATACGCTACACAAGTTAAAATAATATCATCAGCTAATTGCCAATCGTCCAAAAAAGTTTGTTCAGATTGGTCAACCTTACCTTGAAGTAAATAAGCCGCGCAAGTTGAAGAAGCACCAGCTCTATCTGAATAAGGCCAATCAAAACCCGCCTCCTCTGCTGCATCTAACATATATTCATCATCCTCACAGTCAAATGTTTGTAACCCTCCATTCCCATCTGCCCAATCCCATCTAATTTTATAAACTGCCTTTTTACTTAAATTTTTAGATTTATTATTTTTAATAGATATTTCTTCTTTTCTCTTAACAGAATAATCATAATATTTCTGAACTGTACCGTATTTATTTATAATATTAGTTTTTGAGAATTCTGTGAACTGTGATTTCATTTTAAACAAAACCTCTACTTCCTCAAATGTAAGTTTTTCTTCAGAAATCGGCTCATTTTCACAACTCGTTATAAAAATACTAAAGGCAGCAATTATTGCAATTTTTTTTAAATTTTTCATTTTGATATAATTTTAATTTTATCCTACTTTTTCTATTTTCAGAATTTAAACTCGACTGACCACATTTAACTTCTTTTTTCAGCTGTCACATATTTTGATTTAAGATAGTAAGTCTTTTTTTACTCTTTAAAAGTCACCTATTGTAATTAGGAAATAGTTTTTAAATTATTAGCTAATGACTTTATTACTTGTAAGCAAATATATATGCTTTTTGAAAATAGAAAGTATGCATTTTCATTACTCTTAGTAAGAGAAATAAATATATTAAAAAAATAGTTTTCATTACATAAAACTGAAAGACAATATTATTTTCTTGCGTAAATTGGTTTCTGGAGGCTCAAATCATAGTTTTGGTATTCATGTTGCTAAATTAGCTGGAATGCCAAATATGGTGATCCATAGAGCGAATAAAATATTGGCACAATTAGAAAAAAACAACAAAAACGAAGACGTTAAAAATGCGTTAAAACAAACACAACATGAAGAAATGCAGCTCAGCTTTTTTCAGTTAGATGATCCGCTTTTAGAAAATATTCGTGAAGAAATCTTAACCATAAATATTGATACCTTAACGCCTATTGAAGCCTTAATGAAATTGAATGAGATTAAGCGAATGTTGGTTAAAAAATAGTTAGATGTTTTTAAACCCAAGAGTAAACGATTATTAATCTTATCTAGTAATTTTTGAAACTACATTTTTAAATCGTTCTTTTTAACGCTAATAATTTATTAGTAGCACTAATATAACTGTTGTAAATAGATTCAAATTGCATCAATTCATTTAAACTATAAGGTGCTTTTGTAGCAGTACCAATAATTTTATCTCCATTTTTTAAACGAATCGACTTAAAAACATTTTCAGACGTATGGTTAACAATAGTTCCTTTAAACGTATTAACTTGAACGATTTCATTCGCTAACAATCGTTTTTCTCCAGAAAGTTTGTCAAAAAAATACACCTCAGCGTTTATCTCATTTACACCTCTCATCCTTTTTACAAGATTTGCTTCTACATAAAACATAAATTCTGAAGAGGGTCTGCACTCAAACTGCTGTTTAGAGAGCATTTCAACGATGTTTATTTCTTCTAAATTTAAACGGGATTCCGGGTTTGTTTTGTTTTTTGTGCTAAAGGATTTTGCACTAAAGGAAAAGATTCCAATCAGCAACACAGCGATTGCCATGACTTTTTTTAGAGATTTCATGTTGGGGAATTTTATATTTATGAGGTAAAGTTACTCGTTTTGTAATCCTTATACAAGTTACAAGAAAAATTTTAATCATTTAAAATAGTGTATAAATTCAATTTTACAAGTAGTTTTGAATTAATTTACTATAATTACTATTATCTTTGTCATCTCATGAACGTATATTTTTTATTTATTGGAGGTCCTGAAATTTTTGTCATCATGTTAATTGTGGTGATGGTTTTTGGTGCAGATAAAATTCCTGACATTGCAAGAGGTTTGGGCAAAGGAATTCGTCAAGTAAAAGATGCAACCAATGACATTAAGAGAGAAATTAATGACAGTTCTAAAGAACATGGTTTAGATAATAGCATCGGAAAAGACATCAAAAAAGAAATCGATAGTGTAAAAGAAAATATCGATGATTTAACGGGTCCTATTAAAAGACAGTTATAAGTTTCTGCTATTTTTTATTTTCTTAGAACTTCATTGAAATTACTGAGTTTTGCAAGAAACTAAATGAAACATAGTACATAAAAAAAATTACTTTACTCTACTAATTGTCAAACCGTCTCTTATGGGCAGTAATACAGTTTCTATTCGGTCATCTGTATTTAAAAGTTTGTTATAAGCCAAAAGTACTTTTGTATCCAAATCTTTAGGATTTAATTCTTCTACAACTTTGCCGCTCCACAAAACATTATCCGATAGAATAATACCTCCAGGATTCATTTTATCAATAATCAGATGAAAATAATTTACGTAATTAGATTTATCAGCATCGATAAAAACCAAATCGAATTTCTCTTTTATTGTAGGAATAATCTCTAAAGCATTTCCTACTTTTTGTTCAATTTGATGTCTAAAACCAGATTTCTCAAAGTATTTATTTTGCAAAGTTTCTAATTCTTCATTTTTATCGATGGTAATAATTTTTCCTTTGGATGCCAATCCTTCTGCAAAACACAACGCAGAATATCCTGTGTAAGTTCCTATTTCTAAAATAGTTTTTGGTGCAGTTAATTTTGCAATCATCGATAAAATTCTACCTTGAAAAGCACCACTTAACATTCTTGGGTTTAAAACCTTTTGCCAAGTTTCTCTACTTAATTCTTGTAAAATTTTTGGTTCTTGTTGCGAGTGCTCCACAACATATTGATCAATATTTTCTGGTAAAAAATGCATACTTTTTATTTTGAAAAGAGAAATCCAAAAATACAAAAACGGAATCTATATCGCTATAAATTCCGTTTCAATATCACAAAAAATCAAAAATTGTAAGGTAGCAAGCTACAAAAACTTTAGCCCTTTATTTTATTGAATTCTATTGCTAATTTTTCTTTATCCGTTTTTGATAAACAATTTTTATGTTGTTTGCAATGGGTTGCTTTCGTTCGGAATAACAGTGTCATTCTGTTATTTTGATTAGAATATAGTTTACAAATTTTACATTGTAAAAAATGCCAATTTAACTTCAACTTTTCTGCCAAGGTTGCCTCGTTATATTGGCTTTTGTCGCAAATTAGTGTAGCCTCATCACAAGAGATCATCCATTTTTTTAACATATTTCTTACGTATTAAACCAATTATCCTCCATACATTTTCTTAATTGCATTCTGGCTCTATGAATTATAACCCATAAATTGGACGCCGTTATGTTTAACTCCTTACAAATTTCTTCAGTTTCAAATTCTTGAATGGTTTTCATTTTAAAAACCATGGCATATTTCTCTGGTAAATAATCAAGACAAACATCTAACTGACTCTTTAATTCTTCGTTTTCTATGAGTTTTTCAGAGGCATTATCCCAACTTTGTGGCACCCGTTCTTCAATCCAACTACCTTCATTTTTGCCATCATTATAAAAATTCATTCTAACTTCTGCTTGCCCTTTTTTAGAATTTATTTTTCTATAATGATCAATCACTTTTCTTTTTAAGATAGCAATTAACCACGTTCTTTCAGACGCTTTTCCTTGAAAATTTTTAGCAGATTTTAACCCAGCAAAAAAAGTTTCTTGCACCAAATCTTTGGCTATATCTTCATTATTTACCCGAATAACAGCATAATTAAACAAATAATCTGCATATTTATCGATCCAAATATCTGGATTTAAAACGTTTTTTTCTTGAGACATTTAAGATTTTAAAAGAACCAAATATAATGTTATTTTTTCTCTTTTACTTGTTGGCAATTTTCTGTTCTTCTCATATCCACTAAAAAAATAATTTCCCATTTCCCATTGTTATTAAAAAGTTGAAAAGAATTAGCTCCACAATGGCTAAAATTACCGTTAAAATAAAACTCGTAGGGTGTCCAAACGGAGGCTAGATTTCCATCAATTTTAATATCAAAAGAAAGCAATTTTTCTAAATAAATATCTGTTGGCTTTTTATTTGCTATCGATGTAAGAAGCGCTTCTTTTGATTCTGTTTGTAAAACATTCTTTCCTTGCTTATTTGTTGAGGTTGTTTGAATTTTAATATTTTTATGCAATGTGCTCTTCATTAAGGTACTATCGCCTTTGTGCAAACCCTTAAAAAAAATTTCGATGACACTTTTAATCTCTTTTTCTTGCAGGTTTTCTTGATGGTTTTCTTGCAGATTTTCTTGAGCTAACATATTCATAGAAACTATGAAAATGAAAAATATAAGCGCGTTTTTTAACATAATTAATTATTTTTAGGATTTAAAATTAGTTTATTTGTAATCAATAACGATTAACATCACCAAAAATACCAAAATATTTACTAGTATAATATCTAATGATATTCCTTACTTTTACCTCACTAAAAAACGAATATATGTCCGCAGCAAAAAAACAGTACAAAAGAATTACTGTAAAATCATTGGTAGAAATGAAAGCAAATGGAGAAAAAATTTCTATGTTAACTGCTTATGATTATACCATGGCAAAAATATTAGACAGCGCTGGTTTAGATGTGCTTTTGGTTGGAGATTCTGCTTCTAACGTAATGGCAGGTCACGAAACTACTTTACCCATTACTTTAGATCAAATGATTTACCATGCAAGCGCTGTTGTTAGAGCTATTGAGCGTTGTTTGGTAGTGGTAGATTTGCCTTTTGGTAGCTATCAATCTGATCCTAAAGAAGCATTGCGATCTGCGATTAGAATTATGAAAGAATCTGGCGGACATTCCATAAAATTAGAAGGCGGTAGAGAGGTTAAAGAATCGATAAAACGTATTTTAAATGCCGGAATTCCTGTGATGGGACACTTGGGTTTAACGCCACAATCTATCTATAAATTCGGAACATATACAGTGAGAGCCAAAGAAGAAGAAGAAGCAGAAAAACTAATGGAAGACGCCTTAATGCTAGAAAGAATTGGTTGTTTTGCTCTTGTTTTAGAAAAAGTACCTGCAAAATTAGCCAAAAAAGTGGCAGAAGCGTTAACCATTCCTGTGATTGGAATTGGAGCAGGAAATGGTGTGGACGGTCAAGTTTTAGTAACACACGATATGATAGGAATGACCCACGAATTTAACCCGCGTTTTTTGCGCAGATATTTAGATTTGTTCGCGGATATGACCAATGCTTTTGAAAACTATATAACGGATGTAAAAAGTGGTGATTTTCCGAGTGATAAAGAACAATATTAACTAAAGAAACGTAAAAAAGCTTTGTCTATGAAAAAGCTCTTAAAAGTAATTTCTGACTATTCCATTATTCTCTTTGGAGCCCTTATTATTTCTGAAAAATTTATTGATTTAGGGTATTTTAACAGTCCTAATTTCACGAACTTATTAGTTGTAATCTATTTAATATCAAGTTTATATCACTCAAAATTAGTGATGAAAGAAAAAGACATGAAAATACAAAAACTTGAAAATCAACTTAAAAATTAACCATGATTAAAGGTCTTTTCGAAACCCATATTGCTGTTGAAAATTTAGAAAAATCTATTGATTTTTACACCAACGTATTGGGTTTAGAAAAGTGCAAAACAATGGATACCCGAAGACTCGCTTTTTTTTGGATCGGAGAACCAAAAGAGTACATGTTAGGTTTATGGGAAAAACCAAAAAAAGAAATTCAAATGCAACATTTTGCCTTTAAGTGTGATGCTGAGTGGATTTTAAAGGAATCCATAAACCATCTAAAAGAAAGAAACTTACCCTTTAGAAACTTCTTAAACGATGGTTCAGAAAGACCCATGGTTTTTGCTTGGATGCCTGCAATTTCTATTTATTTTGATGATCCTGATGGTCATTCACTAGAATTTATTGGCATTCTTAAAGGAACTCCTCGACCAGAAAAAGGAATTATTTCTTATGATAAATATTTGGAATTAGAAAGACAGTAACTTTTAAATTGTAATGGGTTTGAACCTTTAGTCAAAAAAATAATCATGAAAATCCTTCACCTAGACACAAATCATCCTTTATTAATAAATCAACTCAATGATTTAGGCTTTACAAATGATGAAGATTATACTTCATCAAAAGAAAAAATTGACGCTAAAATTCATTTGTATGATGGTTTTATTCTTAGAAGTCGTTTTTCAATTGATAAAAATTTCATCGACAAAGCAACCAACTTAAAATTTATTGGTCGTGTTGGTGCAGGTTTAGAAAATATAGATTGTGACTATGCAGCTTCTAAAAACATTGAACTTATTGCTGCCCCAGAAGGAAATAGAAATGCGGTTGGCGAACATACTTTAGGCATGCTTTTATCGCTTTTTAATAAATTAAATAAAGCAGACAAAGAGGTTAGAACAGGACGCTGGTTGCGCGAAGAAAATAGAGGAATTGAACTTGATGGAAAAACAGTTGGTTTGATTGGCTATGGAAATATGGGGAAATCTTTCGCCAAAAAATTACAAGGTTTTGATGTTACCATTTTGTGTTATGATATAAAACCCGAAGTTTCAGATAGAAATTGCCAACAGGTTTCACTAGCAGAATTGCAAGAAAAAGCGGATGTTTTAAGTTTGCATACACCTCAAACTGAACTTACAAAAAACATGGTAAACTCAAGTTTTATGAATGGTTTTAAAAAGAATTTTTGGTTAATTAACACCGCCCGTGGTTCTGCCGTTGTTACGAATGATTTGGTTGATGCTTTAAAATCGGGTAAAATTTTAGGTGCAGGTTTAGATGTTTTAGAATACGAAAAATCATCTTTTGAAAATCTTTTTTCTGATGATAAAATGCCGATAGCTTTTCAATATTTAATCCAAGCAGAAAATATTTTGTTAAGTCCGCATGTTGCTGGTTGGACAGTGGAGAGTCATCAAAAACTGGCGCAAACCATCGTCGATAAAATTAAATTAAAATTTTGTTAACTTTAGGCATTTAATCATCGACCAAAACAAAATAGATGTTATACGAAGCAAAAACTCCAGAAGACTATATATCACAACTGCCCGAAGAGCGCAAAAAAGTATTGGAAAAGTTAAGAAACATCATTCAAAAAAACATGCCAAAAGGTTTTGAAGAAGGCATAAATTATAACATGATTGGCTATTATGTGCCGCACACAATTTATCCGAACGGGTATCATTGTAACCCAAAATTACCGCTCCCATTTTTAAATATCGCCTCACAAAAAAACTCCATAAATTTATATCACATGGGTATATATGCAAAACCTGAGTTACAAAAATGGTTTGTAAATGAATATCCAAAACATTGTAAATATAAATTAGATATGGGTAAAAGCTGTATCCGTTTTAAAAAGATAGCGGATATCCCATTTGATTTAATTGGGGAATTGGTGCGTAAAATAAACGTTCAAGAATGGATTACGATATATGAATTGAATACAAAAAAGAAATAATTTATGAAAAATAGAGTAACAGGTATTGGAGGATTGTTTTTTAAAAGTGAGGATCCAAAAGGAACTAAAGAATGGTACAAAAAACATTTAGGATTCAATACAGATGATTATGGTGCTACTTTTTGGTGGAAAGATCAACAAGGAAAAAGTTGTTCAACGCAATGGAGTGCTTTTAAAAAAACAACCGATTACTTTGAGCCCTCTAAAAAAGACTTTATGTTTAATTATAGAGTTGAAAATTTAGTGGAATTATTGGCCGAATTAAAAAAAGAAGGTGTTACCATTGTAGGAGAAATGCAAGAATTCGAATATGGAAAATTCGGTTGGATTTTAGACAACGAAGGAAATAAAATTGAACTTTGGGAACCCATAGATGCTGCTTTTCAATAAAAATTAAAAACCAATATAATTTATGAAACTATTATCAAATTATCCAACAGAAGTCTTAGTGCTACTTTTTTTAACGGTAACTTTTTTACAATCCGGAATTGACAAACTTTTGGATTGGAAAGGGAATGTTTCTTTTATCGAAGATCATTTTAAAAACTCACCCTTAAAAAATAGCGTCCCCTTATTATTAGCCGTTATTTTAGTTTTAGAAATTGTTGCTGGCTTTTTAATGTTGTTTGGCGTTTATCAATTATATACTTCTGGTGCCAAAGAAATTGCTTTATTAGGAATAGAGCTTTCTGCCGTTACTTTAATTTTCTTGTTAATAGGACAACGTCTTGCAAAAGATTATGCAGGAGCGATGTCTTTAGCCGTCTATTTTATCATTACGGTTTGGGGTGTTTATTTATTAAATAACTAAAACTTATTAAAAATAAAATTATAATCTATTTTACTTATAACAAAAGGGCTTAAAACACGTGTTTTAAGCCCTTTTCTATTTTTACTAAAGTGTTTCTATACAAAACGAACTAACGGTAAATTAACTGCTTTTAAAATCGGTTTTTACACCGAAATATATGTATAATGCCATGTAAATAAATTGAATTCTTTTTTGTTTCAGTGAAATAAAAAAGTAAGCCAAAAAGAAACGATGTATTACAGCCTTGCATGTATAAAAATTATTTTACTGTTTTTTAAGTACATAAATTAAAGATGAATACTCCTTTGTCTTTTTTGCCCTCAAATTAGAAACAAAACCTCTATAAAATGATTGTATTGGGTTCATTTTTCCCGTTTTATATTTGTTACTTAAAAGAGCAACATAATATGCATCAAATTTCATTGGGATTGTTTTTGTGACCACCATGTTTACCCCAGAAAATAATTTAGAGATTGCTGTTTGAGAAAAATGCCACAAATGTCTTGGCACGTCAAAAGCAGCCCAATGTTCTTTATAATATTTTGAGTCGTCACTTTTAAAATTAGGAACCGCAATTAACAAACGACCATTTTCGGAAAGCAAATTATGCAATGCTAAAATGTATTCCTGTAAATTTTCTACGTGTTCTAAAACATGCCAAAGTGTAATTACGTCAAATTTTTGATTTTGAATTTCAGCTAAATCTTTATTTAAAGTAATTCCTTTTTTTAACGCAATATTTCGTGCCTCTAAACTGGGCTCTGTTCCAAAAACATTCCAAGAATTATTTTTACAAACACTTAAAAAATCCCCTGTTCCTGCTCCAACATCTAAAATATTTTTTGAGGCTGTTTTAAAAGAATTAATCAGTTTTAATTTTCTTTTTAAAGTGATATTTTTTACCGCTTGATACACTTTATCTAAAAGTGACTTATTAGAATCTGTATGAGAAATATAATTTTCACTTTTATAATACGCAGCTAAATTTTTAGGAACCGGAACCGTGACTAACATATCAAAGACAACGTTCTTTTTTACCTGATACATTTCACTAGAAACTGTATAATCTTTACAATCTAAAAAAGGCTGTAAATCTTTATAGAAGTCTATTTTTTTCATTTTTAGCAACACTTAAATTTGAAATTTCTTATTTATTAACTTGCAGTTCAAAATAAAATTGAGATATAATAATTGGTGAAGTATATAGTTAATTTTAAAATGTTCCACGAGGAACATTTCAAAATTTCACAAGAATTTCTTCCCTTTGGGAAGATTAAGATGGGCTTCTTTTTATCTACCCATGTGCACCAACAACACAGAAATATCACTCGGAGAAACTCCGCTAATTCTGCTCGCTTGAGAAATTGAAGTTGGTTGAATTCTTCCCAACTTTTCTCTAGCTTCTAAAGACAACGATTGTATTCTTTGATAATTAAACGAAGATGGAATTTTTACATTCTCTAATCTATTTAATTTATCCGCATTGTTCTTTTCTTTATTGATATAACCCGAATACTTTAAATGGATTTCCGCTTGTTCTATGATTTCATTATCAATATTATTTTCTTCTAAAAAACTACTTAATTTCTTAAGATTTTTAAAGTCAGAAAAACTTAATTGTGGTCTTGCTGCAATTTTAAAAAGCTTCATAGATTGATTAATTAAAGCTAAATTTTTACGCTCTAAAATCGGATTAATTTCTTTTTGATGAACACTCGTTTCGTTTAAAAATTTAATTAATACATCTGTTTTACGTTGTTTTTCAAGAACCCTTTCCATCCGCTCTTTTGATGCCAAACCAAGTTTATATCCTAATGGAGTTAATCTTAAATCGGCATTATCTTGCCTTAATAATGTTCTATATTCTGCCCTAGACGTAAACATTCTATAAGGTTCTTCTGTTCCTTTTGTAATTAAATCATCTATTAAAACCGCAATATAAGCTTCGTTTCTTTTTAAGATAAAAGGTTGTTTGCCTTGCGTTTTTAAAGCTGCATTTACACCCGCCATTAAACCTTGTGCCGCAGCCTCTTCGTAACCCGTTGTTCCATTTATTTGACCTGCAAAAAACAAGTTCTCGATTAATTTCGTTTCTAAAGAATGCTTTAATTGTGTTGGTTGAAAAAAATCATATTCAATTGCATAACCATATCTTAAAAACTTGACGTTTTCAAAACCTTCTACCGCCCGTATTGCTTTATCCTGAATATCTTCTGGCAATGAAGTAGAAAATCCGTTTACATACATTTCAACCGTTGTCCAACCTTCTGGCTCCACAAAAATTTGATGCCTATCTTTCGTTGCAAATCGATCTACTTTATCCTCAACGCTTGGACAATATCTTGGTCCTGTAGATTGAATTCTACCATTAAACATTGGCGATCTATCAAAACCTTCTCGCAACAAATTATGTACTTTCGGACTTGTATAGGTTAACCAGCAAGATCGTTGTTTTTTCAGAGGACTAGTAGACGGTAAATAAGAAAATTTTTCTGTGATTTCATCTCCAGGTTGCTCTATCATTTTAGAATAATCCAAAGACCTACCATCCACTCTTGGGGGTGTTCCTGTTTTCATTCTACCCGCTTCAAAACCTTTTGCAACCAATTCTTCTGTAATTCCTGTTGATGCTCCTTCACCTGCTCTACCGCCACCAAAACTCTTATCACCAATATGAATCAATCCATTTAAAAAAGTACCAGCAGTTATAATAACAGTTTTCGCTTTTATCTCTAAACCCAAAGCTGTTTTTACTCCAATAATTTTGTTTTCATCGAACAATAAACCATTTACAGAATCTTGATAAAAATCTACATTTTCAGTTTGTTCTAGCATGGTTCTCCAGCACTCTGCAAATTGCATTCTATCAGATTGCGCTCTCGGACTCCACATGGCAGGTCCTTTAGATTTGTTTAACATTTTAAACTGTATCGCCGTCTTGTCTGTAACAATTCCGCTATAACCACCTAAAGCATCAATCTCTCTAATTATTTGTCCTTTTGCAATTCCTCCCATTGCCGGATTACAACTCATTTGCGCAATATTCTGCAAATTCATTGTTATCAATAAAGTATGTGCACCCATATTTGCAGCAGCCGCAGCGGCTTCACTTCCTGCATGGCCTCCACCTACTACAATTACATCGTATGTTATTGAAAATAAACTCATTATATTAGCGTTCCACGTGAAACTTTTATTTTATTAATTTGATAATCAAAACTTTAAATACAATAAAGCTTTGTTTTCTTCCTTTCTCATCACCATTTTTTCATCAGCAGATTTATCCTTTAAACCCATATAATGCAGAATTCCGTGAATCATTACCCTGTGGAGTTCTTCTTCAAAAGTTACGCTATATTCTTTAGCATTTTCTTTAACTCTTTCTACGGAAATAAAGATATCTCCATTTATTAACTTCCCTAAAGAATTATCAAAACTAATGATATCGGTTAACGTATCATGTTGTAAAAACTCAACATTTAACTTTAAAAGATATTCGTCATCACAAAAAATATAATTGACTTCACCAAGTTCAAAACCTTTATCTAACACTACTTTCTCAATCCAATTTTCCAATTGAGTTTCATTTTTTATAGCAAATTCAGTTTCATAATTAAACGTTATCATCCTTACCCTTTCTTAGGATCAGAAAAGTATTCTCTGACCTTCTTTTTATAATTTTGCTGCAAAGGTAAGGTTTGTCTATTTAATATTTCTATTTGATTGTAAAACTGCTTTTTAAATTCTAATGCTTTTGCTTTATTTCTTTGATTCTCTATTTTATTTACGTTCGCCTTACGTTTTTTGTCTTTACCTTGCTCTAAAGAAGCCTTTTCTAGCTTCAATAATTCATAATTTAGATTTTGCATTTTTTGAAGTGTACTTGCATTAAATCCTTTTTCTAAGATTTCATTTTCTAATTCCTCCATGCTTTTCAATGCTTTTTTAGCATTCCCATTCCCTTTAGCATTTCCATTATCGCTTTCTTTAATGGCATTTTGTAATTCTTGTCTTAATAAAGATTGTTGCTTAAAAATCTCATACAATTCGCCATCCAAATCATCATTAGAGCCTTCGCCGTCTCCACCAGATTTTCCATTTTCTCCATCTTTTTCTATTTGACCATCCTTTCCCTTCCCGCCATTATCTCCAGGTTTTTCGCCTTTTTTGTCACCTTCTTTTTCCCCGCCTTTCTTTAACCCTTCCTTCATTATTTGCGATACACCCTCTTGCTTTTTAATTAAATCGGGTAAGCTAAAACCTTCGCTTTTTCCTTTTTTTACTTTGCCCATTTTCATGGACATATTATTCTTCATGCTATTTAACATGTTGCTTAAATAATCGGCTAAATTATTCGTGGACGTCATTACATATCGTTGATTGGAAATACCGTTACTAAATCTATTTTCAGAGAAATTTTCTAAAGATTGATCCAAATTATAATGAACAGCAGACAAATCATCTTGAATTTTAGTTGAAATTTTTGGTACCCGCATTGACAATACATACAAACTATCATCAATATGTTCAAAATAAGTTTTTATCTGATTTTGCTTTTTTAAATCGCTACCAAAATCTGGATGAGACGTTGAAATGCTACTAAACTTCTCCATTAAAACTTCTTGCTGAAAAGAAAAAATAACCAAGTTTTCTAAAATCTTACGCAAATCTTCCATATTTTCTTCTACGGAATCTGCCTGCATATCCATCATTGCCTGTTGCATTTTAGAACTCATCTCTTTCATCTTTTTAGATGATTCCTTTTGACTTTTTTTTGCTGCTTGTTTATTTTGCTTTTCTAAACTTTCTTCTGCCTTTTTAAGTTCCTCATCAATATCATCCTCTTCTTGATCAACCTCTGGCAATTCCATTGGTTCTTTTAACTTTTCATTGTCTAGATTCAACTCTTCCAGTTCTTTCTTAATCGACTCAAATTTTTTCTTGACCTCTTTTTGTTCTTCCAAAGAACTGTCATCTTTCTTTTCTAATTCTTCTTGTTTTTTAGACAATTCTTCAACCTTGTTCGCAATTTGCATCGCTTTTTGTTCCACATAAAAACGTTTTACCATTTCTAATGTTTTCTCTAAACTACGTTGTTGTTGTTTATTTTGTTGTGCTAATTCTTTCGCTTTTTGAACTAAATCTTCTTTATTTAATTTATCAGCCATTTTTTGGATTTCATCCAACAGCTTTTGTTGCTTATCTAACTTTTTAAGTTCTTTAATACGTTCTTTTAAATCTTCTTTTTTTTCTTGCAACGTTTTATCTTTCTCCTCTTTTTCGTCTAAATTTTCTTGTAATTTATCCGTTTGTTTTTGCATCATTTTTTTATATTGTTCTTGACGCTTGATAAAATTTTCTACCTTCTTTTTATCATTAAAATTGATGCTTTTTTTATGCTGCAACTCTTGCTGTATATTTTCTAATTGTTCTTGTTGCTTTTTCTGTTTCTGAACAGAGTTCTCTAAATCATTAATCGTATTTCTTTGTTCTTGCAACAACTCCTCCTCTACTTCAGTATCTGTTTTTTGGCGATATTTAAAAACTTTACTTATTGCTTTTTTATTCCCATTGATGGCGTCATTATCTGAAACTTGAAAATACAATTCATAATTAATTCCTTTTTCTAGATTTAAACCATCAGGAAATTGATAGAAAAAAGTTTGAATATTTTGTCTTGTAATTTGTAGATTGAATTGTTGCATTCTTTCAGCATTTTCTTCATCATAATAAATCAACTCTAATTTTCGCAAACCATAATCGTCAGAAATCTGCCCAGCAAATTGTACTGTTCCACGTGAAATGCTATCCATATTTGAAGTCACAGAAATTATAGGAAACTCATCTTTTACAACGTCCACAGAAAACTGTAAATTCTCGTAGTCTTGTAACTTTCTGTTTGATGCCGATATTTGATAATTAAATGCATTTCTTATTTGCTGTTGATATTCAAAATTGTCATCAGCAATAACCTTAAACTTTTTTATTTTATCATTGTTGATAAAAGTCAAATTATCAGTTTGATTCGTTTTTACGTTCCAAGTTATCGTAGTGCCTTCAGGAACTGTTAAATTGCCAGAATTTTGAATCGTTTCACTGTTTCTCCCTAAATAATTAGGATAATTTAACTCCAAAGAAACCTTATTGATTGTTGGTGTACCAATTACATTAATTTGATATTCTTCAGACTGAATTCCATTGGCTTCTACATAAAAATTAATAGGTTCTTGCACGTCAGGAAACGTATAAGAAAAAGATGCGCTACCATTATTTTGAAGATAATACTGTTGGTTATTAAAAATGATTCTTGCCTCATTAGGAATTACTTCTCCAACAGTTTTTACAACAATTGTAACTGGTTTTCCTTGAATGACTTCTAAACTTTGATTCATCAAAGAAAACGAAAATGGCGCTGGTGGATAATAAGCAGTTCTGTGATGTACTACCCGTTGTAAGCTTTCAGTTAACAAATCCTTACTAACTGTAAATAAGCTAATTACATAAACGAAAATAGGAATAATTGCATATTTTAAATACTTTTTATTCTCTTTAAAATCAACCGCTTTTACAAACGGAATGGGTTGTAATTCTGCTGATTTCTGGTTGATACTCGCCAAAATTAAATCTGATTCTTGTGCGTTTTCTTTAAGCTGTAAAACGTTTAACAATTTGTCTCGAACTTCAGGAAAATGTGCTCCAATAATTTTTGAAGATTCTTCCAAAGAAATTCCTTTTCGAAATCCTATCAACTTAAAAATTGGGATGGCAATAAATCGAATTAACAGGAAAACTTCCCCAACTATAAATAACCAAAATAAAATTGTTCTAGCTGTTGGTTTTAACCACAAAAAATACTCCAAAAAAAGTGTAAAAAAGAAATACAAAAAACCTAATGAAAAGAATAAAATGGTTCCTTTTATCAACTCATTGGTATAGTACTTTTGTGTAAACTGATGTAATTTTTTCTGTATGTTTTCGAATTCGCTCATAATCAACAAATAAAAGTACTAATTTTGATAAGATTTTTAAGCAAATATTTGTTAAAACAATTTGTAAGTATTAAGATTTTACATCCACTAAAAACATATAATCCAAAAATATGCAATCAATAACCTTACTTTTTTCGCTATTTATAACTTCAACTCTACTGGCTCAAAGTCCCTGGACCAAAGAAAAAGGAGATCTGTTTGTGAATGTTTCTTACACAACAATATCAGATTATAATGAAATTTTTGGAGATCCAGATTATTTTACAAACGGAGAAATAACAGATAATACCTATCAAATTTATAGCGAATATGGTTTATCTGATAAAACTACTTTCTTAGCAAGTATTCCTTTTAAAAACATTTCATTAGATGAATTTAAATTTTGTAATGGAAATACTTGTATTGGAGAAGATTTTAACGAAAAAGCTTTCGGAAATATTTCTTTGGGGATAAAACATCAATTTTATAATAAAGGTTGGGTTATTTCTGGACAATTTGTTACAGAATTAAATACAGGTTCTTTTTATGACACTTCTGGAATTAGAACTGGTTATGATGCCTTTACTTTTACACCTCAATTATTAGCAGGAAAAAGTTTCGGAAAAACATTTTTTCAATCTCATATTGGTGTTGATTTAAGAACGAATGATTATAGCAACAACTTTAAAATTGGTGGAGAATTTGGTGGAAAGGTTTTAAAAAATATTTGGTTAATTGGCTTTGTAGATGTTGTAGAATCTTTTGAAGATGGCAATAGAATAAATTATAATCCATTAAATGGATTATACCAAAATAACCAAGAATATGGTGCTTATGGTTTAAAGGCAATTTTACAATTGTGCGATTTAGGGGTTTCAGCAAGCTTTGCAAATGCTTTTTCTGGAAATAATGTACCAAAACAAAGCGCTTTTTCTATTGGTATTTTTAATACTTTTTAATGGGAAAATTTATAAGATTTTAAAAAATAAAACTAACTAGACCTCAACGCTTTTAAAAAACTTTGAGCACTTCTCATATCAATTATTATTATAGCATCTAATTTCTATTCTCTTTTAGAAAAACTATCTTTGTAGCATTAAAAAAAGAACCTTAAAATTTCTTTAAGGTTTATTAAAAATGTATCTTCTGCAAAAGCAGGAATCTAAAAAAACAAAGAAAATGAAATCTAATGTTCGTGTTCGTTTTGCACCAAGTCCAACAGGACCTCTACATATTGGTGGTGTAAGAACTGCTTTATACAATTATTTATTCGCTAAAAAACATAAGGGTACTTTTATTTTAAGAATAGAAGACACCGATCAAACACGTTATGTTGCCAATGCAGAACAATATATAATTGATGCTTTAAAATGGTGTAATATTCCTTTTGATGAAGGGCCAAATACCAACGAAAAATTTGGTCCTTACAGACAATCTGAACGTAAAGAAATCTATAAAAAATATGCCACTATTTTGATAAATTCTGGTTGGGCATATTATGCTTTTGATACTTCAGAAGCTTTAGATGCTGAAAGAAAAAATCACGAATCCGATGGAAAAACTTTTATCTATAATTGGCATAACAGAGAAAAAGGACGTTTGGTAAATTCTTTGGTTTTGTCTAATGAAGACGTTCAAAATAAAATTGCTTCTGGAGAAAATTATGTAATTCGTTTTAAAACTCCACAAGATGAAGTTTTAGAAATGTATGATGAAATTAGAGGAAAAATAACCATAAACACCAATACTTTAGACGATAAAATTTTATTTAAAAGTGATGGAATGCCAACGTATCATTTAGCAAATATTGTTGATGATCATCTTATGGAAATTTCTCACGTAATTCGTGGCGAAGAATGGTTGCCTTCCATGCCGTTGCATATTTTATTGTACCGAGCTTTTAAATGGGATGCTCCAAAGTTTGCGCATTTACCATTGATTTTAAAACCCGTTGGCAAAGGGAAATTAAGCAAAAGAGATGGAGATAAACTAGGGTTTCCTGTGTTTCCTTTAGCCTATACAAATACAGAAACTAATGAGATTTCTAGAGGGTATAAAGAAGATGGCTATTTTTCGGATGCTTTTATAAATATGTTAGCTTTTTTAGGATGGAATCCTGGAACAGAACAAGAACTATTTTCTTTAGAAAACTTAATACAGGAATTCGATTTAAAACGTGTAAGCAAATCGGGTGCAAAATTTAATCCTGATAAAACAAAATGGTTTCAACAGCAATATATGCAAACTAAAAATAATTCGGAATTAACGGATCTATTTTTACCTATCTTAGCTGATAAAGAAATTCATAAAGACAAATCGTATGTATTAAAAGTGGTTTCCGCTATCAAAGAACGCGCAATTTTTGTTGCAGATTTTTGGGATTTATCATCTTTCTTTTTTGTGGATCCAGAAGAATATGATGCCAAAGCATCCAAGAAAAACTGGAAGGAAGACACCTCAGATTTAATGCAAGAATTAATTACTATACTCTCTGCCATCACAGATTTTTCATCAGCCAATACAGAAAAAGAAATCAAAGCATGGATTTCTGGCAAGGAAATTGGTTTTGGTAAAGTAATGCAACCTTTACGCTTAAGTTTGGTTGGCAAACTAGCCGGGCCTCATTTGTTTGATATTATGGACATGATTGGGAAAGCAGACACCATACAAAGAATTAAAAACGCCATCGAAAAACATTCATTATGAAAAAAGTAATCCTGTTATTTATTACCTTAATTAGCTATTCAACCTACAGTCAATTTAACAATATGAATCAAGGAAATCGTCAAAATCTGCGTCAACGTCAAATGCCACAAACGCCAAGACAAGCTCCAGAATTTAAATATGAAGTAGAAAAATACTTAGGTATTGTAGTGTACGATATTGAGCGAGCTGCAAAAAAATCGAAGATAAAACGAACATCCGATACGGGAAAAGCATTTTCTAAAACCCTAACCGCTTACAATAGAGAAATAAAAGATCTTCGAAGAATTAATAGTTTTACCTTGAGAAGTACTAGAGAAATGGTTGAAAATTTTCAAAGAAATGCTCAAAAAACAGGAGATGCTTCTGGCCAAAAGAAAGTACAAGAAACCATGGCAGAAAATCTGAAACCTATTTCTGAAGTTTTAAAAACAAAAGATCTAGAATTAGATAAAAAAATGAAAACAATTTTATCTAAAAAACAATATGAAAAGTGGATTAATTATAATAGAAAACTCTTTAAAGTTTTTCCTACTGAAGTAACAGAATAACTAAAAATATGTTGTAAAAAACCCTGAAAATAAATGTTTTCAGGGTTTTTTACAAATTATAACTTTATAATGCAACATTTTTAAAGAAAACGTCCTATTCATACCAACTCTGTTTTGAAATTACTGTAAAATAAAATGATGATTTTTTTCTTTATAGAAAATAGAAAAATAAGGCATAGCATTCGTTACGGTTTCTTTTTATATTGAAATAGAAAGGAAAAAAGGGCGTTTTATTGCGGTCATTTCAATGCAGAATTGGTATCACACATACTAAAATTCAGTATCTTTACAATACACAGAAGTAATCACTTAAAAATAAAATTATGATATATACGTTGCCATACATTATTGTTATTGGAATTATTCTTTTTGCCGCTTTCTTTATGGTGAAACAACAAACTGCTGCGATTATTGAACGTTTTGGAAAATTTCACAGCATTCGTCAATCTGGTCTTCAATTAAAAATTCCATTAATCGATCGAGTTGCAGGAAGATTGAGTTTAAAAATTCAGCAATTAGACGTAATTGTTGAAACAAAAACTTTAGATGATGTTTTTGTAAAATTAAAAGTTTCTGTGCAGTATAAAGTAATCTCCGATAAAGTATATGATGCTTTTTACAAGCTAGATTATCCGCACGAACAAATAACTTCTTATGTTTTTGATGTTGTAAGAGCAGAAGTTCCGAAAATGAAATTAGATGATGTATTTGTGAAAAAAGATGACATTGCCATTGCCGTTAAATCAGAATTAAACGATGCCATGATGGAATATGGCTACGATATTATTAGAACTTTAGTGACTGATATTGACCCAGATGCTCAAGTAAAAATAGCCATGAACCGAATTAATGCCGCGGATAGAGAAAAAACAGCCGCTCAATATGAAGGAGATGCACAACGAATTTTAATTGTTGAAAAAGCTAAAGCAGAAGCAGAAAGTAAGCGCTTACAAGGACAAGGTATTGCAGACCAAAGAAGAGAAATTGCACGTGGTTTAGAAGAATCTGTAGATGTACTAAATAGAGTTGGTATTAATAGCCAAGAAGCCTCTGCTTTGATTGTAGTTACACAACATTATGATACGTTACAATCTATTGGTAGCGAAACCAATTCTAATTTAATCTTGTTACCAAACTCACCACAAGCGGGTAGTAATATGTTAAACGATATGGTTGCTAGTTTTACGGCTAGTAATCAAATTGGGGAAGCCATGAAAAGTCAAAAACCTAAAGAAAAGAAATAGTTATTAAAAATAATGCCTATAAAAAAGCTCAATTTGTTAGGTACAAATTGAGCTTTCTATTTTATATAAACAAAAGATTATTTCTTTTCTTCTAATTTTTCTTCACCTTCTTCTTTTGAAGCCTTTTTAAACTCTTTTAAACCACCACCGATACCTTTCATTAATTCTGGAATTTTTTTACCACCAAACAATAATAAAAGTGCTAAAGCGATAAGAATCCAGGATCCTCCTCCAGGCATTCCTAATAAAAAAATATTTAAAGTATTCATAATTTCTAAATTTTAATAGTACAAAGATACAAAAAGGATTCTATTAATTTCTTTTTTGAATAATACCACCCATTATTTTTTTATCTTTAATAACTTCTGGGTTTCCTTTATAAAAAATGGAACCTCCAAAACTTACTTTAGCATTCAAAGTTTCTCCTGCCATAATTTCTGCTTTTGCTCCCGTTCCTGCCTTTACCGTACTATTTGATTTCGTTTGTAAACCAAAACCATTATAAACTCCGTACAAATCTACATCCACTGTTTGGTTTTTTACGGAACCGGTTAGTTTTACAATCCCACCAGAGGAAGCTCTTACTTCTAAATGTTTCACTTTTAAAACTAAATTGATAAAAGCTCTTTCTTGCGCGTTTACTTCTAATTTATCTTGTATAATTTCTTTTGCTGTAATTGTTGCACCTTCATTTGCATCTATGGTAGCCAAATTTTCATTATAATATAAGGTAACTAAAACTTCTCCGTCTGCTAAATTATCCTCCGGATTTAGTGAAAAAGGTAATGATATTTTTAAAATGTTATTCACATTCTTAACCTTTACATTTTCTGATTTTTTGCCAGTAATTACTAATTTATTCTCTGTAGATTTTATCAACTCTAAAGCAATACCGTTGTAAACTTTTAAGATTGTATAATCCCCTAAATTTTTAGTAACTGTGCTTTGCGCTACTTGTGATATGCTAAATAATATTGCACTTATAAAAACTATTTTTTTCATTATGATTGAATTTGATTGATCATTACTAGATTTAAATCAATAAGTGTACCACTATAAAGACTTTTTTTGTTTTTTATTGTGACAAAACTATAAAATTATGAATACTTTTAACTACTAAAACAGCAACTTTATGAGGTATTTAAACCCTAAAAATGGCAGCTATTATAAAATTAAGATAGCTCTTCTATCAAATTAAAATCTAAATGTTTACGTTCTAAATCTGTATTTTTTACTTTTATTTTTACAGCATCACCCAGTTGATACATGTTTTTAGTAGATTGCCCAATAATAGCATACTGCTTTTCATCAAAAATATAATAATCGCTTTTTATATCTCTAATTCTTACCATTCCTTCGCATTTATTGGATGAAATTTCTACATAAATTCCCCATTCTGTAACACCTGTAATTACGCCATCGAAAACTTCATCTTTATGATCTTGCATGTATTTAACTTGCATGTATTTTATCGATGATCTTTCTGCTTTAGAAGCTAATTCTTCTCTTTTTGAAGAATGCTTACACCTTTCTTCATAAGGAAGCGCTTTCGGCGAATCTCCTCCCTCTAAATAATGTTGTAATAATCTGTGTGTCATTACATCTGGATAACGTCTTATAGGCGATGTAAAATGACTATAATAATCAAAAGCCAGACCATAATGCCCAATATTATTTGTGGTATAGACTGCTTTAGACATCGTTCTAATGGTTAAAGTCTCAATCATGTTTGATTCTGCCTTTCCACTTACAGCGCTTAATAATTTATTTAAAGATTCTGATGTAGATTCTTTCGTTTCTGTATTAATTTTATATCCGAATTTGCTAATAATGTTTTGTAAAGAAGCCAATTTCTCATCGTCTGGTTCGTCATGAACTCTATAAATAAAAGTTTTACCCGAAGGTTTTCCTTTGTTACTTCCTATAAATTCTGCTACTTTTCTATTTGCTAATAACATAAATTCTTCAATTAATTTATTAGCATCTTTCGATGTTTTAAAGAAAACGCCCATTGGGTTTGCATCTTCATCTAAATGGAACTTCACTTCTACTCTATCAAAAGAAATAGCGCCTTGTTTCATACGTTTATCACGCATCATTTTTGCTAATTTATCAAGGGTTAAAGTAGCCTCTACAATTTCTTTAGTTACTGTATATTCCTTATCTGTGATAGAAATATCCAAAGGCATTTGATACGATTTCATCTCCTCAGAAATCTCACAATTTTCTATAATAGATTGTGCTTCTTCGTAGGCAAAACGCTGATCTGAATACGTTACAGTTCTACCAAACCATTCATGTATAATTTGTGCTTTTTCGTTGATTTCAAAAACAGCAGAAAAGGTTAATTTTTCTTCATTTGGCCTTAAAGAACAAACGCCGTTAGAGAGCATTTCTGGCAACATTGGCACTACTCTATCTACTAAATAAACAGAAGTAGCTCTTTTATAAGCTTCATCATCTAAACTAGTTTTTGGTTGCAAATAATGAGAAACGTCTGCAATATGAATGCCTATTTCATAATTACCATTTTTTAGTTTTGTAAAGGATAAAGCGTCATCAAAATCTTTTGCATCTTTCGGATCTATGGTAAATGTTAAGTCCTTGCGCATATCTCTACGTTTAGAAATCTCTTCTTTAGTAATTTCTAAAGGTAAACTTTCTGCTTCTTTTTCTATTTCGGGCTCAAATTCGTAAGGTAAATCATACTCTAATAAAATAGAGTGCATTTCTGTACTATGTTCGCCAGGTTTACCAAGAACTGTGGTAATTTTTCCAAACGGATTTTTAGAGTTTTGAGGCCAATCTATTAATTTTACTTGCACTTTATCGCCATCTTCTGCCCCATTCATTTTACTTTCGGCAATAAAAATATCTGCGTACATTTTCGTACTATCAGGAATAACAAAACCAAAGTTTTTGCTCTTTTGTAAAACTCCCACAAATTCTGTTTTAGCCCGCTCTAAAACTTCTACAACATCTGCTTCTAACTTATTACTGCGTTTTCTCTTATATACATAAGCTCTAACCACATCACCATGCAGACCTTTACCTAAATTTATATTCGGTATAAAGATATCATTTTCGTAATCATCGGTTATAAAATATCCATTGCCATTAGACGTAATGTCTAAAGTTCCTAACGAGTATTTTCTATCCTCATTGATTTTAAATTTTCCTCTTTCTACTTCCTTAATTTTTTTATTGGCAGTTAACTCGGCTAATTTCTTTACAATTTGTGTTTTACCATCAGTATCAGAAATTTTTAATTTTGCAGCAATTTGTTTATGGTTATAAACCTTCGTGCTATCTTCGTTTAAAATTCTAAATATATTTTTAGTTAAGTCTTTTACAACATTCCCTTTCTTTTTATATATTTTTTTCTTCTTTCTTGTCATTAATTCTTACTTCTTGATTATGTACTACCAAAATACGATTATTAAATGTATTTGTTGATTAAAAAATAGTTATCAAACTATTATTGTATTTTGGCTTTTTAAATTTTTATTTATGTCTAATTCCGTCAAGCTAAATGCTGGCTCTTGGTTTATAATTGCAAATCCTACTTCTGGAAATCGGAATTTTTCTAAACAATGGAAGGAAATTCAGCAATTATTAACACAAGAGAACATAGACTTCTCTTTTGTTTTTACACAGTTTTCTAAACATGAAATTAAATTGGTTGATGCTGCAATTCAACAAGGGTTTAGAAATATTATTTCTGTAGGTGGAGACGGCACACTACATCATGTAGTAAACGGAATAATGTTGCAAAGATATGTAAAAACTTCTGATATAACTATTGCGGTAATTCCTTTAGGAACAGGAAATGACTGGATAAAGACCTATAACATTCCGAATTCGATTAAAAAAGCAATCCATATCATTGCTAATAAGAAAACAATTTTACAAGATATTGGCGTTTTACAAACTGAAAATAACATAATTTCTTATTTTAACAATGTTGCAGGTTTAGGATATGACGGCTATATTGTTTACAAACTAGAAAAATTAAAACGTTTTGGAGCTATTGCGTATTTGTTAGCCGGAATTTCTGGTCTACTTTTTTATAAAAAAGCTGATTTTAAAATTATTTTTGATGATAAAATAATAGAAACCAAATGCTTAATGGTTTTATTCGGAATTTGTAAATTTTCTGGTGGTGGCATGCAGTTTACAAAAGATGTACATACAACTGATGGTTTGTTAGATATAACGATTGCTAAAAATTTAAATTTATTTGATTTAATCATCAATATAAACAAACTATATAACGGACATATAGCAAGTCATAAAAAAATAGAAACCTACAAAACCAAAGAAATAACGGTAATTCCAAAATATTCCAATTCAATGATTCAGGCAGATGGCGAATTGATTGGAAAAGGGAAAGTAAAGGTAAAAATTATAGAAAAGGCGTTGAATTTTGTGGTGAATTAAATTTTTTATCTTTGCAATTTGCCAAAATAATAAAACCTTTAACTTATTCATATATAACTGATTATACCCAAATACCCAAAATTTTTCAAGCTCACAAAAGTTTGGTTTAAAGAAAAAGATTCGGCAAACATATCTGTCTTTATGAAAACAAATTCTTTTGTAAGATGTTGATTTTATTTAGATTCGTACCATAATAGCAAATACCTTAATTTAAAAGAAACGCTTCTTTTGACTAAAAATGAAAAAAACAGAAAATAAAGAGCTTATAAAATTTGTTCACTTTAAAAAAGGAAACGAAGCGGCTTTTGAGTACTTTTTTTATAAATTTTACAACCACATTGTTGGCTTTTGTATCCAATTTATTTATGATGAAAATGATGCTAAAGAACTTGCACAAGAAGCTTTTTTAAATCTTTGGACCCAAAGAGAAAAAATAAAAACTGTAAACGGAATATCCTCTTTTTTATATACCTATTCTAAATCTAAATGCCTAAATATTATTAGACATAGAAAGGTAAAAGAAAAATATATAAACCAAACTTTAAACAAAAAAGAAGCGCAATTAAATACAGAAATATTAGAATCCTTGCAATTCGATTCTTTAACTATCACCGAACTCGAAGATCTTATTTTTAGTTCTATTGAGGAATTACCTAAAAAAACCAAAGAAATTTTTAGAAGAAAAAGAATAGATCAGAAAAAAAACCAAGAAATTGCTGATGAAATGAATATTTCTATCAAAACGGTAGAAGTTCATTTTTCTAACGCAATAAAGGTTTTAAAGACTAAATTGTCAGATTATCTGCCAGCAATCTTACTTTATTTGATATTAAATTAACATTTTTTTTAGGGTTTTGTACTACTAATGTGTACAAACAGTAGAGGGGTTTGCATATTCTCTACTAAAAAAGTAAAATGATTCAGAATTTAATATTTAAATATTTAAACAACCAGGCTTCAGAAAATGAAGTTTCTAAGGTTTTTGATTGGATTGAACAATCAGAAGAAAATAAACAAGAATTTATTCGTTTAAAAAAATTATGGATGTTATCTGGATCTTATTCCAACACCAAAAATTTATTTGAATGGAATAAAATTAAAAATAAACTTTCTGCACCCAAAAAATCAATTTTTAACCAAGTTTTAAAATACGCTGCTGTTCTTGTATTGCTGGTGGCTGGTGCTCATTATATCACCACTATTTCTGTTAAAACTGAGGAGAAAAATACAGTAGAAAATTTTGTTATTTTAGAAAAAAGCTCAGGTACAATAGAATACATTTCTGATAAAAAAGATAAAATTGTAAAAGACACTTTAGGAAATATCATTGCCAAAAAAAACAACAAAGAGCTTATTTATTATAAAAATCCCTCAACTAAAAAAACGATTTATAACACGATAAAAGTTCCGTTTTCTAAAACCTTTAAAGTGGTACTTTCTGATGGAACGATTGTTCATTTAAATGCTGGGACTTCTTTTACGTATCCAGAACAATTTAATTTGGCGAATAATAGAAAAGTAAGCTTACAAGGAGAAGCTCATTTCGAGGTGTTTAAAGACAAAACAAAACCTTTTATTGTAGAAGCAAATGATGTAAATATCGAGGTTTTAGGCACCACTTTTAATCTAAGTAACTATGAAGAAGATGGTTTTATTGATTGCGTTTTAACGGAAGGTTCTGTGCGTTTATCAGAAAGAGATAATCAAGAAAACGCTATCTTTTTACAACCAAACCAAAAAGTAACTTGGCAAAAGAATAAAAGTAGTTTTATAGCTAAAGACGTAAATCCTGAAAACTACACTGCTTGGATTCATGGTGAATTAGTATTTCATAAAGATTCTTTTACCAATATTTCAAAAAAAATAGAGCGGTATTATAATGTTAAAATCATTAATAATTATACTTTTTTAGCTTCTCAAGAATTTACTGGGACTATAAAAATTAAAGAATCTAATGTAGAAAATATTTTAGAACTTTTTAAATTAGATACACCGTTTACCTATAAAAAAAAGCAGAATATTATAGAAATTTATCATCCTTAGGATATAGAAATGATCCATAAAACATCCAAATATTCATCCCCAATAATGAAAAAAACTTTTTTTCTTTTAGGTTTTCTATTCTTAATAGTTTCAAGCACGTTTTCACAAACTGTGACTATTAATAAAAAAAATAAACCTTTAAGAGAAATTATTGAAACACTAGAAGAACAAACAACGTACAGAGTTTTATTCAATACGAATAAAGTAAGTAGTTCTAAAAGAGTATCTATAGAAGTTCGCAATGTAAGCTTAACAGAAGTGCTAAATCTACTCACTAAAAAGATAAATGTTGCCTATGTGATAAAAGATAAGCAAATTCTATTTATTGATAAAAAACCTGAAATTAAAAAGAGAGAAATCTCTGGAATTGTAAAAAGTAAGTCGGACAATTTTGGGATCCCAAACGCAACCATACTTATGAAGGGAACTAAAAAAGGAGCCATTACAGATTTTGATGGTAATTTTAAGTACCTTATTCAGTCCAAAGATATAAAATCTGTAATTTTAGAATTCTCTTATTTAGGTTTTCAAACCAAAGAAGTTACTCTAGGAAATGAATCGTATTTTGAAGTTTATTTGGAGGAAGAAACTACTAGTTTAAGTGAAATTGTGATTACATCCTCTTACGGAACTTCTAAACTAAAAGAGGAAGTTGTGGGTAGCATTGCATCGGTAAAAGCATCAGAATTAGGCGTAGAACAACCTGTGGTTTCTTTTGATGAACTTTTAGAAGGACAAATTGCTGGGGTATCCATTCAAGCCGGACCGCAATTAGGGGAATCTGTAAAAATAGATATTAGAGGTCAAGGTTCAATCACTCCTTTAAATGGTAATGTAGTGGGTACTTCTACCCAACCTTTAATTATTATTGATGGTATTATTTTATCTGAAGAAACAGGTTTAGATGGTAATAACTTTTTTGATGTTGGTGAGGGTCTTTTATCTGAAAACATCCTAAATCCTTTAGCAAAAATTGGCATTGATGATATAGAAAGTTTTAATATTTTAAAAGATGCTGCTGCTGTTGGTTTGTATGGTGCAGATGCTGCAAATGGAGTCATTATTATTACTACTAAAAAAGGTAAAAAAGGAGCTTTAAAATTTACAGCCTCCACTCAAATGGGTGTTACCACTGCTTTTAATGGTTTAAAATATTTAAACGGAGAGCAATACCAAACCGTAATTAACGAATACAATTTAAATAGCGGTAATCTACAAAACATTCAACCTTGGAATGGTGTAAATACAGATTGGTTTCATCTGCTAAATACCACAGGTGTTTTTAACAGAGTTAATTTTAGTGCTTCTGGTGGAATTAAAAACATTACTTACAGAGCAAGTTTAGGATATCAAAAAACAAAAGAAGCTCAAATTAACAACTCTTTTCAAAAACTAAATTCTTCATTTTCTATAAGATATAATAAAAATAAGTTCAATACATCACTCGTATTTTCTCCCTCAATTACTTTAAAAGAAGACCCAAATAAATTGTATTCTTTTGCATTACCCCCAACAATTCCTGTGTTTGATGATGATGGTAATTACACACCATTTGCAAGCTTTGGTAATCCATTAGCGGTTGCCAATCAAAACATATCAAAAGCACAAACAATTGCTTTTTTAACAAGCATTAATGCAAACTATAGTTTTAGCGATCGCTTAAAATTTTCCACTTTATTTGGGTTTGATTTTTCTAATAAAGATGAAGATCGGTTCTTTTCAGGATTAAATGGTTCTGGAGATTTTGGTACAGATAACGATTCTCCTTACTTTAGAGACGAAACAGATAGTTTTGGTTTGGTAAAAGGGAGACGTATGTTAAGAAACAGAGATACAAGACGTTGGAACTGGAATGCCTCTTTAGCTTACAACAATACTTTTAGAGAACATCATAATATTGATGGTATTCTAGGAATAGAAGCCCGAAAAGAAAAAGTAAATTTTGGCTACGAAAGAGGAAATGGTTTTGATAATTTAAGTGTACCTCAACCCATTTCTACTGCCTTTGAACAAGATTATCAAACCGATTTTTCTGAAAGTGCAGGTAGGTCTCTATTTAGTCAATTTAATTACAACTTTAAGAAAAAATATTTCTTTTTAGTCAACTTTAGAATCGATCAAAGTTCTGCTTTTGGTGATGATAAAAACACCGCTTTTAATGGTGGTATTGGTGCTAGTTGGAATTTAAGCAGTGAATCTTTTTTAAGTGATAGTAATTTTGTAGACTTTTTAAGAACAAGAATAAGTTATGGTACCACAGGTAACTCAAGAATTGGTTCTTACAGAGCGTTAGGTTTGTATACCTTAAATCAAAATGGATACAATGGTTTGCCTTATGGAAATTTAACGAGTGCCCCTAACCCAAATTTAACTTGGGAAACGAATAAAAAATTTAACTTTGGTATCGATTTTAACTTTTTAAAACGTTTTAAATTTACCACAGATTTCTTTAGAGATGTTATTGTAGATCAAATTGTTTCTAGAGATGTCATTATAGAATCTGGTTTTACATCAGCACAAATAAATGGTGCAGAAATGTACAATCAAGGAATTGAATTTTCTTTAAATGCGAACGTTGTAGATTCTGATAAATTTTCTTGGAGTTCAAACTTTAACATTACTACTATTAGAAATAAAGTAACTTCTTTAGTAGGTTTAGGTTCAGATTTTTCTTCAGCAGAAGCAGCAAGAGCACAAACAGTGGGCTATGCAACCTCTACTCTTTGGGGTTTTGATTTTATTGGAATTGATCCTGCAACAGGCCGTGAATTGTTTAATATTGATGATCAAATTTATGATGGCGCGCAAGTAAGATCTTTGTTTGATGCTTCTAATTGGAAACCCATTGGTGACTCTCAAGCTGAATTTTTTGGGGGTATGCGGAATTCATTTACTTATAAAAACTTTAATTTAAACATTATTACCTCTTTTACCTATGGTGCAGATATTTTAGTAGATAGAGTATTGTTTGATAATTACAGAGTGTTATCCAACAGAAATATTAGTGTAAATGTTTTTGAAGATGCTTGGTATAATCAAGGAGACAGTGCTATTCATCCTATAATTATAAATGATAATCCTTTAATTTCTAACTCAACAAAATATCTTTTTGATACTTCTCATATCAAATTAAAATCTATTAGTTTAAGTTATAATGCACCTGTTAAGCAAATGAAAATACCTTTAAATTCTCTTTCATTTACCTTAAACGCATCCAATTTATTGTACTGGTTTAAAAATACATCACCAGATGGAAAAAATGGCGTTTCTGAATTTAGAAATCAATATCCTGAAGCAAGAACATTTACATTAGGAATAAACACAACTTTTTAGAAAATGAAATTATATAAAACATCTTATTTTTGCTGTCTTTTTTTAATAGTTTCTTGTAGCGATTTTTTAAAATTAGAACCTGGACAACAAATATCAATAAACGAACAGTTATCAACCAAAACCGGTTTACAATTGTCCTTAAATGGTTTGTATTATGATATTGAAGACTTGGTTTCATCAGTTCAAGTTATATATCCAGATCTACAAGGAGGAAACATCACTTTTAGCCCAGTTATTAACAATAAAGAAGTCAGTGTATCTTCTGTCATAGAAAACAGTTATAGTTTTAGTGATTTTGCAGAAGATTCTGATTATAGTGGATTTTATACCTCTTTGTATGATATCATCAATCAAGTAAATGTTATCTTAGATTATTTTGATACCTATACTTTTTTATCCGAAGATGAAAGAAACCAATTACAAGCAGAATTAATGGCTATGAGAGCTTTTGCTCATTACCAAATTACTCTAATGTATGCACAAAACTATAATTTTACTGCTGATGGATCTCATTTGGGTATTGTATACAACACATCACCTTTGTTAATTGGTGTAGATTTTCCTGCAAGAAAAACAATGCAAGAAACCTATGAATTATTAAAAAATGATTTAGATACCGCACTTTCTTTATTTACCAATACTCAATTTTTAGCTGGTGCTAGTATTTCTTTATTTAATACAACCACAACAGAAGCTTTGTATGCAAGAGTTGCACTACAAATGAACGATTGGGAAAACGCATTCAATCATGCAAATACTATCATTACAACTTCTGGTATCAACTTAACATCAAAAGATATTTATGTTTTAGAATGGGAAAAAGAGGAAGATCCTATATCTGAAATTATTTTTGAATTTTCTGCACGTAGAACTTCTGAAGGTGCCATATCTCAATCCATATCTCAATGGTTCAAATACGAAACCGATCAAAACTACGCAAGATATGTTGCTTCTGGAGATTTATTAGACTTATACACCCCTGATGATATTAGAACAAACATGTTTTTAGAACAGCAATTACCAACAAATGTAAATGGTATAGCTGTAAATTTACCATACTATTTTACAAAAAAATATCAAGATGGTGCTGGTACAACTTTTATAAGGTTAAGTGAAATGTATCTAATAAGAGCAGAAGCCAATGCAAGGTTAAACAAACCCACAGAAGCTTTACAAGATTTAAATAGTATAAGAGAAAGAGCAAATTTATCAGCATTAAATACTACTACTAATTTATTAGATGAAATATTTTTAGAACGCAGAAGAGAACTCGCTTTTGAAGGGCATTTATTGTACGATATTATGCGCTTTAAAAAGGATGTTATAAGAAATAAAGGATGTTTAGCAAACGTATGTAATTTAAATTATCCTTCTAATTTCTTTGTTTTACCGATACCACAATCAAGTACAGAATTAAACGAAAATATACAACAAAATGAAGGTTATTAAAAATATACTTTTAGTAATTATCACTGTTCTTTTTCTAAGCTGTGAAAAAGAAGACAATAAAAGATTTACAGGAGAAAATAACTCTTTTGTTCGTTTCTTTTTATTGGTAGATAGTAATAATGGTGTACTAGAATTCCCTGAAAAAGATGGTGGTTTAGTGGCGACCTCTCAATACTTAAAAGATAACTTAAAAACATTAAAAATACCTGTTGCAATAACAGCCGGAAAAATAGAAAACACCATAGATATTTCTTTTACTGCGAATGTTATCGGACTGACTAATTATACAATTACCCCTGCAAAAACAATCTCTTTTCATAATGAAAAAAGAGTAGATACCATCTATATTAAGGTAAATGAAAAGTGGGATTTAACAAACAATCCAGAAATAAAACTAAGTTTAACAAATAGTTCTAATAACGCTATTTCTTTAGGAATTCCCAACGATAATCTTTCTAATAAAGATTTAACTATCAACTTTACAGAAACTAATTTTCCGTATTCTTTTGATATCAATAGAAAAGAAATAGAAGGTATTAATGATGAATCTTTTGATTTTAAAGTGCTATTTCCAAATGGTTTTATTGCTGCAGATATAGAAAATACAGCGCTTTTTAGTACGCCATCAACTTTTAATTATTCCATAGAACAAAAACCAATTACAAAAGAAGATGAAGTTGAATTTACATTTACAGTACATGAAAATTTAGCAGAAGATACTTCTTTAGATACCTCTTTATCCTTGGCGGATATTCCTAATTATGTAAAAGGAATCAACAAATATTTAGACATTAACAAACCGATAAAAATTGATAGAGAAGGAAATCCAGCACTCAATTTTTATGATCTTTCCAATCCTTTTTATCGATTATTTGGAGAATATTGGAGGTACAATACCAATGATATGCTCTGCGAATGGAGAAGCACTTCTGTTTTTCCGAAACCGGTAATTGTAGATAAAAACAATACTAACGGATTTTTATATTCTGATAATGGCACACCCAATGATGAATCTGATGACATCTATCATCATCAATATAAATTAGGTTTTGTTGGTAATTTTGCTCCTGTAGGTACAAATCCTTTTGCATTAAGAAATCTTTTTAATGGTGCTTCTGTTGAGTCTCCTGGATTTAATTTAGTGGAAGCTATAGAGTTTTTTCCTAAAGATGGTAATAACCATACCGAAGGAATTGTAAATGTAGTTACCCAAAGAATTGTAATCCTTAAAAGTGGCGAAGGAACAGCATTTAATGTACCTATTAGCGGAACAGGAACCTATAAATTAATGGATGCAACCTCTAATTTATGGAAAATAGATATGGAAATTCTTGTAGATTGTTCAGAAATTAATGGCGAAATTATAACAAGAAATTATATTTTATATAACAATAGAAATTACCCAGATCCAGAACCTATAAATGTTCCTTGTCCCTCAGAAATTGACTTATAAATTTAAAAAAATGAAAAATTTAGTTTTAGTTATTTGCACAACATTGTTTATTTTTTCTTGTAAAAAGAAAGAAGATACCTATGAAGATATTGCATCTTTAAGAAAAATATATTCACAACCAGATGCTACCAAATGGCCTAAACCTCATTTAGATTCTTTAATAGATAAAAGCACTTTTAAAGATATTGGAGTGTTACCTGAAGTTGAATATCCTGAAGATAATCAATATTCTAAAGAGAAGAAAAAATTAGGTAAAACCTTATTTTTCGATCCAAGATTATCTAAAAGCGGACAAATAGCATGCGCTTCTTGTCATAATCCAGAATTAGGTTGGACCGATAATTCTACGCGTTCTTTTGGTCACGACAGACAAACTGGTGGTAGAAATTCTATGACTATTTTAAACGTTGCACATGCCAAAGAACTTTTTTGGGATGGTAGAGCTGTTAGTTTAGAGGATCAAGCACGTTTTCCTATTCCTGATCAATTAGAAATGAATATGGATTTAAAATTTGCTGTAGACAACATAAAAAAAATAGAAGGTTATAGGTCTCTTTTTACGGCTGCTTTTGGTGATGAAGAAATTACCATGAAAAAAATTCAATATGCAATTGCTACCTTTGAAAGAACGGTAAAAAGTCCTAAATCTAAATTTGATAAGTTCATTACCGGAAAATCTGACCAGTTTACAGATGAAGAAGTGTTAGGTTTACATCTTTTTAGAACCAAAGCTAGATGCATTAATTGTCATAATACTGGGTATTTTAGCGATAACCAATATCATAATGACGGTCAAGCTTTATTTGGTGCCAAAGACGAAGATTTTGGACGATACAATGTGACCGGTAAAATTGAAGATATTGGTAAATTTAGAACACCAACGATAAGAGAAGTTGCCAACACAAGACCTTGGATGCACCATGGGCATTTTCCATCGCTTTTAGATGTTGTGGAATATTATAATCTAGGAAACCCTGCACCCATTCAAAAAAAATATTTAGGAACTCCGAGAGATTCTCTAATTCCTAAAACATCACCCATCTTAAAAAGATTGGAATTAAATAGAAAAGAAATAGATGCTTTAATCGCTTTTATAAAAACAATAAGCACCCCAAAAAGTAGAACTTTAATACCTAAATTACCACAATAAATATTTATTAATAATTAAAATCAAACATTATGAAACAAAAATTACTTTTAGCAATTGCATTCATTGCATTTTTAACAACGAATGCCCAAGTAACGAAACTTAAGGAAATTAATGATTCTGGAGATTCAAGTTCACAACCCTCAAACCTATTTGTTTTTAACAACAAAATTTATTTTCAAGCAGATGATTCTAATGGCTCAAACACACCCGGAGGTGCAGATTTAGGCGATGAATTATGGGTTACAGATGGTACAGAAGCAGGTACTACATTTTTAAAAGATTTAAGAACAGGTTCTGACAGTTCTGGTCCTAGTTTCTTTTTTGAGTTTAATGGTACGATGTATTTTAGTGCAAACGAAACAGGAGATGGAAATGTTTTATTTTCTTCTGATGGAACAGCAGATGGCACCACATCTATTGGTGGATTATTTGTTTTTAATCCTTTAGAATTAGACGGTTTAGTGTATTATATTAATACCACTGACGACAATGGTTTGTATGAATTTAACGGAACTACCCAAACAAAAGTTGCCAATGCTGGTGCAGAACATGTAAATTTCTTAGGAGCAAACTTCACATCACTTAATGGTAAAATAATTGGTTATGGAAGTACACCAACAGATGATCCAACCATTGGTGTAGAATTATATGAATACAATCCTGAAACAGACTCCTATGCTTTAATTAAAGATATTACTGGAGATGATGGAAATGCTGGTATTAGTAATTTTGTGACCATAGGTTCTGAAGTTTACTTTGAAGCAACAGGTAACGTATGGAAATCAGACGGTACCACAGACGGTACGATAGCTGTTGAAAGTGCAAGTAGTATTGGTGGCACAAATAATTATTTTGTTTGGAATAATGCCTTGTATTTTGAAGGTGATAACTTTGAAGGTTCTAACGATCAATTATGGAAGTATGACCCAGCAACCGATACAATATTAAATGTTAGTAATATTACAGGAAGTACAGCAACTGGTGGTAATAATCATGATCCTTCAGATTATGCTGTTTTAGGTGACTATTTATATTATAGAGGAGAAAATTCTGATGATAGTAGTGGATATATCTTTAGAACAAATGGTACTACTTCAGAAAATTTAGACAGCACTATCAAAGACATTGATGAAATTACTGTTTTAAATGGTAAATTATATTTTGAAGGTGACGACGGTGTAACAGGAAACGAATTATATATGTTAGACCCGGCTACATTATCTATTACTAAGGTTTTTAAAGACTCTTTAGAGATTTATCCTAACCCAACATCAGATTATATAAATATCTCTTCTGAATACCTTGATAATGATTTTAAAATATACTCTCTATTAGGTCAAGTAGTTAAAAAAGGAAAAATAACTTCTTCTAAAATAAAAGTTTCAGATTTAAGTACTGGAAGTTACATTTTAAAGGTTACTAAAGATCAAAAAACAGTTACTAAAAAGCTGGTAATACAATAAACTTTATTTTTAAAAGAGTCCCCCCGAAAACCACTTGACATTGTTAGGTGGTTTTTTTTTGTTAAATAAATCTTAAATTTAGTGTAACGTTTCTTAAAATAAAACGTCTTTATACTATAAGACCCACTTTTAAGATGAAAAATCTACGTAAAATTATCGCTTTATTTGCATTCATATTCCTTTTAGGAATCTATGTATCTATTAAAACGATTACTGCATCTTTAAATAAAAGTGAAGTTCAAGATAAAACTACTGTTGAAATACAGAAAGACACCCTATATCTTTTAAAGGCTGAAAAGAAAACGGTTTAGTTTACCGATAATACCTATTTTAGTTCACAATTAGTTGCATCAAATTCTATTATTTCTTGAATTCTTTCATATTTTAAATAATTGACATTGTCTTCGCTGCTATTTTTTTTATTTTTTACTTTTATACCAATTATTATTCAAAATTACTTTGAAAGAAAATAAAGGTCTTCCTCTCTATCTATAAGAAAAAAATAAATGAACCTTCTTTTATATTTTCTTTTTTAATTAAAATAGATAGAGAAAAAGGTTACTAAACCAATTTTATTTTCAATCATTTTAAAAATGCTATTCTAAGATTCGTTTATATTTTATTTTTAAACACTTATCAACATTCTATATTATAATTATTTTTCTTTTATAAATTTTTAAAAAACAATGATGGTTATAATAGTGTGTGAATAGCTACTATAAAATAAATACATTTTCTTTTCATATATGAGTTATTAAAAAACACTGACATCTTATGAGTTTTTAATCGCTTAAAAATCAACTTAAAAATACACTTATGAACAAAACTTATAAACAGTCATCAACTTAAAATTCTTAATAGTTTTGGAGGAAACTGATGTAAATAAATTGTAAATTTTATGTTGATAAACTTTTATCAAAAACTCATAATAAAATTTGTGTATGTGCTAAACTCCCTTGTATTGTAATAAAAATTAGATTCACCAAAAAAAGTTTCGAGTTTTTCATAGCAACTTCTTAACAATTCTTAAAAAGGTTAAAAACTTAAAAATTAAAGAGTTATTAAAAATGTATAAATTATCATTGTTTATAACTGTTGATAACCATAAAAAACTATATTTTTGTTGATGTAACTTCGTCATTGCGAGGTACGAAGCAATCTTTTAATTTACAGATTACTTCAATCGTAGCCTCTTTCGTAATGACATCAATAATTAAATTATGACAATTGCCATTGGTAACGATCACGCAGGTACTGAATATAAATTCGAAATTATAAAACATTTAGAAGAAAAAGGCTATAAAGTTTTAAATTTTGGCACCGATACAAATGCTTCTATGGATTATCCAGATGCCATTCATCCAACCGCAGAAGCCGTAGAATCTGGTAAAGCAGCATTCGGTATTATTTTGTGCGGTTCTGGTAATGGTGCACAAATGACAGCAAACAAACACCAAGGTATTCGGGCTGCTTTATGTTGGAATAACGAATTAGTCGCGTTAACAAGACAACACAACAATGCCAATATTTTAACGATTCCTGCTCGTTTTGTTTCTTTACAGCAAGCCATAGGTTTTGTAGATATTTTTTTAACGACAGAATTTGAAGGAGGTCGTCATCAAAATAGAGTTGGTAAAATTTCTTGTGCCGGATAAAAACTTCTCGATACAAAATTCTTAAAAAAGAATTTCTCTAGAAGTTACAGCATGTTTATTTATAACCATAAAAAGTGTTGTTAGTTTGAGTAATTTCGATTTTTCATCGGAATTGTAGCGAGAACATTTATAATTTAAAAGGATGATTTTTACAATAAAAACAAAACCTTAACGAATGCTATGTTTTATTTTTCTATTTTCAATAAAGAAAAAAAATCATCATTTTCTTTTACGGTAATTTCAAAACAAAATTGAATTAAATAAACGAATGTCATTTCGAGTGATTCCGATTTTTCATCGGAATTGTATCGAGAAATTTTTATAAATAATGAATTTCAGTATAAAATATTTTAATGAATTAACAATTCACGAATTATATCAAATATTACAATTACGCTCAGAGGTTTTTGTAGTAGAACAAGATTGTGTGTATCAAGATTTAGATTTTAAAGATCAAAAATCGTTGCATGTTTTTGGGGTTAAAAATGATAAAATTGTAGCGTATACACGTATTTTTAAACCTGGAGATTATTTTAAAAATGCCAGTATAGGTAGGGTAGTAGTGCAAGAAAAAGAACGTAAGTTTGGTTACGGACATGAGGTAATAAAAGCTTCTATAAAGGCCATCAAAGACTATTTTAAAGTAGATGCTATTACAATTTCTGCACAACTGTATTTAAAAAGTTTCTACCAATCTCACGGATTTAAACAAGTAGGAGAAGGCTATTTAGAAGATGGTATTCCGCATATTAAAATGATTAGAAGTTAATCTTTTCTTTTTTTTGTCATCCTATATAATAAGTAACCAAAACCCACTAAAAAGTGTAAAATTATAATAGCCGCTACAATATATAAAGTGGTGTTCGAATTGTTCATAACACAAAATTAAATAGAATTCTTAATTTTATTTGTCACATTTATTACATAAAGTGATGTACTTCTTTTACCTCCCCAACTTCTAAATTATCTAACTTAATTTCGCCAATTCTAACCCGAATTAATCGCAATGTTGGATACCCTACCGCAGCGGTCATTTTTCGCACTTGTCTAAATTTTCCTTCTCTAATGATGATAGAAACCCAACTTGTTGAGCCATGCCTTTCATCCCTAATTTTTTGACTTCTTAAAGCAAATTTAGGATCCTCAATTAAAAAAGCTTTTCCTGGTTTAGTGAGGTATTTTTTACCGTTCAAACCAATTTCTACCCCTTTTTTTAATTGTTCTACAGCTTCTTGTGTAATGTTACCATCAACTTGCACGTAATATTCTTTTTCAAATTTACTGCTTCTAATTTCTTGTGATACTTTACCATCTGTCGTTAAAAATAGCAATCCTTCAGAAGCCACATCCAAACGCCCAATTGCCATGGTTCCTTCAGGAAAATCATACAATTCTCCTAATAATTTTTTTTGTCTCTTTGCAGGATTTACAAATTGAGAAATCATTCCCCAAGGTTTATGAATGATGAAATGACGGTGTTTTTTAATCAACTTAAAGGATCTTTATCATTACAGAAAAACTATTTTTTCCTTTAGATAAAGACATATTTTTTTCTGAAAATTTTTGATCTGTATACGAAGTGTATTGTGTTATTGGCTCAATACAAATCATATTATCAACTTCTGTCCACAACATAAAATTATTGAAACCTTTTGTGGTAATTTCTACATCATTTTTATCAATATTTTTTAAGACAATTTTTTCTTTTCCAAATACAGGAAAAGCATTGGAACCAGCTTTGTAAACGTCAGATAATGTAATTTTTTCTGAACCAGCTTTTAAAATTTCTTTTCCAGTATCTGACAATAAAAAAGCAGGATGATAACCTAACATAAAAGGCATCTCTTTTTCTGAATTAATAATAAAATTGATGGTTAAAATATCATTTTCTAAGGTAAAATTCTTTTCAAAAGTAAAATCAAAAGTCCAAAATAATGCTTCTTCAGATGATTTTTCTGGAAACTTACTGTTTTTAATTTTGGTGTTTTTTTCGTAGTTTTTAATGAAGTTAGCACTCTTTTCATCCGAAGAAATTAAAGAATACTCCATTTCACGCAACAAACCATGTTGATCTTGAATACAATCACCTTTTTTGGTATGCACTCTAAAGTTATTTTTATCCGTTGGACCAATGATAGGAAACATTTCATCATCGGATTTACGCCAACCTTTATTTCCTTTTTGATGTATATATTCTGTATTATTTTTTTGAAAACTAATTAATTCCCCGTTTTCAATAGCAACCGTGCTATGTGCGTTTTGTAAATATATTTTAGAAGTCATAAAATTTAAATTTATAGTGTAAAAATACTATAAAAATGTATTTTATTTTTTAGGAGAATAGCATTCCTTTTTTGTAACTTGTGCAACCAAATTAAAAAGAAATTTAGACAGATTTATGGCGGCAGACAAAGAAAATAAAGAAAAAGTAGCAAAACTTAAAGCATTACAACTCACTTTAGATAAGTTAGATAAAACTTATGGAAAAGGTGCTGTAATGAAAATGGGAGATTCTGTAGTTGAAGATATAGAAGCCATTTCGTCGGGTTCTTTAGGGTTAGATTTAGCCTTAGGAGTGGGCGGATACCCAAGAGGAAGAGTCATTGAAATTTACGGGCCAGAATCTTCTGGTAAAACAACACTTACTTTACACGCAATTGCAGAAGCACAAAAAGCTGGTGGTATTGCCGCGTTTATTGATGCAGAACATGCTTTTGATCGTTTTTACGCAGAAAATTTAGGAGTTGATATAGAAAATCTTATTATTTCTCAACCCGATCATGGTGAACAAGCTTTAGAAATTACAGAAAATTTAATACGTTCTGGAGCCATCGATATTGTTGTAATTGATTCGGTTGCGGCGTTAACACCAAAATCTGAAATTGAAGGTGAAATGGGAGATTCTAAAATGGGTCTTCATGCGCGTTTAATGTCTCAGGCATTACGTAAATTAACAGGTACCATTTCCAAAACAAAATGTACCGTTATTTTTATCAATCAATTAAGAGAAAAAATTGGTGTAATGTTCGGTAATCCTGAAACCACAACAGGAGGAAATGCACTTAAATTTTATGCTTCTGTTCGTTTAGATATTAGAAGAAGAACACAAATTAAAGATGGCGATCGCGTTATTGGAAACAGTACCAAAGTAAAAGTTGTAAAAAATAAAGTAGCACCTCCTTTCCAAGTAGCAGAGTTTGATATTATGTACGGACAAGGAATCTCTAAAGTTGGAGAAATTTTAGATATTGGTGTAGAACTGGGCATTGTAAAGAAAAGTGGTTCATGGTTTAGCTATGGAGAAACAAAATTAGGCCAAGGACGAGATTCTGTAAAAGGATTGATTAAAGACAACCCTGAATTAGCAGAAGAACTTGAAGCTAAAATAAAATTAGCTATCGAAAACCAATAGTAAACACTAAAAGTTCTAAGTATTATTTTTATTAAAACTGCTGCAGAAGTAATCAATCTGCAGCAGTTTTTTTATCTTTTTAGTATCATTGTTGTTCGATAAAAGATAAAAAGACCGCTTTCGCTGTTAGAATCAAGAACAAAGACTTGGCTGTAACTAACTGAAAAACAATATTATTATGATTTTAAATTTTTCGATACATCATAAATTCTAAAGCAGTTTTAAAAGCAAGGTGTACTACTTTAAAAGCTCTTGAAAATCAATACTATCAATACTTTAAACCACTTTAGCTAATTTTAATCGGACAACACTATTTTAGTATGATAAAAATTTCAGAAAACATACAACTAAAGCCAATTTTAGCGTCAGATTTAGAAAATCTTTTTAGACTGATGAAAGAAGTGTATGGGTTAGCTTATAGTCATTTTTGGGTTGATAAAGGCAATTGGTACGTAAACTCGCAATATTCAAAAGAACATATTTTAAAAGAGTTATCTGTAGCAAAAGCAGCCTATTATTTTGTACTTTATAAAAACGAAATTATTGGTAATTTTAGGTTTGTTTGGGATGAAAAACTACCTAATTTATCCGAAGAAAAACAAGTAAAATTACATAGAATTTACCTGCATCCAAAAGTGCAAGGAAAAGGAATTGGCAAAGAATTACTTACTTGGTTAGAGAAAAAAGCGCTTCAAAAGAAGTATCAGGTTATTTGGTTGGATGCCATGAACGCGCAAGAAAATGCCTTTCAATTTTATAAAAAATTAGGCTATACATATCATTCTCACACATTTTTATCATTCGATTTAATGCATGATGAAGTCAGAAAAATGAGCCAACTTTATAAAAAGCTAGATTAAATTATTCTTTGGATAAGATTTTTACCAACCATAAAATTAAATAAGCTCCAACACCAAAGCCAGCTAATAACACTAACAATACAAATAATATTCTAATATTTTTTGCGGTGAATTGTGTTTTTGTACTCAACCATTCACATACTCCTAAAATCATACTTGTTGTTTTAATATTTGAGATGAAAATATTTTTTTTAAAAAAATTCTTATCAGAGTTTTCCCCCCTTTGGGGAATTAAAGAGACTTTTAAATTCCTGTGCTTCCAAAACCACCAGAACCACGCTCAGTTTCAGATAAAATTGTAACTTCTTGCCAATTTGCACGCTCGTGTTTTGCAATGATTAATTGTGCAATCCGTTCACCATCGTTTATAATAAATTCTTCATTTGATAAATTCACTAGAATCACACCAATTTCTCCACGATAATCTGCATCTACAGTTCCAGGAGCGTTTAAAACAGTAATTCCTTTTTTAGCTGCCAATCCGCTTCTAGGTCTCACTTGCGCTTCAAAACCAACCGGTAAAGCTATAAATAATCCTGTCTTCACAATAGCTCTTTCTAACGGTTTAAGCGTTATAGAAGCATCAATATTAGCTCTTAAATCCATTCCTGCAGCACCTTCTGTTTCGTAATTAGGAGTTGCGTGTTTCGATTTGTTAATGATTTGTACGTTCATTTGTTTCTATGTTATATAAAAAAGTAATTACTGCTAAAAATTCTGCTTTCCAAAAAGCTTCTGTATGTTGTCCTTCAGGAACAATTTTTGTTTTTAAATACTCTTTTGTGAAGCCTACATCTTGTAAGATTTTCGCCATATTTTCGGTATCCGGAACCATGGTATCGCCTTCTTTTCCGCCTACTAAAAAATAGAGTTTCGAGTTTTGTTGATTTCCATTTTCTTTGGCAAATTCAAAAACTTCTTCAGAAAACCAAAAAGAGGTAGAAAGTGCGCCTATTTTGCCGAAAACTTCCGGATATTTTAAGCCTCCATAAAAAGAAATTAAACCTCCTAAAGAGCTTCCAATAATAGCTGTATTTTTTGCATCAATTTTTGTTCTATAGTTTTTATCAATAAAAGGCTTTAATTCATTGGCTAAAAAATTGATATACATAGCTCCTTTTCCTCCTCCATATTTTTGGTGTTGCCAAGGTGTATATTCCTCAATTCTTTTTTCTCCACCATTTTCAATGCCAACAACAATAAAGCTTTTACCTGTTTTTTTATAAAGTGTATTTAAAGTTTCATCGATGCACCATTCACCCACAAAAGAAGTTTTATGATCAAACAAATTTTGAGCATCGTGCATATAAATTACAGGATATTCTTCGGTGGATGTTTGATAATTTGGAGGTAAATACAACCAAATTTTATGCGAAATATCATTTAAACCATCAATGATAAACTCTTTTTTTAGAATGGAAACATTTGCTGATTTTGTAGATTTTTTTTCATCAATTTTTTCATCAATTTTTTCATCCGTTTTTACTTCGGATTCTATTTTTGTTTCAGGAACTTTTTTACAAGAATTGAAGGTTAATAATAGGAAACAAAACAAAAAGAGAATTCGTTGCATAAATGACAGTTGATTTTTTACAAATATAATAAATCAGTCAAGTTTTCATCAAAAGATACTAATTTTCTTACATTTGAAATCAAAATATATACGTATGATTGAACATCAGAAGATTGCTGTTTTTGGAGGTGGAAGTTGGGCAACGGCTATTGTTAAAATGTTGATAGAGAACCTAGAAACTGTGGGTTGGTATATGCGAAATACGCAAGCCATAGAACATATAAAAGAAAATGATCATAACCCTAAATATTTACGTTCTGCAGAATTAGATGCAGCTCGTTTGGATTTATCGGACGATATTAATTATATGGTGGCTAAGTATGATGTGCTAATTTTTGCAATTCCGTCTGCTTTTTTAACAAGTGAATTAAATAAATTATCCGAATCTTTAGTTGATAAAACTATTTTTTCTGCCATTAAAGGAATTGTTCCGGAAACAGGTTTAATTGTTGGAGAACATTTTCATAAAGAGTACCATATTCCCCTAGAAAATATTGGTGTAATCACAGGACCTTGTCATGCAGAAGAGGTGGCTATGGAGCGTTTGTCATATTTAACAATTGCGTGCCAAGATGAAGCCATTGCTGCAAAAATGTCGCTAGCTTTAGGGAGTTGGTATATCAATGTAAAAACCACAGATGATATTATTGGAACAGAATATGCCGCAGTTTTAAAAAATATTTATGCAGTTGCTGCAGGGATTGCGCACGGTTTAGGCTATGGTGATAATTTTCAATCGGTCTTAATGAGCAATGCTATTCGAGAAATGAAACGTTTTATAAAAAAGGTTCATAAGATGAAGCGAAACATTAACAATTCTGCTTATTTAGGCGATTTGTTAGTGACAGGATACTCAACCTTTAGTAGAAATAGAATGTTCGGGAATATGATAGGAAAAGGATATACGGTAAGGTCTGCCCAACATGAAATGAGTATGATTGCCGAAGGGTATTACGCTACAAAAAGTGCTTATAAAATTAAAGAAGAAAAAGGTACAAAAACTCCTATTATAGATGCGGTTTATAACATTTTGTATGATGATAAAGATCCAAAAAAAGAATTTAAAAAGTTGACCAATAAACTGGATTAATTGTTTCATTAAAAAGAGCTTCTTGCCGTTTTTTACCTTAAGTTTCTCTTAAAATTGTCATTCCCTTAAAAACGGGAATCTAGAATAAAATTAATATTTATAAAAGAATTAAAATGTTCAAAATTCTTCTATTATTAAAAGATAGTTGAATGTAATAAATTGTTTATTTTTGAACAATTATTTAGGTTTTTAAACTTTTATCATGAAAACAATACAAGAAGTTGTAGAAAGTACCATTCGAAAAACACCATTTATAGAAGAGGCTTTAAATGAAAAATTGATTAATGTTTCTTCTCTAGCAAGAATTATTTTACCCGAAGTTTCAGAAAAGTTAAATAAAGAGGTAAAAGTGGGTGCAGTAATGATGGCTATTAATAGACTTTCACCTGCAAGCGAATTACGCATCAGAAAAAATATAAAAAAGTTAGCGTTAGATTTAGGAGATGTAATCGTTCGGTCTGATTTATGTGATTTTACGTTTAAAAACACCCCTGCTTTATTAAAAGAAATCGCAAAGATTTTAAATAAATCGTCTGAAAGTTCAGATTATTTTTTAACAGTTTCTCAAGGTATTTTTGAAACGAATATTGTAATTAGTAAAAATCTACGACCTTTTGTAGAAGAAATTTTTGAAAATGAAATGCTAACACATAGCATGTTAGATTTGGCCTCTATTACCATAAAATTACCCAAAGAAAATCAAGCACAATCGGGTATTTACTACTTTATTTTAAAGCAATTGGCTTGGGCAGATATTCCTTTACAAGAAATTATTTCTACAACAAATGAAATGACAATCGTTGTAAAGGAATCAGACATCAATCAAACATTTGCTATTTTAATGGATATGAAATTAAGCTAAGAAAATGCCAAAGCAAGATCCTTATGCAGCCTTAAGAATAAAAGAATTCAATATTTTTTTATTTGTAAGATTTTTACTCGTTTTTGGTTGGTCCATGCAATTTATTGTCATTGAATGGCAAGTATATTCCATCACAAAAGATCCTCTATCCTTAGGAATTATAGGTTTAATGGAAATAATTCCCGCGTTTTCTATGGCTTTATTTGCAGGTCATATTGTAGATCAAAGAGAAAAAAGAAATCTATTAGCACTCTGTACGGGCGCTTTTTCATTGATTAGTTTAGGCTTATTTTTGCTAACTACGGATACCGTTTTAAGTAGTTGGTCTACCAATGCTATTTTATATTGTATTTATGGATTGGTCTTTTTTGGTGGCTTTTTACGCTCTTTTTTCGGACCTACCATTTTCTCTTTAGTAGCCTTGTTGGTTCCTAAAAAAATATATCATAATGCAGCAACTTGGAGCACCAGTACCTGGAAAACAGCTTCTGTTTCTGGAGCGCTTTGTGGAGGTTTTTTTATAGGTTGGATGGGCGTTGATAAAACACTTTCTATCGTTTTTATTTTGGTAACGCTTTCATTTATCACCATTTTTCAAATAAAGAAAAAACCTATTTTAAATACAAAAATTGGCGAACCTGTTAAAGAAAGTTTGAAAGCGGGTATTAAATTTGTGTTTCAAAATAAAGCAATTTTAGGAACCTTAACGTTAGATATGATTGCGGTTTTATTTGGTGGAACTGTTGCTATTTTATCCGTTTTTGCGCAAGATATTTTAAAAGTAGGTCCGGAAGGTTTTGGCATTTTAAACGCCTCTATTTCTATAGGTAGTATTGTAACGATGTTGTTAACAACCTACATTCCTATCAACAGAAATACGGGTAGAAAAATGCTAATCTCTGTCTTTATCTTTGGAGTAAGCATTATTGCTTTTGGCTTGTCGTCTATTTTCTGGGTGAGTGTTTTAGCCTTGTTTGTAAGTGGTGCAGCAGACGGAATTTCAATGGTGATTCGTCAAACCATATTACAATTAAAAACACCAGATGATATGAGAGGCAGAGTAGCTTCTGTAAACTCTATGTTTGTGGGTTCTTCTAACGAGCTAGGCGCATTTGAAAGTGGTTTAGCAGCTAAAATAATAGGTCCTGTAGCGGCCGTAGTTTTTGGCGGAACCATGACTTTAATAACCGTTGTTACTACAGCAATTGTAAGTCCTACAATTAGAAATTTAGATTTGACTGAAGATATTCAAGAAAATGAAAAGGAGGATTAATCATAAATGGTAGTAGGAATCGTTCTATAATTGTTTAATAATAACGTCCAATCGTAGGTTTTAAATTCTAAATTTTTTGGTTTTTCAGGGGTAATTTTATAATTAAAAAGAAGATCTCTTGCACCAGAATTTCCTCCAAAATCTCCTCGAAACCAAGACATCAAAGCCACTGAGGTAGCTGTTTTAGTTCTTTTGTTGTAGGTGGTTTGTTCCTTTAGATATTCTTTGGTTATAAAGTATAATTCTTTCTCTAAATTTTCAGCGCTATAAATGGCAACGGGCGGGCAGCTTTTTGCACCACAATTTAAAGCAAAATGAATTCTCCAATCTATCTTATCTACGCGTAATTTACGTTCCCATGAAGCAACAAACCATTTATTTAAATAACCTAAACTTAGTTTAATTTTCGATTTTCTAATAATTCCGTGTTCAATAGCATCAAAAGATAAAAGCTCTCCGGCAATTTTAATCCTTTCCTCACTAAAAAAGGTACCTTTATCTTCATATAATTTAGGGTTTTCCGTCAATGAAATTTGAATAAATGCGTTATAAATATTTACCCAAAATGCTATTTTTTGTTGGTCTGTTTTCAATGCTGTAACGAGTTCATCTAACGTACTTTCTGATAAAATTTTTACTTGTTTTTCATAGGAAGTATCCTCCATAATATTTTGTAGTAAATCTTGAGAAACTTGATTATAGTTTACATTATTTTGTGCGCTAACTGTAAAGACGGATAAAAAAAAGAAGGAAATTAAAAACTGTTTCATAATAAATTACGTAGGTTTAAAGATGATATTAAGTATAATAATTCCGGTGTACAATGAACAACAAAACCTTATAAAGATTCTGTCGTTTTTAAATGAGCAAGCTAACAAACTTCCCATAGAAATCATTGTTTCTAATTCTCCAGAATCAATTGACGAGAGCGGTATGGTTTGTAAAAATTTTGATAAAGTTACGTATTTTGATGCTGTTAAAAAAGGTAGAGCTGCTCAAATGAATGCAGGTGCAACAATAGCTAAAGGCGATATTTTATTGTTTTTACATGCGGATATAATTTTGCCTAAAGATTTCTACAATCAGATAATATTGGCAATTAAAGAGGGAAACAAAGCTGGTTTTTTTGCATATCAGTTTGATAAAAAAACATTTTTACTGCGTATAAATAGTTCTTTTACCCAAAAAGATGGTTTTTTTGCTGGTGGAGGAGATCAATGTCAGTTTTTTACAAAAGAAACTTTTGAAGCTTTACAAGGCTACAATGAGGAGTTTTGCATCATGGAAGATTTTGAAATGATTGATAAAGTAAGAAAGCATGGAATTTCTTTTAAGATAATACAATCTAAAGCAACGGTAAGTGCCAGAAAATATCAAACAAATTCTTGGCTTAAAGTAAATTTAATTAACGGATATGTTTTTTTAAAATATAAGTTAGGGGTTCATCCCATAAAGCTGCGTAAAACCTATCAATCGCTTTTAAGAGAAAGCCTATAAAAAAACCCCGTTTATTATACATAAACGGGGTTTTTAGTTTTTTATGATTGCTTTAAAGAAGTAATTATTTTAACAGTTATGTTTTTGCCTGTTTCTTCTCCGTCTTCGTTTAAATGTTCTATTTCTTGGTTTTTCCAAGTAAGTGTAAATTTCTTACCGATAAAAGTATCATCATATAAGTCTATTTCAATTTCATCATCTGTATCGTAAAACAAATGTTCTTTATTTTTATCGTCTACAAATTTGTATAAATCATCATCTGTAATTCCTTTAAAAGTAGCTACTAATTTATTGTCTTGAAATATTGATTTTTTTGCCGAAAAAGAAATGGTAATTAATAGCACTAAAGCTACTTTATATATGGTTTTCATAATTTATTATTTTTAGCTTGTTATTATAATTCTTTTGAAGTTTCTTTTTCCCAAAAAAAAACTTTTTTACTGAAGTTGAATTACAATATTTGCATAAGCTAAAATTTATAAATTAAGCAATTCAAATATACATTATTTTTCAATTGATACTACAAATCAATTTAAATTTTCGTGCTAAAAAATGTTGTTTTTAATATTTTCTAAGATTGATATAAATATTTTTAAATCAATTTATTAGGGTGCTATTCAATTCAAATAGTTTTACTCAAAAGTGGTGGCTTCTTTTAGTTGTTCTTCTAATTCCTTTTGATGTTTATTAACAATTTTATCATCCCAAGAAAACGCTTTTTTAAACTCTTCTAATACCAAATTAGTGTACAAAATTACGCTAGGTATGTCAAAAAATAAGCGTCCTGTTCTGCGCATAAAAAAATCAGTCGGATTGCTCGCCATTTCATAGTTTATGGTAAACCAAACTTCTGCTTTTATCATTTTTTCTGGCATATTATCGTGCATTAAATCATCAAATTTTTGCAAAATAATATCGGTTTGTTTGCCATAATTATAGACTAAATATTGTGCATCTTTTTCATCAAAATCTACTTCTGCAATTCTATTATGAATGGCATCTATATAACTTCTTACTTCAGATGAATTTTTAAATGTACCACCAGAAAGTACAATTTCTTTGGTTTTGATAGCATCAAATTCTTTATCAAATCTCCGTTCGTATTTTTTACCTACCAAATCTACAATACGTTCCGCCATTTTTCGATAGCCCGTTAATTTACCCCCAGCAATAGAAATTAATTCTGAATCAGAAACAAAAATTTCATCCTTTCTAGAAAGTTCTGAGGCCGATTTTCCTTCTTCATGAATTAACGGTCGCAAACCCGCCCAAGAAGATTGCACATCATTTAGTGTAATAGTTATATCAGGAAACATATTGTTAACGGCAGATATTAAATAAGTGGCATCTACTAAATTTGTTTGAACGTTGTCTTTATCCTGCTGATAATTGGTGTCTGTTGTTCCAAAATAAGTAACTTTTCCACGTGGAATAGCAAACATCATTCTGCCATCCGGAACATCAAAATATACAGATTGTTTTACAGGTAATTTTTCATGAGCAACCACCAAATGTACACCTTTTGTTAAATGCAAACGTTTGCCCGTTTTAGAGTGATTTATTTGTCGCAATTCATCTACCCAAGGGCCACAAGCATTTACTACATATTTTGCTTTTATAGCAAATTCATCCCCAGAAATACGGTCTATAACTTTTGCTCCAACAACCCTATTTTCTTCGTAAATAAATTCTTTTGCTTCTATGTAGTTAATGATTCGTGCTTTATAATTGCAAGCAGTTTTTAAAACTTCTATTGTTAAGCGGGCATCATCAGTTCTATACTCGGCATAATAACCAGCGCCATTTAAAATATTTTCTGGTAGTAGTGGTTCTTTTTCTAAAGCTTCTTTTTTGTTGAGCATTTTACGTTGGTCTTCGCCTTCTACAGAAGCCAAAATATCATACACTTTTAAGCCAATGGAGGTTAACCAAGAACCATACGTTCCGCCATCAATTAAAGGTAAAATCATTTTTTCTGGAATCACCAAATGCGGCGCTAATTTGTGCACAATAGCACGCTCTGTACCGACTTCTTTTACCAACCAAAAGTCGAATTGTTTTAGGTAACGCAAGCCGCCATGTATCAGTTTTGTAGATTTGCTAGAGGTTCCGGAGGCAAAATCACTTTTTTCAATTAAGGCAACTTTCATTCCTCTAGAAGCCGCGTCTAAAGCAATTCCTGCGCCTGTAATTCCGCCACCAATAATTAACAAATCGAATTCTGTGGTTTTTAATTGTTGAGTACTATTTTCTCTGTTGAAAGACGAAAATTTTTTCATGCTAAAAAGTTAAATTTTGTGTAAAACGCGTTCAAACGTTTTATATTTGTTAAAAACACTACAAAAATAGCAATATGAATTACAAATCCTTTAAGCAATTATTTTTTATTTTATGTTTAATTTCTTTTTCTATGGTTTCTCAAAGCAAACTAGAAATAGAAAAAATGACGAAAGAATATGATCTCATAAAACTAGAGAATCTTAGTAATAAATTTGCTATTGATTTTGAGACTCAAAAAAATAAAGCATTGATAATGGCAGCCCAAAAAGGTTGGAAACTAAAATATAAAGACTTAAAAGGTGCCCAGCACGAATTAGTTGGTGTCACCAAAGAAGGTACACCACTGTATTATAAAACGTATAATGTTGATGCCGCTATTTCTACAAGAGCCAACTTTTTACATAACGGCGGAGGTCTTGGATTAAACCTAGAAGGTCAAGGAATGACAATCCATGTTTGGGATTTTGGTTTGCCAAGACTAACCCATCAGGAATATGACGGTATTGGAGGTGAAGATAGAGTTTCTATTGGGGATGGAACCGCAGGGTTAGGTGATCATGCCGGACATGTAATGGGAACTATTATTTCTTCTGGTTTTGATCCTGCTGCAAAAGGAATGGCACCGCAAGCAAAAGGTGTAGCTTTTCGGTATCAGCAAGATGCTGCAAAAGCTGCTGATGCTGCGGCAGATGGGATGTTAATATCCAACCATTCTTATGGTTTAGTGGTTAGAGATGATAACGATGAGCCTTCGCTACCAGCCTACTATTTTGGTTCATATATTAACAGCTCTAGAGATTGGGATGCTATTATGTACAATGCACCGTATTACTTGATGGTTACTTCTGCAGGAAACAATGGAGCTGACAATTCTGCAAATTTAGAACCTTTAGAAGGAAATGCCCCTTATGATAAATTAACAGGTATTGCAACTTCAAAAAATAATTTAGTGATTGCGAATGGAACGGATGCCGAAATAAATGAAGATGGAAGTTTAAATTCAGTAAATAGAAGCGCTTCTAGTTCTGAAGGTCCGACGGATGATTTAAGAATTAAACCAGACCTTATGGGCAATGGAGTGTTAGTATATTCTACTTTAACAACAGCTGATGATGATTATGCCTCTTATAGCGGAACCTCAATGGCTTCCCCAAATGTAGCGGGTTCTTTATTGTTATTGCAACAATATTATAATGAAACGTATGGTAATTTTATGAGAGCGGCTACTTTAAAAGGACTGGCTTTGCATACAGCCGATGATGTAGATATCGTTGGGCCCGATGCAAATACAGGTTGGGGATTGATGAATACCAAAGTTGCTGCGGAAACAATTACTGCAAATGGTTTTGAATCTTGGATTTCTGAAGAGGTTTTAAAAAATGGAGATACTTTTTCTATCAAGGTGAAATCAGATGGTTTAAGTCCTTTATTGGCATCTATTTCTTGGACAGACAAACCTGGAGTTTCGATTCAAGATAATATTACTATTGAACCAAATGACCCAACTCCTGCTTTGATTAATGATTTGGATATTAAAGTTACTCGAGAAACCGATGAGTTTAAACCCTGGAGACTTACAGGAGTGGATAGTAATGAAAAAGGAGATAATTTAGTAGACCCTTATGAAAGAGTAGATATCATGAATCCTTCTGCCGGTGAATATACCATTACAGTTACTCATAAAGGAACTTTAGAAGAAGATCAAAGGTTTTCTTTAATTGTTACCGGTATTTCAGGAGAGTTCACTTTTGTAGCCGATAGTTCAGAGAAAACATTTTGCTCAGATACAGATGCTGTTTTTAACTTTGAATATATTCCTGCTGTTGAAGGAACTACACAATTTACAGCCACAGGTGCTCACGAAGCAATGACGATGTCTTTTTCTGAAAATTCATTAAGTGCTGCTGGAAATTTTGACATCACTTTTGGAAATTTAATCAATGTTCCAGCAGGTACGTATGAAATTGAAATAACGGGGGATAACGGAAGTGAAACGCAAATAAGAAAAGTTAGATTCGAGGTGTATCATTCAAGTTTTGATAGGAATCCGTCTGAATTAGAATTTCCTGCGAACGGCCAAAAAGCACTAGCTGCAAAAGTATCATTACTTTGGAAAGAGAATTTAAATGCAGAAAATTATAGCGTAGAATTATCGGATTCACCTAGTTTTAATAATATTCTATTTACAGAAGAGGTTACAACTTTAACCATAGATATAGAGGATTTACAACTCAATTCTGTATATTATTGGCGAGTAAAACCAAAAAACAGCTGTGCTGATGGCGCATACTCGCCCGTTTTTAGCTTCCAAACGGGAGTTATAGATTGTGAAAACACCTTTACCGCCACAGATTTATCTGAGGCTATTATAGATCCGCTAGTTGCAAATGCTAGTGCTATCGCTACTATTAATGTTTCAGAAGAATTAACTGTAAATAACATTATTTTTACTACAGATATTTCGCATACAAGTGTTAAAGAGTTAACCATTACCATACAAGATCCTAATGGTAATAATGTGGTTGTTTTATCAAATTCAAATCCATGCTTAGCAGGTATTGCCGACATCAGCAACGCAACTTTTAGTGATGATGGAGAGACTTTATTTTGTGGTTTTTCAGCACCTGCCATTAGAGGAACCATTAAACCAGAAAATAACATGAGTATTCCTTTTATTGGACAAAATGCTTTAGGAGAATGGAAAATTATAGTTGAGGATAATGCCGAGTTAAATGGAGGCCAAATTAATGCGGCGTCTATTACTATTTGTGCATCAGCAGAGAATACAAGTATTCCAACATTTACTTCTACAAGTGTAAGTTTAGGAGGTAGTGCAGATTATGTACTAACTCCAGCCAATATGAGTGCTTCTACAGCATCAGAAACAGAAGAACAACAAGTGTTTGTTTTGGTAGCATTAGCAAAAAAAGGAGTTCTTAAAAAAGAGGGTGTAGCGCTAACGGCTGGAGATACTTTTACACAAGCAGACATAACAGCGGGTAAAATTTCTTTTACAAAATCTGAAATAGGTTCTTTTACAGATCTATTTATAGTAGATGTGACCAATGATGCTAAAGGATGGCTACCAAACCAAACTATTAGCATTCAGGAAGGCGTTTTAAAAGTAAATGAGTTTTCGTTAAATGAAATTTCTTTATGGCCAAACCCAGTAAAAGGAATTTTAAATATAAAAATAAATAATGTGAATAATGAAGATGTAAAAATTTCTTTATTTGACTTACAAGGAAGACAAATAAGTACGTCTACAAACAAGGTTACCAACACAACATTTACAAAAGAAATAGAGACCAGAAATATTTCTTCAGGTGTTTATTTGTTAAGCATAGCACAAGGAAATAAAAAAGCCACTAAAAAGATTATTATTTCTAAATAGACGTCATAATTTTATAATTCAAAGCCAGCACCTCCATGCTGGCTTTTTTTATTTTAAAATTGGTATTATTCTAGTAATTGTTTACAATTAAAAAAGAATTAGCAGAACCTTCATTACGGTCATTTTTCTAATAAGAAGGATGCGAAAAGAAATGATTTATTACGATATTATATGTCTATAAATGGCAATAACATCAAATATTTGACCAGTTTTGGGAAGGTTCGGAAACTAAATTTTTATTTTGAAGTATAAAAAGTGTTATAACCAAAAGTTTAAATTTTAGACAAAAAATATTTAAAGAGTTATATTTGCTAACAAAATAAAAAATAGCATTATGAATTACAAATCCTTCAAGCAAATATTCCTTATTTTATTTTTAATTTCTTGTTCTATAGTTTCTCAAAGCAAACAAGAGATAGAAAAAATGACGAAAGAATATGATCTCATAAAACTAGATAATTTTAGTGAAAAATATGCTAATGATTTTTATGCTGAAAAAGAGAAAGCATTGTTAATGGCAGCCCAAAAAGGGTGGAAACTAAAGTATACAGATTCAAAAGGTTCTCATTATGGATTAATTGGAGTTACAAAACAGGGAAAACCATTGTATTATAAAACGTATAATGCAGACGCTGCTATTTCTACAAGAGCTAATTTTTTGCATAACAATGGCGGATTAGGATTAAATATTGAAGGCCAAGGAATGACAGCCCATGTTTGGGATTTTGGCATACCAAGAGAAACGCACCAAGAATATGATGGAGTAGGAGGAGAAAATAGAGTTTCTGTTGGAGACGGAACTACAGAATTAGGTGATCATGCTGCACATGTAATGGGTACCATTATTTCTTCTGGTTTTGAGTCAGCAGCAAAAGGGATGGCACCGCAAGCAAAAGGTGTTGCTTATAGTTATGAAAATGATTTGTCAACAGCAACAGCCACCGCGGCAGACGGCATGTTAATATCAAACCACTCTTATGGTTTCTCTACTAGAGATGATGATGGTAATCCTTCACTACCTGCTTTCTTTTTTGGAGGCTATATTGATGAATCTAGAAATTGGGATAACATAATGTTTAATGCTCCGTATTATTTAATGGTGGTAGCTGCAGGAAATGAAGGAAATGATGAAGGTATAAATTTAGAGCCTTTACAGGGAAATTTTCTTTTTGATAAATTAACTGGACAAGGAACTTCAAAAAATGGTTTAGTCGTAGCAAACGGACAAGATGCTGCAATAAATGCAGACGGTAGCTTAAATACAGTAGAGAGAAATAGCTCAAGTACAGAAGGACCAACCGATGATTTAAGAGTGAAGCCAGACATTATGGGTAACGGAACTGGCGTATATTCTACGTTAGAAGCAGCGGATGATGCTTATGCCTCTTATAGCGGAACCTCAATGGCTTCTCCAAATGTTGCAGGCTCTTTATTGTTATTACAACAATATTATAAGGAAAAAAATGGTACTTTTATGAAAGCTGCTACTTTAAAAGGTTTGGCTTTACATACAGCAGATGATGTTGCAGCAATAGGTCCGGATGCAGATACAGGTTGGGGGTTAATGAATACCAAAAAAGCTGCAGAAACGATTACAACTAATAATTTTCAATCTATAATTTCAGAAATAGAAATAACACAAGGTAGCACATATACATTGGTCGTAAAATCTGATGGAGTAGCACCATTATTAGCTTCAATTTCTTGGACAGATGCACCTGGAGTTGCAAATACAGGTGTTGTAAATGACGCAACACCAGTGTTGGTAAACGATATAGATATTAGAATAACAAATAACTCAGAAGATAGTTCAGAGATATTTATGCCTTGGAAACTCACCTCTGTAGTTACAAATGAAAAAGGAGACAATATAGTAGATCCTTATGAAAAAGTAGAGATTCAAAATGCATTGGGAGAGTATACAATTACCATTAGTCATAAAGGAACTTTAGCAGGAGAATCTCAAAATGTATCCTTAATTGTTACCGGTGTTACTTCAGGAATAGGTTTATTTACAAGTGAAAATGCTAAAACATCCTGCGGAAATACAACCTCTTTTGATTTGAATTATGTGGAAACCATCGGAGGAACAACAACTTTTTCTGTTGAAGGGCAACCTACAAATGCTACTGTAAATTTATCAGACACTTCTTTAAGTGCAGATGGAGCGCTTACAGTAACTTTTGGAAACTTAGATAACGTGTTACCCGGATCTTACCCAATAAATATTACTGGAAAAAATGGAAATGAAATCACCACAACCCCCATTGAATTAAATGTAATAGAATACAAGTTTTCAGGCGAAGAAGTTGTGCCCGCATACCCCGAAAATGGTTTAACAGGAATTACTACATCAAAAGTTAATTTGTCTTGGGAAAAGTACACTAATGCAAAAACTTACCTCGTAGAGGTTTCAGAAAGTCCTACGTTTAACAGCATTTCATTTTCTGAAAATAGCGACGATTTACAGTTTTCAATTGAAGGCTTGCAAAGTGAAACCGTGTATTATTGGAGAATAAAACCTGAAAACACTTGTATTTCTGGGGATTATTCCTCTATAAATAGTTTTCAAACAGGCATAAGTGAATGCCCAAACACATATGTGGCTACAGATTTTTCTATGGCAAAAATAGACACCATAGCAGGGTCTAGAGCCTTTGTTCCTATAAATGTAACAGATACTATGTTTATTGATAAAATTTTAGTGACAACAGATATTAATCACAGTTATGTGCAAGATATAATTATTTCATTAGAAGGACCAGAAAGTATAGGCAGTACCCAAGTTGTTTTATTACAAAATCCTTGTGGTGAAATAGCCAATATTAGTAATGTTACTTTTGATGATGATGCAAACCCCTTAAATTGCAATAACATAGCACCTGCAATTTCTGGACCTGTTAAGCCAATAAATAATATGAGCGCGCCTTATACTGGTAAAAATGCTTTAGGAGAGTGGAAATTAATCGTTGACGATGGCTGGGATTTAGATGGAGGACAGATAAATGCTGCAAGTATATCGATATGTACGGTACAAAAAAATACAAATATTCCGTCATTAGCGCTTTCAGATATTATTGTTGATAAAAACTCTACCTATACAATTACTAGTAGCGATATAAGTGCTTCAACAACGGATGATGTTGCTACAAATCAAATATTTACGTTAGTAAGTTTGCCTACAAAAGGCTATTTAGAAATTAGAGGTGTTCAATTATCTCTGGGAGATCAATTTGATCAACATAAAATAAATGCAGGATTTATAAACTATGTAAACACGCAAACTGATTCTTTTAGTGATGAATTTAAAGTTGATGTAACAAACAGTTCAAAAGGATGGTTGCCTAATAAAACCATCAACATAAGAGAAGCTACGTTAAGCCTAGAAAAAAATGTTTTAGAAGAAATTTCTTTATGGCCAAACCCAACAAAAGGAATTTTAAATATAAAAATTAATAATGTGAATAACGAAGATGTAAAAATCTCTTTATTAGATTTACAAGGAAGACAAATAAGTACCTCTATCAATAAAGTTACCAATGCAAAGTTTACAAAAGAAATAGAGACCAGAAATATTTCTGCAGGTGTTTATTTGTTAAGGATACAGCAAGGCAATAAAAAGGCAACTAAAAAGATTATTGTTTCTAAATAATTACAAAGTTTATTTAAAAGCCAGTATACGTATGCTGGCTTTTTTTATTCTAAAAGATGTGTTGGTAAACCATCAATACTCGTTTGATTTTTGTTTTCCCAGTACTCTTGAATTCCTTCTGGGCCTTGTTCAGATGCCCAATTGTTCAAATCATTTCTTTCTCCTTTATACTCAAAAAACGGAATGGACATTCCGCAAGAAGTTTGAGCAGATTCAATCGTAATATCAAATATTTGGCGGGTTCCCGGAGTTTCAGGAAATAAAGAAATAATGCTATTCCATTCTTCATCTTTGGGTTTAATTTCTTTTCCTTTTCCGTATAACCGTAAGATATTAGGCACTTTTTCAAAAGAACAAAACATGATGGTAATACGTTCATTTTCTGATAAATGTGCTGCAGTTTCATTACCACTTCCAGTAACATTTAGCCATAAAACACGGTTTTTATGCAGCACTTTAAAAGAATCCATTCCTTTTGGCGATAAATTAATACGTCCAGAATTTGGCGCTGTGGCAACAAAAAATATTTTTTGTGCTTCAATAAATTTTTGAAGTTTTGATGTAATTTTGGTGTAAAATTTAGACATATTTATGCATTAAAATGATCAAGAAATTCTTTCTTATATTTTTGTCCTAAAGGTATTTTATTTGAGTTGATGATTGCCAAGTTCCCTTCTATATAATCCAGTTTATTTTTGTTGATGATAAACGATTTATGAACTTGTATAAAAATAGACTTTGGCAGGGAATTATGCATCATTTTTAAAGATTTATACGTTACTAAAAAGGTATTATTTAAATGCACTTTAATATAATCTCCTAAACCTTCTATAAAATAAATGTCTTCAATTTTTATCTGGTGTAATTTTTTGTCAGATTTTACAAAGATATACGCAATGTTAGCATCCTTTAAATCTTTAATTTTTGAAACTGCTTTTAAAAAACGTTCAAAAGAAAAAGGTTTTAACAAATAATCTGTGGCATCAACTTCAAAACCTTCTAAGGCATATGCCGAATAAGCGGTTGTAAAAATTACTTTTGGCGGGTTTTTTAGCGATTTGTAAAAATCAACTCCCGAAAGTTGAGGCATATTAATATCTAAAAAAAGTAAATCAACAGTATTGCTTTTTAAATATTCTAAAGCCTCTAAAGCCTCTAAAGCATTATTACAAATATGGACTAATTCTAAATAATCAATTTTATGTATAAATGATTTTAGAACATTTTGCGAAGAGGGTTCATCATCAATTATGAGGCAACTTATATTCATTTTTCTAAATCTAACGTTAGCTTTACTGTAAAAATAGTTTCGGTATTTTCAATTGAAAAAAGATGTTGATCAGGATAAATAATGGCTAAATTTTCTTGAATATTTTTTAAACCGATTCCATGTTCTTCTTTTGAATGATCATTTGTAGATTCTTTAAAATTATTAGAAATTACAAAATCTATTTTTTTGTTTTTAGCTGTTAATTTTACATCAATATAAGGATTTTTTATACCACTTTTTAATCCGTGTTTAAAACTATTTTCAAGTAAAGGCAATAACAACATTGGGTAGATTTCTAAATCTTCATCAACTTTGTACTTAAATTTAATAGTTGAATCGTTTACATGCCTATTTTTTTCAAATTCAATGTAATTATGAAGGAGTTCAATTTCTTTTTTGATGGTTATTTTATCAGCATTTATATCATAAATAACATATCTCAAAATATCTGATAATTGTAAAATTGCTTGGGTAACTTCTTTTTTTTCATCAATTGCCAACGAATACAATACGTTTAAAGAATTGAATAAAAAATGCGGATTAATCTGACCTTTTAAATAATACAATTGATTTTCTATATGCTGATTCTGAATTTTAAGCGTTTTGTTTTCTAATTGATTTAAATACACCCAATTTTCGGCAAGTTTTATCAGCGCAGTTAGGATAAAAAACACCGAAAAAATAAAATAGATTTCTATGGTATTATGATAGGAAATAAAGAAATAATCTTTAAAAAAGGTATTGACCAAAACATTAAAGAGCCAAGGATTTATCTGTGCAAACACAATAAGATGTATAACAAAAAGGATTCCGAAGAGTCCATATTTTTCCTTTTTAAGATATTTAGGAAGTAACCAATATAAATTTAAAGAGACAGGAACCACTAAAGTAAATATAAAGCTTGCGGTATAAATATAATCGATTTTTGCAGGCAAGGAACTTCCAGAAAAAAGAAATAGCAGAATCGCAAAAGAACAACTCCATAACACAGTGTTAAAAACGACTATGTTATGAGCGTTTGTTCCTTTTAAAAAAAGTTTATTTTGCTGCATCTATTTTACTTAATATAAATTTTGTTGAAGTATTCCATTTTTCTGCATCGTTAGAAGCCATGTATTTTTTAATAAATTTTTGCAATTCTTTAGAGCTTGCAGTCAACAAATACTGATCGTTTAAAACACCAAATGTTTCGTGTTTAATTTTTATTTTTTTCTTTTTAAAAAGGGCGTCAATTTTGTCTTCATCTAACCATCTTATTTCAATTTTCCCATTTTTTAAAACATCATATTTAACCAAACTGTGCGTATAAATGGAATGACTTTCTAACAAATTATCTATATTTTCTTGACGACCAAAAGGGAAAAAATCTAAATACCTTTGGTTGTTTATTACAAATGGTGTTGCAATAAACAAAACTTCTTGGTCTTCATAATTTCTTTTAATAAGATAACTGTTATTAAATTCTTTATACAATTGTAAATCTTCATCTTTCATTTTTCCTAAAGGGTTTTCTTTTAACATTTGTTCTTTAAAGGAAACAATTTGCCATTTTCCGTTTTTTGAATCTTGCCAATCTCCAATAAAACTATGATCAAAAGAGATGGTTTCTTTGGTGTAAAAAGGATGTAAAGATTTTACTACACAAGAAGTTAATAGTATCAAACAAAGTCCTAAAATTACGTTTCTAATTTTCATGAGTTTCAAATTTAAAATTATTTGCCACAAAAAAAGGGTAGCGGTTCATAAAAGGGAAATTTTTTAGACAAACACTGTTTTTTTCTCGATGAAACAGGGATTTATAAAATTAAGGAACCTGACTTTAATTTAAAATATGCAAATAACGAGTACAATTTTATAAATAACATTTTGTGATATTGATAAATTATTACCTTTAGCCTAAATAAACTTTTTTTTATGGAATATGGATTTTTATCAGTAATACCGCCAATTGTGGCAATCATTTTAGCATTAAGAACCAAGCAAGTGTACATCGCTTTGTTATTTGGTATTTGGTTTTCTTGGCTGATCATTGAGGGTTGGAACCCACTAACAGGAACATTAGCCATGATTGAAGGAATGGTCAATGTGTTTCAATCTAAAGGAAATACAAGAACCATTATGTTTAGTGCTTTGGTAGGTGCCTTGCTTATTTTTATTCAATATTCTAGAGGGGTAGAGGGTTTTATCAATATTTTAAATAGACAATTGGTAAAGCTAGAAGATAAAAAAACGGGTTACAGTAGAGTAATGGTGCAAATTTTAGCAACAATTACGGGATTGTTACTGTTTGTGGAAACGAGCATTAGTTCTTTAACCGTAGGAACTTTATATAGACCCATTTTTGATAAATTAGGAATTCCGAGAGAAAAGTTAGCGTATATAGCAGATTCAAGTTCTGCGCCTTCATCAATTTTAATTCCTTTTAATGCATGGGGCGCTTTTATTATGGGATTGTTGCTTACACAAGGAATTGACAAACCATTTTCTGTGATGATTGCTTCTATTAAATATAATTTTTATCCATTATTGGCTATAACAATTGTGTTTATTGTCATTTTTTCAAAGAACGATTTAGGCCCAATGAAAAAAGCCGAAACAAGAACGAAAGACACCGGTTTGTTAATGAATAAAGGATCTAAACCCATGGTTTCTGACGCAGTAACTTCATTTCCGCCAAAAGAAGGCATTGAAGCCAAAGCCTATAATATGATTGTGCCGCTTTTGGTCATGGTTTGTATGATGCCAATTAATTTAATGTACACTGGGTGGAGTGCTGTTAAGGAATCTACCTCTTTTTTAAATCACGCGTCACAAGCAATTGGCGAAGGCTCTGGCTCGTCATCTGTTTTATATGCAGTAATTACATCACTTTTGGTGGCTATGCTGATGTATTTTATTCAAGGAATCATGAGGCCAAAAGAAGCTATCAATTTAACATTAAAAGGTATTAGTGAGTTAATACCTTTGGCTTTGTTAATGTTATTAGCATTTGCTATTGGAGATGCTTGTAAAGAATTAGAAACCGGAATTTATGTTGCCAATGCAACAAAAGAATGGCTGTCTCCAGAGTTGTTGCCAGCTGTTGTTTTTATCATTAGTTCTTTTATTGCTTTTTCTACAGGAACTTCTTGGGGAACATTTGCTATTATGTTGGCAATTTCAGTACCCATGGCAAATATTCATGGTGCTGAGGTAACTATTGTGGTGGCTGCTACTTTAGGAGGAGGTATTTTTGGAGATCATTGTTCGCCAATTTCAGATACGTCTATTATTTCTTCTATGGCTTCTGCCAGTGATCATATAGATCATGTAAAAACCCAATTACCGTATGCTTTAGTGGGAGGTGCAATTACTGTTATTTTGTATTTGTTAATTGGTTTTTTTGGTTGATTTACCGAGGAAAGGTAGAGGTAAAATTTCGGTAAATCTAAATATTATTTCGTTCTCTTTTCCCTCACAGTTTGTCATTCCGTAGGAATCTTTTGCATACTGTTGCTCACTCTTGCGCGAGATCCTTTCAGGGTGATAAACAGAACGTATTTTTTACGTTTATCTTACTCACTTTCTATCCAGTTTCCAATTAGTTTCTCCACCTAGTTTTGTCATTCTGCAAGAATCTTTTGGGGTTTGGTTTGCTCATTCTAGTGTGAGACCCTTTCAGGGAGACAAACTGAACGGGTTTTGTGAGGTTTTCTCTTTCACTTTCCATCCAGTTTCCAATTAGTTTTTCCACCCAGTTTTGTCATTCTGTAAGAATCTTCGCGTGCTGTTGCTCACTGTTGTGTGAGACCCTTTCAGGGTGACAAACTGTGTGGGTTTGGTTTTGCTGTTTTCAATTAATTTGTAACTAGTTTTTCACACAATTTTGTCATTCCGTAGGAATCTCAGACAACTCTATTCAAACAAATAATTTAAAAAATCCATTTGAGCATTTTGCTCTTGAATCAAATTTATTTTCTTTTGTCTTGTTAAGTTTTTAATCTCTTTTTCTCTTGCAATAGCTTCTTGTATCCAACCAAAATGTTCGTAATGTAATAAATAATGTACATTGTATTTCGCAGTAAAACTTTTAGGGTTCTTTTTTTGTTTATGTTGCTGCAAACGTAATTTTAGATTATTTGTAACGCCAGTATATAAAACGGTTTTGTTTTTATTAGTAATAATGTATGCATAAAAATTGTATATACCTGGTGTGTGGGATATCATGTTTGGTGGTATTTAGTTTTGTTCTTTTTGAAAAACAGTAAAAATATGTAAAGTTTGTTATTCCAAAGGAATTTTTCGACTAGTTTTGTCATTCTGTAAGAATCTTTTGGGGTTTGGTTTTCTCACTCTTGTGTGAGACCCTTTCAGGGTGACAAACTGTGTTTGAGTGAAATGCCTATTGGTTTTGCGTTCTTGTTTGCATTTGGTTTGTCATTCTGCAAGAATCTTTGCGTGCTGTTGCTCACTGTTGTGTGAGACCCTTTCAGGGAGACAAACTGTGTGGTGTTGCGTTTCTGTTTCCACGGAGTTATCACTCAGTTTCAATCCAGTTTTGTCATTCTGCAAGAATCTTTGCGTGCTATTGCTCACTGTTGTGTGAGACCCTTTCAGGGAGACAAACTGTGTGGTGTTGCGTTTCTGTTTCCACGGAGTTATCACTCAGTTTCAATCCAGTTTTGTCATTCTGCAAGAATCTTTGCGTGCTATTGCTCACTGTTGTGTGAGACCCTTTCAGGGAGACAAACTGTGTGGTGTTGCGTTGCTGTTTCCACGCAGTTATCAGTCAGTTTCAATCCATTTTTGTCATTCTGCAAGAATCTTTGCGTGCTGTTGCTTACTGTTGTGTGAGACCCTTTCAGGGAGACAAACTGAATAGGTTTTGTTAGGATTTATTTCTCATTTTGCAGCCAGTTTTTATCCAGTTTTGTTATTCTGTAAGAATCTTTGCGTGCTGCTGCTCACTGTTGTTTGAGATCCTTTCAGGTTGACAAACAGAACGTGTTTCTCACTCACTTTCCATACAGTTTTGTCATTCTGCAAGAATCTTCTGGGGTTAGGTTTGCTTTTCTTTGTGTGAGACCCTTTCAGGGAGACAAAGCGTGTGGTGTTGCGTTGCTGTTTTCACGCAGTTACCGGTCAGTTTCAATCTAGTTTTGTCATTCTGCAAGAATCTTTGCGTGCTGTTGCTCACTGTTGTGTGAGACCCTTTCAGGGAGACAAACTGAATTGGTTTTTTACGGTTTTCTCACTCACTTTCCATACAGTTTTGTCATTCTGCAAGAATCTTTGCGTGCTGTTGCTCAATGTTGTTTGAGACTCTTTCAGTGAGACAAACTGTGTGGTGTTGCGTTGCTATTTCCACGCAGTTATCAGTCAGTTTCAATCCAGTTTTGTCATTCTGCAAGAATCTTTGCATGCTATTGCTTAATGTTATGTGAGACCCTTTCAGGGAGACAAATCGTGTGGTGTTGCGTTGCTATTTCCACGCATTTACCGCTCAGTTTCCATACAGTTTTGTCATTCTGAAAGAATCTTTGCGTGCTGTTGCTCACTGTTGTGTGAGACCCTTTCAGGGAGACAAACAGAACGTGTTTCTCACTCACTTTCCATACAGTTTTGTCATTCTGCAAGAATCTTCTGAGGTTTAGTTTGCTTTTCTTTGTGTGAGACCCTTTCAGGGAGACAAACTGAATGGGTTTTTTACGGTTTTCTCACTCACTTTCCATACAGTTTTGTCATTCTGTAAGAATCTTTGCGTGCTATTGCTTACTGTTGTGTGAGACCCTTTCAGGGAGACAAACTGTGTGGGTTTTGTGAGGATTTCTTTCTCATTTTGTAGCCAGTTTTTATCCAATTTTCGACCAGTTTTGTCATTCTGCAAGAATCTTTGCATGCTGTTGCTCACTGTTGTGTGAGACCCTTTCAGGGAGACAAACTGTGTGGTGTTGCGTTGCTATTTCCACGCATTTATCAGTCAGTTTCCATACAGTTTTGTTATTCTGCAAGAATTTTTGCGTGCTGTTGCTCACTGTTGTGTGAGACCCTTTCAGGGAGACAAACTGTGTGGTGTTGCGTTTCTGTTTCCACGGAGTTATCAGTCAGTTTCAATCCATTTTTGTCATTCTGCAAGAATCTTTGCGTGCTATTGCTTACTGTTGTGTGAGACCCTTTCAGGGAGACAAAGCGTGTGGTGTTGCGTTGCTGTTTCCACGCAGTTAACGCTCAGTTTCAATCCATTTTTGTCATTCCGTAGGAATCTTTGCGTGCTATTGCTCACTGTTGTGTGAGACCCTTTCAGGTAGACAAACTGAATGGGTTTTGTGAGGATTTATTTCTCATTTTGCAGCCAGTTTTTATCCAATTTTCAATCCATTTTTGTCATTCTGAAAGAATCTTTGCGTGCTGTTGCTCACTGTTGTGTGAGACCCTTTCAGGGAGACAAACTGTGTGGTGTTGCGTTGCTGTTTCCACGCAGTTATCAGTCAGTTTCAATCCAGTTTTGTCATTCTGTAAGAATCTTTTCGTGCTATTGCTCACTGTTATGTGAGACCCTTTCAGGGAGACAAACTGTGTGGTGTTGCGTTGCTGTTTCCACGGAGTTATCAGCCAGTTTCAATCCAGTTTTGTCATTCTGTAAGAATCTTTTCGTGCTATTGCTTACTGTTGTGTGAGACCCTTTCAGGGAGACAAACTGAATGGGTTTTGTGAGGATTTATTTCTCATTTTGCAGCCAGTTTTTATCCAATTTTCAATCCATTTTTGTCATTCTGAAAGAATCTTTGCGTGCTATTGCTCACTGTTGTGTGAGACCCTTTCAGGGAGACAAACTGTGTGGTGTTGCGTTGCTATTTCCACGCATTTATCAGTCAGTTTCCATACAGTTTTGTCATTCTGCAAGAATCTTTGCGTGCTGTTGCTCACTGTTGTGTGAGACCCTTTCAGGGAGACAAACTGTGTGGGTTTTGTGAGGATTTCTTTCTCATTTTGCAGCCAGTTTTTATCCAATTTTCAATCCAGTTTTGTTATTCTGTAAGAATCTTTGCGTGCTATTACTTACTGTTGTGTGAGACCCTTTCAGGGAGACAAACTGTGTGGGTTTTGTGAGGATTTCTTTCTCATTTTGCAGCCAGTTTTTATCCAATTTTCAATCCAGTTTTGTTATTCTGTAAGAATCTTTGCGTGCTATTGCTTACTGTTGTGTGAGACCCTTTCAGGGAGACAAACTGTGTGGGTTTTGTGAGGATTTCTTTCTCATTTTGTAGCCAGTTTTTATCCAATTTTCGACCAGTTTTGTCATTCTGCAAGAATCTTTGCATGCTGTTGCTCACTGTTGTGTGAGACCCTTTCAGGGAGACAAACTGTGTGGTGTTGCGTTGCTGTTTCCACGGAGTTACCGCTCAGTTTCAATCCAGTTTTGTCATTCTGTAAGAATCTTTTCGTGCTATTGCTCACTGTTATGTGAGACCCTTTCAGGGAGACAAACTGTGTGGTGTTGCGTTGCTGTTTCCACGCAGTTATCAGTCAGTTTCAATCTAGTTTTGTCATTCTGAAAGAATCTTTGCGTGCTGTTGCTCACTGTTGTGTGAGACCCTTTCAGGGAGACAAACTGTGTGGGTTTTGTGAGGATTTCTTTCTCATTTTGTAGCCAGTTTTTATCCAATTTTCAATCCATTTTTGTCATTCTGAAAGAATCTTTGCGTGCTGTTGCTCACTATTGTTTGAGACCCTTTCAGTGAGACAAAGCGTGTGGTGTTGCGTTTCTGTTTCCACGCAGTTATCAGTCAGTTTCAATCCATTTTTGCCATTCTGAAAGAATCTTTACGTGCTGTTGCTCACTGTTGTGTGAGACCCTTTCAGGGTGACAAACAGAACGTGTTTCTCACTCACTTTCCATACAGTTTTGTCATTCTGCAAGAATCTTCTGAGGTTTAGTTTGCTTTTCTTTGTGTGAGACCCTTTCAGGGAGACAAACTGAATGGGTTTTTTACGGTTTTCTCACTCACTTTCCATACAGTTTTGTCATTCTGCAAGAATCTTCTGAGGTTTAGTTTGCTTTTCTTTGTGTGAGACCCTTTCAGGGAGACAAACTGAATGGGTTTTTTACGGTTTTCTCACTCACTTTCCATACAGTTTTGTCATTCTGCAACAATCTTTGCGTGCTGTTGATCAGTATTGTTTTAGACCCTTTCAGGGTGACAAACTGAACGGGTTTTGTGAGGGTTTCTTTCTCATTTTGCAGCCAGTTTTTATCCAATTTTCAATCCATTTTTGTCATTCTGCAAGAATCTTTGCGTGCTGTTGCTCACTGTTGTGAGAGACCCTTTCAGGGAGACAAATTAAGTGTCAGTGACAAACAAGGTGCGCTATAAACAACGCATTACTTTGCTAAAATTCCACGTTTTTTAATCTCGTTAATCATACGTAAAGCACCTTCTTTGATGGTATTTTGATCGAAAATAAAAGTTTTTTCAAATAATGCATTTCCTTCGAAAAAAGTAACTTGAAAACGATTGTTTAACTTGAATAATTCAGGTTGAATAAACTCTATTTTAGCAAAAGAATTTGCAGGTAAAACATCAATTTTTTTACGAATCAAAGACGTTGTTTTTGTTTCAGAAAAACCTTGAGAAACAATTACCATCATTTCTAAAGCAACATTTTTATTGTTGATTAAATATACATTCCAATCATCAGTTTTATAAAGATCATTGTATTCATAAACAACTGCCATTTCTACATTGGTAACTTCAGGTATTTGAATGTCTTTTTTCATAATTTTATCTTCTCCCAAAGGGAGAAATTATTTATAAATTTATAGTATAAAGAAGTCTAAAGGTTTTTTGATTCAATCATATTTCGATCAAAATGAAAAATTGTTTATTTTTTAATTTGAGTTAGTTCATTCCCTTTGAGAAGGTTAGAATGAGATGTTAGAGTACACTTTTAAACTGCTCTAAAAAACGCTTGTCATTTTCGTAAAACATTCTAATATCAGGAATTTGATATAGCAACATGGCAATGCGCTCAATTCCCATTCCAAAGGCATAACCAGAATATTTTTTTGGATCGATGTTACAGTTTTTCAAAACATTAGGATCTACCATTCCGCAGCCCATAATTTCTAACCATCCGGTTCCTTTTGTAATTTTATAATCGGTTTCTGTTT